>JBDTJY010000097.1:0-7230 GCA_039935615.1 Kofleriaceae bacterium
AGGCGGTAGCTGCCGTCCGGTAGCGTGAACGTTTGGTCGTTTGGACACTCGGGGCTCCAGCGCGAGAAGTCAAAGAGGTCGCGCACGCACACCGTTTGACCGCGCACTTCGACGGAGAGCTCGATCCACCACGGGTACCTGGCGATGGTTGGTACATCGAGCGCGCCCAGCATGAACGTCACGTGATAGATGCCCGGTGACCCCATGTTGAAGCCGGCGAGCCGTCCTGCGCGAACGAGCTCGCCGACATGTTCCAGCTCTGTAAAGCTCTCCTCTAGAAAATGCGTTCCTGCCGCAACGTGAGCCATCGCGAACGGCGAATAGATAACGATTCCGGGACCGGCGATGTGGAACGAGAGTTTGCCGATCGTGCGCATGGCTAGAGATCCGCCCACTTGAGTAGGGCATCGAACGCCTGCCCCGGGGTTACATTTGTCCCGCCGGGGACCGCTGTTCCGTTGGGAAGGCGCAGGTCACCCTCGATACCGTGGAGTGACGGGTCCGCGTACGCCTTCTTATAGGCGTTGATAATGTCGTCGTTCGTCAATTGCGATCCTCCCAGCTTGATTCCTGCCGCGTCGGTCGCATCGTGGATGCGAAGATGCGCTTGGCCTGCGTTCTCGTCTGATCCGTGTGGGTAATAGCGCGGCGTACCAGGTTTATCGAACTTCGCGAACTTCGGTCGTCCTTGGACGTTTGCCCGCTCGAACAGGTGCGCGCCGTCACCCGTGGGCGTCAGCTTCCAGCTTCGTGGCTTGACCGTTCCCGTGTACTTCGCGCTGCCGGGGGCCAGGAGCCGTTCGTTGAATAGCTCATCGCCTAGCGCTCGTCCGATGTTCGGATATTTCGAGGCAGCTGCGTTGAGCTTGTCGCCGTAGGCGTCCAACCGAGGCGTCCAGCCTTTTCGGCTCTGACGATCGGCTTTCGTCGCGAACTCCTTGTCGATCGTCTCTCCTTCCACAATGAGCTCGTCGATTATTGCTCGCGCAGGAGCATTCTTGGTCGTGTCCGGCAGCTTGTCGCGCACAGCTTTCAACTTGCTAACCACATAGTCGCAGCTCTTGCTGCACAGCCGAACACGCACACCTCTCTCCTCGCGCGTCACGATCAGCTCGTGGTCGTCACCACCGATCTTGACGTCCGTGGGCTTGCCGATCATCGGCTTGCCCTCGTGCATCGTCTCGTCGGGATCGGCAACCGAGGGTCCCCCCGGCGCGGGTTCCGGCTCGGCCGCATCGGGAGCATTCATTCCCTTGCGAGGCGCCGATGTCGCCGGCTCGGGCTCGTCGACATCCGGCGCGGTGGTGCGGTTGCGTGACGCGCCCGGCGTTGGCTCGGTTTCGGGCTCGACGACGTTCGGCGCTCGATTTCGTGGAACGGCCGTGCTCGGTTCAATTGCATCGGGCGCAGTCCCTCCTCGACTACGCGGCAGCGGCGAGCTGGGCGCTCTCTCGGCCGGTGGATCGACGCTGATGACATTTCTAGTTCGAGTTGGAAACCTCGGCGGCGGCGTTTCACCGATCTCGCCGGCGACATCCGGCATCGGAACGCGGCCGCCACCGCCACCGGCGACCCTGAACGACAGGATGTCGAACAGCAGTATGGCGGCGCCCTGCGGCGTTCGGAGACTGTCGATGAAGCCGTCGAAACCGATGTCGGCGATCGTGAACGCCGTGCTCGCACCGATCTCGGCGACGACCAACGCCTGCATCGGATTCTGCAGCGCCAACAAGTAGAGTGACTGCACTGCACCGGGCGCCGCGGCAAATCCTTCGATGGCAAGAGGCGCCGCGACGGCAACCAGGGCCAGCGCGATCATCCCGTACGCGAGGATCAACATCCCCATCGCAGACATCACGCCCTGCCGGAACGCTTCGAGCAGGAGTGCCCGCTCGTTGACCTGCATGATCCGCCCGTCGGGAAACAGGTAGACCATGTCCTCGTACGAGGCTTGGTACAGGAACATCAGCCCGTCCTTGGAGACTGATCCGGGCTTGTACCGCGTGACCGCGCCGATCTTCAGCGTGAACTGGATCTGCTTCCAGGCAAAACACAAGCGCTCTTCGAGTGTCGCGCTCGGCAGGATCGGTTTCCATAGCGAGGTCGTGTTGCCCTCGGGCTTCTTCCTCGGGCTCGAATACACGAGGTTGTCCGGAACCATGTCGTCGTGCTGCGCGAGCTCCGCGTAGAAACTCGGATAGACCTCGATCGTGAACTGCGCGCCGATCTCCCGTTTCTCGAACGCCTCCGCGTACTCGTCGTTCGTCTTGTCGATCGGTGGTCGATACGTCGCCGCAAGCTTCGCGGCCACCTCGAGTGCCTTCTTGTCGTGCTCGGCCTCCTCCTCTTTCGTGTAGCTGGGATCCGCGTGCGTCGCCTGCCGGTGCCACTCGAGCTCGACGCGCCGAACGATCCTCGCGTAGATCGCGACGAGGCCATCGGTCGTCTTGAAGCTCATACCAGGCGTCTTTACCAGCGTGTATTGATCGACGAGGATCGTTGGCTGGTTCGGATCCGCCTTGTGAGCAGGGATTCGATAGAGCACGAGCTCACCCTTGGTTTTCGGCGACGGCGTTGGTTTGGCGCCACGACCGTGATTTCTCGGTTCGGACGTCGGGTTGTACGGATCTGGCGTCGCGGCGAGATCCAGCCAGAGCGCGAGATGCACGGCATCAAACTGCGGAAGCTGTTCGACACTCCGTATGCGGTCGTGCGTCCACGGCCTCGCCTCGCCGACGAAGGTGTAGAGCAACGCACCATCGGTGTCGCGCTGAGCAGAGGCAGCACGTTTCTGGAGCTCGTCGAAGATCGCCACGAGCGCACGTGCGGCGTTTCGCTGCGTCAGCGGGCCGCTCTCGCCCGCTTGGGCTGTGAGCTGCAGTCGATCGGTAGCCGCTATCAACAGATCGACGTCGCTGTACCGCATCGAGCCAGTGGAATACAGCATGCCGATCCACTTGCCCTTATCCTCGTCGATCGCGATGGCTCTCGCGCGCTCGCGCGACTCGAGATCCGGTTTCGCGAGCACGTGTCGGGACAGATCCGATTCTCGCCGCTGCTGGGCGACGTGGGCGAGCTCGTGGGCGAGCAAGCTCGTCAAGGCTCGGCCGGACCGTTCGGCACGTGCGCCGAGATAGATATGGTCACCCTCGGCGAACGCAAGTGCGTGGTGATCGCTCGCTCGACGCTCGGCGGTACTCCCCACGTGAAGACGCACGCGATCTGCACCGGCTCCGACGATCGAATTTGCGAGCGATTGCGCGCTCGTCGGTAGAGCCGCGCCCTCGGTGGGCGACGTGCCGGGGGCTTGGATCGGCCCATGGCTCGAAGACGCACGCGCCCCCTCGGCATCGGCCGATCGTTCAAGTGTTTCCCGACGGAGCGGAGACAGACTCTCCGCAGCTGCGTGGGCTGGGATGCCGAGAAGTGACCGCCTGAGAGGCCGCGTGTCCCACGTTGCGTTCGCGGACGGGACGGGGGGGCGCTGACGTGGCAGTGATGTCTTGGGCGCTACCTGTGGAGTCTTCGCCTTCACGGTAACGGACAGCTGGTAAGCGAATTGGCGACGATGGTCTGCTCACTCATGTACTGCCCCACCGAAGTGGTGCTCCAGCACTGTTTCGGGACCATCGCCCCACTCCCCCAAAGCATGCACGATGGACTTAATCACTACGCTCTCCACGCGTCATCCTGCTCCCGGGATTTTCTCGGGAGGACGAATCACTCCGCACGGTATCGGAACACCAACAGTAAACGGCGCTGTTGCTCTCGCGACCGAGGTTTCAATTCAGAATCACTTTCTCTAGGATATGCGCGTGGAAGACTGGCGCGGTGTGCTCGGTGTTGAGATCGATCGTGTGCTGCAACTCGACGGCGTCGAACATGCGCGCAACGATTCTTCACGAGTCGCAGTGCTGCGGGCAGCGTTTCATCTAACCGCGTTCGAAACTGATTTGCTCCTGCTGTGTGCGGGCCACGCGATCGATCCCAACGTTGCGACGCGAATCGGTGGCCGCCCAACGTTCGGCTATGCCTTAGCTCATCTGGTAGGTGGACACATGGACGCGGCCGCGCCGACGCGTCCGCTACGCCAGCATCGGCTGGTGCAGATTGCTCCAGGCCCGCCCCTCGAGACGGCGCTCGTGATCGACGAGCGTGTTCTCAACTACCTGCTCGGCGTCACGACCCTCGACGATCGGCTGCTCCCCTACACGCTGGCGTTGCCGGAGAGCACCGTCGAACTGAGCGTCTCCCAGCGTCGACTCTCCGATCGCCTTCGGCACCTCGTCGAACGCATGCAGACTATCCAGCTTCATGGCGGCGAGCCCGGCACGCGCCTCGCAGTGCTTCGTGCAGCCGCGGCCAAACCACCGTTGCTCGTTCGAGCCGGCGCACTCGCGGGATCCGCGATCGAGCTCGACCTCGTACAACGTCTGATCGAGCGCGAGGTGCTCCTTGGTGACGTGCTAGCGACCGTGGTTGTCGATCCATTCGACGGTCCAGATGTCCTAAAATGCGTCCGTGCATTGGCCGATGGTCTGACGGTGCCACTTGCGATCCTCGCTCCCGACACGATCTCCCTGTCGCGGACCGCGACTACGTTCGCGGTACCGCAGGCAACCGCAGCGGAACGCCACGAGATCTGGGCGTCTGCGCTGCATGGGCGCTCATTCGACGCGGATCTCGATCGTCTCGCGCAGCAATTCCAACTCGAGCCCGCCCAGATCGCGGGTCTAACGCAGACGCTCGATGACAATACAACCGCCGACGAGCTTTGGACGGCGTGTCGTGAGGCATCGCGGCCGCGTCTCGACGATCTTGCGCGTCGCATCGATCCGATCGCGACCTGGGAGAGCTTGATCCTCGCGCCACAGGCTCAAGCGACTTTGAAAGATCTAGTGATCCACCTCGATCATCGGCACCAAGTTCATGAACGCTGGGGACTGGCTCGCGGTGACGAACGCGGCCAAGCGATTACGGCTCTATTCCACGGCCCGAGCGGCACTGGCAAGACCCACGCCGCTGAAGTGATCGCGCGCGAGGCGAAGCTCGACCTCTATCATGTCGACCTTTCGCAGGTCGTCGACAAGTACGTCGGCGAGACCGAGAAGCGCCTACGACGGATCTTCGATGCCGCCGAACAAGGTGGCGCAGTGCTGTTGTTCGACGAGGCCGATGCCTTGTTCGGCAAACGTGCGAATGTCGAGCGCGGTGCCGATCGTTGGGCGAATCTCGAAGTCAGTTACCTGCTTCAGCGCATGGAGCGCTATCGCGGCCTCGCGATCCTCACGACGAACGCGAAGGATGCACTCGATCACGCGTTCCTACGTCGGCTCCGATTCGTCATTCCGTTTGCGTTCCCCGAGGCAGCGCTTCGTGTCGAGCTGTGGCGTCGCGTGTTCCCGGCGGAAATTCCGCTCTCCGGTGTCGAGCCGACGAAGCTCGCGCGGCTCCAGTTCACCGGCGCAAACATCAAGAGCGTCGCGACCAAGGCAGCGTTTCACGCTGCGTACGAGCGCAGCGCGATCACGATGGCGCATCTAGTCACCGCTGCACGTAGCGAGTTCGCGAAGTTGGAGCTCCCGTTTCCGGAGATGGAGGTTCGTAGCTGGAGCGAGCGCAGCCAATCGTGATCCGGGCTGGCGCTGCGATCGCGCGAGCATGATCTAGATCCCACACAACATTGGATCCCAACTTCGAGGAGGTTCGCGAGGTGATGCTCGCTACTTGAGCTGCGCCTTGAGCGCGAGGACCTCGGCGTTCTCGGGCTCGGTCTTGATCGCGATCGCGATCGCGGCCTTCGCATCGGCGAGCTTCTTCATCGCGACGAACGCCTTCGCGCGCCCGAGCTCGACGAGCGCGGGCCGCCGCGGCGCCGGATTCGCGACGAGCATCGAGTCGAACGTGTAGAGCGCCTTGTCGGGCTGCTTCATCTCGAGGTAGGCGCGCGCGAGCCCGCCGAGGATGTCCGGATCCTGCGGGTTGATATAGGTGCCCATCTCGCCGTAGGTGCGGACCTTCGCCCAGTTGCCGAGCTTGCCGTACTCGAGCACGAGCTTCTTCAACGGCGCGAGCTCCATCTGCTCGAGGTACGCGTAGTGCTCGGTCTCGACGAGCGCCTTCGGCAGGTTGCCGGCCTTCTCGTACATCTCGGCGAGCGCTTGATACGGATAGCTGCGCTCGGGATCGAGCTTCTTCGCCGCGCACAACTGCTTCTCGACCTCGGCGCTATCGCCTTCGGCGAGCTGGGCGAGCCGCGTGCGGAGATCGTAGCTGTCGTGACCGTCGGCGATCAGGCCGACGTAGATCTGCTTGGCCTTCGCCGCATCGCCGGCGTGGACCGCGATCTCGGCGAGGATGTAGCGCGCGATCGGCTGCTTCGCGTCGAGCGCGACCGCTTGCTGGGCGGCGACGCCGGCCTTGTCGGCATCGCCACCGTAGTAGTAGCCGAGCGCCACGTAGGCCTTCGCCTTGGCATCTCTGGGCGCGGCGTCCGCCGCGATCTCGAGCTTGGTGACGTCATCGAAGCCGCGGGTCGGCAGCTTGAACGTGCCCTTGTACGGCGCGAGCCGGATCTCGAGGAACGCGTGGAACTCGGTGTCGAGCTGCGCGATCGTCTTGCCGGTGATCGCCTTCAAGACCTCGGGCGTCTCCTGGCCCTTGCCGTAGAGCTTCAGCGCCTCGACGATTTTCGGAAAGCCGTAGGTCCGCGCGAGGTACTCGACCGTGACCGCCGACAGGAAGTACGCGACGACGACCGCGCTGGGGTCGGGCTGCATGAACTCGGCGTTGAGCGCACCGATCGAAGGCAGCGTGTTGTTCGCGAGCGCGCCGTAGAGGTCGGCGTCGTTCTCGCGGCGCCAGTCGGGCCGCGCGATCAGCGTCTCGTACTCCGAGAGGCCTTCGGTGAACCACCGCGGCACGCGCGAGCTCGAGAGCTGGATCGCGAACACGTGACCGAGCTCGTGCCACAGCACCATGCCCCAGTTGATGTCGCCGGTCGCGGGCGACATCGCCGTGATCACCTGACCGAAGCACACGCCGAGCGCCGCGATATCGGGCAAGCCCGCGGTGCGCACCGCGTAGTTCGTCTTGTCGGCGTAGAGCTCGAGCGTGACCGGCGTCTTCGGCGTGAAGCCGTAGCGCTTCACCATGTCGGCGAACGCGCGCTCCATCGTCGGCTCGAGGTAGCGCGCGAGCCCGGCCTTCTCGTCGTTGTGGAACCGGATC
>JBDTJY010000098.1:0-5633 GCA_039935615.1 Kofleriaceae bacterium
ACATCATCCAGTTGCTGCGGTTCCCCAAGGGTCCGGTCAAGGTCCTCGTCGAGGGCCGCGCTCGTGCACGCATCAAGGGATTCTCGCAGGCCGATCCGTTCTTCGTCTGCGACGTCGAAGATGTCGAGGAGCCCGAGGAAGATCATGCGCTCGTGCGCGTGCTGATGGCGAGCGTGCAGGACGTGTTCGAAGACTACGTCAAGCTCAACACGCGGATCCCGCCGGAGATGCTGGTGTCGGTGCGCACGATCGACGAGCCGGGACGGTTGTCCGACACGATCGTCGCGCACGTCGCGCTGAAGCTGAAGGACAAGCAGGAGCTGCTCGAGACACCGTCACCATCGAAGCGGCTCGAGCGGTTGTCCGAGCTGATGCAGGGCGAGATCGAGATTCGTCAGGTCGAGAAGAAGCTGCGCACTCGCGTCAAGAAGCAGATGGAGAAGCAGCAGAAGGAGTACTACCTGAACGAACAGATGCAGGCCATCCAGAAGGAGCTGGGTGACCGCGACGAGTTCAAGAACGAGCTCGGCGAGCTCGAAGCGAAGATCAAGACCAAGAAGATGTCGAAGGAGGCGAAGGAGCGCTGCCAGAAGGAGCTCAAGAAGCTCAAGCAGATGTCTCCGATGAGCGCCGAGGCGACGGTCGTGCGCAACTACCTCGATTGGGTGATCGCGCTGCCGTGGGAAGACAAGACCGAGGATCGCAACGACATCAACGAAGCCGAGGCCATCCTCGACGCCGAGCACTACGGCCTCAAGAAGGTCAAGGAGCGGATCCTCGAGTACCTCGCGGTGCAGACGCTCGTGCCGCGGCAGCGTGGACCGATCCTGTGTCTCGTCGGACCGCCCGGGGTTGGCAAGACGTCACTCGCGCGCTCGATCGCGCACGCGACCGGGCGCAAGTTCGTGCGGCAATCGCTCGGCGGCGTGCGCGATGAAGCGGAGATCCGCGGCCATCGCCGCACGTACATCGGCGCGCTGCCCGGCAAGCTGATCCAGTCGTTGAAGAAGATCGGCTCGAACAATCCGGTGTTCCTGCTCGACGAGATCGACAAGATGTCGATGGATTTTCGGGGCGACCCGGCGAGCGCGTTGCTCGAGGTGCTCGATCCCGAGCAGAACAACGCGTTCAACGATCACTATCTCGATCTCGACTACGACCTCAGCGACGTCATGTTCATCACGACGGCGAATCAGCAGCACGCGATTCCGCTGCCGCTGCAAGATCGCCTCGAGATCATCGAGCTCCCCGGCTACACCGAGTGGGAGAAGGTCGCGATCGCGAAGCAGTATCTGATCCCGAAGCAGGCCGAGAACAACGGCGTGAAGGATCTCAACGTGACGTGGGCCGACGAGGCCCTCACGCAGATGATCCATCGCTACACCAAGGAAGCCGGCGTGCGCGCCCTCGAGCGCGAGATCGCGACGGTGTGCCGGAAGATCGCGAAGGAGTGGCTCGCCGGCGGCCGGCCCGAGAATCCGAAGTTCGACGTCGTGCCGGAGCGCCTGGCCGAGTGGTTGGGCGTCGAGAAGTATCGCGAGGCGCGGCGCGAGACGATCGACGAGATCGGGCTCGCGAACGGGCTCGCGGTCACGATGTTCGGCGGCGACCTGTTGAGCGCCGAGGTCACGATCGTCCCCGGCAAGGGCAAGCTGACGCTGACCGGCAAGCTCGGCGACGTGATGCAGGAGAGCGCGCAAGCGGCGATGAGCTATCTGCGCTCGCGTGCCGGCACGTTCGGCCTGTCGAACGATTTCCAGAACAAGGTCGACATCCACGTCCACTTCCCCGAGGGCGCGATTCCGAAGGATGGCCCGAGCGCGGGCATCACGATGGCGACCGCGATGGCGTCGGCGCTGCTGCGGATCCCGGTGCGCCAGAACGTGGCGATGACCGGCGAGGTCACGCTGCGCGGCCGCGTGTTGCCGATCGGCGGGCTCAAGGAGAAGATCCTCGCGGCGCATCGCGCGGGCATCACGGTCGTGTTGATTCCCGACGACAATCGCAAGGACCTGAAGGACATCCCCGAGGGCGTGCTCGCGGAGATCGTCGTGCATCCGGTCAAGCACATGGATGAAGTGCTGCGCTACGCGCTCGCGCATCCGACGCCGGAGGAGTTCCTGCGCGAAGGCTCGAGCGTGGTCGATTGGCGGATCGTCGAGACCATGCCACCGGCCGACCCGCGCGACGCGCACTAGGTATAGTCGCGGCCATGGACCCGCGTCCCTGGACCGTCCCGCCGCACGGGCAGATCGAGCAGCTCGAGACCAATCTGTGGCGCGTCGAGGCGTCGTTGAAAAGCCCGCCGCTCGAGCGCGTGATGACGATCGCGAAGCTCTCGACCGGCGGCCTGGTGCTGCACAGCGTGGTCGCGCTCGACGACGCGAAGATGACGGAGCTCGACTCGCTCGGGCCCGTGAAGTACATCGTGGTGCCGAACGGCTGGCATCGCCTGGATGCCGCCTCGTACAAGGCGCGCTATCCGGAGGCGCGGGTGTTGGCGCCGAAGGCGTCGCGCAAGAAGATCGAGAAGCTCGTGAAGGTCGACGGCACGCTCGAGGAGCTCGTCGATCGCGACGTCAAGCTCGGCGTCGTCGAAGGCACGCGCGGACTCGAGGCGTTGATGACGGTGACGTCGGGTGATCGCGTGTCGCTGGTGTTCACCGACGTGATCTTCAACATGCCGCACAGGACCGGGCTGCAAGGGTTCGTGCTGAAGCACCTGATGGATTCGAGCGGCGGCCCGAAGGTCACGCGGATCGGCCGGACGTTCTTGATCAAGGACAAGCCGGCGTTTGCTGCGCAACTCGAGCAGCTCGCCGCGCAGAACGTGACGCGGATCGTCGTCGCGCACAACGAAGTGATCTCAGTTGATCCTGCCGGGGTGTTACGCGGCATTGCTGCGTCGATGCGATGACTGTTACCGTCGACAAATGAAGTGGTCGGCGCTCTTGGTGGTGGCAGCGTGCGGCGACAACAGCGCCGCGCCCACGCAGGTGCACGACGGCTTCCTGCACGATGCCCAAGGTCGCGCGATGATCATGCGCGGCGTGAATCTCTCGGGCGCGCAGAAGGCCGCGCCGTATCTCGACGACAAGACCGCGGCGGACTACACGCGCGCGCGGGCCGATTGGGGCTTCAACGCGATTCGCTTCATCATGACGTGGTCGGCGGTCGAGCCGCAGCAGGGTCACTACGACGAGGCGTACCTCGCGCAGGTCGCGCAGCGCATGGAGTGGGCCAAGGACGCCGGGCTGTCGGTGATCGTCGAGATGCACGAGGACATCTACGGCGAAGGCTTCGGCTTCGACGGTGCGCCGGGTTGGACGTGCGATGCCTCGCACTACGCGACGTTCACGCCGAAGGATCCGTGGTTCTTGAACGCGACCGATCCGGACGTGATCGCGTGCGTCGATGGCTTCATGAACAGCACCGATCTGCAGCAGCAGTTCACCGCGATGTGGGCGCACGTCGCGCGAGAGCTCGTCGGCGAGCCGGCGGTGATCGGCTTCGACGTGCTCAACGAGCCGAACTGGGGCAGCTCTCCGATCTTCACGTTCGAGAAGGACAAGCTCGCACCGCTCTACGATCAAGTCGTCGTCGCGGTGCGTGGCGTCGCGCCGAACTGGGTCGCGTTCCTCGAGCCCGGTGCGAGTCGCAACGGTGGGATCGCGACGAGCCTGCCGATCGCGCCGTATCCGGACGTGATGTACGCGCCGCATTCGTACGATACGACCGCGGAGAGCGGCGGCGGCTTCGATCCGTCGCATCGCCAGATGATCCTCGACAACGTCGCGGATCTCGCTCGCGAGGCCGGTGACCTGCACGCCGGGTTGTGGATCGGCGAGTACGGTGGGGTCGCGACGGCACCGGGCATCGTCGACTACATGACGGCGCAGTACGACGCGGCCGGCGCGGTCGCCGGCTCGACGATGTACTGGTCGTTCGACAAGAGCGATGGCTATTCGCTGCTCGACGCCGACGGGAACGAGAAGCCGGATCTCGTGAACACCGTCGTGCGGCCGTATCCCGAGCGCGTGGCGGGCACGCCGGTGAGCTACGCGTACGATGCGGGGACGTTCACGCTCGTGATGAAGGGCGATCCGGCGGTGACCGCGCCAACGCTGATCAGCGTGCCCGACCGCGTGTATCCGCAGGGCTATCAGGTCGAGTGCGGAGGCTGCGCGGTGACCAAGCAGCCGGGCGAGCTCTCGCTCGCGGGACTCGCCGGCGATGTGACGGTCACGCTCCGTCCGTGAGTGGCTCGAATCGACAAACGGCCCGGAAACACGCGTAGATACGCGTACGAGCTCCGCATGGGAGCCCCACACGGTTCCCAAACCACGGATCGCCCCCCAAGCTGTCAACGTCGACTTGACAGCCGGCCGCCAACCATCTAATAACCCACACCTCGGAAGTCGGGCGAATAGCTCAGCGGAAGAGCGCCGCTTTTACACAGCGGTGGCCGCAGGTTCGAACCCTGCTTCGCCTACTGAAAACTGATTTTGGAGCGGTAGTTAAGTTGGTTATAACGCCGGCCTGTCACGCCGGAGGCCGCGAGTTCAAGTCTCGTCCGCTCCGCCAACTACGATAAGAATCCCGAGAGGTTACACTCTCGGGATTCTCTGCGTTTCGGGCTCCGTCGCACCTCTGTAGTAAATGTGTAGTAAGCGGAGGTAGCGAGCATGGGTACGGTCTTCAATCGCGGGACGAAGGACAAGCCGAACTGGTACGTCGGCTATCGCGAGAATGGGCGGTGGGTCTACGTTGCCTCGCAGCAGCCAACGAAGGCGCAAGCCAAACGGTGGGTGGGCGAGATCGAGGCGAGGGTCGCCCGCGGTCACGTCGGGATCGATAACGATGACGACGCCCCGCAGTTCAAGGCACTGTTCACTTCGTTTCTCGACGCTCTGACGAATCGGAACGCAGCCGATGATCGGGATGTGCGGGGCGGTGAAGCACCCGAGGTCACGGACGAGCGGCGCCGCCGCGCGATCAAGACCGGTATTGCAACCAACAAGAGGCCCGCACTGCCGCCAACGTTGCATCCACCACCCGTCATCGCGTTGTGGCTGCCCGATCCGCCGTCGCTACTCCAGTCACTGCCCACGTTCGAATCTAGGTTCGTGATGCGCACGGCGTCGAACACGAGCTGGAGATTGTTCGCGCTCGGCTCGCCGGTATTGTCGCCGAGGTGAACGTGCTGGTTGCCTACGGCGGCGAACGCGAAATCGCCGAGTGGCTGCCAACCGTCGACCGCGCTCTGATCAACCGTGACCGTCGAATCAACGCCCCCCCCGTTCAAACCATGCGTGCGGATTTCCCGCACACGGCTTTCTGGTGGTCGTTCGTGACGCGGCAATCGTGGTTGTCCAGGGTAACGGATCGAGCGGATGCTTCGAACGCAAAGGCTGCGAGATGGTCCGCACGATGCGCAGCGGCATCCAGCACGTCTTGCCTGTGCGTGCACGAACCTCGTGCCCGTCGTCTCGTGGGTTCTTGAATAGGGGCGCACGCACGGGTCATCGAGCCACCTGAGCTCGTCGGACATGTTCGCAACGAGCTCGATGCGGCTCGGCAGCACTACCGCTAACTCGCCGGCTCGCCAGCGAGCTTGTCGATCGCGATGGATG
>JBDTJY010000099.1:0-72998 GCA_039935615.1 Kofleriaceae bacterium
GGATGGCCGATTGCAGTGGTCATGCCGCGCGCAATTGCCCGAAAGCCGTCCGAGATCGCCGGGATCAACGCGACCGCGAGTAGACGAACCGAGTCCTCAGGGTGCCGGCTTCGTCGCGACCGGCGGATCGATCGTGTACTGGAGCTCGAACTTCGCGTTGCCACGCCAGAGCTGCGCGGTGAGCGTATTCGCGGTGCGCAACGAATCCCAGATCGTCTGGAGCTGATCCGGCTTCGACAGCGGTTTGCCGTTGACCGCGAGCAGCACGTCGCCCGGCACGACATCGACCACGCCGAGCGGCCCGCTGCGATCGACGAGCTGCACGAGCTGCCAACCGACGAAGCGCTGGCCATCCATCCGCGGCGCGACCTCGACCTGACGCAGGAAGTTGCCGGGCCCGCTATCGAGCACCGCGAGCAACCTCGCGCGCGCGATCGTGCCGGTGCGTTCGCCCTTGCCGACGGGAGCTTCGGGCCGCGTCTCGGCGACCGGCGCGACGGTCTCGGACTTCTCGGGCTTGGTCCCGAGATCCTCGTCGATCGGCTGCGGCCCTTGCGGATCGACCTTCGGCCCGCAGGCCGACCACACCACGATCGCAAGGAGTACCGCGCGCATCCCCAGACCGTGCCGCCGGTTTCACCTCCGGGCAAGAATCATGTCCAATTCGCTGCGATGAAGCTGAGCGTCACCGGAAGACCGTTGTCATCACGGGGACGATCCGCTTACGCTGACGCCCGCCGCTTACGCGTACGACTCGACCATCGGAACGATGCTGCGCCGTTCGTGAGGACTAACCGACGAGCGCGACGATGCGCTCGAACACGGCGTCTTCACTCTGCTCGCCGTCGAGGATCTCGATGCGCTCGCCGTTGGCGCGCAGCTCCTTGATCGTCGCCTGGTAGCCGGCGTCGACCGAGCGCTGCATCTCGATGTCCTCGAACAACTCCTCGCGGCGCTTCGCCGCGGCGCGGCGTTGCGCGGCGACCTCGGGACGGACCTGCAAGAAGATCGTGAGCTCCGGCGTGCGCGCGCGGCTGTTGAGCTGCGTGATCCAATCGCGCTCGGCGCCGGTGCCTTGATACGCGAGCGACGAGTGGTACCAGCGATCGGAGATCACGAGCTTGCCGTCCGCGATCGCGGGCTCGACCTCGCGCTGGAGATGATCGAGGCGGTCGGCGGCGAACAACAGGCCGAACGTGCTCTGCGACAGCGCGGCATTCGGAATCGCGTGGTGGCCGGTGAGCATCTCGCGGATCAACTTGCCGATCGGTCCATCGCTCGGCTCGCGCGTGAGGTGCGCGCGATCGCCGAGCTGCGCGACGAGCCGCCGCGCTTGCGTGGTGGTTCCCGCACCGTCGAGGCCTTCGATGACGATCAGACGTCCCGCAGTCACGGGCCGGGTTTATCAGATTTCGGGCGTCAGGCGCGGCGGCGAACCATGGCGGCGGCGAACAGGCCGAGCGCGACGAGCAGCGCCGACCCGGCGGCATAGAGCAGCCAGGTCGGTCGACCGCCACCCTCGGCGTGCGCCGCGGCGGCCTTCGCGGGGGCGTAGTCGGGGCGAAGCGCGACGGCGCGGCGATAGTCGGGACCGGCGTCCTTGCCGGCCGCTTCGAGCGCCTTGCCGAGCATGTAGTGGTGGGCGGCGAGCGCATCGACGCCGTGCACACCCTTGGGATCGAGGCCGGCGGACTTCGAATACGCGGCCGCGGCATCGGCCCACTGCGACTTCTGCTCGAGTTGCTTGGCCCACTTGAAGTAGACGTCGGCCATCGCGACATGGTCGGGGCGATCGGCGTTGACCACGAGCAGGCGATCGAGTGCGGTCGAGGCGCCGGCGAGGTCGCCCTTGTCGGCGAGCGTCTTCGCGATGCCCCACGCCGCGGTGTCTTGCTTGACCCGCTCGTCGTCGTAGTACGCGAACAACTTCTTGGTGAGCTCGACGAGGTCGACCTTCACGGTCTTCGAGTGGCGATGCTCGTCGTCGCGATCGTCGAGCGTCGGATCCTCGAGCGGGAGATCCTCGTGGAAGATCTCGTTGTCGGCCTTGCGCAGCTCGTTGTCCGCGAGCTCGCGATAGGTCAGCCACAACGGCTTCTCTTTCTTCGTCAGCTTGCCGCCCGGGAGCGACAGCTTCTTCTTCGGAGCCGCCGGTGGCGCCGGCCCGGTGATGTACGCGTTCCACGCCTTGCGGGCCGCGGCGCGTATGCGCGGCGAGTCGGCGTTGACCTTGGTCCACACCGCGTGCACGGCCTCGCGGTAGTGCACCGCTTCGAACGCCTCGAGCACGGCGACCGTCAAGCTCTCGTCGCCGGCGGCGGCGGCGAGCGCCTTCTGCGGCTCCTGCCGATCGAGGCGCTCGAGCTGATACGTCGCGTAACGCTTCTTGTCGTAGTTCTTGCCCTGCGATTCGACGATCAGCGACGGGATCGAGTACGGCTCCATCTTGCGGAGATAGCGACCGAGCTCGTCGCGATAGAGGATCGTGTCGTCGCCGAACGCGGTCGTGAACAACAGCGCCGCGGCGTGGGTGTCGTTGGTCGTCGCGAGCGCGCGAATCGCGACGTCATCCGCGATCACCTCGGCCAACCCATTGGTGTCGGCGGGCAGGGCGGTGAGCCCGGCGAGCCAATCGAGATCGTCGTCGGCTTTCTCCTCTTTCGCGCTCTTTCGTTCGGGCGCGGCGAACCGGCCGTTCTTGTCGGGCACGGCCGCTTTGATCTGCTCGAGCACCTTGCGGCGATCCGCGAGCTCGACGGTGTGCTTGCGCGCGAGGAACGCGCCGAGCGTATCGACGACTTTCGGCGCGAGCTTGTCGAGCTCGGCGATCGCGGCCTTGTCGCCCTTGCTCGCTTTGTCGAGCAGCGCGGTCGCGGTGGCGTCATCCGCCGTGGGCGCCGTGGGCGCCGTGGGCGCCGTGGGCGGCGTATCGGCGAGCGCGAGGCCCGCCGTGAGAAGCGTGATGACAAGTGCTGCGCGCACCCTCGAGCGTGTACCCAAACCGCGACGGCTACGCAAGTTGGAGATCGAACGCTTCGCGAGGCGCTTCGATTCCTTATTGGATGCGCTCGGATTCGATCCGGTCACCGGGATCCAGAAATTCGATGAATCGCATCCCGATCGCGCGCGTGCTCGCCGCGTCGTCCCAGCCTTTGGCACCGGTGAAGTTGAGGTAGTGATGGTGTTTGACCTCGGCGCGCGCGACGATCTCGTCGCAGACGTCCTCGGAGCGCGCGTACTGGAAGTGGACGGTCACGACGGTCCCGAGCGGCGGCGCGTACGACATCTCGACGAGGAGCCCCCCGGACGAGACGTTGCGGCCGATCGCGATCGAGTCTCCGTAGAGCTCTGATCCGATCACCACCGTGAAGGCCTTATCGAAGCGGCTATGGATGCGCTTCTCGAAGATCGGGATCGAGGGCATCGGACGGCTGTCTTCCAGCACGTGCGACAGATCGGGCAGGGCACGACGTTTCACAAACTAATGATCAGGCCGTGCGCACAATGAAGTCAAAATACCTACATCTCGGTACATGACCCTTGTTCTGGCGGATGTCCAACCACTTCGCTAGATTCCATCCGTGCGCTCGCGATGGTTGCTGCCGGTGTTGTTCGCGAGCGCGGGCCACGCGGCGCCGCGCCAGAGCAACCCGGCGTTCCTCGGCATCCAGATGATCAACGGCCCCGATGGCTGCGTGATCGAAGGGGTCACCGCCGGTAGCCCCGCGGCCGACGCGCGCGCCGAAATCGGCGACACGATCCTCGCGTTCGACAAGATTCCGCTCGCGCAGCCGCAGCCGTGCGATCAGCTCGTCGCGAACATCACGACGCACTCGCCGAACGATCGCATTCGCGTGGACATCGAGCGCAACACGGTGCATCGCACGCTCTCGGTCACGCTGTCGACCCGCGCGGACGTGCTGCAGAAGCGCGTCGGCCAGCGCGTTGGCACGACCGATCTGATCGACGTCGACGACAACCGCCACCACTACGATCTCAGCGACAGCGGTAGGACCACGGTCGTCGGTTGGTTCACCGATCGCTGCTCGGGCTGCGCGCGGGTGTTCGATCGGATCGCCGATGGCCTCAAGGATCGCGCGAAGACCGACGTGTTCGTGCTCGCGGTGATGCCGCGCAGCGAGCGCGAAGACATCGATCTGCGCAAGTCGTTCAACTCGCCGGTCGCGCTCGCGGTCGCCGACAACGACACGTTCACCGCGCTCTCGATGGACGAACAAGATCGCGCGTTCTTCATGGTGATCGACTGCAAAGGCATCACGCGGTTGGTGACGCCGATCGCGCCGGACTCCGACGATCTCGATGGCGCCGTCGATGAAGTGCTCGCGGGCGCCGAGCAAGCCGAGCACACACGTACGACGAGACGATGATCCGCACGATCGACGGGCACACGCCCATGCTCGGCCACGGGGTGTTTCTCGCCGAGACCTGCGCGGTGATCGGCGATACCGTGATCGGCAACGAATCGTCGGTGTGGTACTCGACGGTGCTGCGCGGCGACGTCATGCCGATCCGCGTCGGCGCGCGCACCTCGCTGCAAGACGGTACGGTCGTCCACGTGACGTCGGGGTTCTCCGGCACCACGATCGGCAGCGACTGCACGATCGGTCACGCCGCGATCATCCACGCGTGCACCGTGGAAGACGACTGTTTGATCGGGATGGGCTCGATCCTCCTCGACGGCGTCGTGGTCGGTCGCGGCTCGTTGGTCGGTGCAGGTGCGCTGGTCACACCCGGCACCATCATCCCACCCGGGAGTCTCGTGCTCGGCGCGCCTGCAAAGGTGAAACGCCCGATCAACGCTCAGGAGCGGGAGCAGATCACGTTCGGCGCCCTGCATTACGTCGAGCTTGCGCGTCGGTACCTTGCAGAACCGACCTGAAAGTCTGTAACGTGATGGTGAATCGGCGTGCCTCCCGCAAGGTTGATCCAGGTCGTGGTGGTGTTGCTCGCGCTCGTCGCTGGCCGCGTCGCGCATGCCGGTCAGGTCGAGACGCTGATCGATCAGCTCAACAACGACGGCACCGATAAGGTCCGCCTCGCCGCGGCTGTCAACCTCGCGAAGCTCGGCGATGCGAAGGCGATCCTCCCGCTCGCGAAGGCGCTGCTCAACGATAGCGACAAGAACGTGCGCGGTGCGTGCGCCGTCGCGCTCGACGTGTTGGTGACCTCGAGCACCAAGTCGTCGATCAGAGGGCTGGTCGTCAACAACCTCAAGAACGCCGCCGAAAACGATTCGAGTGACTTCGTGAAGCAACAAGCGCAGAAGGCGCTGACCGGCATCACGGGGCAACGTGGCAGCGTGACCCCGAACACGCCGAACACGGCCAACGGCGGCGCCGGCGGCATCTACGTCAATATCGGGCCGATGTCGAGCAAGGCCGGCGCGTCCAACGATGCCAAGCTACGAGCATTGATGGTGAAGGTCGCGGGGCAGACGATCAGCAAGGTCGCGGCCAAGATGTCGACGCAATGGCCGGGCGGGCTGCCGTCGAAGGCCGTCCTCGCCCAGAAAAGTGTCTCCGGGTTCTATGTGGACGGTACACTTAATACGCTGACCACCAAGGTCTCCGGTGGGACAGCAACGATCACCTGCAAGGTCAGCATGCTGCTCGCCGATTTTCCCGACAAAAACATGTTCGGCTTCCTCAATGGCGGCGCCTCGGTGCAAGGCGCCGCCAGCGAGAAGGAACAAGCGCTGGCGAGCGAGGACTGCGTGTCCGCCGTGATCGAGGACTTGATCGCGAAGAAGATTATCCCGACGATCTGCACGAAGACCTCGTCGAGTTGCCCCTGATGTCGGCTCCACGTAACAAAGGCTACAAGCGCAGCTGGAAGAACATCTTGATCAACAAGAGGTACCAACTGCGGTTCACGCTGTTCATGGTCGGCCTGTCGGCGGTCCTGATGGCGGGCCTCGGCGTGTGGGTGATGAAAGAGGCCAACGACGCGACGACGGTCGCGAAGAACTCGATCGTCGGCGACGCGTGCCCGAAGATTCCGGTGCTCACCGGCGCGCCCGCCGACGACGACGCGGTGCCGATGAGGCTCGACGACGAAGGCGGCGACGCGGGCACCGCGACGCCGTCGGCACGGCCGACTCCGTCGATGGTCGATCCGCGGGACGTCGCGAGGCACAACGCGAGCGACATCGTGATCGCGGTCGAGAACGCCTGGTGCCTCGATGCGACGTGCAAGGCGGAGAGCACCGCGCCGCTCGAGATTCGCGTCGCGAAGTGCGATGCCTACGTGAAGAAGAAGCTCGCCGACCCGGTCGCGGTCGCGGCGCTCCGCAAGGCGCTGATTCCGGTCGTCAAGTGCGATGGCGGTCAGTCGTTCACGATCGCGGACGCGGTCGCCGATGAGCCGCAGCACCACGTCAAGGTCCAGCTCGACGAGAGCTCGATGACGATGACGCCCGAGCCGGTCCACGCGCCGAGCGTGCCGGCCGACTACACCGATCGGGTCGTCGCGCACTGGGCGTGCACGATGCGCAACGCCGGCCGGATCGACGACCTCGAAATTGGCCGTCTACGGATCCTGTGGGTGCTCGTCGCGACCGGGCTCGTGCTCGTACTCGGCCTCGCGGTCTACGGCATCAAGATGACCCACCGCGTGGCGGGCCCGTTGTTCAAGGTCAGCCTCTACCTCGCGAAGATGAAAGACGGTCGCTACGACAAGGTCTGGAACCTGCGCAAGGGCGATCAGCTCGTGTCGTTCTACGAGCACTTCAAGGCCGGCCACGCCGGCGTCGTCACGCTCGAGAAAGCCGACCTCGCGCAGATCAAGGCGGTCATCGTGGCTGCGAAGGACGCGGGCGCGAGCGAACACGACGCGGTCAAAGAGCTCGAGGCGCTCGTGGCGCGTAAGGAGAAGGCGCTTGAGTAACGACGTTCCGTCCGCAACGGTCGTGCAAGACGGCAAGCTCGGCGGCGACGTGCCGAAGGGCACCACGCCGCCGGCGCGCCAACCGTACAAGCGCAAGCTCGGCAACTTCATGCTCGATAAGAAGTTGCAGCTCCGCTACGTGCTGCTCGTGACGGTGCTGTCGGCGATGATCTCCGCGTCGCTCGGCTACCTGATCTATCACCAGCGCCACTCGGCCTCCGAGTCGATCGAGCGCGACCTCGCAGCGCTCACGCACAACGACTCGAGCCTCGCGGAGTTCCAGAACCAAGTCGCCGACGACATGGCGTCCGACGATCGCGCGCTGGTCTACAAGATGGTCGGCGTCGGCATCGGCCTCGTGATCATCCTGTCGGCGTATCTCGTGATCATGACCCACAAGGTGGCGGGCCCACTGTTCAAGGTCTCGATGTACTTCGATCGAATGGCCGAGGGAAAGATCGGCAACGTCTACGGGCTGCGCAAGGGCGACATGCTCCAGGACTTCTTCGGCAACTTTAAAGAGATGCACGAGGCCGTTCGAACACGCATGCAGGCCGACGTGATCACGATGGAGAGCGCGACCGATGCGTTGCGCGCGAAGCTCGTCGGTACGCCGGCGCTCGAGGCGATGGACAAGTACCTCGCCCACCGCAAGAAGGCGCTGCTCTAGTCCGGACCGAGCGAAGCCGGCCCCTAGATCGAGTAGGATCTGCCCGTGGGATCCGCGCTAGTCGAGCTCGGCGATCGCTACTGGGCCTTGGGATTGCCGGCAGCGGCGAAGAGTGCGCTGATCCGCGCCCTCGCTCACACCGACGACGTGACGCCGGCGCTGCGCCTCGCCGAGATCGCCCTCGCGCAAGGCGACGCGCAGGGAGCACGCCTCTACGCCGCCGAAGCCGCGAAGCGCGCGCCGGGTCCGGCCACGAGGATCCTGCTCGGCCGCGCACAGCTCGCCGCGGGAGAGCTCGCGGCTGCGCGGATGTCGCTGTCAGTCGCGCTCGATGCGCCGAAGTGCGGACCTTGGGATCGCGCGCGCGCGCACCTCGAGCTCGCGCGCGCCGCGGACGCGCAACGCGACATGGCGGGCGCGGCGGCGCAGGCCGGCGCCGCGTTCGATGCGGTGCTGACCGCTGCGCAGCGACCGCCGCTCGACTTCGCGACCGTCGAAGAGATCGCCGCGACCGTCGTCGCGCACGGCCGCGCCGCCGATGCGACGACGAGCCTCGAGACGGTGCGCGGCATGCCGGGCGCCGCCGCGTGTACGGCGGCGCTCTACGCCGCGCGCCAGACCGCCGGCGACGCGACCGTGACCGACACGATGATCGACGACGAGCTCGCCGCGGCCGAGATCGAGGCCGGCCCGACGCGCTCGGCGCTGGTGTTGCGCCGGCTCGAACGCCGCGCGCGCCGGCCGAATGCGCCGGTGGCCGAGCGCGAAGCGCTGATCGGCGAGCTCGATGGCTTCGCCGCCGCGTCGACGAACGACGAGCTGACCGCGCCCGAACGCGCACGCCTCGCGTTCTTGCGCGCGGGCCTGTACGAGGACGATCCGCAGACCCGCGAGCGCGCCGAAGACGCGTATCGCAAGGGCCTCGCGTTTCAACCCGGGCACACCGCCGCCGCGTGCCGGCTCGCGCTGCTCGTGCTCGACCGCGGCGATCAGGCGGGCGCGCTGGCCGAGATCGAACGCGCCCTGCGGATCGATGCGAGCTACGGCCTGGCGTGGCGCAACGCGGCGCGCATGCTCGATGCGAGCTCGCCGTCGCTCGGCGTCGTGGTCTCGAAGCTGCTCGACGCGGCGAACCCGGGTGCGGGCGTCGCGGCTGGGAGCGTGGCGCCGCGGCTCGTCACCGCGACGGCGGAGGTCGCGCGCCACGACGTGCTCGCCGGGGTCTACGCGCACGGGCATCGCGTGAAGAATCTGCTCGGTATCATCGGCGCGCGGACGCGCAGCGCGCGCAAGCTCGCCGAGCAGAGCGCCCCGGTGTTCGAGCGCCTGAAGGAGCTCGAGAAGGACGTCACCGCGCTCTACGAAGAGTGGGCGCAGTACCTGCGCTCGATGCAGGCGCCGACGCCTACGATCGAGCTCGTGCCGTTGTCGTCGCTGCTCCACGAGGTGGTCGTCGCGGCGCAGGCGCGCACGCAGCAGGTCACGATCGTGCTCGAGCAGACCGCGATGCTGCCCGACGTGCGCGGCGATCGCATGCTGCTGCGCGAGGCGCTGCTCAACGTGATCTCGAACGCCGCGGAGGCCTGTGCCGCGGCGCAGGGTTCGGTGATGGTGCGGGTGCGGGCGATCGCATCGCCCGGTGCGAGCGCGGCGCCGATCGTCGAGATCGTCGTCGCGGATAGCGGGCCCGGGATTCCGCGGGCGCACCTCGGCCGGTTGTTCGTGCCCGGGTTCACGACGAAGGAGACCGGCTCCGGCGTCGGGCTCGCGATCGCGGAGCGCGCGGTCTCGGCGCATCACGGCCGCATCACGGTGGACTCCGAAGAGGGTCGCGGTACAACGATCACGATCACCTTGCCGACCGATTCTCAAGGTCTCGCGATCCTGCCGAGGTGGATGGCGAAGGCAGAGCACGCGTGATCGGAACGATCGTATGCGTCGACGATCAAGCCGAGGTCCGGCGGCTGCTCGGTGACGTGTTTCGCGCGAAGGGCGGCAACGTCGTCAGCTTCGACGACGGTGAAGACGCGATCGCGTGGTTGAACGGCAACGAGGCCGACCTCGTGATCCTCGATCTCGATCTCGGCGCGGGCCGCCGGTCCGGCATCGAGATCTGCCGCGCGATCCGCGGCAAGTTGCCGGAGCTGCCGATCATCATCCTGACCGGTCACGGCACGATCGACGACGCGGTCGTCGCGGTGAAGGCCGGCGCGGTCGACTTCATCACGAAGGATCCGTACCTCGAGGACAAGCTCGAGATCAGCGTCGACAAGGTCGAGCGGATCCTCCAGCACGCGCTCGATCGCAAGCGGCTCGAGGACGAGAACCGCGAGCTCCGCGCGACCAACGAGCGGCTGCGCAAGGCCGCGGGCCGGCGGTGGGCGATCGTCGGCGATTCGCAGCTGATCCACACCGTGATGACGAAGATCGAGAAGGTCGCGCCCGTGCCGCGGCCGGTGCTCGTGCTCGGGCCACGCGGCACCGGCAAGGAGCTCGTCGCGCGCGCGATCCACATGATGTCGCCGCGGGCGTCCGAGCCGTTCATCACGATCAACTGCGCGGCGGTGACCGAGAGCCTGCTCGAGAGCGAGTTGTTCGGCCATGAAGAGGGTGCGTTCACCGGCGCGACCAAGCAGAAGGAAGGCAAGTTCGAGCTCGCCGATGGCGGCACGCTGTTCCTCGACGAGATCGGGAACATGTCGCTCGAGTTCCAGGCGAAGATCCTGCGCGTCCTCGAGTACCAGCGGTTCGAGCGGGTCGCCGGCTCGGAGTCGATCCAGGTCAACGTCCGCGTGATCGCGGCGACCAACGCGAACTTGAAAGAGGCGATGGCCGCCGGCAAGTTTCGCCCCGACCTCTACGATCGGCTCGCGTTCGAGGAGATCCATCTGCCGCCGCTGTCGCAGCGACTCGAGGACGTGCCGGTGCTCGCGACCTACTTCCTGACCCGGTTTCGCCAGGACGTCGCCGGGATCACCGTCAAGGAGATCAGCGCCGAGGCGTTCGATCGGCTCGCGCAGTACGACTATCCGGGCAACGTGCGCGAGCTCAAGAACGTCGTCGAGCGCGCGGTCTACATGGCGCAGGGCGAGGTGCTGCGCGGTAGCGATGTCGACACCGCGCTACCACCCGAGGCGCAACAGGCGCCGGTGCCGGGGACCTCGTTCGCCGACGACACCAAGCTGCCGCTCGACCAGCGGGTCGACGCGTTCGAGCAGTGGCTATGCAAGGACGCGCTCGAGCGCACGCGCTTCAAGCAGAAGGAGGCCGCGCAGCTCCTGGGCATCAGCTACGACCAGTTCCGCCAGCGCTATCGCAAGTACGGGCTCGGCAAGGACTGAGCTATAACTTCCCGCATGGGCATCTTCTCCCGGATCAAGAACGGCATCTCGAGCAAGGCGAACAGCGCGCTCGACAAGGCGATCGATCCGGCCAAAGAAGTCGACATGACGATCCTCGAGCTCGAGGAGGGTCGCAAGAAAGCGCTGCAGGAGCTGATCACGTACAAGGCGACGGCGAAGACGCTCGACGCCGACATGGAGAAGTACCGGGCCAAGGCGGCGGAGTGGGAGAAGCGCGCGATGATCGCGGTCAAAGCCGGCGATGACGAATCCGCGAAGACCGCGCTCAAAGAGAAGCGCAACGCCGAGACCGAGGCGAACAAGATCGAGCGCGACAAGCACGAGGCCGCGAGCTACGCGATCCGGCTCAACAAGAGCCGGAAAGAGTTCGAGACCAAGCTGCAGATCCTGAAGCTGCGCAGAGGCACGCTCGCGACCCAGATCGCGGCGGGACGCTCGGCCGGCGGCGACGCGTTCGGCAACGACTCGTCGGTGTGGGACAAGTTCAAGGCCGCCGAAGATCGCATCGACGCCGAGGCGATCGAGACCGAGGTCGACGCGGCGATGCGCGGTGAGCTGGACGGCGGCGCCGAGCTCGACGCGAAGATCCTCGCGGCGTCGCGCCAGGCTCAGTTGCCCGACGGCGGTGTCCCCGACGGTCCGGAAGATGCCCTGGCGAAGCTGAAGTCGAAGATGGAAGACGCGAAGGCGGCGAAGCAAAAGGCGCTCGCCGCCGCACACGACGAAAAGACCGAGAAGAAGTGATCGTCGGCAGCAAGCAGCTCGGCGTGAAGCCCGCGGCCGGCGACGCACCGCCGCCGGAGAATGACGAAGCGCTGTCGACGCGCCTGCGCGATCTCTCGCTGGTCGAGATCGACGCGTTGACCGCCGGGCTCGGCAGCGCCGACGCGCAGGTCGTGATCGCGACGTTCGCCGACGACGTCCACGATGCGCTGCGCCAGGCGCGTGCCCGGATCGCGGCGCTGCGCCAGGCGCTCGGTGGCGCCGACCCGCTCAACGTCCTCGAGCTGCAGGCGCGTCAGCGCGCCTCCGACGCCGGTCAGGCAGGCGCCGACCGCGTGCGCGAGCGGCTCGTGGCCCAGGCGGAGGCGGCGAGGGCGCTGTCTCGGCTCGCCGACCTGACCGCTGGCCTGGTAGGCACGTTGTTCGAAGCGGATCGCCGTCGATGAGCGCAGACCGACGATGAGTGCGGGAAGCGCAGACCGACAATGAAGCATTGGACCCAAAGCTGGGATGGGGCCTGTTGTCCAACCTCCGGTCGCCATATAGTCATCCTGCATGGGTGACGAGGATCCCGACCTCGATCGGGCTCGAACCGGCGATCACGAAGCTTTCGGTCGCCTCGTACGGCGACATCAACGTCGCGTGTACGCCGCCGCCCTCCATATTCTGCAGAGTCACGCCGACGCGGACGACGCGACGCAAGAGACCTTCGTGCGCGCGTACAAAGGACTCGCGACGTTCGACGGCCGCAGCGACTTCTTCACGTGGCTATACCGGATCACGGTCAACACCGCGCTCAACGCGCTGCGCGGCGGCAAGCGCGGCGCGGCGCTCGCGCAAAAGGGCAGCTCCGAAGCCGCGCATGTCGGCGGGCGGCCCGAGGCGCTCGGTCAGGGCGGCGGCGATCCAGCGCAGAAGATGCAGCAAGCGGCCGAGGTCCAGCGCGTCCTCGAGGCGATCGCCGAGCTCTCGCCGTCGCTGCGCATCACGATCGTGCTCGCGACGATCGAAGAGCTGCCGCACAAACAAATCGCCGAGATCCTCGAAATTCCAGAGGGCACGGTCGCGTGGCGCGTGAATGAAGCGCGCCGCCTTCTCCGGATCCGCCTCGACGCTGCACAACCTGTGAAGGTGCCGGCGATCACGGTGGGCAAGTAGTTGCACATGGCTGAAGATCTAGACGCACTTCTGCGCCGCGCGATGAAAACCCTGGACGCTGAAGCTCCGTCGGGTTATTTCGACACCCTCCCAGATCGCACCGTGGCAAGGCTTTCGGGAGGAGAGGTAGCTATGCAGCAAACGGGGACTACGAAACGCGAAGCATCGTCCGCAGCACCGCCCATTGCAGAGGCAACTCCGCCCGACGAGGATTCCGGGTTGCACGATATCCGCAACCTGGCCCAGTCGACCAAGCAGCGGCTGTCGAAGCGAATCACGACGGTTCCGCCGCTCGCCGACGACGACGTGCTCGCGTCGTCGAGCGCGAGCTGGAAGAACCTCGCGCTGCCGCAACCGGCGAACATGGTCTCGCTCCCCGCGATCGAAGACCTCCCGTCGAAGCACGAGATCGCCGCGCGGGAGAAGGCGGCGAAGGTTGCCGCGAAGCAGGCGAAGACCGAAGCGAAGCAAGAACCGGTGGATCGCGTGTCCGCCTCGGCGCTCGAAGCCGCGAGCGCGAGCGTCGACTACAAGCCGGCGTTCTCGGCGTTCGCGCAGCCCAAGGCGAAGTCGAACAAGACGCGCAACATCGCACTCCTCGGTATGGGCCTCGCGGCCGCGGCCGGCATCTCGATCTTCATCGCGACCCAGAAGAATGGCGACGTCGCGCAACCGGTCGCGACGAACAGCGCACCCGCAGGTGCGGCCGCCAATGGTGTGTCGGCCGAGCGCATGAAGGATCTCGACGACGCGACCGCGAAGCTCAACGCGCAGCACGCCGCCGCGCAGCTCGCCGAAGCGACCCCGACGGCACCGCCTGCGGTCGATCAAGGCGTCGGCGCCGCGGCGACGGGCGACGCTCCACAAGAGCAGCCCAAGCCGGTCGGTCACGTGAAGGCGACGCCCGCGGCGGCACCGTCGAGGCACGGCACGGCTGGCGGCAAGGCGAAGACCGAGGCCAAGGTCGAGACGACGGTCGTCACCGCGAAGCCCGAGGCGACGAAGACCCCGAAGGGTGGCGCGGGCGCGGGCGACGGCGAGGACAAGGACTTCAACGCGCTCCTCAAAGAGGCCGGCGTCAACGAGAAGAAGGACGCCAAGCCCAAGCTCGACAAGAAGCAGTTGTCGACGGATGACTTCAAGACGGGCATGGCCGCGATCACGGCCAAGGCCCAGGCCTGCTACAAGGGCACCCAGGGCAGCGCGAACGTGAAGCTCACGATCGCGCCATCGGGCAGCGTCTCGAAGGTCTCGGTCAGCGGTGCCTTCGCCGGCAAACCCGAGGCGGCCTGCGTCAGTGCGGCCGTCAAGGGCGCCTCGTTCCCCGCGTGGGACGGCAGCCCGCAGAGCTTTGGCTATCCGATCTTGCTCTCGGAATAGGCCCCGTACTAGCGTCCCGCGTTCGTGAAGGTCTCGACCGGGAGATATTTCGAGGATTTCGGCGTTGGCCAGCACCTGGTCCATGCCGTGCCGCGCACGCTGCATGGCGGCGACATCTCGATGTACATCGCCCTGACCGGCGATCGTCATCCGCTCGCGGCCTCGACCGAGCTCGCTCGATCGCTCGGCTTTCAGCGCGAGGTCCTGCCGGACCTGCTGGTGTTCCACATCGTGTTCGGCAAGTCGGTCGCGGACATCTCGCACAACGCGACCGCAAACCTCGGCTATGCCGACGTACGGTTCCTGCGCCCGGTCTATCCCGGCGACACGCTCGTGGCCGAGAGCGAGATCATCGGCCTGCGCGAAGTCTCGAGCGGCGAGGCCGGCGTCGTCTACGTCCGCACGCGCGGCACGAACCAGAAGGGCCAAGAGGTCCTGTCGTTCGTGCGGTGGGTGATGATTCCGAAGCGCGATCCCAAGGCGGCAGTCGGGGTCAATCAAGTGCCGTCGCTGCCGTCGGTGGTCACGCCGGATCGCCTGCCGGTGCCCGAGGTGATGAACCTCCAGCGCTTCGCCGATCTGTCGTGGGCGTTTCCGCCGGGCGACTGGTGGGACCGCTACGACGTCGGCGAGCGGCTCGACCATCCCGACGCGATGACGATCGAGGAAGCCGATCACGTCCAGGCGACGCGGCTCTATCACAACACGGCGCAGGTCCACTTCGATCAGGTCGCGATGGCGAAGTCGCGGTTCGGCAAGCGCCTGGTGTACGGCGGCCACGTGATCTCGATCGCGATCGCGCTGTCGCAGAACGGGCTCGGGACCGCGCTGCGGATCGCGGCGTGGAACGGTGGAGCGCATGTCGCGCCGACCCACGCGGGCGACACGCTGCGCGCGTTCACCGAGGTCGTCGAGAAGGCCGAAATCCCGACGCGCAGCGATGTCGGCGCGCTGCGGTTGCGGCTCGTCGCCGTGAAGAACATCCCGGCGGCCGAGCTCGCCACCGTGCCGTCGCTGTTGGCGGGGACGAAGGAGCCGAGGATCGTGCTCGAGCTCGATTTCTGGGCGCTGTTGCCGCGCGCGCGGCTCACGCCGTAGGGCGCGAGCGCCACGCCACATAGCCGGCAGCGCCGAGGATCGCGATCAGCGCGGCGATCAGGATCGGCGTGCGCTTCGACGGCGTGGTCGGCGCGGGCGCGGCGATGATCGCGAGGCTCGCCGTCGACGCGAGCTGACGCGCGGCGTGCTCGACCGCCGCGCGATCGGCGTCGATCGCGATCGTGATCAGCACGCTCGTGGCGGGGTTCGAATGTGCCCCGGTGAGTGGATCCGTGAACGCGCGATGGATCGCGGCGTACGCGCCGGTGACGCCCGGCACCGCGCGAAGCTGGCGATCCAAGGCGGCGGCCTCGGCGCGATCGCCGGTCTCCGCGCGCTCGTACGCGGACGGCACGCTCGGTGCGCAGCCCACGAGCACCAGAAGGCAGATCCACCGCGTCACTCGGCAGAGAGTAGCCCGTCGCCATCATGTATGGTCGTGCCGTGAACGCGGTCGAACGCTTCGCGGCGAACCTCGCACCGGAGGCCCTCCGGCGCGTCGCCGCGCTCGAGCCGCGCGGGCCGTCTCGGCGACAGTGGCCGACGCTGATCGGTGAGGCGCCGCACGCGTACGACCTCGACCTCGAGACCGCGCACGCGCGGGTGGTCGAGCGCTGGCGCGATGACCTGTGTGGCCTGTTGAACGCGCTGGTTCGCGACGAGCTCGCGGAGCTCGGCCGGCGCGAGGGCATCCATCGCAACGTGATCGACGACGCCTCGGTGCCGGAGCTGCGCGTCGCGCTGTGGGATCGCGGAGCGCAGCTCGAGCGCCGCGGTGCGAGCGAAGTCCCCGCGCTGCAGCCGCGACCGGTCGTCCTCGGCGGGCATCTCGTGATCCAGGCGGCGCCGCGCGGGATGTATCCGCCGAGCACGCGGTGGCCGCGACCGGTGCCGCTCGAGATGCCGGCGCAGCCGCCGGTGGAAGAGCCGGACTCGCTCGACGAGCTGCTCGCGGCGGCGGACCGCGCGATCGGCGTGCGGCTCGGCGCGCGCGGTCGCGACAAGGGCGCGTGGGGCATGCGCGCGGCAGCGTTGGTCGGCGTCCCCGAACGCGGCGGTGACGAGCCGGATTGGCGTGGCGACGTCGAGATCAAGACCGTGCCCGTCGCGACCGACGCGTCGGGGCTGTGGCGGATCACCGAAGACCCGGCGATCGCGATGGCGTTCGAGGCGAGCGCGATCGCGAAGCTGCAGCGCACGCTGTGGCTCGCGCGGATCGATCTCGACGATGGCGATGCCACGATCGTGTCGTGGTACTTGCTCGAGTGGGACGCGCGCCTCGCGCAACTCGCGCGGCGCTACTTGCACGATCGACCGAAGGGGCCCGCCGGCACCGATCAACGCGGCGTCTATCTCCACAAGCGGTTCTTCGCCGACGCCGGCCTGCTCGCAACGCTGAATGGACCATCGTGATCATCGACGAGCTACGCATCATCGGGTCGACCCAGACCAACGTCGTGATGGCGGCGGAGCTGATCCGCGTCGCGCAACGCGCGATCAAGCTGCGCCCGCCCGAACCGCGCAAGGAAGGCCTCGGTCAGCTCGTGTATCCGTTCGATCGCGAGCTCGCTCGGATCGCGGTGACGTATCTGCGCACGCCGACGCGCGTGTTGTGGGACGTCTATCGCTCGCGCGCCGATCGACTCGAGCCGCTGTACGACGAGCTCGTCGCCGATCTCGCGAACGACACGCGCGCGTTGTGGCGCGACGGGGATGGCATCTCCGTCGAGGCTCGCCGCGTCGAGGACTTCGCGGCCGGCGAGCGCCAGATCGTCGGCACGGTCAAGAACGCGTTGATCGATGCGATCGCGAAGAAGGGCGTGCGGCTGCACGTCGATCCGCAGCGCCCGGCGACGCGCTGGGTCGCGCGCATGGACGACAACAAGGAGCTCGTGATCTCGATCGACCTCGGTGGTGGATCGCTGTCCCAGCGCGGCTGGCGTCGCGAAGCCGGCGATGCGCCGTTGCGCGAGCACCTCGCGGCAGTCTTGCTGATGCTCGCTCGCTACGATTCGCGCACCGACATCCTCGTCGATCCGATGTGCGGTGCGGGCACGATCCCGATCGAGGCGGTGCACATGGCGCGCGCGACGCCGCGGCCGACGCCGGCACTCGCTGCACTCGGCCTGGGAGCGACCACCAAGCCCGTCGATCTCTACGACGCCAACCCTCTCGTGATCGGCTGCGACATCGATCTCGACGTGCTCGCCGCGGCGCGCGACAACGCCCGCGCCGCGAAGACCGGCGATGCGATCACGTGGCAGCGCAGCGACATCGCCGATCTTCGCCCCGAGATGATCGCGCAGATCGCGACCGAGCGCGGTCGCCCGGCCGAGTCCACCGGCGTGATCTTGTGCAATCCGCCGTACGGCGAACGGCTCGAGGAAGAGGATCTCGTAAAGCTCTATCGGCTGATCGCGATGACCTGCCAGCGCTTCCGCGGTTGGCGCGCATGCTTTCTGGTCGGCAATCCGAGCTTCGAATTCGAGGTCGGTCCCGTGCTCGGACGACCGCGGATCAAGAAGCCCCTCGCGAACGCGAACCTGCGCGCGTACTTCTATCTCTTCGAGCTCTGACTTGTCGATCTAGTCGCCGTGGGCAGCGGCCCACGCGGAGATCAGCTCGAAATCGTCGACGATCCGCGAGTGGTAGTGGCCCCACACGTCGGAGACCATGACCATCGTGCCGCGCGAGAGTTGCGGCGTCAGGTAGATCGCGAAGTACTTCGCGCCGGATTTATCCTCGACCTCACCGACGAAATCGAGCGGCTGATTCGAGACCGGACAGATCAATTCGCACTTCGTCCCGGCCGCGATGTCGAACGGCTTGATCTTGCGCGCGTCGCCGTGAATCGGCGACAGGTGCACGAGGCCTTCCTGGTCGCCGATCCGAAGCTTGATGGTCACCGCCGGATGGCCGTCGAACTGAACCTCCGAAATTCCGACGAGGTTGTCCCCGCGCGGACCGTACGCTTGTGTCACGATCACGGTGACATCGTTGTCTTGGACGATTTGGATCTGGCCGGTCACCCGAGGGTGCTGGCCTGTGATCTTGAGGTTGCGACGGTCGACGGGGTCCACGCCCCGAGCTGACAACGCCTTTGCCGGGTTAGCAAGGTGTTATACTGACGACTAGGAGCCTGGGTGATGAAGAGCGCTCTCCTGATCGCGATCGGCTTGGTTGTGGCGGTTCCCGCCACAGCGCTCGCCAAACCTCGCGTCGCAATCGTCAGCTTCGACGGCGACAAGGGCGGCGCAGCCCGCGACGTCGTGACCGAGGCGATCGGCGACGACGTCATGCTGGTCGGCCCCAAGCAGGTCAACCGCACGGTCGATCGGCTCGGCCTCGACACGTCCGCGCTCACCGACAAGGATCTCAAGAAGCTCTCGAAAGAGCTCAACGTCGATGCGGTGATCCAGGCGACGTACTCGAAGAAGGACGGCACGAGGCAACTGCACTTCAAGCTGTTCGTCCACAACAAGAAGCGGAAGGGCTTCAAGGTCGAGTTCGCGAGCCTGAAGTCGAAGAAGTTCCAGAGCCAGCTCCACGACAAGATGATCGAGCGGCTCGACGCGGACGGCGATGGCGACGCACCGGTGGTCGCGGCCAAGACCAAGAAGGGTGACGACGCCGACGACACCGCGAGCGCGCTCACCACGATGAAGAAGAAGGGCGACGACGACGACGGCCCGAAAGAGGTCAAGCCCGACAAGAAGAAGCACGACGACGATAGCGACGGCGACGACAAGCCGCACAAGAGGGTCGCGGCCGCCGACGACGACAGCGATAGCGTCACCGTGCGCGTCGAGCCGCACTCGAGCTCGACCGCTCGCCCGGCGAATCACGTCGGGCTGCGGTTCGATTTCGGCATGTCGGTCCAGAACCGCTCGCTGACGTTCAACTCGCGCGACTTCCCGCAGGCGCCCAAGGCGTTCAGTCAGAAACCGGTGCCGGGCGCGCGGTTCGGTCTCGAGCTCTACCCGCTGGCGTTCGGCAACGACAACCTCGCGAGCGGCCTCGGCATCGGCGGCATGTTCGATCAGACGATCGGCCTCAATCTGCAATCGACCGCGCAGCCCGGCGCGAAGTTCGCGGTCACCCAGCGTCGCTTCGATGTCGGCCCGCGGTTCCGTATCAACTTCGGCAAGAAGCCGACGAGCCCGACGCTCACGCTCGGCGTCGGCTACATGCAGCGCGAGTTCATCGTGAATCGCTCGGCGCTCACCGGCGGAAACACGATCGACCTGCCCGACGTGAAGTACACGGGCTTCGACCCCGGGATCGAGTTCCGGATCCCGCTGATGGAGCGTCTCGCACTCACGTTCGGCGGTCAGGCGATCCTCCTGACCTCGGCGGGGCCGATCCAGGAGCTCGATTCGTATGGCCAGGCGAAGGTGACGGGCGGGTCCGGCACGATCAGCCTCGATATCCTGCTCGCCAAGCACGTCGCGCTCAACCTTCGCGGCGAAGCGACCCAGATCGGCTACAAGTTCACCGGCAATGGCGCGATGGCGAACAACCGAGACATGGAGCCGAGCTCGATCGATATCGGCGGTGCTGCCGACCGTTACATCGGCGGTGTGGGCACACTCGCGGTACTCTACTAGCTGGTGCAACGGTACAGCGCGACCCCGGGCTCACCGCTAACCGGCGCCGCCGGACGGTTGGTCGTGGTTCACCCGGAGCGGCGCGCGCAACGCTCGCTGCAGCGCTTGGTCGGTGCAACGCTGTGCCCGGTGGAGGTCGTCGCCACGCTCGACAAGGCGACGATCGATGCGGATACGATCGTCGTGCTCGACGCGCAGCTCGCGGCGGCCGACCTGACGGCGTGTGGTCGACCGGCGCGCGCGTGGATCGCGGTGCCCGGTGAAGGTCTCGCGCCGGCGGATCCGGCGCTCGTCAGCACGCTGCTCGGCGCCGGCTGGGATCACGTGATCGCCCATCCGATGCCGCTGCTCGCCGAGGAGCTGCTCGCGACGGCGCAGAAGTTGATCCTCAAGCAGTGCTTCGGCCTCGACAAGTACATGACCTGGGGCGCCGAGGTCCGCGGCTATCAACTCGACGACGCGATCGAGCGCGATGCGGTGGTCGGTGCGATCGCGATCGATGTCACGCGGGTCGGTTTGCCCGATCGGATCGGCTCGCTGGTCAGCGTGATCGCCGACGAGCTCCTGGCGAACGCGCTGTATGCGGCGCCGGTCGACGCCGAGGGCGTGCGGTTTCGCGCCGGCGACGCGCGCGACAAATCGCGGGCGCTCGTCGACAAGGACGTCGTCACCCTGCGCTGGGCGACCGACGGCCGCTACCTGGCGATCGAGGTCCGCGATCAGTGGGGCACCATCGATCCGAGCTCGATCAAGACCCGGCTCGCGGCGACCAAGACCTCGACCGCCGAGGGTGGGATGGGCCTGCCGCTCGCGTACGCGTGCTCGAATCAACTCGTCCTCAACCTCGCACCGAGTGCGCGGACCGAGGTGATCTCGCTCCTGGATATTCGCTACAAACCGACCGAGCTCGCGCGCTCGGCGTCGTTTCACTCGTTCACGGGGACGCTATGACCCGGCTCGAGATCCGGATCGACGGCCATCGCGTGTATTTCAGCGGCCGCATCGACGACAGCGCGCAACTCGCGACGCTCCCCGCGAAGCTGCCGGCTGGACCCGTGATCCTCGACACCGACGGCGTGACCTTCGTCAACTCGATCGGGATGCGCGAGTGGATCCGGTTCGTTCGCGCCGTGCGCGTCGGTGGCCGGCAGATCACGCTCGAGCGGGTCGCCGACGTGCTGATGACGCAGATGAACATGATCAACGAGCTCCACGGGCTCGCCGTGACCTCGTTTCACGCGCAGTACGTCTGCGCGAGCTGCGGCTTCGAGGCGCAACCGCTGATCGACGCGGTCGCGAATCAGCAGGCGCTGCAGATGCTGTGTCCTCCGCGGCTACCGTGCCCGGAGTGCGGCGCGGCCATGGAGCTTGCAGACTTTCCCGAGCGGTACCTGAGCATCTTTCGGACGTAGCGCGCGGGTGCTAGGGTGCCCGCGTGCAGCCCGACGTCCTCGCACCATCCGATACGTTCGCGCGTCGTCACATCGGTCCCGACGAGACCGAGGTGGCGGCGATGCTCTCCGAGCTCGGCTACAAGTCGCTCGCCGAGCTCACCGCGGCAACCGTCCCCGCCGCGATCCGCCTGCAGCAACCGCTGCAGCTCGGCGAGCCGTTCGCGGAGCACGAGTTGCTCGAGCAGTTGCAAACGCTCGCGAGCGACAACCACGTCCTGCGCTCGTTCATCGGCCAGGGCTACTACGACACGATCACGCCGGGCGTGATCCTGCGCAACGTGCTCGAGAACCCCGGCTGGTACACGCAATACACGCCGTACCAGGCGGAGATTTCGCAGGGCCGGCTCGAGGCGCTGATCAACTTCCAGCAGATGATCGAGGACCTCACCGGCCTCGGCATGGCGAACGCGTCGCTGCTCGACGAAGCGACCGCGGCCGCCGAGGCGATGCACATGTGCTTCGGCCAGGCCGATCACAAGCGCGCGAAGTTCTGGGTCCACGACGCGACGCACCCGCAGACGATCGCGGTGATGCAGACCCGCGCCGAGCCGCTCGGCATCGAGCTCGCGGTCGGCACGCTCGCGCAGATCGAGGCCGGCCTCGATGCGAACACCGCGGGCGCGCTGATCAGCTATCCGTCGACCGACGGCCAGGTCATCGATCACCGCGCGCTGTGCGCGAAGATCCACGCCGCGGGCGCCTTCGTCGCGATGGCGACCGACCTCCTCGCGCTCACGCTCGTCACGCCGCCCGGCGAGCTCGGCGCGGACATCGCCGTCGGCACCGCGCAGCGCTTCGGCGTGCCGATGGGCTTCGGCGGTCCCCACGCCGCGTTCCTGTCGACGACCGATGCGTTTCGCCGTCAGGTCCCGGGCCGGATCATCGGCGTGTCGCGCGACAACAAGGGCAAGACCGCGTTCCGCCTCGCGCTGCAGACCCGCGAGCAACATATCCGCCGCGAGAAGGCGACGTCGAACATCTGCACCGCGCAGGTGCTGCTCGCCGTGATGGCGTCGATGTACGCGGTCTATCACGGGCCCGAGGGGCTCACGCAGATCGCGACGCGCGTGCGCGCCTTCACGGCGCTCGCCGCCGCGGGCCTCGCGAAGCACGGCATCAAGGTGCGCCCGGGCGCCTTCTTCGACACGCTGCGCGTCGATCTCGATGCGCACCAGCAGGCGAGTGTGGTCGCGCGCGCCGTCGAGCTCGGCCTCAACCTGCGCCGCTACGACGACGGCGTCGGCATCTCGTGCGACGAGACCACGACGCTCGCCGACATCGGCACGTTGCTCGAGGCGTTCAGCGACAAGGCGATGGACATCGATCAGCTCGTGATCGCGACGACCGTGCCGGAGCTGCCGACCGGCGTGAAGCGCACCTCGGCGTTCCTCACGCATCCCACGTTCGCGCGCTACCACAGCGAGCACGAGATGCTGCGCTACATCAATCGGCTGTGCGCGAAGGACCTCTCGCTCACCACGTCGATGATCCCGCTCGGCTCGTGCACGATGAAGCTCAACGCGACGAGCGAGATGATTCCGGTCACGTGGTCGGCGATCGGCGGCCTCCATCCGTTCGCGCCGGCCGAGCAGTGGGGCGGCTATCGCGCGCTGTTCGAGCGGCTCGAGGCGTGGCTCGGCGAGATCACCGGCCTGCCGGCGGTGTCGCTGCAGCCGAACTCCGGCGCGCAAGGCGAGTACGCCGGGCTGCTCGCGATCCGCGGCTATCACCGCGCGCGCAACGAGCACCATCGCAACATCTGCCTGATCCCGACCAGCGCGCACGGCACGAACCCGGCGTCGGCGGTGATGGCCGGCATGCAGGTCGTCGTCGTCGCCTCGCTCGCCGACGGCACGATCGATCTCGCGGACCTGCGCAAGAAGGCCGAGCAGTATCGCAATCACCTGTCGTGCTTGATGGTCACGTATCCGTCGACGCACGGCGTGTTCGAAGAGGGCATTCGCGAGGTCTGCGAGATCGTCCACGCACACGGCGGCCAGGTCTACATGGACGGCGCGAACATGAACGCGCAGGTCGGCCTGACCCGACCTGCGGCGATCGGCGCGGACGTCTGTCATCTAAATTTGCACAAGACGTTCTGCATTCCCCACGGCGGTGGTGGTCCCGGCATGGGCCCGATCGCGGTGAAGGAGCACCTCGCGCCGTATCTGCCGGGCCATCCACTCGCGGCCGCGGGCACCCAGGCCGTCGGTCCGGTGTCGGCGGCACCGTGGGGGTCGGCGTCGATCCTCCCGATCTCGTTCGCGTACATCGCGATGATGGGCGAGCCCGGCCTGCGCCGCGCGACCGAGGTCGCGATCCTCAACGCGAACTACATCGCGAAGAAGCTCGGCACGCACTACCCGGTGCTCTACACCGGGCAGAACGGCCGCGTCGCGCACGAGCTGATCCTCGATTGCCGCCAGTTCAAGAAGACCTCGGGGATCGAGGCCGAGGACATCGCGAAGCGGCTGATGGACTACGGCTTCCACGCGCCGACGATGTCGTTCCCGGTGCCCGGCACGCTGATGGTCGAGCCGACCGAGAGTGAGAACAAGGCCGAGCTCGATCGGTTCTGCGATGCGATGATCGCGATCCGCATCGAGATCGCGGCGATCGAGAGCGGCGCGATGGACAAAGCCAACAACCCGCTGAAGAACGCCCCTCACACCGCCGCGGTGGTGACGGGGACCGAGTGGGATCGCCCGTACTCGCGCGAGCAGGCGGCGTTTCCGGCGCCGTGGCTGCGCATCCACAAGTACTGGCCGCCGGTGGGGCGCGTCGATAACGCGTACGGCGACCGTAACCTTGTGTGCGCCTGCCCGCCGGTGGATGCTTACGGCTGATGGCAGACATCGTCGGGCTCGCAGCGATCGTGATGTCCCTCGGCATGGCGCCGGCGATCATCAAGATCCGCAGTGACGCGAAGCTGAAGGCGCGCAAGCTCGAGCTCGAATCCGGGGAGGGCGGCGGCAAGGCGACGAAGCGGCTGCTCGACGAGAACAAGCTGCTGCGCGAGCGGATCGAGAACCTCGAGTCGATCGTGTCGTCGGTCGACTACGAGATCAATCAGAAGATGATCAAGCTGCTCGAGGAGCAGCGCTCGAGGGTGCTGCCGCCGCCGGCCAATCCGCCGACCCCGGCTCCTGCCGGCGTCACACCGGGTGGCACGCCGATCGGGCTCGACGCGACGATGACGCTGGCACCGCGCGGCGACCTCAAGCCGCAACAGACCGGCACGTCGCTCGAAGCCGGCCAGGTGCTCGCGGGGCGCTACCGCGTGCAGCGCTTGCTCGGCAAGGGCGGGATGGGCGCGGTCTATCTCGCCGACGACGAGGTGCTCCACGAGCTCGTCGCCCTCAAGGTGATCTCGAGCGCGTTCGCCAGCGACGAGGCTGCGATGATCGCGCGGTTCCGCCGCGAGGCAAGCTCGGCGCGCAAGGTCAGCTCGCCGCAGGTCATTCGCATCCACGATCTCGGCGAAGCGCGGCCGGGCCTGCTGTATCTCTCGATGGAGTACTTCGCGGGCCGCACGCTGACCGACCTGATCGCCCAGCGCGGCATCGTGCCGCTCAAGGATGTCGAGGACATCCTGCAGCAGATCTGTATCGGGCTCGAGGCCGCGCACGAGGCCGGCGTGATCCATCGCGACTTGAAGCCGAGCAACGTGCTGATCGGCGAGCGAGGCGCGGTCAAGCTGATCGACTTCGGGCTCGCGACCACGCTCGTCGGAGACAACCTCACCGCGACCGGCGCGATCCTCGGCACGCCGCACTACATGGCGCCCGAGCAAGTGCGCGGCAAGCCGGTCGATGCGCGCAGCGATATCTACGCGCTGGGCGCGCTCGCGTATCACCTCGTCACCGGGCGGCCGCCGTTTGCCGGCGAGAACGCGATCGCGATCGGGTTCGCACATATCTCCGAAACGCCCGAATCCCCGCGCGTGCTGCGCAAGGATTGCCCTCCGCGGCTCGACGCCGCGATCCTGACCGCGCTCGCGAAGGCTCCGGCGGATCGTCCGGCGAGCGCGAAGGCGTTCATCGATCTCGCGTACGGCGCGAAAGCCGCGTGAACGTGCTCGCCCGCTAGCGTGTCGGTCAAGGCCGGCGCGGCTGCATGCGGTAGTGCGCGACGAGCCATTCGCGGCCGTTGCGATAGCCGAACAGCTCGGCGCACGCGAGGAAGAACACCCGCCAGCGCTGGAATCTAGCGCGCCCCCCGAGCAACGGCTCGAGCTCCGCGCGATGGCGCATGAGGTTCGCGTACCAGGCCTCGGCGGTGCGTGCGTAGTGCGTTCCGTCGAGGCGCCACTCGTCGCGGATCGCGAGATCGCGATCGAAGCACGAGAACAGATCGGCGCTGGGCATGATGCCGCCGGTGAAGAACTCGCGCGCCATCCAATCGGAGCCGCCGGTGTCCTCGAACGGATACGCGAAGCGCTGGTGCGCGAACACGTGACAGAACAGCGCGCCGTCGGGCGCGAGCCAGCGCGCGATCCTGCCGAACAGCAGCTCGTAGTTCCGCATGTGCTCGAACATCTCGATCGAGACCACGCGATCGAAGCTCGCCGGTTCGAGCTCGAGCGTGCGCACGTCCGCGGTCCGGACCGTCAGGTTCGCGAGCCCGCGCGCCTCGATGAACGCGCGCTGGGTCTGGGAGTTCGATACCGCCGTGAACTGGCTCGCGGGATAGCGCGCCGCGGCCCACAGCGAGAACGAGCCCCAGCCGCAGCCGAGATCGAGCACGCGCTGGCCATCGCGGAGCCCGGCACGTTGCGCGTAGAGCTCCAACATCGCGACCTCGGCGGCGCCGAGCTCGGCGACGCCGGGCGGCCAGTAACCCGCCGAGTACTTGAGGCGCGGCCCGAGCACGCGCTCGAAGAATGCGGCCGGCACTTCGTAGTGTTGCGCGTTGGCGGCGGCGGTCTCGATCGCGACCTCGCTCGCGCGCAGCGAGGCCACGAAGCCGGCACGGTCGCGCGTCCGTTCTTCGCGCAGCCGCAACGCGCAGACCGCCCTGATCCCGACACGTAACAACGGCTCGGGGACGACGCCGGCATCGACGAGTCGCTCGACGAGCACGCGGCTACGATACCCTCCGCGCAACACCCTGGCCCGTGCTGCGAGCCGCTGTTTGCCGGCGGCGTTTTTTTAGGTCGCGGCTACGTCGTGGCTCGGCCGTCCGCTCTAGATTGGAGGTTCATGGTGAAGCTCTCTCTTGCCGCCGGTGTTGCGGCGGCGCTCGCGACCCCGGCTCACGCGGATCCGTGGCACGTCGAGCCGAGCGTGGTGCTCGGCGTCGAGAACTTCGACTATCACGAGGACGTCTCCGCGCCGCTCCAGAGCAAGCACCACGGCAACCAGCCGACCGGTCGGATCGAGGCGCTCGTGACGTCCCCGAATGGCCGCTGGTACGCGCGCGCGTGGTTCGGCCTGACCAGCGGCACGATGCCGTTCGACGGTTCGGACCAGGCCGGCAACCCGATCGTGGCGGTCGACGACGCCACCGGCCACATGACCGACAGCGAGCTCGACCTCGGCCATCGCTGGACCGTGATCCACGATCGCTTGAGCCTCGGCGGCTACCTCGGTGTCGGGCGGCGCACCTGGGATCGCGATCTCCGTCCGATCGGTGCCGGCGGCTATCGCGAGGACTACGCGTGGTTGACGTTCCCGCTCAGCCTGGTCGTCGACGTTCGGTTCACGCCCGAGTGGACCGCGTCGTTCGAGGCCACCGCGATGGTCCCGGCCCCCGGCAACATGCGTCTGCATCTCTCGGATTTCGATCCCGCCTACTCCGATCTGGACGTGGCGCTCGCCAATCGGCTCGATCCGCGATTCCGACTCGACACGGCGTACACGATCGATGCGCAGTGGCGGATCGTGGCCGAGGCCACGTTCGAAGCATCGTGGATGCGGCAAGGGCCGGGCACCATGCTGATCGTCAACGGCGCGCCGACCAACCCGGTGATGTACGCGTCGGAGCCCGAGACCCACACGCGCCGGATCTCGCTACTCGCAGGTGCGAGCTACCGGTTCTAGCGGGCCACGAGGCCGCTCGCGCCGGCCGGCATGCCCGACAGCCCGGGCTGCGTCGTCAACGAGCCGTCCGAGTTGATCGAGTAGATGTTGATCGTGTGGCTGCCGTTGGCGAGCGAGTAGAGGTAGCCGCGCTCCGGCGACACCGCGAGATCGATCGGCGTCGTGCCGCTCGGGGCGGACATGCCGTTCGCGTCGTGGAGCGTGAGCACGCCGGCGCTCGAGACAGCGAGCCCGGTGATCGTCGAGGTCGCCGTATTGGCGATGTAGGCGAACCCGCCGGCCGCGACGATCCAACACGCTGCGCCCTGGAACGTGGGCAGCGCCGAGGTGATCGGCGTCAGCGCGCCGGTGCTCGAGATCGCGTACGAGCTCGCGGACGAGCCATTCGCCATCTCGTTGCCGACCTCGGCGACGAGCATGTAGCCCTCCGGCGAGAAGTCGATCGCGAACGGCTCGTTGCCGGCCGACGCGACGAACGTGCCGGCCTGCGCGATCTCGTTGGTGACCGCGAACACGTCGAGCTTGCCGAGGTGTTGCGCGGTCGGTCCGAAGCGCTCCGCGACGACGAGGTACTTGCCGTCGGGCGTGAACACGACGTCCGTCGGGTGGACGTCGCCGGTGCCGCTGAGCGCTTGCGTCGACGACGGGATCGCGACCAGCGTGTCGCCGGTGATCCTGAATCCGGTGATGTTGCCGTTGACCGCCGCGACGTTGACGTTGCCGTAGTTGAGGACGTAGACCGCGTCGCCGTGGACCGCGATGCTGATCGGCTTGGTGCCGCCCGAGGCGACCGACGACAGCTTGGTCAACACGCCGTCCTGATCGAGCGCCATCATCGAGATCGTGTTGTCCCCCGCGTTGACGGCGAACAACCGCTGGGTCTTCTTGTCCCACGTGATCGCGCCCTGGCTGCCGAGGCCGGCCGCGGTGCCGGCGCCCCCGGTCGCGTACTCGTTGTCGCGCGTGAGGTTGCCGTTCTCGCCGCGCAACATCGACGAGACCTGGTTGCCGGCGACCTGATTCGCGAGCGTGTACACGCCGGCGGGGGCCGAAGCGACGGTGTCGCTGCCGTTCGTGCCATTCGAGCCGTCGGTGCCATCGGTCCCGTTGGTGCCGTTGGTGCCGTTGGTGCCGTTGGTGCCATCGCTGGCACACGCACCGAGGAGCAAAATCGCGAGCGCGGTTAGTTTCATCATGCCGCGCCTACGCCTGCCCGAAGAGGGGGTTACGGGAAAACCTCAGCGTCGCTTCGGCCACGGCACGAACACGCTGGTCGAGGCTTGGTACTGGCGATATGCCTCGCCCTTCGATCGCACCGCTTGGGCCTCGGTCGCCGGGATGCCGGTGACCTTCCACAGCGTCGCGAAGATCAGCGCCTGACCGCCGAGCGCGATCCAGCCGCCGTGATAGGCGAGGCCGTAGAGCGCGAAGCCTAACCACACGCACCACTCGAAAAAATAGTTCGGATGGCGCGAGTAGTTCCACAGCCCTGCGTCGCACACCCTGCCGCGATGGACCGGGTCCTGCTTCCACCGCGCGAGTTGCGCGTCGGCGATCGTTTCGCCGGCCAAGCCGGTGAGCGCGAACAGCACGCCGATCACGCGGAGTGCACCGCCATCCCACGGCTCCTCGACGAACGGCACGACGAACGCGCAGGCGAGGACGGCAGCGATGGCGGCCTGCGCCTGGAAGAACACGAAGAACCGCTTCGACGCGCGCAGCGCCCAGCGCTGGCGCAGCGCGAGGTAGCGACCTTCCTCGGGGCCGGTCGCCGCGCCGCGCGCGACGAGGTGACTCGACAACCGCGTGCTCCACAACACCACGACGATGCCGATCGGCAGGAAGCTGCCGCGCGACGTCAGCGCGGTCAACCCGAACAGGCCCGCGATCGCGGTGAACGACGCCGCCCAGCCGACATCGACGATGCCCGCGTTGCGCGTGCGCTCTTGCACGAGCCACAGCACGAGCTGGATCACCGCACACAGCAACCACGCTTCGCCGAGCCGGGCGAGCACCGAGCCGATCATGGGGCCTTCTCGGCGGCGGTCGCCTTCGCCAGCACGATCACGAACGAGCGGTCGCCGCGCTTCCACACGTGGACCTTCGCGTCGGCGTGCTGCACGACCGGGAACCACGGCTGCTTCTGCGCGACCGGATCCGGTTCGGCGAGCTCGGGTGCGATCAGGTCGATCTCGACGTAGTGATTCTTCGAGACGTCATCGACCTTTGCGGCATAGCTCCAGTCGGTGGTGCCGGGCTCGGGGAACCGATCGTTGTGGAGCGCGCCGCCGTACAGCGCGATCCACGGTCGATGGTTCGGCTCTTTGTCGCGATGGATCACGGCCTCGACCGCGATCCGTCCGAGCTCGCTCGTCGTGAGGTCGAGCATCGCGACCGTGTCGACGGGCTTGCCCGGCGGTGCGATCCGCGTGTAGTCGCCGCACGTCACGCGCATCGCGTGCGGTTGGATCTTCGCCTTACGCGCGGCCTCCGCGAGATCGCCGATGTCGTTGTGGGTCTCCTGCGGGCGTCGCATCGTGATCTCGACCTTCGCGGTCGCCTCGGTCGCCGCGCTACCGCAGCCCTTGTCGACGATCCACGTCTCGAGGATCAGGTCGCTCAGCTTGTCGGCGAGGACGGGCAGGGCCTCGCCGGTGAAGTGCGCGAGCGTCGCTTTGATCTGTGCGCGATCGGTGCGCGAGTGCAGCTCGCCGAAGCCGATCACACGCGCATCCGCGGGAATCGTCGCGGTCAACGCGGCGCCCAGGTCGTCATACGTCTCGACCTTCGGCATCGCGAGCGCGGCGTCCGCATGAACCGGCGTCGCCGAGCCGGTCTGCTCGGGCGCCGGGGCGGTCTTGCCTGCGCAGCCGGCGATCAGCAGAACAGCCACGGCAGCCCTCACCCCACGACGATACCGCGTTATGTTGCGCCGCATGGGCCCTAGCGCTAGCGAGCTGCGAACCATCCAGCTGTTCCAGGGTTTCGGCGAGGCCGAGCTCGCGGAGATCGGTGGATTGTTCACCGCCGTCACCGTCGACCCCAGCCGACCGCTGTTCGATGTCGGCGAGGCCGCTCCGACCTTCTACGTGCTGACCAAAGGCGAGGTCGAGCTCTCCGGCGACGATGTCTTCCGCTTGCGCCCACCGGCGCTGATCGGCGAGCTCGGCGCGTTGACCGGTCTGCCGCGCTCGACGCGCGCGACCGCGCACGCCGGCTCGGTGCTGTGGGAAGTCCAGGCGAAGAAGATCCAGGACTTCCTCGGACGTCATCAGGAGCTCGGCATCCAGTTCCTGATCAATCTGCTCTCGGTCGTCGCGGACAAGGTCCATCGCGATCAGCGCCGGCTCGCCGACATGCGCGGCAACTTGATCAGCACGCAGAAAGAGCTCAAGCGGTTGCGCGAGCTCGTGCTCGAGACCGTCGAGACGCCGCTGTCGGCGCCGGTCCACGACACGCTCGACAAGTTGATCACGCACAACCGTCGCGTGAACTACCGGATCGAGCCGCCGATCGCGCTCGCCGCGACCGTCAAGTTCGACACCGGCGTCGCGCCCGTGATCGATCTGTCGCGCACGCACGTCTCGGTCCAGTTGGCGGGAGAACCACCGGCAGTGGGCAGTTGGCTGTCGGGTGTCGCCGATCTCGCCGGTACCGAAATTCCGATCTCCGGTCGCGTCCATCGCACGACCGGCAAGAAGCTCACGCTCGAGCTCGACATGATGATCGACGAATTCTCCGCCGCGCTCGAGGGCTACCTCACCCGCGCGCAGCTCCTCGACATCCTGTGCTGAACCAGTCCGCCGGAATCTGATTCGCGAAGCACGTGATCGTGTTCGCGCGCCACGGCGCGGAACGGCGCGCCCGTTGTGGAGCCTCGGGCGTGCCGGTCGCGACGCCTTCGGTGTCGGACCAGTCGGCCGCGCTGCCCGGTGCCACCGCGTGGAGACCGCTCTGATGAAAGCCGATCACGTGGGTGTGCCCGGCGACCCGCGCGTTCATCCGATCGGCGAGGCGCTCGGCGAAGTCGATGCCGGCGCGCGCGCCGAAGGTCTCGCAGGTCCGAAACCAGATCAGCGCCTCCGGCGCGAGCTGGTCGCGGAACCGATCGAGGTCGCGCTGCAGCGTCGCGCCGGGGGCTGCGGTCCACACGTCGGAGCCCGCGACCAGCGCCGCACCCCACGTGCCGTGGCCCCAGTACTGGAGCTCGTCGATCGGCGCAGCGTGCGACGCGATCCACGCGAATGCCTCGGCCCACGACGCGACGCCGACCGCCGCATCGACGCGGCCGAGCCGGCGATAGAGCTGCGCACCGCTGCGCCACGCCATCGAGAGCACGCGATCGGTCTTGTCGAAGACGAGGAGCTTCATGGACCGAAATCAAACATCCCGAAAAAGACGAAGCGGAGCCGAAGCCCCGCCACGTTCACTCACGAGATAGCTACTTGCTCGACACCTTGTCGGGCTTCTTCATGCTTTGAGCTTAGCTTCGATCTGGGCGGCGCGCACGTATTCCCGGATCGACCGGAGGTAGCTCGTGGGGTCGTCGCGAAGGTCGTATTGCTTCGCGATCTTGCCGCTGGCGTCGGCCCACTGGCTGATCGGGTCCTTGCCCTTGAAGCCGCCGGAGTGCGAGCACGCATCCGACATCGGCCAAGCGTCGATGTTGATCTCGGGCAGCGTGATCGGATCGGCGGGGTTGTTCGCCAACAGCCTCTCCATGTCGATGCAGTCGGTGAGGTCGTTCGCCGCGTCCATGCGGACGTTGAGGCTCTCGAGCTTGAACACGTTCTGCAGGTGCTTCAACGCCGACGTGTGGTCGTAGACCGTGGAGCTGACGTAGTTCTGCTTCGCGTACGGGCCGGCGACGATCGTCGGGACGCGGAAGCCCATCTGCTCGAAGCCGTCGACCTGGTACTTGGCGGCCGTGTCGTCCGTGGTTTGCGGTGGCGACACGTGGTCGAAGAAGCCACCGTTCTCGTCGTACGTGATGACGAGCATGCAGTTCTTCCACTGCGGCGACTTCGCGAGCGCGTTGTACACGGCGGAGACCAACAGTTGCCCCTCGATCGGATGGATCGGCGGATGGTCGTCGTTGAGGAAGAAGAACGGATCGATGTACGTCACCGGCGGCAGCGTGCCGGCGGCAGCGTCGAGGAAGAACTGGCCGACGTGCTCCTGGTAGTCGCCGAACCGCCGGATCCGCCCGGTGCCGTCGTTCGGACCCAGATCGAGCTGATACGGACCCGGGTTGCCGAGCAACGACACGACCGCGATCGAGCCGTAGTAGTAGGCCCAGTCGATGCCCTTGTCGTCGAGCCGGTTGTAGATCGTCGGCACCGGCACGCTGTTGAACGTGTTGAGGATCTCGCTGTTCGCCGCGGCGTCCGGTCCGATGCCGAACGACGTCGCGCTATGCCAGTACGCGCGGTTCGGCAGGGTCGGGCCCATCACCGAACAGAACCAGCGATCGCACGACGTGTACGCATCCGCGAGCGCGTAGCTGACCGGCAGCTGCGTGCGCGTCAGGTACTGCATCGGATCGATCATCGTCGGATCGTTGTGATCCATCTGATGCTGGACCACGAAGCCGTCGCACGCGCCGTTGTTCCACGAGGTATGGAGCGGGATCCAATCGTGCGGCGGATCCGGATCGCACATCTGGTCGACCGTCGGCTGCCACGGCGCGATCGGATTGCCGTTGACGTCGTTGTTCGAGAACGTGGCCTGGAGACCGTCGCCGGCCTTGCCCTCGAGCAACGCGCGCGATCCCAAGAAGTGATCGTAGCTGCGGTTCTCGAGCATCATGTAGACGTACGTCGTGATGCCCTTGGGCCCGTCGTCGCCGCCGCAGCCGGGCAGAAACTTCGCCATCGCCGCCACCCCGGCCAGCCCACCGATCTGCTTGATCGCCGTACGTCGATTGATCATGGCGATGTTTTAGCTTGGTCGGACCAGCCGTGTCCATCGCCCGTTAGAAACGCTCATGCTGTTCTCGCGTGGCGAAAGTTACATCCGCGAGGCGAGCCACCCGACGCCGACGCCAAACCCGATCAACGCGCCGAGCCCCGCCGCGACCGCGATGATGAAGATCCGCGTCACCGGGTTCTTCCAGAACCCCTTCACGGTCTGGGTGTCCTCGGGAAGTCGCTCGCAGTCCGTGACCGAGGGCTTGCGCCGCCAGGCCTCGACGATGCCGACCACGATGCCGGTCCGCACCAGCGGATAGACCCGCGCGACCGGTGACGCGAGCATCGCCGCGCCGATCGTGAACGGCGAGCCGCCCGCGATCGCGGTGAACAGGCCGGCCCCGACCGAGGTCGGGATGATCCACGCGAGCATCGTCTTCGCGAAGCTCTCCGCATCCGAGACCTTCGCGAGGTAGACGAGGAGGGCGAGGAACGCGAGCGGCACGGCCCACTTCGCGATCCGCCACCACAGCGCCGGCGGCGGCACCTTGTCGAGCGCGTCGCGATCGATCGGCTCGTTCAACTGCTTGGTCATGCCGGGCACGTGGGCCGCGCCGACGACCGCGACGACGGTCTTCTTGCCTTCACCGGCCTCGCGCATCTTGCTGACGAGATACTGGTCGCGCTCGTCGACGAGCGGGCCCTTGATCTCGGGCACCGCCTTGCCGAGCTCGGTCAACATCTCCGACAGCGCCTTGGGCTCTTTCAAGCTCTCGACGGTCTCGGCGGTGACGCCCTTGCCATCATCCTTATCGTCGTCGCCGCCGAGCAGCGACCACAGCAGGGTCAGCCGCCGCCACATACCGATGTTGCGCCACGTGCGGCGCAGCGTGATGTTGATGTCGCGATCGATCAGCTCGACGGGGATGCCGCGCTTCGCGGCGGTCTTGCTCGCGGTGACGAGCTCCGCACCCGGCTGCACGCCGAGGCTCGCGCCGATCCGGCGCTGGTAGCTCGCGAGCGCGAGGTGCCCGAGCAGGTACAGCGTCTTGCCCTCGCGCACGACCTTGAACACGTCGAGATCGCGAAATGCGCTGTCCTTGGTGAGCGCATCGAACCGCGACTTGCAGAGCTCGACGCACACGACATCGGGATGGACCGTGTCGATCACCGTGCGGACATCGTCGACGGACTTCTGCGAGACGTGCGCCGTCCCGACGACGTAGAACGTGGTGTCGCCTCGGGTCAGGGTCGTGACGGACGCGGGCAACTCCACGCCACGTCCATACCACATGGTAAGCAGTCCACATGGCGACCGAGATTCCCGATCCACAGCGAACCGAGATCGAGGCTGCAGCGTTCCGCCGGCTGGTCGAGCACTTTCGCGAGCGCACGGACGTCCAGAACCTCGACGTGATGAACCTCGCCGGGTTCTGCCGCAACTGCCTCTCGAAGTGGTACCGCGCCGCCGCGGCCGAGCGTGGCGTCGAGCTCAGCGACCCCGACGCGCGCGAGATCGTCTACGGCATGCCGTACGACGAGTGGAAAGCGAAGTACCAGAAGTAGCGGTCAGTAGACCGCGAGCCCGATCAGCGCGTCGGTCATGCGCTCGTCGTGCGCGTAGGTCTGGCCGAACCGCGCGGTCAGCGCGAGCCGGGTGTTGAAGTCGAGCTGGACCTGCGCGCCGCCGAGGACCGCGAGGCTCGACGCGTTGCCGCCGTCGATGCCGTCCTCGAGCCGGGTCGCACCGCCGATGCCGCCGTAGAGTCCGAAGTGGATCGGGCCGGCCTGCGCGAGGTAGCCGTCGGCCTCGAGGGAGTAGCGGGTCTCGAACAGGGTCTGCGCCTCGCGGTTGTCGCGCCAGCCGAAGAACAGCGACGACACGATGCCGATGTGTTGCTCGGGGAAGTAGCCGAACTGGATCGTCGTCGCGGTGCCGGTGTCCTTGCTGCCATCCGCCGAGACGAACGTGCCGACCCCGCCGAACACCGCGTACGTGAAGCCCACCCGATCGAGCGGCGCGCGGCCGTTGAAGCGCCACGGCGTCTCGTTCGAGCGAATGATCGCGTAGTCCGAGAACGCGGCCGAATCGTAGTCGAGCGCGGCGAGTGGCATCACCGCCTGACTGCCGTCGTGACCGAACAGATACAGCGGCGTCATCGGATGGATCGACGCATAGCCATCCTCGCGCGAGCCTTCGACCGCCGCCGCGACGACGAGCGCCGTGATCGCCATCACGACGATCACGACCGCCTCGGCCTTGCCGTCACCGGCGCCCGACGACGAGCCGCCGGTCGAGCCGACATTCACGCCGCCACCACCGCCGTGCACGGGATGGGCACCGGGCGCGTTCGCGTGAGGTCCCCATCCACCACTGCCTCGACGGTGACCGCCCCCGTCGTACACGACGACGTCGGGGAAGATCACGATCTGGGTCTCGCTCGACACCGGTGCCGGCGCACCGACATCCGCGTCCGTGAGCTGTTGGACGACGCGCACGTTCTGGCCGCGCTCGGCGGGTGGCAGTTGTGACAGCCGGATCAGCTCCGACGCCGGAATCTTGTAGCTCGTGGTTCCGCATCCCATGGCGAACGCGAGCAAAGTGGCAGTCCTGCGCATCGCGCCGATTATTGCAGAATCCGTGCGCGGCCACCGGCCGGAACGTCCGAGGCAAACTACGATTGCAGGGTGGAACCGGTCGACCTCGCCGCTGTCGCGGACGACTTCGATCGTGAAGTCGCGTTGACCCCCGCGATCGATCGGTTCTGTAGCTCGACGGCGTGGATCCTGGCGGCGGCCGGCGCGCTGATGCCTCCGCGCGCCGCGTTCTCGTTTCGTGGCCAACACGGCTATTTCGCGGCCATGCGCGGCGTCCATCCGGCGGGGTTCCCGTACGTCGAGCCGGTCGAGCTCGCGTGGGGGCTCGCGGCACCGCTGATCGGGCGCGATCCCGTCGCCCTCGTCGAGGAAGTCGTGCCCGTGCTTGCCAATCGCCGTGATTGGCAGCTCGCGATCCTGAGCGGGTTGACTGTGAACGGCCCGCAACGCCGTGCGCTCGATGCCACACTGCCGGCGCGCTGGGAGCGCCGTCGCGGCCAGCCCACGGTGCGCCATGTCGCGAGCCTCGAGGGCGGGATGGATGGCTTTCTGGCCCGCCGGGCGCGCGAGTTTCGCAAGTCGCTGCGCAAGGCCGAGCGCGGCGCGGTGGCCGCCGGCATCACGTTCGAGTCCGTGCGGACCGCGACCGCCGCCGAGGCGAACAGCCTCTACGACCGGATCCAGGAGATCGAGCTACGGAGCTGGAAGTCGCGCGACAACGTCGGCATCTCGGCGGGGCCGATGCGAGCGTTCTACGCCGCGATGTTGCCGCGGCTCGCCGAGCTCGGTCAGCAGCGCACGATCTTCGCGCGGCTCGCCGATCGCGATATCGGTTACATCCTCGGCGCGGTGATGGCGGGCGAGTATCGCGGACTGCAGTTCTCGTACGACGACACGCTCTCGCAACACAACATCGGGTCGCTGTTGCAGCTCCGCCAGATCGCGGAGCTGTGCGAGGCCGGTGTGGCCCGCTACGACCTCGGGACCGAGATGGACTACAAGCGGCGCTGGGCCGAAGAGCTCATGGAGACGGAGATGCTGGTGCTGGTTCGCTGATCAACAGCGACGCTGCGACGCCGACGCCGATGATGCCGGCGATGCAGATCAGCGAGATCCAGTGCGGGATCATGATCCACGAGTGCAGGATCATCTTGAGGCCGATGAAGATCAGCAGCACGGCGAGCGCGATCTTCAGATATTTGAACTTCGCCATCGCGCCCGCGAGGACGAAGTACAACGAGCGCAGCCCCATCACGGCGAAGATGTTCGACGTGATCATGATGAACGTGTCTTGCGAGACCGAGAGCACCGCGGGGATCGAGTCCATCGCGAAGATCACGTCGGTCAGCTCGATCACGATCAAGCACACCGCGACGGTCGTCAGCCAGCGCTTGCCCTCGACCATGATGCTGAACTTGCCGCCGTGATCGCCCTCGGCGACGCGGAAGTATTTGCGCAGCGTGCGCACCGCCCAGTTGTCGGGCATGCCCTCGCCGCCGTCGTCATCGTCGCCCTTGAACAGCTTGAGGCCCTGCCACGCGAGGTAGGCGCCGAAGATGTAGAAGACGAAGTCGAACCGGCTCGCGAGGAACGCGCCGCCGCCGAGCATCAGGACGCGGAACACGACCGCGCCGAGGATTCCCCAGAACAGCACGCGGTGCTGATACTTCAGCGGCATGCGGAAGCTGCGGAACAGCAGCGACATCACGAAGATGTTGTCGATCGACAGCGCTTGCTCGAGCAGGTAGGCCGAGACGTACGTGATCGTCGCGTCGACGCCGTCGGCGTGACCGGGCGGGCAGCCCTTGAGGTGGACGCCGGCCCAGTTGTTCTCGTACATCAGGTAGACCACGCCCGAGAACGCGAGGCCGAGCGAGACCCAGAACAGGGTCCACAGCGCCGCGCTACGGAGCGTCGGTTCCTGCGCGCGTTTGTGCACCACTCCGAGATCGAAGAAGAGCAAGAGCGCGATCAGCGCGAAGAAGCCGAGCCAGAACCAGATCATCGGCGCGTCCGGCAACCATGCCTAGCGAACGGCGCTGGGGCAAGCGCGGGAATCGGGTTTGGCGGCTCTAGTGGAGCGTCGCGAGCAGTTTCTCGGCGTCGCCGGCCGGTCGACCAAGGCCCAGTTTCGCGAACACGGTGAGCGCATCGCGCAACATGTCCTTGCCTTCGGCGAGGGCGCCGGTTTCGGCCTTGTAGCGACCGAAGGCGTACAGCGCCTTACCGAGCGCCGCTTCGTTGCCGATCGCCCGCAGGACGTCGATCGCCCGCGCATACGCCACCGAAGCGTCGAGCGCCGTGTCGGCGCCGTCGGCTTGGTCGGCTGCGTCGTAAAGACTCGTCGACAGCACGTCGCCGAGCGTCATCAACGCCTGGGCTTCGCGCTCGCGCTGTCCGGACTTCTTCGCGACATCGAGCGCGCGCTCCGCGAATTCGCGCGCGGCCTGGGTGTGACCCTGCAGCTTCTCGAGCGTCGCGAGATGGCGGCACGCCTCGCTCTCGAGCCCGCGATCGTCGATGTCCTCGATGATCTCGAGCGCGTTGTCGAGGCGGCTGCGCGCCTCTTCGAGCTTGCCGTCGACGAGTGCGACCTCGCCCAGGTTCGCGAGGATCAGCGCGGCGAGTGGTAGCGCGCCGATGGTCTCGGCTTCGGGCAGCGCGGCGAGCCAACCGGCGCGCGCCTCGGCCGCATCGCCGAGCTCGAACGCGAGCGCGGCGAGGTTGTTCTGCGAGACGATCTGGCCCCAGCGATCGTTCGACGCCTTGCGCAGCTCGAGCGCTTCCTTGTGGCAGTTGTAGGCCGATTCGAACTGGCCGCGATCCTGTTGGATATCGCCGAGCCGCGACAGCGACGTCGCGATCGCGCGCTTGTCGCCGCCCTTGGTCCGGCGCGACAGCGCTTCGGTGACCTTCGCGTGCGCTTCGTCGACGCGGCCGAGCATCTGCAGCGTCTTGCCGATATCGTCGAGCGAGCTCGCGATGCCGCGACCATCGCCGGCACCGCGGAACAGCTCGAGGCCACGCTCGAGATATTCGAGCGCGAGCTTGAGGTCGCCCTTGCGACGCCACACGCGGCCCATCTTGTTGAACGCGACGGCGGCCTTGGTCTTGCTCGCGGCGACCCACGACAGGCGCAGCATTCGCTCGAACGCGCCGAGCGCGGCTTCGAAGTCGCCGATCAGCTCGTAGACCGAGCCGAGGTCGTGCCAGATGTGGATGCGCTGCGCGAGATCTTGATTGCCGAGGCAGGCGAGGGCGCGGTCGAACAACCGGATCGCCTTCTCGTTGTGGTACTCGGCGCGCGCGGCTTCGGCCGAGCGGCGATAGCGCACCGCGGCCTCGCGGGTCTCCCCGGCGAGCGCGAGGTGGCGACCGACTTCTTCTTGCTGCTGCGGCGAGCGGCCCTCGGGGTGGAGCTCGAGCCAGCGCGCGACGATGTTGTGGTAGCCGCGGCGGCGCTGCTCTTCGACGCCCTTGTAGACGATCGCCCACAGGTTCGGATACGCGAAGCGGAGCTCGCGCTCGCCCGACACCGACGACAGCGGAATCTCGACGAGCCACTCGCGCTCGATCAACTTGCCGACCGCCGCGACCACCGCGAGGCGCGAGTGATCGCCGGAGCTCGCGATCTCGGCGAGCGTGGGGCCGTCCGGATCGGTGTGCGAGGCGGTCGCGTGGCTACGCTCGAGGGCGATCACCGCGTCGAGCCACGAGCGCTCGCCGACGACGCCCGCCATCTCGAGCACGCGGCGCTCGCTCGGATCCATCACGCGCAGCCGCGCGGCGACGAGCTCGTCGTACGCCTTCGGCAGCGCCATCGCGGCGAGCTTGTCGGCGTCGATCCGCCACATCATGCCCTCGCGAACGATCACGTCGCTCTCGAGCAGCAGGCGCACGAGCTCGTGGATCGCGCGCGGCGTGCCGCCCATCCCGCGCACGTGGTGGACCAGCTTCGGCGGCACGGCATGGAGTTGCTTGCACAGCTCGCGGAGCAGCTCCTCGGCCTCGACCGGCGACAGCGCCGAGAGATCGATCTTCGTCGGCGGGACTTCGCCGTCGCCGAACGTGGTGTGCCGCGTGTAGAGCTCCGCGGTCGCGGTGCCGACGATCGCGACGCGATGATCGGTCATGCCCGCGGCGAGGTAGTGCAGGAAGTTGATCGTGTCGTTCTCGCACAGCTCGAGGTTCTCGACGACGATCAGCACCGGGTGCTTCTCGGTCTCGGCGGTGAGCAGGCGCTTCAACGCCATGAACAACCGGCCCTCGAGGCGCTGCGGCGAATCGAGCAACGGTGCGACGACCGGGCTGTCTTCGAACGGCACGCGCAGGAGGTGCGCGATCAGATGTGCGATCTCGGGAACGCGCGCGGCAGGCACGATCTCGGCAACACCCGCTTGGATCTTGTCGCGGCTCTCGTCCGGGTTCTCACCCACGACGACGCCGAACCGCGAGGTCAGCGCGCGCGCGATCGGACCGTAGGCGTGCGCGTGGTCATCCGCGATGCCCGACAGCACCGTCATCCCCGGGTGCTGGCTCTTCGCGCGCAGCACGAGCTCGTTGATGATCCGGCTCTTGCCCATGCCGGGCTCGCCGACGATCACCGCGAAGCCGAGCGACCCGAACGAGTCGAACGCCTTGCCGACCACATCCTGGAGCTGCTTGATCGCGGCGGCGCGACCGGTGAACTTCGGCTTCAGGTCGTACGACGCGGTCGTGATGACCGTTCGCTCGCCTTCGCCCTCGCCGAAATCCATGCCTGGTTCGACCGCTTCGAACTGCATGGTGTCGAGGTTGTCGGCCTCCGGCTCCGCGGTCTTTGCCCGCTTCGGAGCCGTCGGCGGCGACGGGAGATGCTGGTCCCAGGTGAGCGGCGCCATCAGTTCTTCCCACCCGGCCAACAGCCCGAGCCCGACCCTAACATCTGAATGTTGCATGAGTTATTCAACGCAGTCTCTCGGCAGGCGTGCCCGGCGAATCGGGCGGACCCTAGTGTGAGGGAATGTAGTTGTCAACCCAATACGAAGTGACTTCAGGTCATTGTTACGAATTGTAATCTGTAGGGGCCCTCGCGTTGGTTTCAGCAACGCGCGGACAGTTACATGCAGCCCTTCGCGAGCGGATTCGCGCGGCAGCCCATCGAATCTTCGAGCACCGGCTGCTTGGTCCGCGCGGCACAGCGCTTCGCGAACGCCGCTTTGTACGCGTCGGTTCGCTTCGTCACGGCCACGGGCACCGCGCGCGAGGTGGTCTTGTCGTCGCGCAGGAAGTAGTGGAGCGACACCGGCCAGATCGGTTCGCGCTTCGGGTCCTTCGCATCGAGGCGCTTGCAGTTCTCGGCTTCGAGATCGTCGAGCAGGTCCGCGATGATCTTCGCGGTGATCGGCTTGACGTCGTGCATCAGCACCACGCCGCCGTTGTCGTGCAGGATCATCTTCAAGACCTTCTTGCGCAGCTTGTCGGCGTCGTGCGCTCTCCAGTCGAGCGTATCGATCGACCAGATCACCTCGGTCACGCCGAGCGTGTGCAACCGCGCGCGACCAGCGCCCGACAGCGCGCCGTACGGCGGGCGAAACAGCCCGATCGGGCGGTCGGCTTCCTTCGCGAGCGTGCGAAACGACGCGTCCATCTCCTTGGCGACCAGGTCGGCGTTGGCGGTCTTCAGCAGCTTGTGCGAGACCGAGTGCGAGCCGACCATGAAGCCATCGGCGAGCTCGTGGGTGAGGATGTCGCGCGGCGCGGCGCCGTGCTTGCCGAGCAAGCGCTGGGTCACGATGAAGAACGTCGCCGGGATGTCGTACTTCTCGAGCGCCTCGATCACCGACGGTGTGGTCTCGGGGTTCGGCCCGTCGTCGAACGTGAACGCGACCAGCCCGTGGACCTCGTCGCCGTTGATCCGTGGCGATCGGCCGAGGATCGGATCGTCGGTCAGCGACGCGAGCGGCGTCCTGGGATCGACCATGTGGTCGAGCGGCGCAGGCGGCACGCCGGCATCACCCGGGACCGGGGCCGGGTCGGCGTGCGCGCTACTCGCGGCACAGATCACGACGAGCGAGAGCCAACGCACCTATCGAAGCCTAACAGACGCGTCGTAAGCTCACCACGTGCGGGTGATCGCGACCTCGACCTTGCCGATCGATCTGCCGGCGCTGCTTCCGGGCGCCGAGGTCGACGTGCCGGAATCGTGGATCGGCATCGCGCGTTGCGACCTCAGCGAGGCCGACGCGCTGGTGTGCTTGTTGCTCGATCGGATCGACGAGACCGTGATCGCGCGCGCGCCGAAGCTGCGCGTGATCGCGAACTGCGCGGCCGGCTACGACAACATCGATCTCGCCGCCGCGACCGCCGCGGGCATCGCGGTCACGAACACGCCCGACGTGCTGACCGAGGCGACCGCCGAGCTCGCGTTCGCGTTGTTGCTCGCGGCCGCGCGCCGATTGCCCGAGGCCGCGGCGCTGATCCGCTCGCGCGCGTGGCCGGGATGGCGGCTCGATCAGTTGCTCGGCGTCGAGCTCACCGGCAAGACGCTCGGCGTGATCGGCCTGGGCCGGATCGGCAAGGCGATGGTCCGCCGGGGCGAGGCGTTCGGCATGCGGGCGATCTCGGCAGGCCGCACCGGCGGCATGACGATCGACGAGCTTTTCAGCGAGGCCGATGTCATCAGCCTGCATTGCCCGCTGACGCCGGAGACCCATCATCTGGTCAACGCGCGCCGGCTCGCGCTGATGAAGCCGACCGCGATCCTCGTCAACACGTCGCGCGGCGGCTGCGTCGACGAGGCCGCGCTGATCGAGGCGCTGCACGCCGGCCGGATCTTCGCGGCCGCGCTCGACGTGTTCGAGCGCGAGCCCGAGCTCCAAGACGCGCTCTACGACTGTCCTCGATTGGTCTTGGCACCCCACCTCGGATCGGCCACTACCGAGACCCGGATCGCGATGGCTCGGCTGTGCGCAGCTGCCGTGATCGAGGTGCTCGCGGGCCGCAGGCCGCCGAACCTGGTAAACACGACGGTACGCATCCGTGGCTGACGCACACATCCTGGTCGTGACCAGCTCGGGCTCGCCGCCCTCGGCGGTGGTCCCCGTGCTCGCGGCGCTCGAGGCCGCCGGCATGCGCGTGCGTGCGATCGATGTCGGTGGGGCAGGGGGCGGTGGTGGCGCGATCACGGATCGCGTCCGCCGCGCGCTGCTCGGCGAAGGGGCCGAGCGCAAGTTGAAGCGCGAGCTCGAGCAGAGCCCGCCCGATGCGACGGTCGTGTTCGATCCGCACGCCGCACTCGCGCTCACGGTCGCGCGCGATCAGGCAACCAATCCGGCGCCGGTCGTCGCGGTGGTCTCGGAGCTCGAGCCTGCGGTCGCGTGGGCGCAGACCGATGCCGATCGGTTCATCGCCGTCGACGAGCTCGCGGCGGTCGCGCTCGCGGATGCCGGCGTCGAAGGCGATCGGATCCTCGTCGTCGGTGCGATCGGCGAGCGCGCGTTCGCCGATGCCGGCGCGCAAGATCGGATGGGCGTGCGCTCGCGGTTCAAGCTGTCGGGCAAGCTCGCGCTCGTCGAGGTCGCCGGCCTCGGCGCCGAGATCACCGGCCAGCTCGCGCTCCAGCTCTCGCTGCTCGACGCGAACGAGAGCATCACGTTCTTGTTCGACGCCGCCGGCGACGTCGACGCGGCCGCGGTGCTGCGCCGCCAGGTCCCGACGCTCGGCCTGCGCGGCAAGCTGTTCGGTGTCTCCGCCGATGCCCCGCTGCTGTGGCGCGCCGCCGACGTGATCGTCGCGCGGCCGCGTCCCGAGACCGTCGCCCGCGTGCTGCTCGTCGGCGGCAAGCTGGTCGCGCTGATCGACGATCAAGTGCCCGGCGGTGCGAAGCTCGCGACCGCGCTCGAGGCCCGCAAGCGCGCGATCTCGGCGCGCGGCCTGCTGATGCTCGCGTCGGCGATGGACAGCGCGTTCGGCGGCACGCCGCCGCACGTCTCCGACGACGGCGCCGATCACGTCGCCGATATCGTCGCCGCGGTCGCCGGTGACAAGCGCGGCGTGATCGACGAGCGTCGCGCCGCCGCGTACGGTGTCACCCGCGATCGCGTGCGCGCCGCGAGTGCTGCCGCGCAGTCGGTCGCGGCGACCACCGCGATGCCAGGCGAGCTCGAGGATCTCGGCGGCGGCGGCAACGACGTCACCGCCGACCCGTCCGCGATCCCCGACAAGGCCGAGCTCGAGCGCTTGCGCTCCGAGGTCGCGCGCCGCGTCGCCGAGATGTCACGTTCGATGGCCGCGGCGCGCGATGCCGCGACCGACCTCGCCGATAAAGCGAAGGGCGCGACCGCGCGCGGTGCGGCCGACGAAGCGGCGCAGCTCGACCGCAAGGCCGACGCCGAACGCGCGCGCATGCACTCGATGTTGGCCGAGCTCGCGAACCTCGAGTCCGAGCTCAAGGAGCTCGAGCGCGCGATCGAGAAGGTCAAGGACCTGCCGTCGGCCGCGCGCGCGGCGACCTCGCCGGCACCGACCTCCGACCGCGTGAATCCAGGGCCCCGGATCTCGATCGAGGATCAGCTCGCCGCGCTCAAGAAGGGCGGTAGCACGCCTCCACGCCCGACCTCCGGTCCCGCGCCGAAGTCGACCCAGAGCTCGCAGAGCTCGGCGGCACCGAAGCGGACGCAGGCGAACGTCGACGACGATCTCGCCGCGCTCAAGAAGAAGATGGCGGCCGCTCCGCCGAAAAAGAAGTAGCCGCCGCGGAATTTAGGTCGCGCGGAATTAGGTCGCACCTATTTTCCGCAAACTTGGCCGAGTCTCGGACGGAGGCCGCGGAATTAGGTCGCAGCGGAATTAGGTCGCACCTATTTTCCGCAAATTTGGCCGAGTCTCGGACGGAGGCGGCGCTAACGGTGCGAAGCCACGTTCGACGTGCTGCGAGCCGACTGACAAGCGTGTCGTGGTGTCCGGGTGGCGGACGTAGTCGAGCAGCTCGAGGCTAGCGGCCGTACTTGTCTTCGAGCCGCACGACGTCATCGAGCTCGGGGGTGGAGACCTCGAGGACGTCGGTGTCTTCGAGCGCGGTCATGCGATGGCGCAGCTCGGGCGTGATGTGGAACGGCTCGCGCGGTGCGAGCTCGCGCGTCACGGGTGGCTGACCGTCGACGTAGTGCACGAACGCGAGCCGTCCGGACAGCACCATGATGGTCTCGTCCTTGACGCGGTGGTACTGCAGCGACAGCGACTCGCCGGCCTTGATGTGGAGGATCTTGCCGACGTAGCGCTCGGTCTGCGCCCAGATCAGCTCGTGCCCCCACGGTTTGGGCACCACGACCGACACGACTACTTCTTCTTGGGCGCGGGATTCGGAGCCGCCGGCGCCGCGCCGCTACCGCCACCGATCGTGCCGCTCGCGGTCGGGTCCATCGTGGTCGGCATCTCGATCTTCGGATGCGCGCCCGGAATCTCTTCGCGGCGGTCGACCTTGCCGTCGAAGTCGTCGTCGTAGAGGATCGCGATCAACACGCCGTCGCGATACTGCTCCCATTGATCGGGCTGGCCGTCGCCGTTGCGATCGCGGCGCACGCTCGTGAGCTGGCCGCCGGTGTCGTAGATCTCTTTGACGTCGAACTTGCCGTCGAAGTCGGTGTCGCGCTCGACCTCGGCGACGAGCCCGGTCTTGGGATCGAACACCGCCTTCATGTCCCACTTGCCGTCGTAGTCGAAGTCCGCCATCTCGTAGAGCGGCATGCCCTTGCGGTTGTAGGCGACGACCCAGTCCTTGCGACCGTCGTGGTCGAAGTCGACCTGCTTGCAGGTCAGGAACTCGACCTTGGTGCCGCCCTCGTCCTCGGTCTTGTAGAGCCGCCAGACGTCGGGCTTGTTGTCGTGGTTGAGATCGTACGTCTGGACGTTCTTGCCCTGCGTATCGCAGAGCGTCGGGTCGACCTTGGGGATCCCGTTGTCCGCGGCCGTATTCTTGACGGTCGTGTCCCCGCCGGAGGCACAGGCCCCAAGGCCGAGTAACAACACGCCGAATTTCGAGACCTTCGCCATCACCACGGAGCCTATGCCGGCGGCGGCGCCACTGCAACGTCTGCCCCGCCGCCTGAGGCGTTGACCACGTGCATATGGTCACATAAGGTCACTGCAAGTTGGCGCGTAAGAAGATCTCGACGACGGTCTACATCACACCCGAGCAGGACGCTCGGTTGAAGGCGCTGCACGAGCGCTCGAAGGTACCGGTCGCGGAGTACATCCGGCAGGGCATCGATCTGGTGCTCGAGAAGTATCGCGATCAACTCCCTGGCCAGGTGGACCTTCGCCTGCCATCACGCTAACAAGCCACACCGTCCTTGTCGTTTCCCGCCGATCGCATCCGTAACTTCTCGATCATCGCGCACATCGATCACGGCAAGACCACGCTCGCCGACCGGATCCTCGAGGAGTGCGGCGCGGTCACCGCGCGCGAGGCCCAGGCGCAGATGCTCGACTCGATGGAGCTCGAGCGCGAGCGCGGCATCACGATCAAGGCGCAGTCAGTCCAGCTCCACTACAAGGCCGACAACGGCATCACGTATCAGTTCCACCTGATCGACACGCCGGGCCACGTCGACTTTCACTACGAGGTGTCGAGCTCGCTCGCCGCGTGCGAAGGCGCGCTGCTCGTCGTCGACGCCGCGCAGGGCGTCGAGGCGCAGACGCTCGCGAACGTCTATGTCGCGCTCGACAACAACCTCACGATCGTCCCGGTGCTCAACAAGATCGATCTGCCGGTCGCTCGGCCGGATTGGGTCAAGCAACAGATCGAGGACACGATCGGCCTCGATGCGACCGACGCGCTGCTGGTGTCGGCGAAGACCGGCGTCGGCATCCACGAGATGCTCGAGGCCGTCGTCGAGCGGATCCCGCCGCCGGTCGCGGATCGCACAGCACCGCTGTCCGCGCTGATCTTCGACAGCTGGTACGACACGTTCCGCGGTGTCGTCGTGCTCGTGCGCGTGATGACCGGCAAGTTGAAGAAGGGCACCAAGCTCAAGTTCTGGGCGACCGACGTCACCTACGACTGCACGATGGTCGCGGTCCGCCGCCCGGGACTGGTCGAGATCGAAGAGCTCGAGGCTGGGCAGGTCGGCATCCTCGCCGCCTCGATCAAGGACATCGCGCACGCGCGGGTCGGTGACACGATCGTCGACGCGGACAATCCCGCCGCCGGACCGCTGCCGGGGTTCAAGACGGTGCTGCCGATGGTGTTCGCGGGGCTCTTCCCCGTCGACAACGAGGACTACCAGAACCTCAAGGACGCGCTCGGCAAGCTCGTGTTGAACGACGCGTCGGTGACGTACGAACCGGAGACGTCGTCGGCGCTCGGCTTCGGCTTCCGCACCGGCTTCTTGGGCCTGCTCCACATGGAGATCATCCAGGAGCGACTCGAGCGCGAGTTCGATCTCAACCTGATCACGACGGCGCCGAGCGTGCGGTACCGCGTCCGCTACATCACCGGCGAGGTCGTCGAGCTCGACAATCCGGCAAAGGTCCCCGATCAGGGGAAGTACGAGGCGATCGAGGAGCCGATCATCACCGCGACGGTGCACCTGCCGCAGGAGTACGTCGGTTCGATCATGCAGTTGTGCCAGGAGCGCCGCGGCGTCCAGAAGGGGCTGCACTACGATCCGGGTGGCCGCGTGCGAGTCATCTACGAGATGCCGCTGGCAGAGATCGTGTTCGGGTTCTACGATCGGCTGAAGACGATGTCGCGCGGCTACGCTTCGCTCGATTACGAACCGGCCGGCTACCGCGAAGCCGACCTGATCCGGCTCGACGTGCTGGTCAACGGCGAGCGCGTCGATGCGCTCTCGATCGTCACCCACCGCGATACCTCGTATCACCGCGGCGTCGAGCTGTGCTCGAAGATGAAGGACGTCGTGCCGCGCCAGATGTTCGACGTCGCGATCCAGGCGGCGATCGGGTCGCGCGTGATCTCGCGAACGACCGTGAAGGCGATCCGCAAGGACGTCACCGCGAAGTGCTACGGCGGCGATATCTCGCGCAAGAAGAAGCTGCTCAACAAACAGAAAGAGGGCAAGAAGCGCATGAAGTCGGTCGGCTCGGTCGAGCTGCCGCAAGAAGCGTTCTTGACCATCCTCAAGGTCGACTAGTGCGCGCGGGCTTTCTCGATCATCGCGTTCGCCGCGAGGCCAAGTTCCTCGTCAAAGAGGCGCGTGCGGCGATCGGGATCAAGCGCGGACTGCATGGCAAAGGCGGCGACCTCGAGGGCGTGACCGCCGCGATGGAGAAGGGCCTGTCGGAGCAAGACCTGGCGCTCGTCCGGCATCAACTGCCGGTGCTCGATGCGCTGGTCGACGAGCTGGTCAAGCGGCCGCCGAAATCGACGGCGCGCGAGTACGTCGAGTCGATCGGCGCGGCGATCCTGATCGCCCTCGCGTTGCGTGCGTTCGTCGTCGAGGCGTTCAAGATCCCTTCGTCGTCGATGTACCCGACGCTCGAGATCGGGGACCACATCTTCGTCAGCAAGTTCATCTACGGCCTGCGCATCCCGTGGACCACGACGAAGCTGTTCGAGCTCCGCGACCCCAAGCGCGGCGAGGTGATCGTCTTCATCTATCCGTGCGATCCGGATCGCGACTACATCAAGCGCGTGATCGCGCTCGCCGGGGACAGCGTCGAAGTGCGCTGCAACATCGTCTACGTCAACGGCGTCGCGGTGCCGTCGCAGCTCGTGGCTGCGAGCTACACGTATCAAGACCAGGACGAGAAGACCGGCACCTGGGCCCCGAAGCCGGTCTCGATCTACGCCGAGACCGTCGACGGCAAGGTCTACGACACGTATCACGACCCCGAGCGCCCGGGCCGCGAGCGCCGGCTCGCCGCGGGTACGCTCACCGACGGGGATGGTCGGGACTTCCCGTCGCGCGATCACGCCACGCCGCCGTCGTGCGCGAATGCAGAGGACGCCGTGAAGGACATCCGACCTCAGATCCAGGGCGAGATCGTCCAGGTCAAGTCCGAGGCCGACGCGACGGTGTGCGAGCAGCGGATCCACTACGTGGTGCCGCCGGGTCACATCTTCGTGCAGGGCGACAATCGCAACAACTCGAACGACTCGCGGGTGTGGGGCTCGGTGCCCGTCGAGAACGTCAAGGGCAAGGCCTTGTTCATCTGGCTGTCGTACCATCACTTCGAGCCACTCAAGCCGTGGCGGCTCGACGGGATTCGCTTCGATCGTATCGGCAACTTCGTCCAGTAAGTGCGCGCGACCTTCCTCGATCATCGTGTTCGCCGCGAGGCCAAGCTCCTCGTCAAGGAGGCGCGTGCGGCGATCGGGATCAAGCGCGGGCTCCACGGCAAAGAGGGCGATCTCGAGGGCGTCACTGCCACGATGGAGAAGGGCCTGTCGGACAAGGACATGGCGCTCGTCCGGCATCAATTGCCGGTGCTCGATGCGCTGGTCGACGAGCTGGTCAAGCGGCCGCCGAAGTCGACGGTGCGCGAGTACGTCGAGTCGATCGGCGCGGCGATCCTGATCGCGCTCGCGTTGCGCGCGTTCGTGGTCGAGGCGTTCAAGATCCCATCGGCGTCGATGTATCCGACGCTCGAGATCAACGACCACATCTTCGTCAACAAGTTCATCTACGGCGTGCGCATCCCGTGGACCATGACGAAGCTGTTCGAGCTGCGCGGCCCGAAGCGCGGCGAGGTGATCGTCTTCATCTATCCGTGCGATCCGGATCGCGACTACATCAAGCGCGTGATCGCGCTCGCCGGAGATACCGTCGAGGTCCGCTGTAACATCGTCTACGTCAACGGCGTCGCCGTGCCGTCGAAGCTCGTGGCTGCGAGCTACACGTATCAAGACCAGGACGAGAAGACCGGCGCCTGGTCCCCGAGGCAGGTCTCGATCTACGCCGAGACCGTCGACGGGAAGGTCTACAACACCTATCACGATCCGGCGCGCCCCGACCGCGAGCACCGGCTCGCCGAGGGCACGCTCGCCGACGGTGACAGTCGTGATTTTCCGACCAGTCGTACGCCGCCGACCTGTGCGAACGCCGATCCGTCCGAGGTCGCGCCGAACATCGGACCTCAGGTCCAGGGCGAGATCGTCGAGGTCAAGTCCGACAGCGACGCGAAGGTGTGCGAGCCGCGGATGCACTACGTGGTGCCGCCGGGTCACATCTTCGCGCAGGGCGACAACCGCAACAACTCGAGCGACTCGCGCGTGTGGGGCTCGGTGCCGATCGAGAACATCAAGGGCAAGGCCCTGTTCATCTGGCTATCGTTCGAGCACTTCGAGCTGCTCAAGCCGTGGAAGCTCGACGGCATTCGCTTCGAGCGAATCGGTAGCTTCATCCGCTGAGTGGGCACTAATGGGAGCCGCTACGGTTTCGCGTGGCCCTTCTCGAGCCGCGCGAACGCCGTCTTGAGCGCGTCTTGCACCGCGGTCTCGGCGGCGCCGTCCCACGCGTAGTTGCGATCCTTGTCGCGAATCTTCATCCCGATCTCTTGCTTGACGGTCGCTTGACCGTCGCCGGTGAAGCCCATCGTGCGACCCGGAATCGTCTCGCCGAGGATGTGAATGCCGACGTGCACCGCCATGCGTTGCGTGTTCGGCTTGTCCTCCATCGGCGTGATCTCTTCGCTCGCTTCGGTGATCTCGACGGTCACCAGGTACGCGGCCGTGATTCCCTTCTTGGTCAGAAACTTCCGGTAGGCGTCCGCGGCCGTCTTGGGGTCCGGGGCGCCCTCGATCGTCGCGACCAACTGCGGGTGGGTCTCGAAGGCTTTCTTGATCTGGAGCTCGACCCGCTCGGTCGCGATCTTGGCGGCGTCACCCTTGACCTCGGGTCTCGGGGTCACCGCGGTGAGCTCGAAGTGGTACTTCTTCGCGGGTCCGGCGGTCGCCAACGAGGCGAGCGCGGCGACCGTGGCGAGGGTGGCGGTAGCGCGTAAGAGGTTCATTCGAAACGGCATCATGCCCGAACTGACGGTGCGTGCTAGGTTCCATTCATGGTGAGGCCGCGCTGGCATGACGTCGTCATCGTCAGCGCCCTGGTCGCGTTCGTTGCCGTCGGTGTTTGGGCGCTTTGGTGGGACGATGTGCGGACTTATTTGCACTTGGGCCCTGCTAAACCCGGTTCGGGATCCGCGGTCGAGAAACGGCCTCCAGAGCCGTCTAGTTCGTCGCGAACTTGACCGTGAATACCGGAGCTTAGTACCGTTCGGTACGGGGCGACGCACAGGGACGTACCGCGCCTCAGGAGCTCATGTTCACCATACTCATTCAGGAAAAAGGCGGCGAACAGCGTCGCATGGTGTTCAACAAGCCTGAGGTCACCATCGGGCGCGTGCAAGGCAACGACATCGTGCTGCCGAAAGGCAACGTCTCGAAACGCCACGCACGCATCGTGTTGAAAGACGGCAAGTTCATCATTGTCGATCTGAAGAGCACGAACGGCACGTACGTCAACGGGCGAAAGATCACGAGCCCGCTCGTCGTGAAGGACTCCGACAAGATCTACATCGGCGATTTCATCGTCGGTGTCGACGAAGCCGCGAGCGCCGAGGGTGATGGACCGTCGGAGACGACGACGTCACCGCCGGGACAAGATCGCGCTGCATCCGGAATGGAACCGCAATCGCGTCCGCCGCGTCCGACCGAAGCGGCACCGATGCCGATGCCGATGCCGACGGGTGGAGGCATGGGCGGAATGGGGATGAACGCGAGTGGCGGAATGGCGCCACCGCCTCCCGATCCGGCACCATCGCCGATGGCACCGCCGGCACCGCGTCCCGGTCCGCCGCGTCCCGCACCGGGTGCGCCGCGCGAGCTCGGTGGCTTGCCGCCGCGGGAGCCGTTGCCGCCGCGCGATCCACTTGCGCCCCGCGACATGCCGCCGATCGGCGCGCCGCCGCCGGGTCGTCCGAATCTTCGTCCCGGTGGAACCATGCCGCCGCCGATGCAGATGCCGCCGATCGCGCCGCAGCCGCAGCCGACGATGGCCGAGCCCCACTTCCAGGCGGCCGCGCCGACGCCACCACCGCCGATGCAGTCGGCGCCGGCCTTGGCTGCAGCTGCGCCGGCGCCGTTCAATCCGCCGGCCGCGCGACCGCAACCCGTGATGGCTCCGCCGACGGCCGAGCGCGAACAAGCGCCCGCACCGGTGCTCCCGCTCAAGGACAACAAAGCGCGTCAGCTCATCGGGCAGGGCGCGAAGAAGATCGTCGGTCGTCCGCTGTCGGTGCCGAGCAAGCGCGGCGTCCAGCTCGAGCCGCTCGATCCGAAGGTCGTCAAGATGCTCGACCTCCAGTCGAACATCCTCGAGCGCCTGCGCGCGAAGCTCGATCTCGACAAGATTCCGATGGACCGCTTGCACGAGGAAGACCTCTGGCAAAAGGCGGAGCGCGCGACGATCGATCTGGTCGAGACGCTCGAGACTTCCGGCGAGCTGCCGAAGTACATCGATCAAGACTCGCTGATCAAAGAGACGCTCAATGAAGCGCTCGCGCTCGGCCCACTCGAGGATCTGCTCGCCGACGAAGCGCTCGACGAGATCTTGATCGATCGGCGCGATCGCGTGGTCGTCGGCAAGAACGGCGTGTTGCGCGGCTCGGGCAAGGCGTTCTCGTCCGATGACGTGTTCGAGCGCGTCGTCAAGCGCCTCGTCCACGAGGCCGGTTCGATGATCGACGAGACCCGTCCGGTCGTCGATCTCCGGATGCGCGACGGCACGCGGTTGACCGCCGCGGTATCGCCGGTCGCGACGCGCGGTGCGTGCCTCGTCCTGAAGAAACCCGCGACGACGATGCCGTCGCTGTCGGATCTCGTCGGCTCGAACACGATGTCGAGCGGCATGGCCGACTTCCTGGCGACGTGCGTCGCGGCGCGCCGCAACATCCTCGTGTGCGGTGCGAACGGATCGGGCAAGACCACCATCCTCGCTGCGCTCGCCGCCGGATCACCGGCGGGGGAGCGCGTCGTCTCGATCGAAGAGGTCGCGGAGCTCGCGGTCGGTCGCGACGAGTGGATCCAACTCGAAGCCCGTCCCGGTACGGGGCGCGCGAACGATGTCGATATGAGCTCGCTGCTCGAGATGGCGCTCCGGTTCCAGCCGGATCGCCTCGTCGTCGGCGAAGTCCGTGGTCGCGAGGCGCTGCCGCTCGTCCACGCGCTCAACGCCACCGTCGATGGTGCGATCGTCGCGATGACGGGCGAGGGCGCGAACGCCGTGCTCAATCGCCTGGCCACGCTCGTGCGCTCGGTCCAGCTCGGCAGCGATGCTGCGACCCGCGAGCTCGTCGCGAGTGCGTTCGAGATCGTGATCCACGTGGCGAAGCACGCCGATGGCGCGATCAAGGTGCACTCGATCGAGGAGGTCACCGGCGTCTCGGACACCACGTTCGATACGCAGGTCGTGTTCGCGTTCCAGAACAACGGGTTCTCGCCGACGGGGACCGTGCCGCGGTTCTACTCCGAGCTCGAGGCCCGCGGCATCCCCGCGGACCAAGCCGTCTTTCGGTAGCCGAGGCGCTAGTCGGACTTCGTCGCCTGGAGGACCACACGGAGCACCGCGAAGCCGACCGGGTGGATCGCGGCCATCACCTTGTGGCGCTGCCAGTGCGCGAAGAACACCTGGCACGTATCGAACTGATCGACCGAGCTCGGTGGGCCGAGCACGTCGAGCACGTCCTCGTAGAGGTGATCCGAAACCTCGAGCTGCGCGCGCTTGGTCAGCGGCCGCCCCCACAACGCCTCGGGCGCGACCGGCGGCGCCTTGCGCTTGGGCACGTCCTTCGCGAACAGCGGCTTCAGGGTCTCGATCGGCGTGACCTCGACCGGCTTCGTCCCCGAGAACACGCGCAACTCGGTGAGCTCGACCTTCGGTGGAATCTTCGCGCGGCTCTTGCGCGCGATCTTTGCGGTCTCGAAGAAGGCGTGGTGGGCGAGGCCGTCGAGCTTCGAGGCGGCGAGCCGCACCGCCCGGTCCTCGCGCATCGCCGGCGGCAACGCGTAGAACGCCGCGGCGTTCCACCGCGCGCCGTTCAACGGCCACGAGCTCCACACGGTGTCCTCGATCTTGCGGTTGCTGTCGTCGAGCTCGAAGTGCGCTTCGGACCACTCGCGCCAGAACACGTTGATCCCCAGCTGGCGCGCGAACGCGCCGAGCGAGGTGATCACCTTCGCTTCGTTTCCCATGCGCTCAGCTTAACCGCTTCGCCAGATCGAGGACCTCTAGATCGCGCGGCCAAACGGCGCGCAACAGGTCGAGCAAACCCTTCGCACTCACTTGATCTCCGGCGTCGAGCCGTTCCCGCACTCCTTCGAGCTGGCTCTTCTTGAGATCGGGGGCGAGCAGCGACGCCTTCGTCGCGGCTTGGGCGCGCGCCATGTCGTCGCCGCCGCGGACCGCGAGCCGCGCGACCTGCGACCAGAAATAGCCGGCTTGGGGATGTTGGACGCCCTCGGCCGCCTCGGCCGCCATCCGCGACTCGTCGATCGCGTTGGTCGAATCGCCGAGCTTCTCGGAGACCCGCGCGAGATCGAGCCAGGCCCACGCGAACACGGGATCGTCGGAGACGACCTGCTCGAGCTCGTTGCGCGCATCCTCCTCGGCACCTTGCTCGAGCAGCACCTGCGCGAGCCGCCACCGCGGCCCGGGCGCCGCGGCATCGCGCTTGATCCGCGCGCGCAGTTGCTGCTCGCGGATGATCGGCAAGATCTCGCCGTCTTCGTCGAAGATCTCGTCGGCGAACTCGCCGTCACCGTCGAACAGCAGCGCGAGTGCGTCGAGCTCGGCGGCGAGCCAGCGGTCGAGGCGGGTGCCTTCGCAGACGTCATCGTCGATCGATTCGTCGCGCCGCCAGATCCGACCGCGCGGATCGATCGCGATCGCTTCTTCGTCGGCGATCGCGAACTTCCAGCGACCGTTGTCGAAGCTGACATCGTTCGACGGCACGATCTCGAGGCTGTCGACGAAGATCCGGCCGCCGTCGCAGCGCGCGTAGAGCTCGATCAGCGGCTCGGGCAGGCCGCTCGGTAGGTCCTCGGCGGGATCCTGCAGATCGTGGAGGCCGGGCGTCGCGCCCTCGATCTGTGTGAACACGCGATCGAGCGAATTGCCTTCGTCGCTGCGCCGTTTCGCCATCGTGGGGCGAGTCTAGTGCGTGTTGAGCGGAAGCGCACCGACCGCGACGATCGGTTCGCCGGTGGAATCTGCACCGGAGAACACCGCGACGACCCGCTGGCCGTACGTCGGCATCGCGACCTTCGCGAGTTGCTCCACACCGCCCGTGACCGCGGTCTTGGCGATCGACGACCGGACACCCCGCTCGTCCTCGACGAGGACGTCGACGGTGCCGGCGCCGAGGCCCTTCGAGGACACGGCGAGCTGGCCCTGATCGATCGTGAGCGCGAGCTCGCCGCGCAGCAGGAAGTCGAGCAGGCCGGTCTCGTACGCCGCGACCTCGGGCATGATCACGGCGAGCTGTTCGAGCACGCAATCGTCGTCGAGGCTGAACGACAGGATCGACTTGTCGACGTGATAGCGCGCGAGGCAGATGCCGTCGGCGTTGCGCAGCGTCGCGCCTTCTTCCCGGCCGGCCGCCATGAGGTTGAGGCGCGCCGGCAGCGCGGGTCTTGCGCGCACCATCACGGGCGCCTCGCCGACGCGGGACGACTCGGGCAACGTGTTCGGCGAGAAGTACGCGCGCGAGATCACGTCCGCGAGGCCGGTACCGTCGGCGGACGAGAAGTAGTCGCGCAGGTGCGTGCGCGTGATCGTGCGGCCGGGCATGGGGACGCCGAGCCGGCCGTAGGCGAGTGCGGCGATGCGCTCGAACCGCGATCCGACGTCGTCGCCACCGGCGCCGAGCGGCTCGAGATACGACGCGAAATCGCTGCGCACGCGCGCGGGCGAGCCGAGATCGCCGAGCACGTGGATCATCGCGCCGGCGGCGATCAACGCACCGGCCATCGCGCGCGACCGTTCGCCCGGGGTCGCCGCGGTCACGGCCTTCGCGTACTGATCGAGGAAGCCGGCGAGGTTGAACGGGTTGGTCTTGTCGACGACCCAGTCCGGCGCGGGCACACCGTGCTGGGGCATCTCGAGGCCGCGCAACGTTCCGACGACACCGCGCGACGGACGCTCCCAGCCCTGCTTGGTCTCGGGATCGTAGAAATGATCTGCGCCGTGCGCCGCCGGGATATCGGCGAGCGCCGCACCGGCCGCGATCCACGACAGCGCCGTCTGGCGACCGCGCGCGTCGGGCACCGAGCCGTGCGCCGGCGACAGCAGGTGCAGATCGCCGATCAACGCCGGCGCGTCGGCGGGCGGGATCGTCAGCGGCTCGAACAAGCCGCCGTTGAAACCGAGGGTGACGAGGCGGTGATGCAGCCGCGATGACAGCGCGGCTTGCTCCGCGAGCCCGGCATGCGTGGTCTGCGCTTCCCAGGCGCCGGCACTGTTCGCAGCGACGACGAGTGCGAGGATTCCTGCGAGCTTCTTCAGCATCACTTCACCGGTCCGCCGAGCCCGACGGGCGCGAGCTGCTTCAACTTGCCGTAGACGACTTGCTCGAGAAACACCGCATCGTCGATCGACGCGCACTGGCTCACGCCGCAGGTGATCAACACGACCACGCCGCGCGTGCCGTCGAGGAAGCCGACACCGCGGATATCGTTCTCGGAGGCCTGGAACGAGCGACTCGCGATCTCGTCCTTCTCTTGAATCCCCGGCAACTGGGTCAGCAGCTCGTCGTAGCGCTCCTGGGCTTTGCCCGGATCCAAGCGCCACACGCGAATCGCGACGTCCCAGGTCTCGGGCCGGCCGAGCGCCTTGAAGTGCTGCGACGAATACGTCGCGGTGTCGGGCTCGTCGGAGAGCGGGCCGGTCTCGAACTGACCGTCGTACTTCGTGCGTTGCTTGATGTCGGTGTCGGCGAGCAATTGCGCCGCGACGACGTACGGACCTTCGCCGCGACCGGGACGAAGATCGTCGTTGCTCGGCCGCTTGCCCTCGAGCTCCGCGCTCGCATCGGCGAGCTCCCACTGGGTCAGCGCGGACACCGCCGTGCCACCGCCGACGAACCGCAGGTGACGCGCGTGAGACAGCTCGTTGCGCCAGCGCTCGAGGAGGATCTGGTTGTCGTCCTGCGCGAAGTCCATGCGTGGGCCGAGATCGGAGAACCGGCGATCGCTGCGATAGGCGATGTAGCCGCGCTTGTAGACGAGCAGCGAGAATTCGGTGACGCGGGTCCCGGCCGGCACCGAGCCGAGTGCGGGGACCTTGTAGTTGCCACCGGCATCGGTCGAACCGACGAACTCGCGCGCGCCGGCAGGTTCCGCGATCGCGGCGCCACGCTCGAGCGTCCACGCGGCGTAGACCAGCGCACCGGCGATCGGCGTGTGGGTCGTCACGTCGACGACGCGACCGTTGAACGGCCCGCGGATCGAGCCGGCATCGGCCGAATCCGGGCGAATGCGGAACGGCGCGGTGCGCACCTCTCCACTCGCGCATGCTACAAGCCCTAGTAGGGCTGCTAGGGGGACGAGTTTTCTGAGCGGGTTTGGGGGCTTGCGCGTCACGGAGCGGCCCGGTCTTAGCAAGTCGCCACCTTCGTTGCAAACCGGCCCGGCGCCATTCCCGTTCGCCGAGCTTTTGTTCAAACTCGTTCGGTACGGTCTCTTCATGCTTCGGGGGGTGCGATGCGTTGTTCTGTTTGTGGCCACGAAAGCCCGCCCGGTTCGTCGTTCTGCTTGAACTGCGGCAGCGCAATCGCACCCGCCGTCCAGCAGCAGACTCCCGTTGCCGCAACGGGGTTGCCCGGCGGTCCGGTGTTCTGTCCCTCGTGTCGAGGTGAAAACGCGCCCGGCATGAAGTTCTGCCGGCTGTGCGGCACGACGCTCGCCCAAACTGTGGCGACCGCGCCGGCCGCACCTGCGTACGGCGCGCCCGGCATGGGCTTCATCCCGGCGACGCTGCCTCAGCAAAATATCCCGGCGACGTTGCCGCAGGGTATGCCGCCCGGCATCGCAGCGACCGCGCCCGGCAAAGGCTTCGGCCCGGGCGGCGCACCGATGGCGACACCACCACCGCAACCGCGACCGTCGTCGGGGGCGTTGCCACAGCCCGGTCGCCCGATGGTCGTCGCGCAGGGCAGCACGATCACGTGTCCGCGCTGCGGTACGGCGACGCCGGTCGGCTTCGCGTACTGCCAGCAGTGCGGCCTCCACATCCAACCGATCGCACCGACGGATCCGGGGGCGACGCCGTCGCGTGCTCGGCCACCGACCTCGCAGCCGCTCGGCGGGATCGATCCGCAGGGCGCGACGATCGCGCAACCCGATGGCGCGATCATCCGACCGTCGCAACCCGGCTCCGCCGTGCCGATGGCGGTGCGGATCAAAGAGCCGAGCGCGCGCGCCGGCGTCGGGTGGGGCACCGCCATCCTCGTCAATCGCGACGGCAGCGACGGCCAACGTTATCCGCTGACCGCCGACGACACGGTGATCGGTCGCGCGGGCGCGGACATCGCGTTCGACGACGATCGCTTCCTCGCGAAGCAGCACGCGCGGTTCGAGCGCAGCCCCGACGGCACGCTGAAGATCCACCCGATCGACATGCTGAACGGCGTGTTCAAGAAGGCCGATGGTCCCGTCGAGCTCTCCGACGGCACGATCATCCTCGTCGGTCGCGAGGTCCTCCAGTTCGAGACGATCACGCCCGAAGAGAAGACCGTGCACCCGCTGGTGCGCCACGGCGTGTCGCTGTTCGGTTCGCCGCCGCGCGAGCCGTACGCGCGGCTGATGCAGCTCGTCCCGTCGGGCGGCTATCGCGACGTCCGCCACTTGATCGTCGAGGAGACCGTGCTCGGCCGCGAGGAAGGCGACATCGTGTTTCGCGACGACGCGTTCATGTCGCGCCGCCACGCCGCGGTGAACTGGGACGGCAAGCGCGCGCAGATCACCGACCTCGGGAGCTCGAACGGCACGTTCGTGCGGATCCTCGCGCCGACCGCGCTCAAGCACGGCGATCACGTGCGGATGGGGGATCAGTTGCTGCGAATCGAGCTCGCGCGTTGAACGAGCCTCTCGACATCGCGGTGGCGGCGGCCAGCGATGTCGGCCAGGTCCGCGATCACAACGAGGACAGCTTCCTCGTCGGAGATCTCGATAGCGCGCACCTCGTCGACGCGGTCCACGAACCGTGGTGCGTGACGGTCTCGCGTGGCCCGTTGCTCGTCGTGTGCGATGGCATGGGTGGCGTCGAGGGCGGCGAAGTCGCGAGCGACCTGGCCGCCCAGGTGATCTGGCGCGAGATGAAAGCGACCCCGGCGACGCGCGATCCGGAGGTGTTCGCGCGCCTGTTGCGGCGAGCGACGCGCGTCGCGAATCACGATGTCCACGCGATGGGCAAGCGCGAGCCCGGCCTCAAGGGCATGGGCACGACCGTGTCGGCGGCCGGCATCGTCAGCGATCGGCTCGTGGTCGCCACCGTCGGAGATTCTCGCGCGTACGTCCAGCGCGGCGGCGTGCTCGTCCAGGTCACGCAGGATCAATCGCTGTCGTCGGCGCTGCTCGACGCGGGCCACGGCGAGATCGAAGCTGCGAACGCGGGGTCGGCGATCTTGCAAGCGCTCGGCGTCGGCGACGATGTCGAACCGTCGCTGTCGATCATCGAGCTGCGCCGCGGCGATCGCGTGCTGCTGTGCAGCGACGGCCTCCACGGCCTGGTCGGCGATCCGGCGCTCGCCGTGTTGATGGCCGTGCCCCACACCGTCGGCGAATCGGTGATGTTGCTGGTCACCGCGGCGCGCGCGGCCGGCGGCAGCGACAACATCACCGCGATCGTCCTCGACGTCGCCGGCGACCGGCTGATCCCGCCGAAAGACGACGACGACCTGCCGACGTTCCGCGAGTTCGACCCGCAAAAAGAAGGCGACCCGGCGATGACCGATACCTCGTACGTGGCGCGCCGCCTCGCCGCACGGATCGGCATTCCGTCCCAGGCGGTCCCGCCGACGATCCCGGTCACCGGCCAGCACGCGATCATGGTGTCGAGGGTCGGCATCCGGGTGCCGGCGACGGCGCTGCCGATCGAGGACCTCGAGGGACCGGCGCGCCGCCACCTCAAACAGGGGGCTACGAACGCCTGGCTGGTGGCCGCGATCGCGATCATCGCATGCGCGATTGCCTGGGTGTTGGGCGGGCGCTGACTCGGCTGTGTGTAGAATCAAGGTGTGCGGGTCGTCATCGACCACGTCGCCGGCACGCGGCGTGGCCAGCGTCAGGAGCTCGATGCGCACAAGCGCATTCGGTTCGGACGGCATCCCGACTGCGAGGTCGCGTTCGATCCGTATCGCGACATCGACGCGAGCTCGCGCCACGCCGAGCTGCGGCCCCTTGAAACTGGTTGGGTGTTGGTCGACCTAGGTAGTTCGAATGGCACCTACGTGGACGGACATCGCGTCACCGAATCGCCGGTCGCGACCCAAACGCCATTGGACCTGTTGTTCGGCCCGGGTGGACCGCGGGTCCGGTTGTTCGTCGGCGACGACGCCGCGATCGCGAACCTTCAGCCGCCGCTCCTCGAACGTGCGAGACCTCCTTGGTTGATCCCCGCCATCGGGGGAGGGGTGGCGTTGGTCCTCCTGGTCTTGCTCGTCACGCACTGTTAAAGCCTCGAAAAGGTGTGGAACGTGCGTGCGTGACCCGGGAACTTCTGCGAAAATTTGTCTTGGATGAACTGCCCTTCGTGTAGTTCACCGCTCGAGTCGAATGCTCGATTCTGCGGTGTCTGTGGCTACCGATTGCAGGTGTCCCAAGCGGCACCTGCAGCGACGGCAGTGCCACAGCCTGTCCGCGTTTCGGCGTCGGCTCCGCGACCGGGAGCGTCGGCCAAACCGAAACTGAAAGCGCCGGTCGGCGACGAGATCTACCTCAACACCGTCCTCAACAATCGCTTCAAGATCGAGAGGAAGATCGGCGAGGGCGGCTTCGGCGCCGTGTATAGCGGGGTCCAGCTCGCGACCGGCCGCAAGGTCGCGCTGAAGTTGCTGCATCCGGAGATGACCAAGGACGAGAACCTGGTCTCGCGGTTTCGCCGCGAAGGCATGGTGCTGTGCAACCTGCGCGACGCGCACACGATCACGACGTACGACTTCGATCAGACCCAAGACGGCACGCTCTACATCGCGATGGAGCTGCTCGAGGGCAAGAGCCTCCATCAGGTGTTCCACGAGCAAGCGCCGCTCGAGTGGAAGCGGGTGTTCAAGATCCTGATCGAGATGTGCAGCTCGCTCGCCGAGGCGCACTCGCAGGGCATCGTCCATCGCGATCTCAAGCCGGAGAACGTCTATCTCGAGACCCGACCGGGCAACCCCGAGTTCGTGAAGATCCTCGACTTCGGCATCGCGAAGGTGATGCGCGGAGATTCGATCGATCCGCAATCGCCGCAGCTCACGGCGACCGGGCAGACGCTCGGCACGCTCGAGTACATGTCGCCCGAGCAACTGATGGGCAAGCAGCTCGACGGCCGCAGCGATGTCTACGCGCTCGGCGTCGTCGCGTACGAGATGATCACCGGCGGCCTGCCGTTCCCCGATGCGAAGGGACCCGCGGGCCTGATCACCGCGCAGCTCAAGCAAACGCCGCAGCCGCCGTCGGCGCGGTTGCCGAAGGCAGGGCTGCCGAACGCGGCGGATCGCGCGATCCTGAAGGCGCTCGAGAAGGACAAGACCAACCGCCACCTCGACGTCACGGCGCTGGCCGCGGCGCTCCAAGAGGTGCTCGACGCCGCGCGCGATCAATCGAACCCGTTGATGCAGGCGCTGCCCGCGAACGGCGGTGCGCGGCTCGACGGAAATCGCGTCGCCGAAGACATGTTGGAGACCCGCAAGGGCGAGATGCCGCACGTCGTGCCGCCGGCGTTGCCGATGGGGCAGGTGCCGGCCTCGACGCCGCCGCCGGGGCTGCGCATGGCGCCGCCCGCAGCGATGGCGCCGAACAACTACGGGCCGCCGCCGCCGCTCGGGCCGATGCCGCCGCAGCCGTACGGTTCGCAGGTGCAACCGCCGTATCCGATGCAGATGGGCAACGGGCCGATGGTCACGTATCCGCAGGCCTCGAATCTCTATGGTGGTGGCGAGACCATCCGCACGCGCGAGAGATCGAATCGCTGGGTCTACTGGTTGATCGGCCTGCTCGTGATCGGTGGCATCGCCGGTGCCGCCGTCGCGCTGTTGATGAACCGCTAGCGCGCGAGGATCGAGTGGGCGCGTTCTTCGCCCTGAGGATCATCCGCGCCCGCTTCGAGCCAGCGTTGGAACCATTGGCGCGCGATCGGCTCGTTGCCGCGCGCCTGCGCGATCACCGCGGCGAGCTCGAGGGCTTCGGGGAGCCCCGGTGCGCGCGCCCGCGCTCGCGAGCAGGCCTCGGCCGCGGCTTGCCGATCACCGCGCGCGAGCGCTGCCCGAGCGGCACGCAGGTCGACGCGCGCGGCGACGAGCGAGGGGATACGATCGATGTCCGCGTTCGGATCGGCCGGGATGTCGGCGGGCGGTACGGCGTGATCGCCTTCCCCGCGCAGCTCGTGCCGCAGATCGAACGCGCGCATGCGACCGCCGGCGCGCGGGTCGGCGACCCACAGCTCGAGCGACTGCGGATCGAGGATCACCTGCTGGATCTGGCGACCGTCGTCGATCGCGCCGCGATGGCCGGGTGGGCGAGGGCTGTCGTCGACACCGCGCTGATCGCGCAGCACGTTCGCGAGCGCCGCGACGTCGGCCAGCGGCGAGCGCACCATCCGCACCGCGCGTTCGACGCGACCGGGCGCGAGCATCCGCTTCGCGCGATCGTTCTCCGGATCCGACGACAGCGTGTTGGTCGTCAGCGTGTCGCCGAACACGGTCGACTTCGGATTGCGCTCGACGATCGCCTTCTCCGGCGTGCGTTCGACGATCAGCCACTTGCCGGTCGAGCCATCGACGATCACGATCACCGCGGAGCCGAGCGTCGGCGTTTGCTCGACGAGCTTGACCGCCTCGTCGAGCGTCTTCGCTTGCTCGAGGATCGAGCGCGCGAGCAACGCGATCGGGCGCGCCGTGCGGGTCGGGCGAATGTCGCCGGTGCGCGCCGGATCGACGAGGACGGCGATGCCTTGTGCGTTGATGCCGGTCACCGCGCCGAGCTGACCGGGCCACCCGACCGACGCCCACGCGATCCGGCCATCGGGATGCGCGATCTCGACGACGGGAGTCGCGGCCTCGCCACCGTCGGCGAGCCCGGCGAGCGACATCGTGCGACCGATCCACACCCGTGCGGGAGTCTGCGCTTGCGTCGCGACCACGGTGAGGCTGTGGGCCAACCCGACGAGCTCGCCGCTCGAGGCCGCGGGCTGGCCGATGTCGAGTGTTGCTTGCATCCGCAGGAGGTCGTCGAACGAGATCGCGACCCCGCTCGCTTCGGCGCCGCGCGTCATGCCGGCGACCATGCGGAGATCGCTCTCGCCGAGGCCGTCGTCGACGAACCGCCAGCGCCACGCGAGGCGCATGTTGTGCGTGGCGTGGCCGAGCCAGCCGTCGTCGGTGATCGTCGCCTCGATCGAGGGCTTCACCGCCGCGACCATCGCCGGGAGTAGCGGGGCGAGCAGGCGCCCGTGAGCCGCTCCGATCGCGTGCGCGTCACCGGAGGCGCGCAACACCGCCAAGCCGCCCATCCACTCCAGCGTCGAGCCGTTGTAGGCAAGTAGCGGTCGCGCGCCCGGGGCGACCTGCGACTCCGTAATTTCCCCCTGTGTCACCCCACCGGGAAACTCGTAAGTCACCGAACGGCGGTAGATGAACCACGCGACGACGAGCGCGACGCCCACCATGGCGATCGCGATGAGGCCCGCACGCCAGGGCCTGGGAAAGTTCGTCTTGCGCGCGCCGATGACGAGATCCGGCATTCGCGCAGGTAGTAGCAGAAACGGAGATTGACCGTTTGAAATGCGGTTGCTAGCCTCGATGTAGCCCGGGTTCCTTGATGTCGCGAATCGGTTTGCTGACGAGCACGATGGCAACCGCGGAGCCCATGCTGGTCGCGGTGATCGGCTTGCTCGTGCTGGTCATCGTGGGCCTGATCGCGATGGCGTTCTTGGTGCGCCGGCGCTCGCGCAGCATCGAGGACACGACCGATCAGCTGCGCGCGATCCCGATCCCGCCTCCCATGGTTTCGTCGCCGCCACGCCCGCGGCCGCGCCCGCAGATGGTGCGCGGTGGCGGTGGTGGTGGCCTCGCGATCGCGACCTCGACGGCGATGGTGTGCCCGACCTGCCGCACCGAGTTTCACGGCATGACGTACTGCACGCGCGATGCGCGCCGGCTGGTGCCGCCCGAGGAGATGCTCGGCGGTCCGCTGCGTGCGGCCGGTGGTTCGGCGAAGAGCGCCGGGCTCGTGTGCATGGCGTGTCGCCGCGCGTACGAGCCGGGGCTGCGGAGCTGTCCGCACGACGGCAACGAGCTCGTGCCGTTTCCGGTCTACAACGCGACGCGCCCGCGCAAGCGCAACGCGACCGAGCCGGCGAACGTGATCGCTCGGATCTGCCCGGTGTGCGCGACGAAGTACGATCTCAACGCGAGGTTCTGCGGCCACGATGCCGGAGAGCTCGTGGTGATCAACTAGTCGGATCGGCCCACGGCAACGAGCTCATCGCGATCACGATGCTCGGATCGAACTGCGGGCGAAGCTCGCCGTCGATCTGGATCCGTTCGAGATGACGATACCTACGACCCTCGGGTCGCGTGTAGACCTCGACCTCCCGCGCTTCGAGATCGACAATCCAGTACTCGGGAACGCCATTCTGCGCGTAGATCGAGAGCTTGACCGTGCGATCTCGACGCAACGACGACCGTGAAACCTCGACGAGCAGCAAGGCCGAGGTCGGATGACTGCCGCGTCGCTTCGGCTTCGAATAGACGTACACATCGGGCTCGGGTTCGGAGTCGTCTGTCGCGGCAAAGCCGGAATGTGCCCGAACGCCAAACCTCTCGAGCGGTAACGCACGGGAGAGCGACTGCATGATGAGATCGACGATGTCGTTGTGGTCCTCGCCCTGCGGACTCATCTTGACCAGCATTCCGCGCAAGAGCTCGATCGGTTCGTCTTCGAACCAACCCTGTTCGACGAGCTCGTCGTATTCACGACGGGTGAACCGTCGCAGTTCAACCGGCTCGACGTCCGACTCCATGGTTTCGATGCTAGCACCATACACACGAGCTCTCGATTGCTCGTTGCGTGCCACCGCTACGTCCGCGAATTCACGCGGCCAGCTGTCCGGTCTGTCCGGTCTGTCCGGTGGGCGGACAATCTCGTCCGAGTCTCGTCGGACTAGATGCTGTCGCAGAACTCGATACGCCTCGGCACCTTGTACGGTGCGAGGTTGCGCGCGCAGTGATCGATGATCTCTTCGGCGCCGCACTTGGTCTTCATCACGACGCGCGCGACGACCATCGCGCCGGCCATCGGATCGGTGACGACCGTCGCCTGCGCTTGCTTGATCTTCGGGAACGCCTCGAGGCAACCCTCGACCTCGCCGAGCGCGACGCGCTTGCCATCGACCTTCACGACGTCGTCTTCACGACCCGTGATCATCAAGCGGCCGTTCTTGTCGAACTTGCCGAGGTCGCCGGTGCGCAGCCAGCCGCCCTTGTCGATCGCGCCGATCGCCGGCATGCCGGAGGCGCGGGTCGTCGTCGGCGTTTCGGAGTCGAACGGGCCGATCGATTTCGGCGACAGCGTCTTCGACTTGATGCAGATGATGCCTTCTTTGGCCGGTTTGCCATCCGCGCCGACGATCTTCACCTCGACGCCGGTGATCGGCTTGCCGACGGTGGTCGGATACTTGCCGGTGTCCTCGAGCGCGACGGTCGCGGCCTCGGTCGAGTGGTAGCAAGACTGGATGCGAACGTTGTACTCGTTGAAGAAGCTGTCGGCGACGGCCTGATCGAGGCGCGAGCCGGCGGCGACGTAGCGCGGATCCTCGAGCTCGAGCTTCTTCGCGGTCGGCAGCTTCGACAGCTCGGCGTACATCGCGGGCGTGCCGGGAAGGACGTCGATGTCGTGCTCGCGGATCAGCTTGCCGATCCGGCGCGCCGAGACTTCCTCTTCGAGGAACATCGTCGCACCGAGCTTCAATGTCGGCAGGAAGCCGAGGTCCCAGCCATACGCGTGGAACAGCGGCACCGCGACCAGGACCTTGGTCTTGTCGGTCATCTCGAGCGCGGCGATCACGTGATCGACGGCCGCGGTCGAGTTCTTGTCGGTGCGCAGCACGCCCTTCGGATCGCCGAGCGAGTCGGCGGTGAACAGCACCGCGATCGGATCGACGCCGTACTCCGGCGGACTGCGCTTGTAGACGGCGCACGTCAACAGCGTGCCCTGCAGGCGGCGGCGGACCTCGGCGGCATCGGCCGACGGCGCCGCGGGCACCGTGCCGGGAGGCGTGGTCGGCCGTTGAACGCGCGAGCGGGGCAGGGTGCTCGGCGGCACCGGTGCGCTCGTGCCATTCGCGCTGATCGAGCCTTCACTACCGCGCGGGCGGGTGACGAGCGCGCGCAGCGGCGCGGCGGCGAGGATCAGCTCGAGCTCGCGACCGCCGGTGGTCGGATCGATCGGGACGATCGCGGCGTCGAGCTTGGACAACGCGAGCGCGAGGATGACGAAGTCGGGGACGTTGCCGAGCATCAGCCCGACCCACGCGCCCTCCTTGATGCCCATGCTCGTGAACTCTTGAGCACGGCGATCGACTCGATGGAGCAGTCCGCGCCACGACAGATAGTTGTCGCGGTAGACGACAGCCTTGTTGTTGCCCTGGGCCTTCGCGGCCTTCTTCAGCCAGTCGTAAAGGAGTGTCATGTTCCGGCCGGGGCACAGACCCGGTCGGTGCGCACTGTACCCTACGAAGCCTGGTCCCTCAACGTACCTCCAGGCTTGATCTGACCCCGAATCCGGGGCACGAACAGGCCCCCATGAGTACGGTGACCACACCCCGTCCGCAGACCGAGGAAGCCTCGTCCGAGGCGGCCGTGGGCGATGCGGAGGGCTGGGCGCTCCTCGATGCCCTGCGCCGCAAGCTCGACGATCAGGGCACCCAGACCCGCAAGACCTCGGCGCAGGTCCAGCAGCTCGCCGACTCGATCGCCGCGCTGGTCGACGCCCAGCGCAAGCGGTCGCGCTGGCTCAATGTCAATTCGTTCGTGGCGTACCTGATGTTCACCCTGCTCTGCGCCGGGGCGTTCTACTTCGTCTACCAGAGCCGCGTGCACGAGGTCGTGAGCGCACGGGATCGCGCGGCGACCGATCGCGATGCGGCGGTCCGGCGGGCGGACGTAGCGAACGGCAAGCTCGCGGCCCGCGATGCCGCGGATGCCAAGGCGTGGGAGGCGTGGCAGGCGCTCGAGGCCGGCAAGAAGGACGACGCGACCAAGAAGCTCGGCGAGCTCAAGGCGGCGCCGCTGTCGAAGCTCGAGCACGAGGTGCTCGCTCAGCGCGCGAAGCAAGCCGAGATGATGCAGGTCGATGCCGCGATGAAAGCGGCGAACACCGCGTTCAAGGCCGGGCGCTACGGCGAGGTCGTCGTGACGCTCGAGAGCGCGTTGAGCCTCCAGGGCGCGGCGTCGCGCGGGCCGGAGCTTCACTATTTGATCGGGCTCGCGCAGTTGCGGGCGAACGAAGTCGACAAGGCGATCCCGCACCTCGAGATCGCCGTCGGCGGCGATGTCGGCGATGACGATGCGCGGTTCCAGCTCGCATCGGCGCTCGATCGGGTCGGCCAATGGTCGAAGTCGAGGGCGGAGTACGACCGGTTCGCGACCGCGCATCCACAGAGCCCGTCGGCGGCGGGGGCGATGCGGCGGAGTGCGACGCTCGCGCGCATGCCGCCGCTCGCGCCGTGGGTTCCCGTGCCCGGTGCCGCGAAACCCGCTACGGCGATCGTCGCACCGGCGAAACCGCCGACGCCGGCCGTCGTGCCGGCGCCTCCGACGGTCGAAGCGCCGAAGCCACAATGAGATGACGGCGCTCTACGCCCCGCCGACCGCGCCGTTTCGCGCCGAGCGTCGCGCGCTCGACGCCGCGGTGTGTGCGCGGATCGCGAACGTGTCGTGGCACGACGAGCCGCGGTGCCCGCGGTTCGTCGAGCTCGCCTATCTCGAGGTCGCGCACGTGACGTTCGAGGGTGGTGTCGCGATCGGCGAGTTGATCGTGGCGGCCGTGATCGCGGAGCGCGCGATCGCGCTGTTTCGCCGTCTCTATGCGCTCGGCTTTCCGATCCGCCAGATCAAGCTGGTCGACGACTTCGCCGCCGACGACGAGCGCTCGATGAGCGCGGACAACACCTCGGCGTTCAACTTTCGCGTCGTCGCCGGCACGGACGTGCTGTCGCAACACGCGCGTGGACTCGCGATCGACATCAACCCCGTCGAGAATCCGTGGCGAAAGCCGGATCGGCTCGTGCCGGCGGAGGGCGAAGCGTTCGCCGATCGCCGCGTGATCCGTCCCGGCATGTTCGTGCGGCCCGGTCCGGTCGTTGCCGCGATCGACGAGCTCGGCTGGGAGTGGGGCGGCGACTGGCGCCACGCCTTCGACGATCACCACCTGGTGTGGTCGCGCTAGTCCACGCGACCGACGCGCGACCAATCCTGACCGCCGTAGCCGTCGCTCATCCAGATCGAGAGCACGCGGCCGAGCAACAACGACTTCGGGACGACGCCCCAGTAGCGCGAGTCATTCGAGTTGCTGCGGTTGTCGCCCATCACGAAGTACGAGTCGGCGGGCACGACATAGTGGACCTGCGGCTCGCACGGCTTGGCGTCGGCGTTCGTGGTGACGAACGATCCGCTCCGCTGCTCGGTCTGCGCGACGAAGTCGTCTTGGGCATGGCAGCTCGGCGGGACGGGGCGCATCGCCGACGGGAAGTCGCGCACGTCACCCACCGCACCCCCGAACACGTCGTAGGCGTGACCGTTCAGCACCTCGTGATAGCGGCTGCAGTCGTGCGACCTCCACGTGCCTCGCTCGCGATCGTAGTACGTGCACGGTCCGGCGACCCGCGTCGTCGGTACCGCCGTGCCGTTGACCCACACGACGCCGCAACGGACTTCGACCGTGTCGCCGGCGACCGCGATCACGCGCTTGACGTACTCGTGCGCGTGGTCGCACGGGAACGTGAACGTGATGATCTCGCCGCGCTCCATCGGCCGGAGGTTCGGCGTCACCGTGTCGATGAACAGGTGATCGCCGATCACGAGCGTCGGATACATCGACGAGGTCGGGGTGTTGCCGGCCTGCAACACCAAGCGGGTCGTGGAGAACAGCACGACGCCGATCACGAGCACGACCAGCGGCAGCTGCGCCAGCCACTCCGGCTTCGCGGCGCCGCGGACGCACCAGCCACCGTGGATCGCGGCCACGACGCGCAGCCCGAACGACACGAAGAACACCCACGGCGTCGCCACGAACACGGTCAGCCACACCAGCGGGACCAGGATCGCGATCGCGATCGCCCACCGCCCGCGCCCGGCGATCGCGTGCCCGAGCCCCGGGAACAGCAATCCACCGAGAATCGCCAGCAGCGTCACCCGACAAGTCCAGCACGGCGACTCCCGACATACAACACGCGGTGTTACCGTTGGGCGATGCCTCAGGTCGTCGAGTTTCCACCAATCGGCCACGATCATCGTGGTGCGCTGGCGGCGCTCGTTCGCGTCGCCAAGGAGATGCCCACCAAGGGCGAGTCGTTCCGCGAGCTGCGCACCCGGCTGCGTGGCGCGAAGCTGTGGGATCGCGAACGCCCGGCGACGATCCTGCGGTTCCTCGGGGTCGGCGGTGCGCACGTCTCGCCGTCGATCTTCATGCAGTCGCTCGCGGCGGCGCCGAACGAAGACGACACCGCGATCGTCGTGCTCGATCGGCTGTGGCACCTCAATCCGGTGCTCGGCAAGACGATCATGGATCTCGCGACGAGCCGCGCCTATCACAAGGACGAGATCGCGAAGCACCTCAACTCCGCCGCGTTCACCGGCAAGTTGCCGTCGCGGCCGGAGCTCGAGACCTGGCTCCAGATCGCGCTCGCCTGTGGCCTGCTGCGTCCGCTCGGCGTCGCCGTCACGCTCGGCACGCGCGCCGAGCGCTACACCCAGCTCGCGGGCTCGCTCGATCTCGAGGAGTACATCTCCGAGGACAAGCCCGAGCCCGAGCCGGTGATCCCGAACCTCGGCGAGGACGAGGCTGCGGCGGCGCCCGAGCTTGCCGTCGGCATCACGAGCGATACGTCGATTCCGGTCACGGCGGCGGCCACACCGACTGGCTCGCCACTGCCGGCGCCGCTGCGTCACCTCTCCGTAGAAGGCGTGCCCACGCCGCGCAATCGCGAGCGACCGATTCCGATCTCCCGGTTCGCGTCCGGTTTCTCCGACGACGTGCTCGCCGAGACCACCACGCGGATCGCCTCGTGGTGGACCGACATCCACGCCAACCCGACCACGTATCAGCCCTCCGACTTCGGCCTCGACGCCGAGCAATGGGTCGAAGGTGCGGACGAGGCCCTCTACCGCATCGCGGTCGCCGCCGCGCTCGCGTTCCGCCTCGATCGCGATCGCGTCAGCGTGATCGCGTCGTACACCGCGCTCGACAAGGCCGGCGTGCTCGCCGACCTCTACCAGGGCACCGTCCCCGAGAACCTGCCGGCCCACGTCGACGCGCGCGCGCTGATGCTCGCGTCGCTCGCGGCACGCCGCTGCGCCGAAGTCCCCGAGCTCGCGGCGAGCCTCGACGGCCGCGGCTCGGCCGCCGACGCGTTCGCCGCGCTCGACTCCGCGCTCGGCCGCGGCCTGTTTCGCACCGAGCTGTTCTGGATCCTCGACATGCTCGCGCGGCTCGGCGTGATCCGCTACGACGACCTCGGCGACTACACCGTCACGCCGCACCGGATCGTGCGCGACACGCTGTTCCGGCTCGGCTTCATCGCGACGCCGTACGCGACCGACGCCGCCTCGCTCGTCGGTGCCGCGCGCGCCGCTCGCAACGCCGTTCCGGCGGGTCCCGCCGACGAGATCCTCACGCTGTTCGCGCTCGCCGCGGGCTGCGCGTACGACTGCACGCATCGCAAGACCTGCGACTTCCCGTGCCGCGAACGCCTCGAGTAGCGATCAGTCCTGTTCGATCAGTGCACTTGGTACGCGCCGATGTCCGGCGGATTCGCCCGCGGGAGCCCGTCGTAGTCGGTCGTGATGGAAGTGGCGATGCCAGCCGCGCGCGCGGGACTAGATGACGGCAAGTGCAGATCACCGTTGGGGAGGTCGACGAAGAACGTCGCGACGTCGCCGCTCTTGTTCCCCTGACCAGCGGGTGTCACGGAGCTGGAATCGAACAAGCTGTACTGGGACGCGCATGCCGGCGCGTTACTCGAATTCCACGCGACGATATTGTCGCGCGCGTCGACCGTGGCATCGCACTGCAAGGCGCTCGCTGTGTTTAACGGACCGGTATTGACCATCGTGTTGAACATGAAGTAACTGCCGGTGACCGCCCCGAGACTCACCGGATCGGTGAAGGGGCTCGAGCTGAGAATCAGGTTGTTCGCGATGTGAACCGACGATGCGATCGTCGAGATGTTCGACCCGTCTTCGAACCGCGAGCGCGCGATCTCGACCTCACAGTTGTTGGTCATGACCGTGAACTGCACGATCGATCGGTCGAGGATCAGCTGTCCCGCCGTGTCACAGGTCACCCCGTGCTCGAGGTTAGAAGCGCGGATCTCGACCGTCCCTCCGGACGTCTTCACGATGCCGAGAAAGTCGACGCCGTAGGCAACGACATGTCCCGCAGACACGGAGAGCGGGACGATCGTCCCGATGCTATTGCCAATGCGGAGCCCGGTGAGCGTCATCTGGCCCGCCGCCATCGAGAGGACGTTCCCGGCATCCGCACGAGTCAGCAGCGTGTTCGAACCGTCGATGCGCCCGGTGTGGTTGTCGAGTGCGACGGGGGCTGGTGGCAACGAAGCGCTGTTGATGTGGATCACATCGCGCGCGGTCGTCATCTTCGTCAGCGCATACCCGAGCGTGCCACAAGGCGATGAGCTCGTGCACTCGCCCGCATCTGTCATGAACTGCGTGACGAAGATCAGACGACTTGGATCTGCGCAGGTGCCGATGTCTTCGAGGCAGACTCCGCTGTCGCATTCGCTGTCCTGCGCGCAGCCTCGGCAGGCGAGACTCGTCGAGTCGCATACGGGCGTTTCTGGCGTGCACTGCGAGCTCATGACGCATGCGACGCAAGCGCCGGCCGAGCAATACGGGCCCGCCTGAACACCGACACACTCGGCATCGCTCGAACACGTCGCGACGCACAGCTGGTCTTCGCAGATCGGAGCTGCCGTGGAGGTGCAATCCGGCGAGGTGTTGCACTCTGCGGCGATGCAGTTGCCGGCTGGGGTGCAGGCCTTGCCCGTCTCACAGGCGACGACGCCAGACAGACCGAGCTGCTGACATTGGTCCATCGTCGTACAACACGAATCGGGATTGTGCTGTGTGCACCCGAGCGTAGTTAGCAAGGTCAGCACGAGAATGATGCGCATGTCCACCTATCGACCGCAGCCCGCCACGGTTGCTTTGCGACAGTGTACACCGCTAATCCTCGTGCATCGGCGGATGTGTGCGAGCACCACGAGTCGCGGTCGATCGTCATCGCGAGCGGGTTCGCGGTGCCGGCGCGATAGTCGCCGAGCACCGGCTCGGATCCGGTTTCGCCGTGGGCCGCACCATCGCCAATATGACAGGTCGGAGCAATTACTTGTGGGCAAGCCACTCGAGCAGCTTCGCGTAGACCGCCGGTGCATCGAGGAGGTCGATGTGCCCGACGCCGAATGCGATCCACTGCTTCGAAAACACGAGCCCGTGGACGTCGTGCTGACCGAGCGCGCTCGCGACGCCGACCATGCCATCCCCCGGTAACCGCGCATGCTCCTCGGTCGCGGTCGTCCCCGCGATCGCGAAGCAATCGACGCCGGGCAGCGGCAGCCGCGTGCGCCGATCGGCGCCGAGCGCGAACCGGTCCGCACC
>JBDTJY010000100.1:0-44088 GCA_039935615.1 Kofleriaceae bacterium
GAGCTTCACCTGCTCGTCGACCGCTTGCCGATCGGGATGTATCGATCGCACAGCGACGGTACGTTCACGTACGTCAACGACTCGCTCGCGAAGTTGCTCGGCTACTCCGTCGAGGAGTTGCTCGCGAAGAACCTCAACGAGGACATCCACGTCGATCCGGCCGCGCGCCGGAAGTTGATCGAGCACAACTTCGTTGCGCGCATCGTCGACGGCTCCGAGGTCGACTGGCGGACCAAAGACGGCCGCATCCTCACCGTCCAGATCTGGGGTCACGCCGTCGAAGGTGCCGATGGCTGGTCGTTCGACGCCTCGGTGCTCGACGTCACCGAGGTCACCCGCCAGCGCGTCGAGCTCGAGCGCACCGCCAACATCCTCGATCTCGTCGTGCAGCAGATGCCCGCGTTGTACTGGGTCGTCGATCGCGACCTGCGGATCATCCGCACCGGCGGCGCGATCGAAGAAGTGCTCGGCTATCCGGCCGACAAGTTCATGGACGTGAAGCTGTCCTCGATCCATCGCTTCGAGCCGGGCTCCGTGGATCCGGTGCCGTTTCATCTGCGCGCGCTCGCCGGCGCGACGTGTAGCTACGACACCGAATATCGCGGCAAGCAGCTCGCGGTGACCGTGATGCCGTACCGCCAGGCCGACGCGATCGTCGGCGCGATCGGCAGCACGATCGACGTCACCGCCGCGCGCGCGTTGGAGCGCCGGCTCGTCGATGCGCAGCGCGCCGAGAGCCTGGGCGTGCTCGCCGGCGGCCTCGCGCACGACTTCAACAACCTCCTGGTCGCCGTGATCGGCAACGCCGACCTCGCGCTGCGCGATCTGCCGCGCGGGATGCCGGGGCGCGCCTCCGTCGAGAACATCCGCGATGCCGGCATTCGCGCGGGCGAGCTGACGCATCAGTTGCTGACGTTCGCCGGACGCGGCGGCGCCGGCACCACGCGGCTGTCACCCGCGATCGTGCTCGAAGAGCTGTTGCGGATCTTCGCGCCCGCGATGCCGCCGGAGGTCTCGATCACCACCGCGGTCTCGCGCGAGCTGTCGCTCCGCGCCGATCCTGCGCAGTTCCGTCAGGTGCTGCTCAACCTCGTGACGAACGCGCGCGATGCGCTCGTCGGCGGCCGCAACCGGGGCGGCACGATCACGCTGCGCGGAGAGCTCGTCGACCACGACGGGCTCGCGACCGGTGACGACATCGTGCGCGCCGGCGCCGGATCGTACGTCCTCCTCGAGGTCTCCGACGACGGACCCGGGATGAGCGACGAGACCCGCCGTCACGTGTTCGAGCCGTTCTTCACGACCAAGGCGCACGGTCACGGCATCGGCCTCGCCGCGGTCCTCGGCATCGTGCGCGCCCACGACGGCGGCCTGCGCTTGCGCACGCGCCCCGATCGCGGCGCCACGTTCCAGGTGCTGTGGCCGGCGGCCTCGAGCATCCCCGGCCGCGCCCCGACGCCACCTCCGCACCCGAGCACGCAGGTCGTGCTCGTGATCGATGATGAGGATCTGGTGAGAGACGTGCTCGCGCGGATGATCGAGGACCTCGGCTACGGTGCGTTGACCGCCGCCGATGGCGCGACCGGGCTCGCGATGCTCGAGTCGAATCCGATCGATGCGGTGCTCGTCGATATGACGATGCCCAAGATGAACGGTCGCGAGGTGATCGAGCAGCTTCGGTCACGCCGCCCCAGCCTGCCGATCATCCTGTGCTCGGGCTACGATCGTGACGGCCTCGGCCCGATCCACGCCGACGCATACTTGTCGAAACCGTTCCGCATCGACCTGCTGGAGCGTACCCTCGCGAAACTGTTGCTCCCGTAACAAACGTTGCAAACTGTGTCGTAACGCGAGGTTGCGAACTGTTTAGCGGCCCACACGATGCCTGGGCCGTGGTTAAGGTGTCGATGTGTCGGAAACCCTCGTCTCGATCAAAGTCCTCCTCGTCGAGGATGACGTCCGCCTCGCCCAACTGACCTCCCGCTACCTGGAGGGTCACGGTGTGCTGGTCACGACCGCGGGCGACGGCATCGAGGGCCAAGCCGAAGCGCTGCGTCGGCAATACGACTGCATCGTGCTCGACCTGATGTTGCCGGGCCGCGATGGCATCGAGGTCTGTCGCGAGCTCCGCACGCGCAGCGATGTCCCGATCATCATGGTCACCGCGCGCGGCGAAGAAGCCGATCGCGTGCTCGGCCTCGAGGTCGGCGCCGACGACTACGTGACCAAGCCGTTCTCGCCGCGCGAGCTGCTCGCCCGCATTCGCGCGAACGTGCGGCGCGTCCGCGGCCAAGCCGGCCCGACCCAAGACACGATCGCGGTCGGCACGCTGATCCTCGATCCCGCGAAGATGACGGTGTCGCTCGATGACAAGCCCGTCGATGTCACCGCGTACGAATTCTCGATCCTGCGCGCGCTCGCGCAGCGGCCCGGCAAGGTGCTGTCCCGCGAGCAGTTGCTCGATCTCGCGAAGGGCTCGGCCGACCTCAGCTTCGATCGCTCGATCGATGTCCACGTCTCGCGCCTGCGCGCGAAGCTCGGCGACGACAGCCGCAACCCGAAGATCCTGAAGACCGTGCGCGGTGCGGGCTACTTGCTCGCGGACCTCCGACGCGGAGGCGGCGCCTGAGTCATGCGCCGCGGCGTCCTCGTCGTTCGCGTGTACGCGCTGACCGCTGCGATCGCGGTGAGCGTGATCCTCGCGATGTTGTTCGCGCCGCGCTTCGTCGGTAGTCCGCGCTATCTCGAACCACAGGCCGCGCTCGTCCAGAACATGGTCGATCGCTACTCGATGCGCACGCCGAGAGAGCTGACCGAGCGCATGCAGCGCCTCGCGGTCCGGCTCCGCGGCAGGCTCACGCTGTTCGATACCAAGGGCAATGTCGTGCAATCGACGGTGCAGCCGCCGCTCCGGGCGCCGAGCGCCCAAGAGATGGCGGAGCTCAGGGCCGGCAAGTGGGCGCTCGCGTGGCACCGCATCGTCGTGCGCAGCGACGACGGCGTGATGTACGGCGTCTACATTCCGGACTCGCCGGGCTTCCCGTGGGCGTTCATCCTTCCGCTCGGTGCGGGGGTGCTCCTCGTCGTCGCGGCGGTCTCGCTGTGGTTCACGCGCCGGCTCGTGCGTCCGCTCGGCGAGCTCGCCGAAGCAGCGCGTCAGTTCGGTACCGGCAACACCAAGGCGCGCGCCGATCTGCATCGCGACGACGAGCTCGGTGATGTCGGGCGCGCGTTCGATGACATGGCCGATCGCACGTCGGCGTTGATCTCGTCTCAGCGCCAGTTGATGGCGGACGTCTCGCACGAGCTGCGCACGCCGCTCGCGCGGATTCGCGTCGCGCTCGAGCTCGCCGCCGAGGATCCCGAGGGTGCGAAGGACGTGATCGCCGACGTCAGCATCGACCTCGACGAGATCGATGCGTTGATCAACGACATCCTCACGACCGCTCGTCTCGATGCCGAAGGCACCACCGGCTCGCACACGCCGATCGAGGTCGGCGAGCTCGCCGACCTCGCGGTCTCGCGGTTCGAGGCACGTCACCCCGGCCGCACGCTCGAGCGATCGATCAGCGGTACCGAAATTTCGATCGATTGCGATCCGGTACTGCTGCGGCGCGCGCTCGATAACCTGCTAGATAACGCTGCCAAGTACTCCGATGCGCCGGTTGCCCTCGAGATCGTGCCGAACGGCTCGTCGATCACCTTCGCGGTCGTCGACAAAGGCATCGGCATGTCGTCCGCGGATCTCGAGCGCGCGGGCACACCATTCTGGCGCGCCGACGTCAGCCGCACGCGCAAGACCGGTGGCGTCGGGTTGGGGCTCGCACTTGCTCGGCGCATCGCCCGCGCCCATGGTGGCGACGTGATCCTCGCTTCGAAGCTCGGCCAGGGCACCACCGCCCGGCTGGAGATTCCGTTCGTCGTACCAGGTGCCCCATGAACCCGAAACTTGCTCGCTGGATTCCTCGTGTGATCGTGATCGCGTTGATCGCCGCCGTTACCACGGTGTTGTGGATCAAGAAGCCGTGGGAGCCGAGTGCCCCGGAGATCACGTTCGCTACGGTCAACGTCACGAAGGGATCGATCTCCGCGCAGGTCACGGCCGCGGGCACGCTGTCGGCGCGCACCACGGTGCAGGTCGGCGCGCAGGTCTCGGGGCGCGTCGTGAAGCTGTACGCCGACTTCAACGACAAGGTGAAGAAGGGCCAGACCATCGCGAAGCTCGACGATCAGCTGTTGAAGGGCCAGATCGATCAGTCGCAAGCGGCCTATGACCTCGCCGTCGCGAACGAGAAGAAAGCGGAGGTCGCGCTCAACGACGGCGAGCGCCAGTACAAGCGCCAGAAGGGCCTCGAGGATCAACAGCTCGTCGCCGCGACCACGGTCGAGGGCTTCGAGCTGACGCGCGACACCGCGAAGGCGGCGCTCGCGGCGTCCAAGGCGAGCGTCGGCCAGGCGTATGCGAACCTCGTGCAGGCGAAGACCAACCTGTCGTACGCGACGATCTATTCGCCGATCGACGGCGTCATCCTGACCCGCTCGTACGACGAAGGCCAGACCGTGCAGTCGTCGTTCTCGGCGCCGACCCTGTTCACGATCGCCGCGGATCTCTCGGTGATGCAGATCGATACGGCGGTCGCCGAGGGCGATGTCGGCCGGCTCGCGGATGGCATGAAGGCGACCTTCACCGTCGACGCTCACCCCGGCATGACGTTCGAGGGCGCGGTTCGTCAGGTCCGCAACTCGCCGACGACGACGTCGGGTGTCGTCACGTACGATGCGGTGATCGACGTCGACAACCACGAGAGCCTGTTGCGACCCGGCATGACGGCGAACGTCACGTTCGTGCTGCAGAAGGTCGATGACGTCGTGAAGATTCCGAACGCCGCGCTGCGCTTCAAGCCGACGCGCGATCAGATCCAAGGGATGATGGCGCAGTTCGGTGGTGGGCGCGGATCGGGTTCGGGACATCACCGCGGCAGTGGCTCCGGCGACAGCGGCTCGGGCGGCCGCGCGATGGGCGGCATGGCCATGGGCGGCAGCGCCGGCGGCAAGGGCAAGAATCCGGACCGCAAGATGCTGTTCAAGCTGGTCGACGGCAAGCCGAAGATGGTGTTCGTCAAGCTCGGCCTCACCGACGGTTCGACGACCCAGCTCCTCGAGGGCGACGTCGACGCCGGTGATGCGTTGATCACCGAAGTCCAGGGCCTGCCGGCGCAGCAGCGTAAGGTCGGAGCGTTCTGATGTCGGAGCGGCCGCCACTGATCGAGATGCGCGGCATCCACCGCACGTACGTGATGGGCGACAACCTCGTGCACGCGTTGAAGGGCGTCGATCTCACGATCGAACACGGCGCTTCGATCGCGATCATGGGCCAGTCCGGTTCCGGCAAGTCGACGATGATGAACCTGATGGGTTGTCTCGATCAGCCCACGCGCGGCAGCTACAAGCTCGAGGGCAAGGACGTCGCGCGGCTGTCGCGGTCCGAGCTCGCCGACGTGCGCGGCCGGATGATCGGGTTCGTGTTCCAGAGCTTCAACCTGTTGTCGCGCACGAGCGCGCTCGAGAACGTCGAGATGCCGCTGATGTATCAGGGGATCTCCGGCAAGGAGCGTCATCGCCGCGCGATGAAGGCGCTCGAGCGCGTGAACCTGATCGGTCGCGAGCATCACCACTCGAGTCAGCTCTCGGGTGGCCAGCAGCAGCGCGTCGCGATCGCGCGCGCCCTGGTGTGCGAGGCGCCGATCATCATGGCCGACGAGCCGACCGGCAACCTCGACACCAAGACCTCGCACGAGGTCATCGCGATCCTCCAGGGGCTGACCGATCAAGGCATCACGGTCGTGCTCGTCACGCACGAGCCGGATATCGCGGCGTACGCGCGGCGCGTGATCACGCTGCGCGACGGCGAGATCGTCGACGACAAACAACAAGAACCAGTCCGGGCCGCGTCATGACGGTGTTCACCACACTCAAGCTCGCGTTCCGCGCGCTGTGGCGCAACAAGGTCCGCTCGATGCTGACCATGCTCGGCATCATCTTCGGCATCGGCACCGTGATCGCGATGATCGCGAGCGGTCAAGGCGCGAAAGAGGCGGTCGCCGACGTGTTCCGCTCGATGGGCACGAACCTCTTGATCGTCACGAACGGCTCGCAGCGCAGCTTCGGCGCCGCGGGCGGTGCGGGTTCGCGGTTCTCGCTGACGTGGGCCGACGAGGCCGCGCTCGAGAACGGTGAAGTGCCGACCATCCGGTGGGTGACGCCGGTCCTCCAGACCAAGGTGCAGGTCGCGAGCGAGGACGCGAACTGGAACACCAGTGTCGTCGGGACGAAGCCGGCGTACTTCTCGATCAAGAGCTGGGCAGCGAAGGAAGGCACGCTGTTCGACGAGGACGCGGCGCTCACCGGCCCGAAAGACGCCGTGATCGGCCAGACCGTCGCGACGCAGCTCTACCAGAGCAGCAACCCGGTCGGTCAGACGATCAAGATCAACAGTCAGCCCTACACCGTGATCGGCGTGCTCGAGGCCAAGGGCCAATCGGGCATGGGACAGGATCAGGACGACATCATCATCATCCCGCTCAAGACCTATACGCAGAAGCTCGACCACGGCCAGGGCAAGTACCTCCCGAGGGGGCAGATCTACGTCTCGGTCGCGAGCGAGAACGACATCGCGAAGGCCGAGACGCAACTCACCGACGTGTTGCGCGAGAAGCACAACCTGTCGGCGGCCGACGACGACGACTTTCAGATTCGCAACCTCGCCGAGTTCGCGCTCTCGCAGCAGAAGTCGACCGACAAGATCGCGACGCTGCTCGCGATCGTCGCGGCGATGTCCCTGATCGTCGGCGGCATCGGCGTCATGAACATCATGCTCGTGAGCGTGATCGAGCGAACGCGCGAGATCGGCATCCGCATGGCGGTCGGCGCGAAGCCGATCGACGTGATGACGCAATTTCTCGTCGAGGCGTTGGTGCTGGCGGCGGTCGGCGGCGTGATCGGGGTCGGCTTCGGGGCGATCCTCGCGAAGTACATGGCGAGCTACTACGGCTGGAAGCTGTTCTTCCCGGCCACCACGGCGGCGATCGCGTTTGCAGTTGCAGGCGGGGTCGGTGTGGTGTTCGGCCTGTATCCGGCGATCCGCGCGTCGCGGCTCGACCCGATTACTGCACTGAGGTACGAGACATGAAGTTATCCGTTGTTCTGTTTGGTCTGATCGCGCTGCCGGCGGTTGCGCTGGCACAACCGGCAGCACCGGCTCCGGCGCCTGCTCCGACGCCGCCCGGTGACCAACCGGTGACGCCGGCGCTTGCGGATTCGCCGCAGTGGCTGCCCGGTGTCGTCGATCTCACCGCCTCGGAGACCGCGGTCGCCGGCAAGCTCACGCTGACGATGGCGCGCGCCGTCGAGATCGCGCAGAAGACGCAGCCGTCGCAGCGGGCGGCGCTCGCGACCGTCGAGGCGGCGAAGGGTCGCGTCGATTCGGCGCGCACCGCCGAGCATCCGAACGTCACCCTGTCGGCGTCGGTGTCGACCGGCTCGAAGATCCGCGGCTACTGCGACATGACGATGACCACGTTGTGTGGCGGCTTCGCGAGCGCCACCTATGGCACGGCGCTCGGCGCCAGCGCGACGTGGAAGATCTACGACTTCGGGCTCACGCGCGCGAACGTCGAGGCCGCGCAGGCGAATGCCGATGCCGCCTCCTCCGGCGTCTCAGTCAACTCGCTCGACGTCCGCCGCGATGTCGAGATCGCGTATCTCGAAGCGCTCGCGCGCCAGCGGTTGACCGTCGTCGCCGCGGCGACCGTCAAGAGCGAGGACGGCCACCTCGATCAGGCCAAGCGGTTCGTCGCCGCGCAGGCGAAGGATCCGATCGAGGTCGCGCAGGCCCAATCGCGCGACTCGAATGCGAAGTCGGCGCTCGCCCAGGCGCAGAGCAACGAGGCCGTCGCGCTCGCGAACCTGCGCGCGGCGATCGGTTGGATCGATCCGACCCGCGCACCGGCGGTCGATCCGACTTGGCCGACGCCGGACGCCGAGCAGCCGCCGTCGCTCGCGCAGCTCGTCGAGACGGCGCGCAAGTACCGTCCCGAGATCGTGCAGTACGACAAACAACTCGCCGCGGCCGACGCGAGCCTGACCGCCGCACACGCCGAGCGCCGCCCGGTGCTGTCGGCGTCGGCCGGCGTGCAGTGGACGCCCGATCAAGAAGATACGTCGCCACAACCGACCTGGTCGGCGGGACTCGCGCTGTCGTGGGCGCTGTGGGATGGCGGTCGATCGTGGGCGGATCAGCGGATCGCGAATGCGAACGTGTCGTCGGCGATCGCGTCGCGCGACACGCTGCTCGTCAGCCTGACCTCGGCGCTCGAGTCCTCGCGCGCGCAGATCGTCTCGAACCGCGCGAACGTCGACGCGTCGACCGAAGCGGTCACCGCGGCGCAGGCACAGTTGAAGCTCGCCGAAGCGCGTTACGCGCAGGGCCTCGGCAGCCAGATCGAGCTCGCCGACGCGCAGACCGCGGTCACGACCGCGAGCGGTAACTTGATCACCGCGGAGTGGCAGCTCGCCGACGCGTGGGCCACGTTGCGCCGCGCGCTCGGCCAGCAGCCGGCCGGCCAGCGCTAGCAGTCGTCAGCAGTCGTCCGCGAACATCTCGCTGTACAGCGACGTGTGGCCCTCGTAGATCGTGAAGTTCCAGCCCACGTGATGGGTGACCGGGTTCTCGTAGTAGCTCATGCTCGCCGCCTTGCCGGCGAGGTTGGGCTGCTTCGCGAGCGCCTTCGCCCACACCTTCGCGAGCGTGCAACGCGGCGCCGCGACCGACGCCAGCTTGCACGGGAAGCCCTTGATCTCGCGCAGCGCGATGTCGCTCGGATCGAGGTCGACGCGGAAGTAGCAATGCGGCGCCGCGGCGACGAAGCGAATATCGACATTGCCGGTGCTCGCCGCGAACGACGGCAGCGTCAGATCGGCGTGGCCGTCGGAGAACACGTTGTCGACGTCGATCCGCGTGAGCTGCGCTTCGCTGCGATACTTCCTCGCGATCGCGAGCGCCCACCCGACGAGCTTGTCGGGCTGCGCGTGCTTCGGATTCCAGCCGGCCGGCGCCGAGAGATCCGGCGGATCCCAGTCGGCGACCGACGACTTCTTCGGCGGTGGCGGCGGTGGCGCGCCGAGTGGGCCACCGCCGAGCGGATCGAACGCGGACTCGGTCATCGACTTGACGAGCTGCGCGGTGAGCTTCTGGCGCTCCTTCGGCGGAATCTTCGCCCAGCTCCCGTACTTCCCGATCGCGGCCTTCGCCGCGGGAGGCAGGTTGGTCTGCGCGAGCGCTTGCTCGATCAGCGCCGACGACGTCGCGTCGAGATCGGGGAGCTCATCGTCGTCGGTATCGGGCGTCCCCGCGGGCGCGGGATCGGGAATCGGCGCGGGTGTGGGTGGCGGTGCAACGACGGGCGGTGGGGTCGGCGTCGCGACGACCGGCGCCTGTGCTGCGGTCTCGCTGGTGGCCTTGGTGCCGCCGGTCGCGAGCGCGATCGCGGCGATGCCACCTCCGACGACGACGACCGCGGACAGCGCGATCCACGGACCGAGGCTGCGCTGCGGTGCGTGGTGCGGGCGCGTCTCCGGCGTGGTTCGAGCGATGCTCGGCGTGCGGCCCCAGCTCGCCGGCGGCGTCGGATCCCAGTGCCCGCTCGTCGGTGACGACGGCGTCGGTTGCAGTGGCGCCCACTGCGCGGCCGGCAGCGACACGGTCGCTTGCTGGAGCGCCATGCTCATCGCCTGCGCGTTCGCGTAGCGGTGCTCGGGCGACTTCGCGAGCGCCGTCAGGATCACGTGCTCGAGGTCCGGCGGCAGATCCGGCCGCAGCGCGCGTGGCATCGGCGGCGGCGCCTCGATGTGCTTCTTCAGCAGATCGAACAGCGAGTCGCCGGAGAACGGCTTCTGCAGCGTCACGCACTCGAACAGGATCACCCCCATCGAGTACAAATCCGCGCGCGCGTCGACCGACCGCCCGGCCGCTTGCTCGGGTGACATGTACTGCGGCGTGCCGAGCAACGAACCGGTGTGCGTCGCGCTGCCGCCGAGCTCGGGCTGGAGCTTCGCGATGCCGAAGTCGAGCACCTTGCCGCGCCCGGCCGGCGACACGTAGATGTTATCCGGCTTGAGATCGCGATGGATGATGCCCTTCGCATGCGCCGCCGCGAGCGCATCGAGCACCTCGACGGCGAGCCGCGCGACCGCGCCGATCGGCAGCGGGCCCTTCGAGCGGGCTGAATCGATCACGTTCGACAGCGGCGCGCCGTCGAGATACTCCATCACGATGTACGGCCGGCCATCCGGCAACACCGCGAGATCGAGCACGTTGACGATGTTCTCGTGCGCGACCACGTTGACCGCCTTCGCCTCCGAGAAGAACCGCTCGACCAGGTCGCGACGATCGCTGCACTCGCGCGACAGCACCTTGATCGCGACGCGGCTGCCGATCCTCGGGTGCACGGCCTTGTAGACGCGTCCCATCCCGCCGATGCCGAGTAGCGACTCGACACGATACGCACCGACCTGCGCTCCGATCAGGGGATCGACCTCTGCGAGCGTCTCGGCCACGGCAGCAAGGTATCACCGGATTCCGGCCACGCACGTCCGAGAGCCGTCGGACACCGGCCAAAACGCCGCGGCAAGCCCGCGGTTTTCCACGCGCGCACACTGGCGCGAGGTTTGCTGAAGCAGCGTGGATGTCCGTCGACGATCGTCCTCGCGAACGCATGTGGAGAGCCGGCCCTCAAACGATCGGCGATGAAGAGCTGATCGCGATCCTGCTCGGCACCGGGGTGCGCGCGCATTCGGTGCGCGAGGTCGCCGCCGAGCTCGTGCGCAGTAGTGGTGGCGTCGCCGCGGTGTCGCGCGCCTCGCCGCGCGAGCTCGCACAGGTCATCGGCATCGGTGCCGCGCGCGCGACGCGGATCGTCGCCGCGTTCGAGCTCGGTCGCCGCGCGATCGAAGCCGAACAGCATCGCGACTCGCTCTCGCATGCCGAGGACGTGTTCCGCGTCGTCGGACCGCGCCTCGCCGGCTTGCAGCAGGAGGTCTTCCTCGTCGTCGGCCTCGACATTCGCAACGGCCTGCTCGATGTCGTCGAGGTCGCGCGCGGCACGGTGCACGGCGTCGAGGTCCACCCGCGCGAAGTGTTTCGCCCCTTGATCCGCATGGCCGCCGCGGGTGCGGTGGTCGTGCACAACCATCCCTCGGGGGATCCCACGCCGAGCCTCGAGGATGTCGAGCTGACTCGACGCTTGCGTAACGTCGGCGAGATCCTGGGGATCCCGATCGTCGATCACGTCGTGATCGGAGATCGCCGCTTTACCTCGATCGGCGAATGGATAGGAGCAGGACCATGACGATAGAGATGCTAGACTTGGAGGACGTGGACGCACCGTTCAAGAAGGACGCGACGTATGCCGACCTGGACACGATTCCGGACACGTGGGTCGGCGAGATCATTCACGGCGATCTCTACGCGTTTCCACGTCCGCGCACGATCCACTCGCGCGCACTGACGCGCTTGATGACAGCGCTCGGTCCGAGCGACGATGACGAGTCACCGGACGGCTGGATCATTCTTCACGACGTCGAGATCTGGTTCGGCAAGAACCTGCTGGTCCCCGATGTCTGCGGTTGGCGACGCCGCCGGATGCCGGTGCTGCCCGACGTCACCGTGATGAAGCTCGCGCCCGATTGGGTCTGCGAAGGCCTGTCCCCGTCGACGGCGAGCCTCGACAAGGGACCGAAGCGCGAGATCTACGCGAAGGCTGGCGTCGGCCACATCTGGTTCGCCGATCCAGCGCTGAAGACCGTCGATGTCTTCGAGCTCGCGGGCAAGACATACAACTTCGTGCGCACCGCCGGCGGCAACGAGAAAGCGAAGCTCGCACCGTTCCCGCAGCCGATCGATCTGTCGCGGCTGTGGCAGCGCTGACTACGGCGTCGGATTCGTAACCGGCTCTTTCTCTTTCGGAGCAGGAGCCGGCGCCTTCGGTTGCGCCTCGAGCTCGACGAGCTTCTTCTCGAGCGCCGCGCGCGCCGCGATCGCAGCGTCGCGCTCCTTCTCGGCCGCGGTCTGCGACGCGCGCGCGGCATCGCGCTCCTTGTCGGCGGCCTCGCGACCGGCCTTCGCCGCTTCGCGATCGGCCTCGGCGGCCGCCGCACTCGCACGCGCGGCATCGCGCTCTTTGTCGGCCGCTTCACGACCGGCGCGCGCGGTGTCGCGCTCTCTCTCGGCGGCGACCTGCGACGCGTGCGAGGTATCGCGCTCGTGCTCGGCTTGCTGCGCCGACACATTCGCGGCGTCGCGCGACTTCTCGGCATCCTCTTTGTCGCGCATCGCTTGCTCGAACCGCTTGAGCGCCTCGTCGGCCGTGCCTCGCGCCTGGGACGCGGCGGACTCGGCTTGCCGCCGCATCTCGTCGGCCGCGCGCCGCTTCTTGTCGGCGTCTTGCTTGAGCTGCTGCGCGTCCTTGCCCTGACGCTCGGCCTCTTCGGCGCGGCTCTTCGCCGAGTCCGCATCGCGGTTCGCCTCGTCGGCAGCGCGGCCCTTCTCGCTCGCATCGGTCTGCGCGGCACTCGCGAGCGCGCGCAGATCGGCCTCCTCGCGCGCTTGCCGAGAGATCTGCGCCCACGCCAGCGCACCGGCGATCGCACCCGCGACGAGGAACATCGCGCTGACCGTGATCGCGCGGTGCCGGCTCGCCCACCGCGCCAGCCGGCCGGTCAGCGAGTAGCGATGCGAGAACACGAGGTCGCCGGTGAGATATTGCTTGAGCGCGCGGACCAGCTCGTCGGACGTGAACCGCTCGCGCGGGTCCTTCGTCATCGCGCGCGCGATGATGCCGCTGAGCTCGCGATCGCGCGGCATCGCCGGCGTCACCGGATCTTCGGATTGCAGCCACGCGATGAACGCATCGACCTGCGCGGTCTTGCCACCGGCCGAACGCGCGGTCTGCCATTGAAACGGCGTGCGCCCCGACACGGTCTCGTACAGCGAGATCCCGAAGCTGTAGACGTCGAAGCTCGGATCGGCGCGCCGGCCCTGGCTCTGCTCGAGCGGCATGTACGGCGGCGTGCCCGCGCTGATCGTCACCATCTTTCCGCTCATCGACGCTTCGAGCGGCGACAGCGCAGGTTCGGGCGCGTTGCTCATGCCCGGCGCGTCGAGATCACGCGCGATGCCCCAATCGATCAGCGTCGCTTCGCCGCGCTTGCCGAGCAGGATGTTGTTCGGCGTGACGTCGCGATGCACGACGCGCCGCTCGTGCGCGTATGCGAGCGCCTCCGCGATCGACACCAGGTTCGACAACAGCTCGAGGCGCTCGCGCGTGCGCGGTTTGCCGTCCTCTTCGAGCTCGGCGAGCTCGTCGAGGCGATCGCGCAGCGACATGCCGTCGACGTGCTCGAGCACGCAGAACGGCCAACCGACCGTCGACTTGCCGAGCTCGTAGATCGTGACGATCGACGGATGCTGCAGCTTCGCGAGCACGCGCGCCTCCGCGGTCACGCGCTGCTGGAACATCTCGATCATGCCGGGCGGGAGATTCTCGTCGTCGCGCGGCGCCTTCAGGATCACGGTGCGGCCGAGCCGCTTGTCATCGCCCGCGAAGATCTGCGCCATCCCGCCTCGCGCGATCGGATCGCCGGGCCACCGGAAGGCGTCCTCGCTGACCAAGCCCTTGGGCAGCTCGAGCGGAATCGGCGGGTCGTTGTCATCGGTGGCCGCGACCACAGACCTACACATGTCGCACCCCGCCAGGTGGTCGTGGATGTGGGGGACGCTCGGATCGCGCAGCTCCGCCATCGTCGGGTGGGGCCCGCTCATGCCTGGCTGCGTCGCGTCGGTCTCCATGGCAGTAATCTAGCGCTCGAGTAAAGCCGGTTTCTGTTAGCGTTGCCAATAATGGGCGCCCGACTCGCCGCTGTAGTGGTGCTGGTCGCCGGGTGCGGTCAACCGTCGGGAATCTCGCCGGATAGCGGAACTTCTGACGATGCGTCAGTGATCGATGGAGCGCCGGACGCGATGCCCGATGCGGGGCCCGATGAAGGCACGCCGACGATCGTCGTGGGTGCGCCCGATCGGATCCTGCTGCTCGGCACCGTCGTCACGCCCGACGTCGCGTTCGTCGGTGCGGTGCTCGTCGAAGGCGACACGATCACGTGTGTCGATACCGCCGGCGTGTGCTCGCAATTCCCCGCGGCCACCGGCGCGACGATCATCGACACCAAGGGTGTGATCGCACCAGGGCTCGTCGACACGCACAATCACATCCTGTTCGACATGTTCGACGAAACAGATTGGTCGCCGCCCGCGCTGTACATGGATCACGATCAGTGGCCGAGCGATGCGAAGTACCTCGCGATGCTCGACGTCAAGCAGTGCCTCGTCAACGACTCGCAGGGCAAACCGGCGTGGTGTGCGAACACGGCGTACGGCACGGCGGCCGGCAGCTTGCGCTGCGAAGCCGACAAGTGGGGCGAGCTCAAGGGGTTGATCGCCGGCACGACGAGCATCGTCGGCTTGCCCGGCACGAGCAGCGCGTGCTTCGGCTCGCTCGCGCGCTCCGTCGATGTCTCGCAGAACGGGCTCGGCCAGGACAAGATCCAGACCAGCGCGACCTTCCCACCGTCGAGCGGCAGCACCGTGTGCACGAACTTCGGCACCGGCAAGACCACCGCATTCCTCGTCCACGTCGGCGAGGGCATCGATCAGAAAGCACTCAACGAGTTCGCGACGCTCGGCACGACGACCACGCCCAACAATTGCCTCTACGCGCCGCAGACCGCGATCACGCACGGCACGGCGTTCACCGCGACGGAGCTCACCGCGATGGCCACGGCCGGGATGAAGCTGACGTGGTCGCCGAAATCGAACGTCGTGCTCTACGGCGCGACCGCCGACATTCCGACCGCGCTCGACGCTGGCGTCACGGTCGCGCTCGCACCCGATTGGTCGATCAGCGGCAGCGAGAACCTGCTCGCCGAGATGCGGTTCGCCGATCAGTGGGACAACGATCATTGGGCGAATCGTCTGACCACCCAGGATCTCGTCACGATGGCCACGTCGCACGGCGCCCAGGTGCTCGCGCTCGGCGACAAGCTCGGCACGCTCGCGCCCGGGTATCTCGCCGACCTCTCGGTCTACGCCGGCGACGTCGCGCATCCGTTCGACGCGATCGTCGCCGCGCGCCCCAAAGACGTGCGGCTCGTGATAGTCGGCGGCACGGTGCTCTACGGCGATGCCACGCTCGCCGCGGCGGGTCCCGTCGCGCCCGGCTGCGAAGCCGTCGACATCTGCGGCGGTGCTAAGTTCTTGTGCGCCGCGACCGCGAGCACCGCGAGCAAGCTCGACCAGACGTCGACCCAGATCCACGACGCCTTGTCGCAGGCGCTCACCGATGCCGACGCGCAGACGCCCGGCGACGGCTACGACTTCGCACCGCTCGCGCCGCTCGTCAACTGCGCGAACTAGACTTGTCGGCGGCGGCGGCTTCGTCGGGTACTGGATCGGCGCGCAGCGATTCGTTGTCCCAGCCGGCATCGCGCGCCACGAACACGCGCGGATCTTCGGCGCGCATCAACCGCTCGGCCTCGGCCATCGCGTTGCGCGTGCGCGCGAGGAAGCTGTCGCGATCGCCCGAGCCCCAGACGTCGCCGAGCTCTTCGAGCACCGACTCCTCGTGATCGCGCCACTTGCGCGCGAGCCGCAACGCGGTGTGCGCGCGATAGCCGAGCGATTGCAACGCGCAGATGCCGGTCTCGTAGGCCGAGCCGAACGTCTCGCGAAACACCCGCTTGACGCCGAGCGAGCGCAGCTCCCAGTAGTGCGGGCGATCGCGACAGCGCGCGAGGATCTCGAGCTTGGGAAAGTTCTCGCGCACCGCGCGCGCGATCTCGGTCGCAGCCTCTTTACCGTCGACCGCGAGCACGAACAGCTTCGCCTTCGCGCAGCCGGCCGCGTGGAGTAGATCGACGCGCGACGCATCGCCGTAGTAGACCTTGATGTCGAGCCGGCCGAGGAGGTCGACCATCTCGGGATCGAGATCGAGGATCGTCAGCGGGATGCCGTTCGCGCGCAGGATCCGACCGACCATCTGGCCGAACCGGCCGTAGCCCGCGATCACGACGGGCGTGTCGGCGAATTCGATCTCGTCCTGCGGACGCTGGTCGGCCTCGTCGTCGGTCACGCGCGGCAGCACGAACCGCTCGAGCAGGATGAACGCGGGCGGCGTCAGCACCATCGAGATCGCGACGCACGCGGTCAACATGCCCGCGAGGTTCGCGTCGAAGATCCGCTCCTGCACCGCGAACGACAGCAGGACGAACGCGAACTCGCCGATCTGCGCGAGCGAGATCGCGAGCAGCCAGCGCGCCGGGCGATCGAGGCCGAACATCCGCCCGAGCACGTGCATGATGATCAGCTTCAGCATCATCGTGCCGAGCACGATCGCGACGATCTGCAGCGGCCGACTCGCGACCAGCCCGAAGTCGATCTGCGCGCCGACCGAGATGAAGAACAGGCCGAGCAACAGCCCCTTGAACGGCTCGATATCGGTCTCGAGCTCGTGGCGATACTCGCTATCGGCGAGCAGCACCCCGGCGAGGAACGTGCCGAGGGCCGGCGACAGCCCGACCGATTCCATCAGGAACGCGATGCCGACGACGATCATCAGCGCCGCGGCGGTGAACGATTCGCGGAGCTGCGCACCGGCGAGAAACCGGAACAGCGGCCGCACCAAGTACCGGCCGATCACGACGACGAGCAGCACCGCGCCGATCACGAACAGGGCCGACAGCCAGCCCGGGCGCCCGGTCTTCGACGTGACGTTCGTGACCTCGTCGATGGTCCCCGACACGCCGAGCAGCGCGAACACCGCGAGCACCGGGATCACCGCGACGTCCTGGAACAACAGGACCGAGAACGTCGACTGCCCGCCGCTGGTCTTGAGGAGGTTCATCTCCGTCAGGCTCGCGAGCACGATCGCCGTCGACGACATCGCGAAGATCATGCCGATCGCGAGCGCGGGCTTCCACGTCAGGCCGAGCGCGATCGCGAGGCCCGTGACCGCCGCGGTCGTCATCACGACCTGCATGCCACCGAGCCCGAAAATCGGCCGCCGCAACTGCCAGAGCAGCGCCGGCCGGAGCTCGAGGCCGACGACGAACAGCATCATCACGACGCCGAACTCGGCGAACCGCATCACGTGATGGCCCTCACCGCCGACGAAGCCCATCACCCACGGGCCGATCACGACGCCGCCGATCAGGTAGCCGAGCACCGCGCCGAGGCCGAGCCGCTTCGAGAGCGGCACGAACACGACGGCCGCGACCAGGTACGTCAGCGCCTGCGCGAGGATGTCGTCGGTCACGCGACGTCCCGCCGGAGCAGCGCCGGCAGCTCGGCTTGCAGGTCTTCGCTCAGCTTCGCGCGATCGACATCGAGCCGATCGTCGCGCAGCGCTTCGATCAGCGAGCGATACGCATCCGCCGCCACGTGCATGTCGTTGTGCTCGGCGATCTGCAACGCGCCGAACACCACGAACGGCCCGAGGTAGTGCATCCCGCACAGGTGCGCGGTCTGCTGCCACGGCGCGAGCAGTTGGCGGATCGTGAAGCGGTTGTAGCCGTCGGCGCGATAGGCGGTCTTCGCGGCGCCGGCGCTGATCGCGTTCAACGTGAGCTTGCCCTCGAGGTGGTCGCCGCCCTGGCCGTACGCCCAGCCGTGCTCGAGCACGAGGTCCTGCCACTCCTTCAGGATCGCCGGGCCCGTGTACCAGTAGAACGGATGCTGGAACACGATCACGTCGTGGTCGTCGAGCAGCGCTTGCTCGCGCTTCACGTCGATCGCGAGATCCGGATAGACCTCGTAGAGATCGTTCAGCGTCACTCCGTCGAGCGCGCTCACCGCCTCGATCAAGTGGCGATTGACGCGCGAGCGTTCGAGCACCGGGTGCGCGAACTGGATCAAGACCCGGCGCACCGGGACCTGCTCAGTGATCGCAGTCCGGCCCGTGCACGTGGCCTTCGTTGCCGTGCTCGGGGTTCTCCGGCAGCGGCGTGCCCTGCTCGGTCAGCTTCTCGACCTCGGTGACCTTCGCGTGGTCGACGAGATACTTCAGCACCTTGTCCTGGCGCAGCGAGTACGTGACGTTATCGAGGCGGCCATCGCGTTGCCACTCGGCGCGGAGCTTCGCGGGCGCCATGTTGCGGCCCTTCGCGGTCTCCTCGATGTGCTTCGCCATCTCCTCGTCGGTGACGGTGACGCCTTCCTTGTCGGCGATCGCCTCGAGCACGAGCTGGCCACGGACTTCATCCGCGCCGGCCGGCCGCATCTTCTCTTTGAGATCGTCGGTCAGGCCCGGGTTGCCGCGCTCCGGCTTCATGCCGAGCATCTGGCGCAGCCGCTGGTACTGCATCTCGATCGAGCGCTCGACGAGCGACGACGCGACCGGAATCTGGTTGTTCTTGATCACCTCGCGCAGCACGGCCTCGCGCGCCTCGCGATCGATCGTCTCTTGCTCTTTGTCCTCGAGCTCCTTGCGGAGCGCGGCCTTGAGGCCGTCGAGCGTGTCGGCCTTGCCGGTGTCCTTCGCGAATTCGTCGTCGAGCGAGGGCACCTCTTTCGCGCGCGCCTCGAGGATCGTGACGTTCAACACGGCCTTGCGACCGCGGATCGATTCGTCCTTCGCGTCGTCGGGGATCGTGAGCTCGATCGGCTTGTCCTTGGTATCGAGCGGCAGGCCCATCAGCGCTTCGCGCAGCCCGGGGAGCGGCTCGCGCTCGGCGTCGTCGAGATCGACCGCGAACTGCGGCTGGTTGATCTCGTGCTCGCCGATCGTGCCGGTGATCGACAGCCCGACGATGTCGCCGGCCGCCGTGATCTCGCGGCCCTCGATCGGGCGGAGCTCGGTGTGCTCGCGCTTCAACTGCTCGAGCGAGGCCTCGACCGCCGACTCCGGGATCGCGAGCCGACGGCGCTCGATCGGCAGATCGTTGTAGTTGACCGGCGTCACTTCCCCGCGAACTTCGATGATCGCGGCGAACTTGAACGGCTGGCCCTTCTTGATCGGGTCGGCCTCTTCGACGCGCGGTTCGGCGACCGCGGCGAGGTTGTGCTCTTGATTCGCCTGGAAGAACGACTCGCGCACGAGCTCGTACGCGACCTCGGCTTGCACGCGCGAGCCGTAGACCTGTTCGAGCACGGGGCGCGGGACCTTGCCCTTGCGGAACCCCTTCAGCGCGACACCTTTGCCGAGCTCGCGGTAGTGGTCACCCAGCTTCTGGCTGACCGTCTCCCACGGAATCTCCACGAACATCTTCTTCTCGACGGGCGAGACGTCTTCGATACGAACCTGCATGGCAGGCCTGGTTACCACAGGGCCCGCGGTCGGAGCACCTGATTAGCGCTTCATCCGATACGTCGGTTCGCCGCCGCTGGGGTCACCTGGCTCGACCAGGTCGCCGAGCCCGTACTTCTCGAGCTTGCGCTGCAATTCTTCCATGTACGTGACCGAATCCGCGACGCCGAGCAGTTGCGCGATCGCGTGCGCGTCGAGGGCGCTGGTCTCTCCCAGCGCATTCAAAACACGACGTTCGGTGCCGTCGAGGTGAAACTCGGGGGCCACCACCCGTTCGGCGAGCCGGCCGAGGTGCGCCGAGACGTGCGGCGCGAGGCCGAGTCGGACGATCGCTGACTGGGCTCCGGACCCCGACGAATAGCCGAGCGCGGTGCGCCCGCCGGTCGGCGGCGGCTTGGTCTTCGCCGCATGCCGGCGCGGTAGCGGGGTCAGCCGGAGCTCGGGATTCGACGGCGCCGACGAGTTATTCGCCTGCGGTGCGGTGCCTTGCGCGAGCTGCTGCGCCGGCTGGATCTGCGGGATGAATGTGGCGGCCTGGGGGCCGACCCGCGCCGCAGCTTGGGGAGTAACGAAATCGACCATCGGCGGGCTCGGATTGAACGCCGGACGCTGGGTATCGCGCGGCAACACGCGCGGCGAGCCCGGCGACCAGTTGCCGGTCGGTTCGCGATCGAACGTCGATTCTTCGTCGACGAGTCGCGGCGGATTGCCCTTCGACCCGGCCAGCCGGCGCGCCGCATCCTCGAGGCCGAACTTCACGGCCTGCGCGCGCGACTCGACGCCCTCGGGTCCGTCGCCGACGTGGATCCCCCACGGTCCGTTGACGTCGAGGCTCGCCGGGCCGATCGCCAGCTCGACGCCGTGGAGCAGGATCGTCGGCATCGTCTGATCGCGGCTCTGCGCGTAGGCCCGCATCATCACGCGCTGCTCGGCCCATTTCTCGGCGAGCACCATCACGGAGCGATAGTGAGTCGGATGCGCGGCCGGGCTTCGCAGCCACGTGTCGACCAAGCGGATCTGAGCCATCGCGGAGAAAAATCATACTCCGGTTGGCGCAGCACCGGGGTGATCGGCGGTGAATGTGGCAGCCTCGGCCCGATGGCCGCGCGCAAGCTCGAATCGGGTGTGGTCGCGGTCGCGTTCGTGAGTTTGGTCATGGCGGCGAGTGGCGGTGCCGGCTGGGCGGCGACCTCGACGCGGGCGGTGCTCGCGGCCCGGCTGGACCACTCGGCGGGGGCGCCGCTCTACGACGTGTTCGCCGGGGTCGCGGCGCTGATCCCCGTCGGAGAACCCGCGTTTCGACTGCAGTTGTTGGGGGCGCTGCTGGGTGCCCTGACGCTGGCCGGCGTCGTCGCCGCGGGCCGCGAGCTGCTCGGCAATGCGGCCGGCCTGATCGGCGCGGCGCTGTTGGTGGTGGCGCCGCCATTTCGGGAAGCCCTCGCGACCCCGGAGGTCCTCGCCGCGTGTGGGACGGTCTGGGCGATCGCGTTCGTGATTCGAAAGCAGCCGTCGGTGCGCGCGACGGTTGCGATGTGCGCGCTGGTGATCGGCAGCGCACCGTGGCTGGGCGTGGCGCTGACAATCGGCGCAGCCGTGTGGCTTGGCCGATCGAAGCAGCGGCGGCCGGAGATCGTGATCGCGGTCGGTGCGATCGGCGCGCTGATCGTCGTGCTGTGGTTCGACGCGCTCGGCTCGTTTCCAGGGGTCCGCGTGAGCCTCGCCGCGGCGGTCGCGGTTTCGGGACGCGGCGCCGGTGCGGTCGTGATCGGTGCCGGGCTGCTCGGGATCAGCTTCGGCGCGGTGACCAAGTTGGCGTCGGCGCCGCTCGTCGCGGCGGTCGCGGCGATCGTGGCGATCCACGAGGTCGTCGTGGGTAGCAGCGGGATCGCGATGCTCGCGGTGTTCGCGATCGGTGCGTCGATCGTCGCCGCGGCGATCGCGCGGATGGTGGTGAGCGAGCTCACCGGCTGGAAGCGCGACGCCGCCGTGCTCGCGTGTGGTGCGCCGCTGCTGATCGCCGCGGTCGCGATGGGCGTCGCCACGGATGATCCGCGCGACACGCCGCGCCGCCTCGTCGCGGACCTGATCGATCAAGTTCCAGCGGGGCCCGGCACGTTCATCGCGACGCGCACGCCCGCGTGGTTCGCACTCCAATACGAGCACACGGTCGCAGGGAGTCGTCCGGACCTCGCGCTGGCGCCGCTGCTGCCGCCGCAGCGCGCCGACGTGATCGCCGCCGAGGCGTTGCGCGCGCATCAGATCGTCGCCGCCGATGCGGTCGCGTTCGGCCGGCTCGACGAGACCCGCGCACGGCCGCGGGGTCGCGGCTTCCAGCTCCTCGGCGATCCTCCGGACCGCGCCACGCCGATCGAACCGCCGGCGGACTACGCGTCGGCGCTCGGGGCCGACGAAGCGCTCGCGCTGGCGATCGAACGCGCGGAGCACGAAGCCGCGAGTGGTCGGCTCGCCGCGGCGGCGCGCGCGCTCGGGTTGCAGCACCGGTTCGGCGCCGCGGATCTCGCGGTGCTGTCGGCGACCGTCGCGACCGCCGATCGCCCGGCGCTGTTCGGGTTCTTACCGATCGGCGTGCGCAGCGCGGCGACCCTCGACGTGTTCGGCGATGACCTCGCGTGGATCGCGAACATCCCGCTCGCCGATCCGCCGATCACCGCGCCGATGCCGAAACGACTTCACGGGCTGTGGCGAAAGATCCTGATCGGCACGCTGAAGCCCGATGCTCCGGACATCGCGCAGCTCGGTTCGGGTGCGGTCGAAGCGACGAACGCGATGATGACCGCGCTGCGACCCGAAAAAAAAACCGCCCAGTAACTCGGGGTGGTGAGTTACCGGGCGGGACCCGCGATCGAGTGCGGGGGTCAAATGGCAGCCTGCCCGAGTGGGTGGAACGCGAGCTACCGGTTGCCGTGGTGAGCTAGTCCTTATGCAGCCACTGGTCGAGCTTCGATTGGGTCTCGGCGTTGATCCGATCCCAGCCGATGTTCAGATACCGCTCGAGCTCGTCGAGTTTCGCCTTCACTTTGTCGCGAGCGCTGATCGCGTCCGCGCGGGTGTCGCGCTTGAGCTCGGCGAACGACTTCAGCAGCGCGTGTCTCTTGATCTCGATCTCGTCTTTCAGCTGGTCCTTGGTCGACAGCATGACGAGTTGCTTTGCACAGAAAAGACCAACCTGGGCTCGATCGAGTCTCGATCGGGTCTCGCGGGGTTACGGCGGGAGCGGGCCTCATGAAGCCTCGATGTGCTGCGCAGTTGCGCACACCGAGCCATGGCGCCCGGTCGTGAGGGCACGGCGTGACGATTTCGCATAGTTGCGCTTGGCACCGTGCTTGTATTGGACAACTCAGCGATGTCCCGAGACCCTTCTAGCCACGGCGAGGACTTCTAGTGGAGGCGTTCCGCCGCCTGTCCCGCAAGGTCGCGTGCGCCGTCGGCGCGCCGTGGGCCTTCGTCGTAGCGTTGGTGGGCGTCGTGATCTGGCTCGCGAGCGGGCCGATGTTTCATTACTCCGATACGTGGCAGCTCGTGATCAACACGAGCACCACGATCGTGACGTTCTTGATCGTGTTCCTGATCCAGAACACGCAGAACCACGACAGCCGCGCGCTTCATCTGAAGCTCGACGAGCTCATTCGCGCTGTGACCGAGGCTCGTACGAACCTCGTCGATCTAGAAGAGCTGCCCGAGGTTGACCTACGGCGACTCGAGAAAGAATTCAAACGCCTCGGTGTAGCGAAGCTGCCAACCTCTCCCCTGGCAGCAGAAAGGTAGAGATGTCCGACGTGACCGGAAGCATCCTGATTGTCGACGACGAGGAAGACACCGCGCTGCTGTTGCGAGACAGCCTGCGCAAGCGTGGCTTCGACGTCGAATCCGTCACCTCTGGCCAGGCGGCACTCGAGCACCTGCGTCTGTCACCCGCGGATGTCGTCGTCACCGACGTACAGATGGCGGGCATGACGGGCATCGAGCTGTGTCAGGAGCTGCGCTCGCGGCATCCCGACCTGCTGCCGATCGTGCTCACCGGCCAAGGCGGCCTCGAGACGGCGATCGCCGCGATTCGCGCCGGCGCGTACGACTTCATCACCAAGCCGGTGAAGATCGATGCGCTCGCGATCTCGGTGAGCCGCGCCGTCGAGCACTTGTCGCTGCGCCGCGAGGTCAAGCGCCTGCGCTCGGCGAACAGCGATCTCTCGGTCGACGGCATCGCCGGTTCGAGTCCCGCGATTCGCGAGACCGTCGAGCTCGTGCGCCGGGTCTCCGATAGCGATGCGACCGTGCTGGTCACCGGCGAGTCCGGTACCGGTAAGGAGCTCGTCGCGCGTGCGCTGCACAACCTGTCGCCGCGTCGCGACCAGCCGTTCGTCGCGGTCAACTGCGCGGCGATGCCGGCACCGCTGCTCGAGAGCGAGCTGTTCGGTCACGTGCGTGGCGCGTTCACGGATGCGAAGCGGTCGCGCGCCGGGCTGTTCGTTCAGGCCGGCGCCGGCACGATCTTCCTCGACGAGATCGGCGAGATGCCGATCGAGATGCAGGTCAAGCTGCTGCGCGTGCTGCAAGAGCGCAAGGTCCGCCCCGTCGGCGGCGACGAAGAGGTGCCGTTCGAGGCGCGCGTGATCACGGCGACCAATCGCGATCTCGAGACCGAGGTCGAGGAGAAGCGGTTCCGCGAGGATCTGTTCTATCGGATCAACGTCGTCGCGATTCCGGTGCCGCCGCTGCGCGCTCGCGCCGGCGACATCCTGCTGCTCGCGCAGTTCTTCCTCAAGCGGATCTCGGGGCGCACCACGAAGGCCGTCCAGGGCATCAGCGGTCCCGCCGCGCGCCTGTTGATGGATTACGACTGGCCGGGCAACGTCCGCGAGCTCGAGAACTGTATGGAGCGCGCGGTCGCGCTGTGCCGCCTCGACGAGATCACCGTCGACGATCTGCCGTCGAAGATCCAGGAGCACCAGTCGTCGAAGATCGTGATCACGACCGAGAGCCCGGGCGAGCTGATCACGCTGCACGAGATGGAGCGGCGCTACGTTCGTCAGGTGCTCACCGCGGTCGGTGGCAACAAGACCCACGCCGCGCGCATCCTGGGCATCGATCGGCGCTCGCTGTACCGCCGGCTCGAGGAGCCGCGGACGGGCGAGACGCCGCGCGCCGAGACCAACAGTGGCTACTCCGCGAGTGGTTCGAATGGCAACGGCCCGCGTCCCCCGTCTAGCCCGCCGACCAATCCGGCCGAGTTCGAGTAAGCTCGCGATCGGATGACCGATCGTTTGCGAGTGCTCGTCGTCGATCACGATCCGATCCATCGGGTCGGGATCCGGCGAGCGATCGAGCTGAGCACACTCGGTGCAGATGTCGTCGAGCTGGCGACGCCCGACGAAGCGTTCGCGGCCCTCGCCGCGGCGCCCGCCGACTGCGTGCTGATCGACCAGGAGCTCCCGGACCGGGGCGCGCTCGTGATCGTCACGTCGCTGCGCGGTGATCGCAACGGCGTGCCGATCCTGTGGCTCGGTGGCCTCCAGGACGAGGAGATCCTGCAGCAGGCGATCGACTTCGGCGTCACCGATTTCTTCTCGAGGGCCGACCACTCGCCACGCCGCCTCGCGTTCCGCGTCAAGAATGCGATCCGGCTCGCGGCCACCGAGGTCGACAACGTCCGCTCGCTCGAGACCGCGGTCACCGACGCGCGCGCGCGCGACGAGATCCTCGCGATCGTCTCGCACGACTTGCGCGGCCCGCTCCACGCGATCTCGCTCGCGAGCGAAGCGCTGCGCGAGGACGCGACCGAAGATGCGAAGCGCTACCTCTCCGCGATCGATCGCGCCGGCGCGCGCGCCGAACGCCTGATCTCGGACCTCCTCGATGCGAGCGCGATCGAGAACGGCAAGCTCTCGCTCAACCTCGGCCGGGTCAACCTCACCTCGGTCGCGAAGCAGACCGCGACCGACTTCGAGCTCCTCGCGCACGACGCGAAGTCGACGATCACCGTGACCGCCCCCGACGAGCCGATCTACGTCGAAGCCGATCGCGATCGGCTGCTCCAGGCGCTCGCCAACCTCGTCGGCAACGCGCTCAAGCACGCGCGCGGCACGCCGGTCGAGATCTCGATCGAGCGCCGCGCCCCCCACGCGATCGTCGCGGTCTCCGATCACGGTCCCGGCATCCCGCCCGGCGAGATCCAACACGTCTTCGACCGCTACTGGACGGGGCGTGCGCGCAAGGGTGGCGCCGGACTCGGGCTCGCGATCGCGAAGGGCATCGCGCAAGCCCATGATGGGTTGCTCCAGGTCTTCAGTCGGCCCGGCGAAGGTGCGCGCTTCGAGCTCTCGCTACCGGGGACGGTTGCAACTAGCGCTACTTGAGCTGTGCAACGCCGCGAGATGCTTGCCGGCGAAGCCTCTCGCCTCGCTCGCGATGATCCTGTTACGTGCATCGTTGAGGACGATGCGTTCCTTGGGTGCCCGAGGGACGGTGGCAACTTGCTAGCGCGGGCTTCGTCGTTCGCCGCTGTCTCGTTCGTCTTGGTCGAGGCACGATAGCTCGAGCACGTCCCGCGCGAGGCCAGCACGTGCAGGCCTCGGCGCCAGATCCCGGAGATTCACCGCCAAGGGGCCAAGGACTCCAGGTCCGATCCGATCCGCTCGATCCGATCGAGCCGGTCGCTCCGGTCGATCGATCTCAGGGCACGGGCACGCGCGACGCGAACGAGGCGCGGCTCGCGAACGGACCCTGGAGCGTGTTCGTGACGTTGCCTCTCTCGGAGCTGTACGGGCGGAGCTGTAGCGGTGTGCCGAGGGACGGCTGCAACGAGCGCTACTCGAGCTGTGCAACGCCGCGGGATGCTTGGTGCGGACGGAGGCAACTTGCTAGGGGACATCCCATTCCGCCCGGCCCTCGCTACGCGGTTCCCGGTGCTCCTGCGGCGCTCGTCGAGCGGACTCCGTCGTTCGCCGCTGAGTCGTTCGTTGCCTCCGTCCCTCGCGCCTCAAGAATTTCGAGGCATTGCACAGCGCAAGTTGCGCTAGTTGCAACCGTCCCCGTACGCTGCGTGCGTGGACTGGCACGTCGACGAAGACATCCGCATCGCAGAGGGCCTGCCGGCCGAGGCGTTCATCTCGCGCCCGTTCCTCGAGCGCGAGCTCGCGACGATCTTTTCGAAGTCGTGGCAGGTGGTGTCCGAGCGCGGCGACGATCCGCGGCCGCTCGACGAACAACTCGCACCGCGCGGGTCGCGGGTGCCGATCACCGTCAACGATCGGCCGCTGTTCCTGCAGCGCTCGTGGGACGACGATGCGCTGCGCGCGTTTCCGAACACGTGCACGCATGCGTGGTTTCCCCTCGTACTCGGCGCGTCGCGCGGACCGACGCTGGTGTGCGGGCAGCATGGCCGGCGCTTCGATTGCGCCGGCCGCGTGATCTCGCAGCAGGGCTTCGACACCAAGGCGCTGCGCGCGTGCGATTCGTTGACCGCGTTGCCGGTCGAGGCGTGGCGGCGGCTGACGTGGGTCAACTTCGATCCAGGTGCGCGGCCGCTGGCGAGCGTGCTCGCACCCGTCGACGAATCGCTCGCGAAGCTACCGGCGATCCCCGAGCGGATGTCGGCGGAGATTCGCGAGGTCGGCGGCAACTGGAAGCAGCACGCCGCGAACTATCTCGATCAATTTCACATCGGCTTCGTCCATCGCGCGCCGGGTGGCCTCGCCGATGCGGTCGACCTCGGCAGCTACACGACCGAGCTCTACGACGACTCGGTGTTGCAGTGGGTCTACGCGCGCGACCCGGCCGACGGCTTCGATCCCGCGTGGCTCCCCGATCGGCTCGCCGATCCGAAAGGTCGCCGCGTGTTCGCGCTGTGGTGGTTCATCTTCCCGAACATCACGCTCAACTTCTACCCGTGGGGCCTCTCGGTCAACGTGTACTCGCCGATCCCCGATCGCCCCGACGCGACGCGGTTCACGTGGTACCAGCTCGCGCTCGATCGCGCGAAGCACGCCGAACGCGACCGGCGGTGGTTGAGCTCGCAGGTCGATGCCGAGGACGTCGATGCACTCGCGCAAGTCGCGCGCGGCCTGCGCTCCGGGTTCGCGCCGCGCAGCAAGTTCTCGCCCGACCAAGAGCGCGGCGTGCACTGGTTTCACCGCGCGGTGGCGCGTGCGACCCTCGGCGGATGATCACCATCAAGCTTTCGAACGTCGACGAGATCGTCGAGCAGCAGAAGGGTTGGTTCGTCGCCAACGTCGTCGGTGCGGTCGTCGATCTCGAGCCGAGAGTCGAAGCCGTGATCATCGAGAAGTTGAAGGCCTCGTTCGCAGAACAGGGCATCGTCGCGGTGATCTCGCAGTCGTGAAACCGCCGGTCACGATGGCGGTGCGTGCGCTGCGCGCGGCGAAGGTCGCGTTCGAGCCGTTCCTGTATCCGTGGGAGGCGCACGGTGGGACGGCGGCGTCGGCGGCGGCGCTCGGTGTCGACGAGCACGCCGTCGTGAAGACGCTGATCTTCGAGGACGAATCGGCGAAGCCGTTGTGCATCGTCATGCACGGTGACCGCGAGGTCTCGGCGAAGAACCTCGCGCGCTCGATCGGCGTCAAGTCGGTCGGGCCGTGCAAGCCCGAGGTCGCGGATCGCCACAGCGGGTACCAGGTCGGTGGAACGTCGCCGTTCGGCTTGAAGCGCGCGATGCCGATCTACATGGAGCGCACGATCGCGGAGCTGCCGGCGATCTACATCAACGGTGGTGCGCGCGGCTTTCTCGTGCGGCTCGCTCCGACTGAGGTCGTGCGCGTGTTGCACCCCGTGCTCGTCGAGGTCGCGATAGAGTGAGCCGATGAAGACCGCTCTCGCGCTTTGTCTGCTCGTCGCCTCGGCCTACGCGGACCCAGCGCCCACGGCCGAGCTGACCGCTCACAACGATCCCAAATCGCCGACGATCGACGCCGCGCTGATCAACGCACCGAAGGCCTCACGGATCACGCTGACCAGCGGCACCGTGACGATGAACGCGACCAAGCAGCGTCCGTACTCGCAGAGCTCCGACCCGATCGTGATCGCGTTCGTGATCCAGGCCGACGAAGCGTTCGCGACCCCGAACCTCGCCAGCATCGAGAAAGCGCTCGATGCGACCGGCCTCGCCAAGGCCTGCCCGCCCGACAGCTTCGGCACGATCATCGCGTACGCCCAGGACACCCAGACCAAGGTCGCGATGGGGCCGCTCGATCGGATCAAGGGTCGTCAGCTCGGCGTCGCGAAGGACTACAAGGGCAAGAAGGGCGCATCGCTGGCGACCGCGGTGACGCTCGCACTCTCCGAGCTCGACAAGGTCCAGGGTTCGCGCAAGGTCGTCATCATCGTCGGCGATGGCAGCGACTCGGATCCGAAGGCGCCGTTCGACGCCCTCAAGAAGCAGGCCGCCGCCCAGAAGATCCAGGTCTTCGCCGTCGTCACCAAGACCGGCGCGGTCAGCAAGCTCGTGACGCCCGTGGTCGCGAGCTCGGCCGCCGATGTCGGCACCCAGCTCGACGCGATCGCGAAGCAGCTCGTCAATCGCCTCTACGTCACGTTCCCGGTCGGCAAGTTGATCCCGTTCGACGGCAAGGATCACGAGTTCGTCGTCGGCCTCGACAAAGTCAATCTCGATCCCATCAAGCTCACCCTGAAGTAGGGGACGGTAACAAAAGACGAAACGTACCGTCGTGCAAGCACGCGAAACTACGGAGGCGTCGAGGGACGGTTACAAAACCGGACAACGATCGACTTTGTCAGCGGAGTTTGGCAACGTCGCGCCGTGCCCGAGTCGTTGACGCTCGCTCCTACGCCCGACCCACGGGTGTTCGCTGCGCCCGATGGCCGCCGGTTGTCGCCGCCGCCCACGTGGGCGTGCTTGCCGCCGGGCGATGCCGGCCTCACGCGCCGCGTGAAAGCCGCCGGCCCGTCGTGGGTCGTGATCGAGAAGAAGGGCCGCAAGGCATTCTCGAAGGGCTTGTGGGCGCCGCGCGAAAACATCGAGGCCGCGCGCGCGGCGCTGGATGCCGAGCGCTCGACCGATGCGTACGCGAAGAAGCGGGTCGCCGACGGCGCGCGTCGCGAGCGCACGCACGCGGCGTACGCCGTCAACTTCGAGCAGGAGGTCTACGACTTCCTGCGCTTCGCGCCGCGGTTCGACGAGCTCGCGCGCACCGTCGCCGGTCTGGTCGCCGCGCACGCCACGCCCGTCGGCAGCGGCACGGTCGCGCGCACGCAACGCATTCCGATCGAGGAGCGTGCCCAGGCCGCGGTGATCGCGTGGATGCGCCATCAGACGACCAGGTACGACCACATGAAGATCGAGCGCGTCGCCGGGCGCCGGCGCGAAGTGCGCCGCGAGCTCGCGCAGATCTCGCGTGCGGTCTTGGATGCGCATCGTCGCGACGCGCCGCATGCGTGGCAAACCTGCACGTTGTGCTCGGCGATCGCCTGATTGGGGACGGTAACAAAAGACGAAACGTACCTTCGTCCAAGCGCGCGAAACTACAGAACCGTCGAGGGACGGTAACAAAACCGGACACGGCGAGAACCTCGGCGCAGCTCATCGGCGGTCGAACACCCGACGAGCGGAAGGCGCACCGGTCCAGTTTTGTTACCGTCCCTCGCGTCGCTTGCAGTTCCGCGAACTTGCGCGACGGTACGTTTCGTCTTTTGTTACCGTCCCTGTCCCTACGTCGGGGGCTTCACGATGTAGACGCGGAAGCGCTTGTTCTTGATCCTGCCCTCGTCGAGGCCGGCGAGCGCACGCTGCGCGGAACCGGCGGCGACCGCGACGAAGCTGATCCGATCGTTGATCGTGATCTGGCCGATCTCGGTCGCGGGGATGCGGACCTCGGTGGTGAGGGCGCCGACGATGTCGCCGGGGCGCAGGCGATCGTGGCGGCCACCTTGGATGGCGATCGTCGTCATCGCGGCCGGTGGCGGGCGGACGTCCTCGAGAGCGGGAATCGGCGAGCGCGGGACGTCGGCGACCGGCGTGTGGCGCAGATCATCGCGAGGACCGGCGAGCGTGACCGCGACGCCACTGCGGCCGGCGCGCGCGGTGCGGCCGATGCGATGCAAGAACACGTCGTTCTCGCGCGGGAGATCGTAGTTGATGACCATGCCGAGGTCATCGATGTCGAGGCCGCGCGCGGCGACGTCGGTCGCGACGACGACCCGCAGACTGCCGTTCTTGAGCAGCAGCAGCACCGTGTTGCGATCGTGTTGCTCCATACCGCCGTGGAGCGCGACCGCGGCGTAGCCGGCGTGACCGAGCGTGGTCGCGAGCTCGTCGCAGGTCTCGCGGTGATTGCAGAAGATCACGGCGGACTCGGGCCGGTGGTGGCCGAGGATGCGCACCAGCGCGCCGATCCGATGGTCGGTGTCGTAGACCAGCTGCGTGATCCGCTCGTGGACGTCGTCGGTGCGCGTCACCACGTGCAGCGCGTCGCGCTGATAGTTCGTGGTCAGCATCTTGACCGACTCGGGAAACGTCGCCGAGAACATCAGCGTCTGATGATCCGGCGGCACGCCGCGCAGGATCGCCGTGACCGCGTCGAAGAAGCCCATCGCGAGCATCGTGTCGGCTTCGTCGAGGACGACCGTCCGGATCCCGGCGAGGTCGAGCCGATTACGCCGCAGGTGATCCTCGACGCGCCCCGGTGTCCCGACGACGATATCGACGCCATGCTCGAGCGACATCCGCTCGCGCTGGATCGACGTACCACCGGTGAGCGTGAGCACGCGCGTGTGCGGCAGCGGGCGCGCGAGCCGGCGAATCTCGCCGGCGACCTGCGCGGCGAGCTCGCGCGTCGGGCACAACACGAGCGCGCCCGGCCGGCCACTGCGCGGCGTGATCCGCTGCAGCAGCGCGAGCCCGAACGCCGCGGTCTTGCCGGTGCCGGTCGCGGCTTGACCGAGCACGTCGCGGCCCTCGAGCATCGCCGGCAGCGCGAGCTCCTGGATCGGCGTCATCTCGACGTATTCGAGCTGATCGAGATTCGCCAGCCACGCGGGCGCGAGCGAGAGGGTCGAGAAACCGGTCACGCGCCGAGATAGCCGACCCCCACCTATTCAGCAAGCCTCGAAATGACGTACATGGTGGCGTGCCCCTTCGCGGTCGAGGTGCCCACTACACGCGGGCTCGTCACGTCGTCGAATGGACGCTCGCGACGGCGTATCGCGGTGACTGGCCCGCGCGCATGGTCCACGCACTCGGCATGCAACGCCCCGTGTGCGTCCGCGAGCATCGGCTGTCGCCGCCGCGCTGGTCGGGTGCGCCGATGCGGATCGCGTTCGCCTCGGATCTGCACGCCGGCCCGACGACGCATCCGACCGTGCTCGACGAGGCGTTCGCCGCGCTCGCCGCCGCCGAGCCGGATGTGTTGTTGCTCGGCGGCGACTACGTGTTTCTCTCGGCCGACCACATCGGCGAGGTCGAACGCCGCCTCGCGCAACTGCCGCGCCCGCCGCTCGGCATCTTCGCCGTGATGGGCAACCACGATCTGTGGGCCGACGACGCCGCGATCGCCGCGTCGCTCGAACGCGCCGGCGCACGCGTGCTGATCAACGAACGCGTCGAGCTCGGTCCGGTCGCGCTCGTCGGGCTCGACGATCCGTGGACCGGCGCGCGGGTCGACCCGCCATTTCGCGACGACGATGCCGTGCGCGTCCTCCTCGTCCACGCGCCCGAGGCGATGTTGTATCTCGCCGACTCGCAGTTCGATCTCGCGCTGTGCGGTCACACCCACGGCGGGCACATCGCGCTACCGGGCGGCGTGCCGATCCTCGTGCCGGGTCCCGCGTCACGCCGGTTCGCGCACGGTCGCTACGACCTCGACAACGGCACGCTGATCGTGAGCCGTGGCGTCGGCTCGACCGAAGTGGCGCTGCGACTCAACGCGGATCCCGACGTGCTGGTCGTCGAGCTCGGTTAGTTGCCCCTTGAGGCTCAACGAATCACGGCACTTGCGCCGTACGTTGCGCTCGTCCCCACCAGCTCTTCGAGCAACGCCCCCGCACCGACGCCAGATCCCGCGACCGTGATCGCCGCGCGCGCACCGTCGTCGAGGATCGTGATCACGCAACCGCCGGTCGGATCCGCGTCGGTCGCGAGCCGCGATGGCGACGAGGCGGCGCACATCGGCGGCATCGCGACGTCCATCACGATCCGCGATAGCAACGCGCGACCGCCGATGATCGAGGCGAAGCCCTCCATCCAGCGCGGCCGCTTCGCGCTGATGCCCTTGCGCTTCCATGCGGTCGGCACGGGCGCACCGCGCGCGGCGGCGAGCAGCCGCGTGGCGAGGCCATTCGCGTTGGCTTCGCGCAGGATCATCGCGCGTACGCGCTGCGTGAAGATCGCAAACGGCTCGGGGGTCCCGTCGACGAAGCGCACGCTCGCGGTCGCCGACACCACGCGGCGGCGCAGGCGCATCGGATCGTCCTTCGCACCGCGCGCGATCGGGATCTGGAACGTCGGCGAGAACCGCGCGTCGCGCCGGCCCGCGTGACGATGCAGCAGACAGCCCAGGTCGTACGCGAGCGGAATCGCTTTCGGCGTCGGCGAGGGCATCTCGCGCCACGCGATCGCGAGCGGTACCGCTCCGGCGACCGGCGCGAGCGCTACGGCGGTGTGACCGTTGGTCGCCGGCTCGCTCGTGACGAGCTCGGCGAGCCGCGCCGCGATCCGCGCGTGGCCGTAGCCGTCGATGATCAGGTGACACGTCGACACCACGGCGAGCTCGCCCGCGCGACCGAGCCCGAGCCACGGGCCACCGCGTTCGGTCCACGCGCGGCGATGGCCGTGCCGCGCGGTCTCGAGCGGCTCGTCGCCGACGGAGATGCACACGAACGGTGTCGCGCCGGTCCACCGTCGCGGTTCGCCACCCCCGAGCACCGCGGTCAACTGCGCGGTGAGCGCTGGATCGTCGAGCCGCGCGATCACGCACGAGCGACCGATCGCGAACGCGGCGACGTCGAGGGCGCTCGCCGGCGTCGCGGCGTTGCTCGCGTGATCGATCGTCACCGCGAGCGCCTGATCCGGGAGCTCGCGATCGGTCTCCAGGATCGCCGTCCGCGCCGCCTTCGCGCGCACGATCGCATCGGCCACCAGATCGCGTGGACGCGGCGCGCGATACGCCATGAACGTATCGGCATCCGGCTCGGCGTCGCACGCGAGATACACCGCTTCGCCGTGCCCCCACTGCTCGGTGATCGCCACGCCGCCGGCGAGCAACCAATAGCGTGGATCGACCTCGGCGATCGCGGCGAGCTCGCGATGCAGTCCCACCGTCCGTTTGGCCCACCCGATCACGGTCGCTTCTTCGCCGCCAACCGCCAGCCGTCGCGGGTCTTCTCGCTCGTCGTGACGTTGCCCGCCGCCGACAGCGCCTCCTCGTAGCCCTTCTTCTTCGTCCTCTCGGCGCCCGGCAAGCCGGAGCCATAATAGAACCGCTGGATCAACCACACCACGAACGACGGCTTGTACATGAACAAGTCCGCTGCGATCGACATCTGCGCCTCGTTGTCCCAGAACACGCGCTTCGGCACCCCCTCGCTGCGGCGCAGCTTCAACACGTCGTTCGAGACCGGGCAGCGCGTGATGCACGCGCGGCACATGTGATCGCGTCGCGGGCCGAAGAAGTCGGTCGCGATCAGGCGGTCGCACGACTCGGTCTTCGTGATCACGTAGTTGTCGAACGCGCCGACCGGGCACGCCTCGACGCACAGGTTGCACGTGGTGCAATCCGGCAGCTTCCACGCGGTGTTCGTCGGCGTGGCGTCGTAGTGATCGACCTGTGCGTTCAAGAACACGACGTTCAACTTGCAGTTGAAGCCGAACTTGTTCGAGTAGAACAGCGCGTTCTTGCCGATCGTGCCGAGCCCCGCGGCGGTCGCGCATTCCTTCAGCAGCACCGGCACGTTCGCCTGCGAGTCCGCGAACGCGACGCCGTCGCCGTACTCGTCGTTGACGTGCGCCGCGACATCGGCCGCCATGCTCTCGACGAAGTAGTCCGCGGCGACATCCGAAAACAGCACCAGCACGACGACCGCTTCGCTCGGCAGCGCGCGATGCGTCATCCGCAACTTGCCGTTCAAGTGCAGACTCCGGCGCTCGAGCGGCGCGGCACCGAAGCGGTCTTTCAGCGCGCTCGCCGGCAACACCACCGCCTCGAACGGCACGCCGGGTGGCGCGGCGTGCGCGAGCCATCGATCGAGCGCGTCGCGTGCGATCACGACCTCGGTGCGCTTCGCCGTGACCTTCGCGCGCGCCGCTTCGTAGATCGGTCGCGCCAACGGCGTGGTCGCCGCGCGGATCGCTCGCCAGTTCGCGAACCACGCCAGATCCGTCGCGTGCCACTTGGCTCGACGTAGCTGCTGGCGGATCCGGTCGAGCACGCTCGGACCCTAACACGTCGTCGACGCGCAGCTAGTCGGCACAGCAGAGCACGCCGCCGTTGTCGGGACCCTTGGTCACGTTCTCGAGCTCCGCGGATCCCAGCGTGCCGACCGACCAGGCGCCGAGCATCGCCTGCGGCACCAACGTACCGATGCTCGCCGTCGACGCGCCGCAGTTCTGGAGGGCGGCGCCGATGCCGTTGCCGCGGCAAACACGTCATCGTTACCGAGCCCGTTGCACACGTCGGCTCCGCTGCTGCCCTGCGCGGTCGCGATCGTCGCGCACCCCGAGCCCGCACCCGCGATCGTGGCTTCGCCGGCGTCGTGACAGACGTGCCAGCCGGGGTCGCAGAGCGCATCCTGCCGAGGTCGGCCCGGATCCTGGAAGACCAGGAGTCGTCCACGCGCCGGCACAGCCCGCGATCCTCAGCTCGCCCTGCATCGCCTCGCGCGAGCCATCCCCGCAGCCGGGCACGTGCGCATCCGCCGGCGCATCGATGACCACGCTGTCGGGGCGCGCGTCGGACGTCACCTCGAAGAGGCCGAACACCTTGTCGCAGGAGCACGACAAATCGCACGTCGAGATCGTACCTCAGGGCGTCACGACGAGGACGCCGTCGCACGGCACCTCGACGAGGCCGGTCGCGGGGTCGCGCGCCGCGGTGACGGTCGCGTCGTTGCACGTGATCGCGGCGGTGTTCGGGAGGTAGATCGAATGCGGTACACCGCCGGTGTCGTGGGTCTCGAGCCGAAGCGCGCCGGTGGTCGCGTCGTACTCGTTCGCGGTCACGGTGCCCGCGATCCGCGCGGCGTGGATGCGCGAGATCCACGCGACGACCCGCGGCCGCTCGGTCCACACGTCGTTCGCGAAATCGAACACGCCCCACGCACCCTGGCTCTCCTCTTTCCACACCCAGAACGCATCGCTCGCGAGGTAGCGATCGTGCAGCGTCGCTTGCACGCCCATCCACAGGTCCGCGTTCGGTTGCGTCGGGCCGATGCCGTACTCGCCGATCACGAGCGGCGTCGCCCACGCGGTCGCTTCGGCGCGCGCCGCCTCGACGCTCGGTTCGAGCGCATCGGGCGTGAGGTTCGCGAGCTGGGTCGAATCCGAATAGAACACGAACGTGTAGATGTGCGGTGCGTAGACCGCGTTCGGCGTGGGAAACGGCGTCGGCGATCTGGGAGCGAAGTCGAACAGGTTGCGGGTCGCGCTCGGCTCGAACATCACGAGCTTGGTCGGGGCGACCGTGCTGACCCGTGCGGCGGCCTCGACGGAGAACGGCGTGACGAGCGAATCACCGACCGGCGGTTCGTTGAAGATCTCGAAGCCGATCACCGCCGGATCGGTCGCCCATCGCGTGGCGACGTGATCGAGCACGTCGAGGAACGCCGCGCGGACGCCGGCCGGATCGGCGCGATCGAAGAACGTGTCGAACGCCGCGGTGACTTGCGGCGAGGTCCGGCGCGTCCCGAGATCTTCGAGCGGGCCTTGCAGCAGCTCGACCGGCGCCGGTTGGATCGCCCACAGCGGTCCACCGTCTTCCCCGATCTCTTTCGAGTACGCGTCTTGATGCAGATCGATCATCACGACGATGCCGGCGCCCGCGGCGCACTGCACCGCCGCATCGACGCGCGCGAGATACGCCTCGTCGTAGCTGCCCTCGGTCGGTTCGATCGCACTCCAGTTGATCGGCAGCCGCAGAAAATCCAGGCCGAGAGCGCGCATGCGCTGGCAGTCCTCGGTGGTGAGCGGGGGAATCGGCTCGAGCGCGACGCGGCCATCGCCGAACGAGGCGTCGAACACGCCGTCGATCCGCGCGTTGACGCCGCGGAGCAGCGCGATCCGGCCCTGGTCATCGCGCAGGTGCGTGCCGTCGGACGCGAGCGGGGTCGCGCGTGGTGGTGCTGGATCGCCGCACGCTGCGAGGACGAGGACGAGGAGCCACCGCATCACGACAGTTTGCCACGTCGTGCGCGCAGTTCGTGCACGACGGATTGTCACTTTCTCTCGACGGCGGCAGCTCGCCGCGACGCGCACCGCGTGGTGGCAAGTCGTCGCCGATGCGCAGCGCGGGCTCGGTCACACCGCCGACGCCGCCACCGCGTACGACCGTGCCGCGCACGAGCTCACCGGCATCGATCGCAGCGAAGCCGGCTATTCGGCGGCGTATCTGCGCCATCACGATCTCCACGACGACCAGGCAGCGCTCGCGTCGCTCGATGCGGCGAAGTCCGATGCCGCCGGCTCGCCGCTCGAAGAACGCGCGTTGGGACTGCGCGCGCAGGTCCTCGTCGCGCTCGGTCGTGATGCGCGCCCGACGGCGAAGACCTACCTCGCGCACTTTCCGCACGCGGACCTCCGCGCCTACATGCTGTCGCTCAAGTGATCCACGAGCCGTAGGGCGCGGTACAACACCAGCATGAAGATCATCGTGATCGGCTCCACGGGAACGATTGGCACCGAAGTCGTCAAGGCCCTGTCCAAGCGCCACGAGGTGATCGGCGTGCATCGCAAGAGCTCGCCGGCGGTCGACATCGAACAGCCCGCGACGATCGACACGCTGCTCTCGAACGTGAAGGATCTCGACGCGATCGTCTCGTGTTGCGGCGGTGGTGCGTTCAAGCCGCTCGTCGAGCTCACCGACGACGACATCGCCTACTCGCTGCGCAGCAAGCTCGTCGGTCAGGTCGCGGTGATCCGCCACGCCGTCAAGTACCTGCGCGACGGTGGCTCGGTCACGGTCACGACGGGAACGCTCGCGCAGAATCCGATGGCAGGTGGTGCGGCGATCTCGATGATCAACGCGGGGCTCGAAGGCTTCGTGCGCGGTGCCGCGTTCGATGCGCCGCGTGGCATCCGCGTCAACGCCGTCAGTCCGCCGTGGCTGACCGAGACGTTGGTCCTGTTCAAGATGGATCCCACGCACGGCATGCCGGCGGTCAGCGCGGCGAACGCGTACGTCGCGGCGGTCGAGGGCACGCAGACCGGCCAGACGCTCGACTGCGCGAAGTTCGTGTGAACCCGCTGAAGGCGCTGCTCGCGGCGGTCCACGCGGACCCGACCGAGCTGCACACGCGGATGGTCTACGCCGACGCGCTGTCCGACGCCGGCGGTCCGCGCGGTGCTCGATTCGTGCGACTACGTATCCGCTCCTCGACCGTGCGAGTAACGCCGACTCGTGGCGCTACGCCCCCGACGCGCGCGTCGTGCTCGAAGCTCCGCCCGGCCTGCCGAAGCTGCGCGACCTCGAGCTCCACGGCTATCCCTGCGACGAGCCCGACCTGGCGTGGCTTCTCCACGCACCGATCGGGTCGCGCCTCGACCGCCTGCGGCTCGAGAATTTCGGCGGCTCGATCGATCAGTGGATCGAGGCCGTGCGCGGCACGCGCATCCCGAACGTCGAGATCGATACCGCGCGGTTTCGCGGCGGCGATGAGCTCGAGCTCGATGCGTCGCGCTTCAGCAGCTGGCACCTCGCGTTGCTCGACGCCGCGCTCGCACGCGTGCCGCAGGGTGCGCTGCGCCGGCTCGAGGTCAAACGCTAGATTCGAGGTACGGTTCGGCCATGGCGAAGAAGACCTACGACGAGATCAATCGCGTCACGGTGCCCAACCCCGACGGGGGCTGGCGCCCGTCGCCGGAGCAGGTCAAGCAAGCGCACGAGGGCTTTCGCGCCCTCGACGCCGACGAGCAGCAGCTCGAGGCGCGGGTGCGTGCCGCGTTGGGCGGTGTGCAAGGCGTCGCCGTCGAGGTCAGCCGCGATCGCGTCACGCTGCGTGGCAGTGTCAGCGCCGAGGACCTGGTGCGCGTGCCCGACCTCGTGCGTGCGGTCGATGGAGTCGCCGGCGTCGACGATCAGCTCGTGTCGATCTAGGTCCGATCGTCCGCGCTTACGTGCGACAGACGGTCTCGCCGCCGCGTCTCGACGTTGCGGGTCATACAGGTTGCCACAGCAGCTATAACGGGTACCATATAACCCGTTGTGAAGACCTCGCCCGCCCTCAAAGCGCTGCCCACCTCGGTCCAGCGAGCGCTGGCCAAACTAGGAGAAGATCTGTCTGCGGCGCGACGCCGGCGGCGAATCTCGATGGCGATCATGGCGGACCGAGCGTTCATCGCGCGAAAGACCTTGGGCCGAGTGGAGCGCGGCGATCCGTCCGTGTCGCTCGGGATCTACGCGAGCGTTCTGTTCGTGTTGGGTATGGTCGACCGAGTCGCGGCGCTGGTGGATCCCACGACCGACCGTCTCGGTGTGTTGCTCGAAGACGAGCACCTTCCCAAGCGGATCCGTGCTCGTTCGAGGCAGTAATGGAGCACGAGCTCGATGTGTTCCTTGCTCGCGGGGCGCCGGTCGTGCGCGTCGGTCGGCTGTGGACGCGTTCGCGCGGAGGAAATGACACAGCGTCGTTCGAGTACGACCCCAGCTGGCTCGGCGATTCAGCGCCGTTCGAGCTCGACCCCGAGCTTCCCCTTGGCCGTGGTCAATTCCATACAGAACGCAGCCTGTTCAACGTCTTCGCAGACTGCGCACCTGACCGCTGGGGCCAGACCCTGCTGCGTCGTCACGAACGCTCACGCGCGAAGGCCGAGGGCCGGACCCAACGAGCTCTTCACGCGATCGACTTCGTCACGCTCGTCTCCGATGAAACACGGCTGGGGGCACTACGATTTCGCAAACGCGGAAGCGCCGAATTCCTAACGAGCAGCAGTCGTGTGCCGCCGCTGGTTCAACTGCCACGTCTTCTCCGCGCGACCGCGGCCATCGTAGAAGATCGGGAGACTGCCGACGACCTCGCGCTCTTGCTCGCGCCCGGCACGTCGCTGGGCGGCGCGCGCCCCAAAGCGTCGGTCGTCGACGCGAATGGCCGGCTCGCGATCGCCAAGTTTCCTTCGCGCGACGACGAATGGCCGATCACGAGGTGGGAGGCCGCCGTCCTGGCGATCGCCGAGGACGCAGGTCTCAACACTCCGCCCCGGCGCCTGGTTGTCGTGCTGAACAAGCCGGTGCTGATCGTCCAGCGGTTCGATCGAGAGGGAGCCCATCGGATCCCGTACATGTCCGCGCTCACCGCTCTCGCGGCACGTGATGGCGAAGTGCGCAGTTATCTCGAGCTCGCGGAGGCCATACGCAAGGTTGCAGCGTCACCTCGAAACGATCTCGCTCAACTCTGGAGACGCCTCGTGTTCAACATCCTCGTCTCGAACACCGACGACCATCTCCGAAATCACGGCTTCCTTCATGGTGAAGGAGGATGGCGACTCGCGCCCGCCTTCGACCTCAACCCGATGCCCACGGACGTCCGGCCACGCATGCATGCGCTCGCGATCGATGAGATCGAGCAGACCGCCTCCCTCGAGCTCGCACGCTCGGTGACGGCATCATTCGCCCTCACGCAGCGAGACGCCGACGCGATCGTGCGCGACGTCGCGAAGCCGGTAGCGGCGTGGAGGACCTACGGCAAGGCCAAAGGCATCACGACGCGACAACTCGATCGCATGGCATCGGCGTTCGAGCATACCGACCTGAAATCGGCGGTCGCGGTGGGAGGGAAGCATCGTTCCTGAATGGACGACGGCTGTACATCACGGTCACACGCGAGCTACAGCGCTCGCCAGATCGGCGAACTGGCTCAGTTGACCGCTACGGTCTTGGCGTTGCTCGGCACTCTCGACGAGTCTGGGTGTGGCTTCTCCTGTTCGCGCCCGCCACCCAGCAGGCCTGCCAATCCCCGCATGAGGGTCGCGAGCGTCTCGCGCGACGGCATGGCGAACGACAGCCGCCGCTGTCCGGTCTCGTCGGCGACGATCTTCGCGTCGAACGTCGAGCGCAACGCGTCCCCGATCGCGTGGTCTCGTCCACCCCCTCCCACGATCTCCCCGAGGATGTCGAACGCCGCGCGCACCAGCGTGCTCCCTGCCGCGGTCAGCCGATCATTGGCCGCGGCCAACATCGTCTCGTCCACGGGCGCCTCGGGCTTTGCTCCGAGGAGGACCTCGAGCTTCGCTTTGATGTCGTCCGACTGCGTTCGAACGTCCACGTCGAGGACCCGGGAATCGGGATCGAGTGCCGCCATCGCCAGCTCCCGCTTGGACGACAGCGTGGTCAGCAGGTTCTCTTCGAGCGTCTGCTCGGTCACGAGGACGAACACGCTCACGGGCCTCGTCTGGCCCATGCGGTGTGCGCGCGCGATACGTTGCTCGAGGACGGCAGGGTTCCAGGGCAAGTCGACGTTGATGATCGTGTTCGCCGCCTGAAGATTCAGGCCGGTACTTCCGGCGTTGGTCGTCAGGAACAGCCGGGTCTTCTCGTCCGACTGGAATTGCGACACGAGCGCCTGCCGCTTCTTCTGCGGAACGGAGCCGTCGAGCCGTACGAAGCCGAGCTTCCGTTTCGCGAGCTGGGGCTCGATCAGATCGAGCATCGTCGTCCACTCCGAGAACACGAGGACCTTACGATCCGGCTCGGCCGCGATCTCGTCGAACAGCTCTCCGAGCCGCTCCAGCTTCGTCGACCAGCCGGGCTTCTGCTTGTCGACCAGGAAGGTACTGTCGGCGGCCATTCGACACATCAGCAGCGCCATGCGGAGGCGCAGCAGATCCATCTCGGTGAGGTACGGCTTCCGTACGATCTGAGCGACCGTCTGCATGTGCGCGTCGTGCAGCTCCTTCTGCTCGCTGGTCGGCGGAATGCGCACGATCTCGACCGTGCGAGCCGGTAGCTCGAGCCGAACGGATTCGCGCGTGCGGCGTAGCAAGATCGGCTTTAGCCGCGCGCGAAGGTCGTCGAGCTGCTTGAAGCCGAGCAGCTTGCCGTCCTCGTCGCGGCGCTGGTGGCGGTGCAAGAAGCGGAAGCTCGGCCCGAGCTGATGCGGATCGACGAACGCGACGACGGAGTGGAGATCGTCGATCCGGTTCTCGAGCGGCGTGCCGGAGAGCACGAGCGCGAACCGCGAGACGAGCCCTTTGACGACGCGGGTGGTCTTCGCTTCCCAGTTCTTGATCCGTTGGCCTTCGTCGAGAATGATCAAATCCCAGCGGGTCTGCTCGATGTGAAGGATGTCCTTGAGGACCTGCTCGTAGTTGCAGATCGTGAAGAAGGCGTCGCCCGCGTACGCCGATGCTCGGTCGCGCGCCGGTCCGGCGACGAGCTCGGTGCTGCGCCCGGAGAATCGCTGGATCTCGCCACGCCATTGCGACTTGAGCGACGCCGGGCAGACGACGAGCACCTTGCGAACCTCGACCTCGCGAGCGAGGAGCTCCGCGACGCCGACGCCCTGGATGGTCTTGCCGAGGCCCATCTCGTCCGCGAGGATCGCGCGGCCTGCGCCGGCGGCGAACGCGATGCCGTCGAGCTGGAACGGCAGGAGCGGCTGACGCAGCAGCGTGGTCCGGAGGGGATGTGTGTCCGGCGCCCGCCGGATCTCCGCCACGAGCGTGCCGAGCCTCGCCGCCAGCAGCTTGCGCTGGATCAGCTCCTCGGCGTCGGGCGTGACGAAGAACGCGTGGCCTCCCAGCTCCAGTTGGTTCAGGCGGCGAACGAGCTCCGCCGGCTCGATCGGGTTGCGGAGCAGCGGCGCCACGATCGCGTGCGCTTCCGCCGAGAGCCACTGCGGTACGGCGACCGCGAGCGAGACCCGGTCTTCGTAGCGAAGGTGGACCGTGATCCGCCGACGCTGATACGGCTTCTTGCGGACGCGGTCCGGGAACGCCTTGGTCGCCCGCGCCAGCACCTTCATGATGTGCTTGCACGTCCCGAGCGTGTTCGTCCTGAAGTCGGGGCACGCGCAGTACGACACGCCCCGCGTCTCGCCGCGCAGTGCAACGCGATACGTCTTGCCGCTGGCCGCGCTCGTGACCGTGTAGTCGGTCCACGGCTTCGACCGATCCGCGGACTGGATCTTCATGCGCTCGGTCTGCGCGCGCTTCGCCCGCTCTTCGAGCGCCTGCTCGACGAGGTCATCTTCCTCGCGTGGCCTCGCGATCTCGGGCGGAGGAGCCGCGAGGCCGAGGTCGGTCTTCTGCTCGAGCAGGATCGAGAGCAGCCCGGCGACGTGGACGCACGCGCTCGTGCAGCCGCTGCATTCCGCCTTCAACCGTCCGCGGGTACCAGGGTCGAAGAAGATCCGCGACGTCAGCCCGGCTCGCCCCGGCTCCCACGCGACCCGGACCTGATGGTCGTCGATCCGGAGATCGTCTGGCGAGGACAGCTCGAGCCGGCCGCCTCGGATCAACAATCGTCCCCCGTCGGGTCCGAGCATCCTGCATGCCTCGTCGAAAGACAGATGGGAGAGTCGGTCGCGCATCGAGAGTCCGTCAGATGGCTTGTCCAGCAAGACCATGGTGGTAGCCGAGCCCTGTGACACCGGCTCCCGCGGTAGATCTGGGGGCGAGGTTGCAGCATGGCCAAGAAGAACCTTGCCGACTGGATCGCCGCGCGTAAGCGGCACGGTCTCTCGCACGTCCAGGTCCAGATGGCCCGCGAGCTCGGCATGAACCCGAACAAGCTGGGCAAGATCGACAACCACGATCAGGAACCGTGGAAGGTCCCACTGCCGCAGTTCATCGAGCAGACGTATCTCAAACGGTTCGGGCGTGACCGGCCCGAGGCAGTTGTTTCGATCGAGGACCGCATGCGGTCCGACCGTGCGAAGAAGGCGGCGAAGCGCACGTAAACAGCGGTCGAGCGTCTCGGTTCAGGGAGCTGCTCGATGTCCCCATCGGTCGATCCTATCGGGCCGAAGCTTCTGGCGCCTTGCCGATTCACGGCTTCAGCGCGTAGTCGCGCTCGACGATGTCGCCGAGCAGAGGGCCTTTCCAGTATGGCGCGATCCAGCGCGGGCTGCGATCACGCCAGGTGTCGGATGCGCGCCGCCAGTGGCCCCGGACCATGAAGCGCGAGAACAGCGCGCCCTGATCGCGATCGCGCTGGAGCTGCCGTAGTGCGCGGACTTGCCGGATCGGGATCTTTCCGGGCAGGTGCCAGACTTGCTCCTCGGTGCGGTCCGGTGGGGTTGGCCGGGCACGGCTCGACGTGGGACGATTGGTCGAAGCGGCACTCGCGCTGGCGGGTGTCGATCCCACGACCGGCCACGCGGGCGAGGATCCGGCGAACAGGATCGCGTTGACGACGAGCGCGACCAGCTGGCGCAGTCCGGCCGAGCGGAAGATCGGATCTGGATTCTGCGCGTCGGCGAACCGGCTCTCGATGATGTCGTCGAGCGTGTCGTCGGGCTGGATCTCGAGATCGCGGGTGATCAGCCA
>JBDTJY010000101.1:0-60092 GCA_039935615.1 Kofleriaceae bacterium
GAACAGCCGCGCGGTGCACTCCGCGATCCTCGTCGGCGTCGTGATGCTGGTGTCCAACGTCGGCAACGCGATGCTGAGCGCGTTCGGCAACGTGCTCTACACCCAGCAACTCGGCTGGGGCGATAGCGAGTACGTCTCGGTGACGAGCGGGCCCGCGTTGATCGCGGGACTGCTCGGCTCCCTGGGCGGTGGCCTGATCGCGGACTACGTCGGCCACCGTCGGCTCGCGGCGATCGCGAGTCTGCTGCTCGCCGGCTTCTACCTGACCTGGTCGTTGCTCGAGCCGCACTGGGCGAGCCGCGAGCTCGTCTATTCGCTGTGTTGGATCGAGCCGGCGCTGATCGGCGTGATGACGGTGTCGCTGTTCGCGCTGTGCATGGACGTGTCGTGGAAGACGATCGCGGCGTCGCAGTTCGCGATCTACATGGCGCTCGCGAATTTCTCGTCGACCACCGGCTACAAGCTCGCCGCCGACATGGCCGAGTGGTTCACGAATCCCGGCGTCTATCAGGCCGCCGCCGTGATCCAGCTCAGCCTCGTGGTGATCTTGCCGTTCATCGATCCGAAGGCGGCGCGCCGACCGGTGCCGACATGACCGCGACGGCAAAGCTCGGCGTGGTCTACACGCCCCGCGAGGTCACCGCTCCGATGGTCGAGCTCGCACTCGCCCCGCTCGTCGCCGGTCGATCGCCGGCGCAGATCGAACAGCTCCGGATCTGCGATTTCTCGATCGGCGAAGGCGCGTTCCTCGTCGAGATCGTCCGCTACCTCGCCGCTGCTCACGGCGGCCGCGACGCCGCGCGCGTGATCGCCGCGCACTGCCTCCACGGCGCCGACATCGATCCTGCCGCGGTCGCCGCATCGCGCGCGGCGCTCGAAGCGTTCGCCGGGGCTCCGCTGCCGACGCTCGCGCACCACCTCCGGATCGGCGATGCGCTCGCGCTCGAGTGGCCGCAGTTCGACGCCGTGCTCGGCAACCCGCCGTACATCCGGCAGGAGAAGCTGTCGTCGGCGACCAAGCACGCCCTGCGTTCGTTCGCGAGCTACGACGGTGTCGCCGATCTCTACGTCTACTTCATCGAGCTCGCGCATCGGCTGACCCGCGCGGGTGGTCGCTACTGCGTCGTCGTGCCGCAGAAGTGGCTGACCGCCGCCTACGGTCGGCCGCTGCGCACGCTGCTCGAGCGCGACGCCCACATCGAGCTGACCGACGTCGCCGCCGACGCGTTCCCCGATCACGACGCGTTCCCGATCATCGTCTCGGGGACGCCCGCGACGACGTCACGCCCGGCGCGCGGCGAACCGTGGCATCGCGATTCGACCCGCGACGCCGCCACGATCCAGCGCTGGGAGCAACGCTTCCCCGCGCTCGGCGACACGCTGACGCCCGCGCGCGGCGTCGTCACCGGCTGCAACCGCGCGTTCGTGATCGATCGCGCGACCCGCGACCGCATCCTCGTCGACGATCCCGCGTGCGAACCGCTGCTCCGCCCGTTCCTCAAGGGCCGCGATATCCGGCCCTATCGACCCGAGTACCGCGAGCGCTACGTGCTCCTCATGGACCGCGGCGGCGAGCTCCCCGACGCGATCGCTCGCTACCTCGCGCCGATGCGCGCCGAGCTCGAGCCCGGCACCGGCAGAAAGCCCGGTCGCTACAAATGGTACGAGCTCCAAGATCCGGTCGGCGCGCTCGCGAAGTCACGAGCGCCGCGCCTGTTCTACCAGGACATCCAGACCGCGCCGGCGTGCTGCCTCGATACGACCGGCCTGGTCCCCGACACCACCGTGTGGACGCTCGCCACCGACGACGCGTTCGTGCTCGCGCTGCTCAACTCCACGCTCTACGCCTGGTACGCGCGCCGCCGCTTCCCGCCGGCGCTCAACGGCGCGGTGCGCCCGAAGCTCGAGTACATGCGGCGGTTGCCGATCGCACAACCCGCGCCGGACCTCCGCGCGCGGATCATCGCGAACCCGGAGCTGATGCACGAGGCCTACGACGTCAGCGGCAGCTTGATCACGTAGCCGTCGCCGTTGCACTGCAACGAGCATTGCTCGCGCTCGAGCGCGAACGTCGCGAGCGCCAGCACGTCGCCCGCGTTGTTCGGGAGCGGCGCATTCGGCGGGCCCGTCACGATCACGGTCAGCGTCGTGCCGTCGATCTGCCCGGTGATCTCCGCCGTGCGGCCCATCGACAGCGGTCCCGCCGCGAGATCGAGGATCACGGCACACGCATGCGCGATCGAAGGCAGCGCGACCTCGACGGTGCACGGCGGCAGCTCGCCGGTCGTGCGCACGCCACCGCGCTCCGCCGCGCGCGCGAACAGCTCGCCGATCGGCGTCTGCCGGCGCTGCGGCGCTTTCGCGAGCGCGCGGTTGGTCGCGAACAGCGTGGTCAACTCGCGCACCGCGGTGGCCGCCGAACCCGCCGCGGCCTGGAGCTCGACACCCTCCGCGAGCTCCTGGAGCTCGTCGATCGACATCATCAGGCTCTGCAGCTTCGACGCGACATCGTGATGAAAGCTCGGCATCCGCGAGCCGAGCAGCGCGAGCGCCAGCATGTTGACCGGCGTCGGATCGGGATGCCGCGTACACGGCTTGCCGGTCTCGTCGTCGTGCGTACTCACGCTTCGAGCTTTCGGTCGAGGCCCGCGATGCCGAGCGCGATCGCGTCGTTCCACGGATCCGAGGTCACCACGATCACCTCGTTCGCGCGTGGTACGGCCGAGATCCCCGGATACTCGAGCTCGAGCGCTTCACGCAGCGCATCACGCCGCTCGCGACGTTCGCGGTCACCGCTGAGCGCCAACAGCTCCTCGTGCCGCGCCACACCCTCGAGCACCGCTTGATGCAGTTGCTTGTCGTGGAACGGCTTGTTGATGAACCGAAAGATCTCGCCCTGGTGAATGCCGTCGATCACGGTCTCGAGCGACCGCATGCCGGTCAACAAGATCCGCACGGTCTCGGGCCGCAGGCGCCGCGCCTTGCCCGCGAGCTGCGCGCCGGTCATCGCCGGCATCTCGTAGTCCGAGACCAGCACCGCGACATCTTCCTTCGCGATCCACTCGAGCACCTGATCGGGCTCGAGCGTCGTGCGGATCTCGAGCGTGGGCTCGCGCCGCAAGGAGCGGGCGACGCTCATCAGCATCTCTTCGTCGTCGTCGACGCAAACCACCAGCGACTTCCTGGTCATCCGAGCCACTTTCTCCATCCGCGTTGCCGCGTGACTTTATCGATCTCGTCGAGCGACGCGAGCATCGCGCGCATGTTCGGAAACCGTTGCTGCGGGGACTTCTGCAGACACGTCGTGATCACGTCGGCGAGCTTCGGCGGCAACGGACCGTACGGGCTCTCGACGACGGGGATCGGCGCCTGGATGTGCATCATGCACAGCTCGCGCAGGTCCTTGTGCGCGTACGGCGGCTTGCCTGCGATCAGCTCGAACAACACGGCACCGAGTCCATATTGATCCGAACGGTCGGTCGCAGGCAACCCGCGGAGTTGCTCCGGCGAAATATACGACGGTGTGCCGAGGACGAAGTCGCTCTCGAGCTCCGCGATCGACTCGCCCGCGATCGCCGCGAGCCCGAAATCGATCAGCTTCACCATCAGTGGTTCGTCGCCGACGATCAGCGCGTTCGACGGCGTGACATCGGCATGGACGACACCGTGATCGTGGACGGTCGCGAGCGCCGACGCCATCTGCCGCGCGATCGTCACGACCTCCGCCGGTTGCAGGGCACCGCGCGCGACGCGATCGGCGAGGCTCTCGCCCTCGAGCAGCTCCATCACGAAGTACGGCCGGCCGTCGGCGAGGTGGCCGAAGTCGAACACGTCGCCGATGTTCTCGTGACGCACGCGTGCTGCTGCTCGCGCCTCGCGCAAGAATCGCTGGCCGGCGGTCGGATCTTTTTCGAACACGCGCGAGCGCAGCACCTTCAGCGCGTAGGCCCGGCCGAGTGCGACATGCTCGACGCGGTACACGGTGCCCATGCCGCCCTCGCCGAGCGGCTCGACGATGCGATAATTTCCGATCGTGTCGCCGATCGCCCCAGCCGCGACCGGAGGGGCCGTGCGGGCGCGCCCACCTCGCTGCGGCATCACGACGAGCTCGGCGCGCAGCCCGGTGCCCGGGCGGATCGTGATCACCACGTCGGCCTCACGGTCGCCGGAGCGAACCTTCGTGACGGCGCTCGATTGACTGGTGGCCGCGAGATCGAGGTTCGCGATGTAGGCGAGTCGCGCGATCGTCGCCGCGCCGACCAGCGCCTCGACCGACACCGTCGTGATCGTCTGGTGCGCGCGCTCGAACGTGAACGTATAGATTTCGTCGCCGCTCGACGACGGTTCTAGATAAACCGTCTCGGCCTGCGAGCGCACGGCAGCGGCGAGCACGACATCGGCGAGGCGCTTTGGATCGATTCCGCGGACTTCGCTACTCGCCATCCCCGACATGATATTACCATAGGGATGCCAGTGGACGGGGACACGGTGTCGGAGGCGGCGATGCTCCCGAGCGCGGTTCGATTGCTCGTGGTCGACGACGACGTCGCGATCTGTCGGCAGATGGCGGCCGGGCTCGCGACCGCGGGCTTTCAGGTCCACACCGCGAACGACGCTACCCACGCGATCGTGCAAGCTGCCGCGACGCCTCCCGACGTCGCGATCGTCGACCTCGAGATGCCGAACATCGGTGGGCTCGCCGTGATCCGCCAGCTCAAGCAACTCCTCGGCAACACGATCCACGTGATGGTGCTGACCGGCCACGACGACGAGCAGCGCCGCTCCGACGCGTTCGAGGCCGGCGCCGACGATTTCGTCGTCAAACCCGTACCGATGACCGAGCTCCGCCGCCGGGTGACGGCTGCGGTGCGCCAACTGCGGGCGTTCGTTCACGTCCGGCTCGAGAAGGACGCCGCCGAACGCCGGCTGGTCTACGGCCAGGAGGCCAGCGCGCTGCTCGCGCACGATCTCAATAATGGTCTCGCGGTGTCCCTCAACAACCTGGCGTATCTGGTCGATGTCGTAAAGGGCGACGCCGAGGTCACCGATGCGATCGCCGCGACCCTGCGCTCGGTGCGCCGGATGTCGGGGTTGGTCGCAAATTTTGTCGACATCGCGCGGTTCGAAGACGCCGCCGTGAAGCCGAGCGTCGCGCGAACCAACGTGCGCGAGCTGCTCGACTCGGTGATCGCCGTACACTCGACGTCGATCGCACACGGTGTCGCCTACGAGGTCGACTGCGCGCCCGAGCTCGAGGGTCGGTTCGACGCGTCGCTGATCGAGCGGGTGCTCCACAACCTGTTCGGTAACGCGGCGCGGTACTGCGGAAATGGCGGCACGATCCGGCTAGGTGCGCGGCCGTGGCCCGAGCCCGCCGATGGTGCCGTCGAGATCTGGGTCTCGAATTCGGGACCGCAGATCCCAGAGAACATTCGCCAGACGCTGTTCGGCAAGTACGTCCAGGGCAAGGGCGGGAAACGCGGGATGGGCCTCTACTTTTGTCGGCTCGCGGCCGAAGCACATGGTGGAAGGATCGACTACGAGGCTCGCGCCGACGGTCCGAGTTTCGTACTCCGCCTCCCCGGGCGCGCGTAGAAAGGGTAGTGTGATCTCGTGGCTGCGATCTTGATTTGTGATGACGATCCAGACATTCGCTCGGCGATGCGGCGCACGTTGCGCGGGCACGAAGTGATCGAAGCGTCTTCGCCTCGCGAGGCGCTCGATGTGCTGAAGACCCGAACGTTCGACGCTCTGGTCTCGGATTTCTCGATGGGCACCGAGAGCGATGGGCTCGATCTCCTCGCGCACGTGAAGCTGATGTATCCGGATACGATCCGGTTCCTCGTCACCGCGAATCGCGATCTCGACATCGCGGCGCGCGCGGTCAACGAAGGCTCCGTGCATCGCTATTTCTCCAAACCGTGGGATGACGCGAAGCTGCGCTCGGCGCTCGAGATCGTGATCGCGTCGCGTCACACGCCCGCACAACGGTAGTCATGGCCGACGTCGGTGGAGGGAAGGGTCACCTCGGACGGGTCCTCGTCGTCGATGACGATGTCGCGATCCGCAGGGTGTGCGCGCGCGTGCTCAACGCCGAAGGCTGGACCGTCGTCCTCGCCGACAACGGCCGCGCCGCGATCGCCGAGCTCGAGACCGCCCCGACCCCGTTCGATTGCGTGCTGTCCGACGTCAACATGCCGGAGCTCGATGGCTTCGGCTTGGTCCGCGCGTTGCGCGAGCGCGACGACGATCTGCCCGTCCTGTTGATGACCGGCGATCCGTCGCTGCACGGTGCGGTGAAGGCGATCGATCAGGGCGCGATCTCGTACATCACCAAGCCGTTCGATCACGACGTGCTCGCTTCGGCGGTCGCGCGCGCCGCGCGAGTCCACGGCGTGCAACGCATGCGGCGCCGCGCCGAATCGTACGCGCGCGAGCTCTACGGCGAGACGATTCCGAACCGCGCCGCGCTCGAAGGCCGGTTCGGCAACGCGATCCAACAATCGTGGATGGCGTTCCAGCCGATCGTCGAGGTCTCGACGCACTCGGTCTACGCCTACGAAGCGCTGCTCCGCACCGAGGAAGAATCGCTGCGCCGTCCCGATATCTTCATCGCGACCGGCGAGCGCCTCGATCGGATCCAGCAAATCGGACGCACCGTGCGCGCCGCGGTCGCCGCCGCGATCCCCGAGGCCCCGAGCAACGCGCTGATCTTCGTCAACGTCCATGGTCTCGAGCTCAGCGATGAAGAGCTGTACTCGGCGCAGACCGCGCTCGCGACCCACTCGAAGCGGGTGGTCCTCGAGATCACCGAACGCACCAGCATCGATCCCGCGGTCGGCTCGGCGCGGGTCGCGATGTTGCGCCGGCTCGGCTATCGGATCGCCGTCGATGACCTCGGCGCCGGCTATGCCGCGCTCGGCGCGTTGGCCTCGCTCGAGCCCGAGATCGTGAAGCTCGACATGTCGCTGATCCGCGATCTCGATCGCCACGGCAACAAGCGCCGGATCGTCAGCGCGATCGCATCGATGTGCCGCGAGCTCGGCAGCCGCGTGATCGCCGAAGGGGTCGAGACCGAGGCCGAACGCACCGCGTGCGTCGATGCCGGCATCGACCTGTTGCAGGGTTACCTGTTCGCGAAGCCGGGCAAGGGCTTCGCGAACGTCGTGCTATAACGTCGATTCCATGGGATCCCATGCATCGGACGCGGTCGCCGTGATGAACGCACTGCGCCGGATCGTGCGCATGATCAGGCTCGCGGAGAGCGGCACTCACGATCTCGGCGCCGCCCAGCGCTTCGTGCTGCACTCGCTGGCGGCGGCGCCCGCGAGCTCGGTCGCCGAGCTCGCCGGTCGGACGTTGACCGATCAGAGCTCGGTCTCGACCGTGGTCGCGAAGCTGGTCGCGAAGAAGCTCGTCGCGCGCACGCCGAGTCCGACCGATCGCCGGCGCGCCGAGCTGCGCTTGACCGCCGCTGGCGCGAGGGTCGTGAAGCGCTCGCCGGTGCTGCCGCAGACGCGGATCGTCGAGGCCGTCGCGGCGATGCCCGACAAGGCGCGTGGCGAGATGGTCAAGTCGTTCGAACGCTTGGTCGCCGCGATCGGTGCGGTCGATCTCGAACCGCGGATGTTCCTGGAAGAGTCGTAGCTACGGTCTGCCGGCGGCGATCAAGTCGCCCAGGATCCGCCACGTCATGCCCCAGATCGTGAAGCCCTCGTAGTTCCAGCTCGGGAACTTGCGATCGGTGCCGGGGTACGTGAACTCGCCGTCGTAGGTGCCCGCGCCCGCGAGCTCGAGGGGCAGCCAGAACGCCGACAGCGCCTCGGGACCGACGTGCGTCGGCAGCGCCACGGACGTGACGAACGCGAACGGCGTGACCTCGATGCCATGGGGGCCCGTCGACAGCGGTTGGATCGGCGGCAGCGGGCCGAGCACCTTCGTGGCGTGCAGATCGATGCCGAGCTCTTCCTCGGTCTCGCGGATCGCGGTCGCGAGCAAGTCGCCATCGCTGACGTGAAAGCCTCCGCCCGGCAGCGAGATGTGACCGGACCACGGATCGCCCTCGCGATCGATGCGCTTCATCAACAACACGCGTGGTCCGCTCGGATCGTCGTGGACGAGCGCTGCCACCGCCGCGCGCTTGCGACCGTCTGCGGGTGGCCGAACGTCGCGCGTTGGTAGCCGGGTGATCAAACGCTCGACGAACGGCGACACCCACCCTTTATAGCGCCACGGCGTTACGATGCTCGTCTTGACGGCCCGTGAATTCGATCTCGTCCTCCTCGGTGCAACCGGATTCACCGGCAAGCTCGTCGCGCAGTACCTCCATCGCCATCCGATGAGGTGGGCGATCGCGGGACGCAACCGCGACAAGCTCGCCGCGGTCGGCGTCGATGCTCCGGCGATCATCATCGACGCGATGGATCCGAAGGCGTGCGACGAGCTCGCGCGGCGAACCAAGGTGATCTGCACGACCGTCGGGCCGTACGCGAAGTACGGCAGCGCGGTCGTCGCCGCGTGCGCCGCCGCCGGCACGCACTACTGCGATCTGACCGGCGAGGTCCCTTGGATGCGCGAGATGATCGATGCGCATCACGAGACCGCGCGAAAGACCGGCGCGCGGATCGTCCACGCGTCGGGCTTCGATTCGATTCCAAGCGACCTCGGCACGTGGGCGACCCAACAGGAGTTCATCGAGCGCTTCGGCCATCCCGCCCACAAGGTCACCGCGTACTACGGCGCGTTGAGCGGAGGGTTCTCCGGCGGCACCGTCGGCAGCATGTTCGGGCTCGCCGATGCGATGGAGGATCGCGAGGTCCGGCGCATCGTCGGCAATCCGTACGGGCTCGATCCGGATCCGCATGCGGCGCGCCCGCCGGCGCCCGACGACAAGCTGCCGCGCTGGGAGGCCGAGGTCGGGACGTTCACCGTGCCGTTCGTGATGGCGGCGACCAACTCGCGGGTCGTGCGGCGCGGTCACGCGCTCGCCGGATTCCCGTGGGGCGACGACTTCGTGTATCGCGAGGTGATGACCACGCCGCGCAGTCCGAAGGGCCTGTTGATGGCCGCGGGGATCACCGCCGGGCTCGGTGGCCTCGCGCTCGCGCTGCGTTCTCCGAAGCTGCGTGCGGAGCTCGAGAAGCGCGCACCGAAGTCCGGTGAGGGTCCGAGCGAGGCCCAGCGGCAGCGCGGGCACTGGACCGTGCACTTCGTCGCGACGCGCGGCAAGGAGCGGCTCGACTACACCGTCGCGGATCCGCACGGCGATCCGGGGTATGCCTCGACCTCGAAGATGCTCGGCGAAGCGGCGATGTCGCTCGCGTTCGATCCGCTCGCGTCGCAAGGCGGCGTGCAGACACCCTCGACGGCGATGGCGGGCGCGCTGGTCAACCGGTTGCGGGCGGCCGGGCTCGAATTCCACTCGGAACCGTGATGCTCTATCGGTGCCTCGCGTGGTTTCTGCGGACGATCACGCGCGTGTTCTTTCGCCAGATCGAGGTCGTCGGCCTCGAGCACGTTCCGGCGACCGGCCCGGTGTTGTTCGCGGGCAATCATCCGAACTCGCTGATCGATCCGATCCTGATCATCACCACGTGCGGTCGCAAGGTCCAGTTCGCCGCGAAGGAGCAGCTGTTCAGCGGGTGGTTGATGCGGAAGCTGCTGCGCGGGCTCGGCGCGGTCCCGATCAAGCGCCGCGACGATCACGATGGCGCGCCGAAGCAAGCGAGTACGGGGGCGCCGGTCGACAACGACGCGGCGTTCGACGCGATGTTCGGCGTGCTCGGCGACGGTGGCGCGATCGGGATCTTCCCCGAGGGGCTGTCGCACGACGAGGCCCACCTGTCGCGGTTGAAGACCGGCGCGGCACGGCTTGCCCTCGGCGCCGCGCATCGCACGCAGACGCCGATCACGATCGTGCCGTGCGGTCTCACGTTCATCCATCCGAAGCGGTTTCGCAGCCGCGTGCTCGTCCAGTACGGCCCGGCGCTCACGATCACCGATGCGGTCGAGAGCTCGCCCGAGCAGGTGCGGATCGTCACCGGCGAGATCGGCGAGGCGCTGCGCCGGCTCACCGTCAACGCGCCCGACTGGGACACGGTGCGCGCGCTCGATGTCGTCCGCCGGCTGTATCAGCCGCAGGAGATCTCGATCGAGGAGCGCGTCGAGCTCAGCCGGCGGTTCAACACCTACTACGCGCAGGTCGCGACCGATCCGCGCGTCATCGCGCTGATGCGCCGCGTGCGCAACTATCAGGACAGCCTCGACGAGCTCGGCATCACCGATCGCGAGCTCGCGCAGGATCTGTCGAAGCTCGCGGTGTCCGCGCGGATCCTGCGCCACCTCACGCTCGTCGCGTTCTGGTTACCGCTCACCGTGCCGGCCGCACCGCTGCACGTGCCGCCGCTCGCCTTCGCGCGGTTCGCGAGCGACAAGCTGACGCCGCGCAAGGACGTGGTCGCGACGACGAAGTTGCTGATCGGCCTGTTGCTGGTGTTGCTCGGCTACGCGATCGCGATCGCCATCGTCGGCTGGAAGATCAACCTCGGGACGGCGATCGGCCTCGCGATCCTGCTCCCGATCTCCGGCTGGGCAACGCTGCGCGTGCTCGATCGCTTGCGGCTCGTGCGCCGCGGCGTCGGCGTGCTGTTCCGCCGGCTCGCGTTTCGCCGCGAGGTCGTCGCGCTGCGCCGCGAACGCGAGCAGCTCGTCGCGAATGTCGTCGCGACGGTGACCGCCGTCAAGCCTGCCGAGGTCGACGCGCTGTTCCCCGCGGATCATCCGGATCGCGCCGAGGAATCGTCGAAGGCGCGACGCGACGCCGACCTCGATTCGGAGCTCGACAAGGACGTGTCGTGAAGCCGCTGGTCGTGTTGCTCCACGGACTCGCGCGCGGCCGGGGCTCGATGGAGCGCATGAGCACGTATCTGCGCGCGCACGACTTCGACACGTGGTCGCACACGTATCCCTCGCGCAAGCATTCGCTGTCGTACCTCGCGTCCGCGCTCACCGACCTGCTCGTCGAGCGCGCCGGCGACCGTCCGCTGTTTGCCGTGACGCACTCGATGGGCGGTGTCGTCGTGCGCCACCTTCACGATCCGCGCTTGCACTGGCAGCGCATCGTGATGCTCGCACCGCCGAATCAAGGCAGCCGCATCGCCGCCGGTCTCGCGACCAATCCGGTGTTTCGCTGGTTCTACGGCCCGGCCGGTGCGGAGCTCGCGGATGCGTCGCACTGGCCCGCGCCGCCGGCACCGTTCGGCGTGATCGCCGGGACGCGCGATCGCGCGTTCACGAATGTGACGAGCTGGACGGTCGGGCGGCGATTTGCCACCGGCGTCGCGAACGACGGTACGGTCGCCGTCGACGAGACCAAGCTCACCGGCATGGCGGCGTTTGCCGAGGTCGATGCCACCCACACCTGGATCATGAACGCGACCGAAGCGCAGTGGCGCGTGAGGCGGTTTCTCGATCACGGGAACTTCGATTCGCCCATGACGCCCTGATCGCAGGCGTGTTACAGGTCTGGGTACATGTTCGGCCGCCTGTTACCTCGGGAGACCAGCTTTTTCGACTTCTTCGAGGAGCACGCCGCGCTCACGATCGAAGGGACCAAGGAGTTCCTGTCGATGGTGTCGACCGCCGCGAACATCCCCGCGAAGTGCCGGCGGATCTCCGACATCGAGCACGAGACCGATACGATCACGCACCGCTGCGTCGAGGCGCTGCACAAGACGTTCATCACGCCGATCGATCGCGATCAGATCCATCGGCTGATCACGCGCATGGACGACGTGATGGACTACGTCGAGGCCGCCGCCGAGCGCATCGAGCTCTACGAGATCACGACGATGACGAACGACGTGCGTGACCTCGCCGACGTGCTGCATCGCTCGGCGCAGCAGGTCGAGGGTGCGATCCGCGGCCTGCGCGATCTCAAGGACACGCACGCGACGCTCAAGCTGTGCATCGATATCAGCCGGCTCGAGAACGAGGCCGATGCGATCCTGCGCCGCTCGGTCGCGCGGCTGTTCAAGGAAGAGAAAGATCCGATCGTCGTCATCAAGTGGAAAGAGATCTACGAGAACCTCGAGAGCGCTTCGGATCGCTGCGAGGACGTCGCGAATATCATCGAGGGCGTCATCCTCGAGCATTCGTAGATGGCGATCACGACGCTGGTCTGGATCACGGTTGCGGTCGCGATCCTGTTCGACGTGATCAACGGGTTTCACGACGCGGCGAATTCGATCGCGACCGTCGTCTCGACGCGCGTGCTGTCGCCCCGGCTCGCGGTGCTGTGGGCGACGGTGTTCAACTTCGTCGCGCTGTTCATCTTCCGAGAGGGCGTCGCGAATACGATCGCGAAGATCGTCAAGATCCAGGCCTCGGACCCGGCGTTCGTGTGGGTCGTGATCTGCGGCCTGACCGGCGCGATCGTGTGGAACCTCCTGACGTGGTGGTGGAGCCTGCCGTCGTCGAGCTCGCACGCACTGATCGGCGGGCTCTCGGGGGCGGCGCTCGCGTACGCCGGCAACTTCTCGGTGCTCGACCAGGCAAACTTACTCAAGACGCTCTACTTCATCGTGCTCGCGCCGATCATCGGGCTCGTGCTCGGTGGCCTGTTCATGTTCATCGTGATGTGGCTGTTCCGCAACATGCGGCCGCGCAAGGTCGACCGCACGTTCCGGATCGGCCAGTTGTTCTCGGCGGCGGCGTACTCGATCGGGCACGGCGGCAACGATGCGCAGAAGACGATCGGCGTGATCTGGGCCGTGATGGTGGCCGGCGGCGTGATGCCCGCGAGCTCGACCTCGGTGCCGTTCTGGGTGATCCTCGCGTCGTACTCGGCGATGGCGTTCGGCACGCTGATCGGTGGCCAGCGCATCATCAAGACGATGGGCATGGGCATCACGGCGTTGAAGCCGGTCGGCGGGTTCTGCGCGAACCTCGCCGGCGCGATCACGCTGTTCGGCGCGACGGCGCTGAGGATTCCGGTCTCGACCACGCACACGATCACCGGCGCGATCGTCGGCGTCGGCTCGGTGACCAAGCTCCGCGGGATCCGCTGGGGCCTCGCGACCCGCATCGTATACGCCTGGATCTTCACGATTCCTGCGGCGGGAGCGGTCGGAGCTGTGACGTTGTGGCTCGCCCACACGCTCCACGCGTTTTAGGTGTCAGACCGCTGATCAAGTCTCGGCGCGTGGCGAAGCTCTACTTCCGTTACGGGACGATGGATTCGGCGAAGTCGATGAACCTGCTCGCGGTCGCGCACAACTACCGCAAGCAAGGCAAGCGCGTGCTGTTGATGAAGCCGCGGCTCGATACGCGGTTCGGCGCTGGTGTGATCTCGTCGCGCTCGGGCCTCGAGGCCGAGGCCGACTTCATGGTCGATGCCGACACCCAGCTCGATCCGCGCGAGTTCGCCGGGCTCGACTGCGTGCTCGTCGATGAAGCGCAGTTCCTACCGCCGTCGGTGATCGATGATCTGCGGCGAATCACGGTCGATCCGGGCGTGCCCGTGATCTGTTACGGCCTGCGCACCGACTTCAAGACCAAGCTGTTCCCGGGCGCGCAGCGCTTGATGGAGCTCGCCGATGGGATCGAAGAGGTCAAGGTCACCTGCCAGTACTGCCAGAAGAAGGCGATCTGCAACCTGCGCTTCGTGAATGGCGCACCGACCGTCGAGGGGCCGCAGATCCAGCTCGGTGCCGAAGAGACCTACGCGCCGGTGTGCTGGCTGCACTACGACGAAGCGACGCGCGATCTCACCGTCGAGGTTTCGGGCGCCGTGCTGCGGCCTAGTTGAGATCGGCGCGCTTCGCTCGCCACTCGACGAACAGCGCCGCGAACCGCGGATCCGATTGCAGCGGCGCCAGATCGGTGTCGGTCTCCATCTTCTCGGTGTGCTCGTACTCGTGCTCGATCGCCTGCGCGACCTGCGCGATCGCGCGATCGATCTGTCCGACCGCCGCATAGGCGCACGCCGCCGAGTGATAGATGTACGGATTCTCGGCGGCGAACTTCTGCCCACCGTCGGCGAGCTCGACCGCGAGCCGGTAGTCACCGAGCGCGTGCGCGTGGATACACGCGTTGTTCCAGGCCATCACGAGCGCGGTGCGCGCCTCACCCGAGACCTTCTCCGGTTCGGGCAGCGCGATCACGCGGCGCAGGATCTTCAGCGCCATCGGGCGATCGACCGAGAAGCTCGCGTTGTAGAGGTGCGGCACGAGTGCGACGTCGCTCGGCAGGCGCTCGAGCATCGTGTCCAAAGACGCCGGCGCGTGGCGCGCGATCGAGGCGACGAGCTCGGCCAGATCGTCGGGCGGCGTCTGCTTCGCGGTGTCCTCATCGAGCAGCGTGAACGCGAGCTCGAGCTCGGCCGGCGCGTGCTCCGCGATCTCGCCGATCACGAGCAGCCGAACGTCGCGGCTCGGCGCACCGGTCGCGAGCGTCACGGCTTCCTGATAGCGATGCTGGCGCACGAGCACGATCGCGAGATAGCCGACCGCATCGGAGTTCGGCTCGAACGAGATCGCGCGGCGCAACAGCCGCTCGGCGACGAGCGCCGCCTTCGGATCGTCCGGATCGTGCTCGAGCGCGACCTCGACCAGCATGCCGGCGAGCTCGCGACGGCTCCACGCGCTCTGCGTGACGGCCCACGTCAGCGCGGTGTCTTCGCCCGACCGGCGAAACCGATCGGCGAACGGGTTCCCCGCCAGGACGAACGGATCGTGCTCGCCCTCGTCACCGGTGGCGGTCGCCTTGAGCGTGTCGTCGACGGTGTCGAACCGCGCCCACGCGATCGGCAGGATCTCGTCGAGCCGGGCCGCGATCCACAACAAGAAGTGAACCTGATCGGCGGCGGTCGCGGGGACGGCGAAGCGCTCGACCCACATCAGCGCGGAGCGGTGGCGGCGATCGTGCACGACGTCCGCGCGTTGAAACGGCTCGAAGTCATCGGCGCGCTCGTCCTGATAGACCGAGAGCCACAGCGCGAAGAACGCGTTGATCACCGATTCTTCGCCGGCGAGGGCGCTGCCGGCGAGCTTGACGGCGATGCCGAAGCTCTCCCAGTCGTACTCGTCGATGATCTCCGGATAGCGCTCGATCGGAAACGACACCGAGTGCTCGAACGGCGGGGCGCCGTTGCGCCAGTGGCTCTCGAGCTGGACGTCGAGATCGAGATCGAGGTCGTCGTCATCCTCGTCGGCATCGTCGTCATCGGCCTCGGGGGGCGGCGCCGGTGGTGCGTCGGGCGCGGCGTACAGCACCTCGGCGGCGATCGGCGCGTTCTCGTTGCTCGGGACCTGGATGTCCTGCTCCGAAATCTCGTCGTCGTCGTCGTCGTCGTCGTCGTCGTCGTCGTCGTCTTCGTCATCGGTGCGGTGGCGCGCCGCTTCTTCACGCGCCTCGGCCTCGAGCTCGAGCCAGGCGACACCGTCGGCACCGGTCTCGACCTTCACGAACCACACGGCCTCGAGGTCGAACACCGCACCGGCGGCGACGAGCGCTGCTTTCTGCCCGGCGAGCTCGTCGCTGGCCGGCGGCAACCACGGCGCGGCGTGGAGCCGGCGATCCGGATCGTCCGCGTGATCGGAGGTCTCTTCCTCGGTCCGCTCGGTCACGCCGGCCGCCGTGAGGGCAGCCCACAGATCGTCTTGCGACTTCGCATCGAGCGGGCGCGCACTGCGCGCGATCAAGATGCCGCGTGCCAGGTCACTCCGCCGCGGCTCGAGCCCGACGATTTCCATGCGTTCACTCAGCGTATCAGCATTCGATGATGTTCACAGCGAGCCCGCCGCGCGCAGTCTCTTTGTACTTGCTGCTCATGTCGGCGCCGGTCCGCCACATCGTCTTGATCACCTTGTCGAGCGAGACCTTGTGCGAGCCATCGCCCTGCAGTGCGAGGCGCGCGGCGTTGATCGCCTTGACCGCGCCCATCGCGTTGCGCTCGATGCACGGCACTTGAACGAGCCCACCGATCGGATCGCACGTCAGCCCGAGGTTGTGCTCCATCCCGATCTCGGCGGCGTTCTCGACCTGCGCCGGAGTGCCGCCCATGACCTCCGCGAGGGCGCCGGCGGCCATCGAGCACGCGACGCCGACCTCGCCCTGGCAGCCGACTTCGGCGCCGCTGATCGAGGCGTTCTTCTTGTACAACGCGCCGATCGCGGCGGCGGTGAGCAAGAACCGGATCGTGCCTTCGTCGTCGGCGTTCGGTAAGAACCGCCGGTAGTACGTGATCACCGCGGGGATGATGCCGGCGGCGCCGTTCGTCGGTGCGGTGACGACGCGCCCGCCCGCGGCGTTCTCTTCGTTGACCGCGAGTGCGAACAGGTTGACCCAATCCATGATCACCAGCGGGTCGCTGACGCCGGTGCCCTTGAGCTTGCGAAACAGGCCGGCGGCGCGGCGCTTGACCTTGAGGCCACCCGGCAAGATGCCTTCGCGTTCGCAGCCGCGCTTCACGCACTCTTCCATCGCGTGCCAGATCGTGAGGATGCGCGCGCGAATCTCGGCTTCGCCGGCGTGCGCTTTCTCGTTCTCCATCATCAGCGACGACACGCTCATGCCGTGCTCGACCGAGAGCTTCAGCAGCTCGTCGCCGGAGTTGAACGGATACGGAACGCTGACCTGATCGGCCGGGGTCGAGCCGTCGGCGGGCGCGCCGGTGTGATCGACGACGAAGCCGCCGCCGACCGAATAGTAGATCCGCTCGACCAGCGTCGCGGCACCCGCGTACGCGGTGAACCGCATGCCGTTCGCGTGGAGCGGCAGCTTCTCGCGGCGGTGAAAGATCAGCGCGTCCGCGGGATCGAGATCGACCTCGTGCTTGCCGAGCAGCGAGATCCGCTTGGTCTGGGCGACGGCGGCGATCCGGCGCTCGACCGAATCGATGTCGCAGGTCGCGGGCTCGTCGCCCTCGAGGCCGAGCACGATCGCGCGATCGCTGCGGTGGCCCTTGCCGGTGAACCCGAGGCTGCCGAACAGCTCGACCTTGACGCCGGTGACTTGCTCGAGCTGGTGATCGGCCTCGAGCCGCTCGACGAAGCGCTTCGCGGCGCGCATCGGGCCGACGGTGTGCGAGCTCGAAGGCCCGACGCCGATCTTGAAGATATCAAACACCGAGATGTGCACGCGGGTACAGTGTAGCTCACCGAGTGTGTCGACGAGATGGCTGGCGCGGTCGCGTTGCGCGCACCGGCCGTTCGGCCAGGCTACGTACGAACCGCCCCGAGTCGGTCCCAGACTAGGGCCGGTAGTAGTGCTTGAGGCGCTGCCACAGCTCGAGCGGATCGAAGCCGAGGAGCGCGAACGGGTGCGCGCCGGAGTCCCTCATCGCGGTTTGCGCACGGTGGGCGAGCACCGACGCACGATCGCGGGTCGCCTGCGGCAGCATGTGGGCGAGCGCCGACGCGGCGCGCCCTGCCATCGCCGCGACGGCCGCACCACCGAGCAGGCCGAGCAACCACGCCGGTGCCGGATCGATCACCACGCGCTTGGCATTGAGCTCGCGCGCGAGCTGGTCGCTCGGGCCGGTGAGGATCTTGATCAGCGTCGCGCGTTCCAGGAACAGGCCGATCGACGGCTTCGCGAAGCGGTCTTCGACGGCGGCGAGCACGCGCTTGTAGTGCTGCGTCCAATCGCGCGCGAGCGTGGTCTCGGAGACCAGATCCGCGATCGCGCGATGCGTGGCCGCTCGGGTGAAGTCGCCATCGTCTTTCGTGGCGATGATCGACGTGTGGACGCGCGATCGATCGTCCTCGATCACGTACGCGAGCAACGCGCTGCGATCGGGCACGAGCAGATCGAGGGTGCGCTGGATCGGCTCGTACGAGGGCGCCGGCAGCATGTCGAGCAGCGGCGGCTCGGTCCAGATGCCACGACCCGCGTGCTTCTTCAGCGCGCGCAGTGCGACCAGGGCCTGCGCGACGCCGTCCATGTCGAACCGCAGTGCGCCCTCGATCTCCGTCGAGAGCTGGCCGATCAACGTGCGATCGACGACGATCACCGACGCGACGTGCAACTTCTTCGCGTACGCCTCGAGCGCCGCCGGCTCGGTGCTCGCGAGGGGGGCGGTCACGTGATCGATCCGCCCGCGCCCCGCGATCACGACCGAGATCAATTTCGGTGGCGCACCATCGACGACGACGAGCGCCCAGGATGGGGCATCGAGCACCCGTGGCGGCACGAGCAAGCGCCATCCGTTGCGCCACTGCCGCGCATCGAGATGAGACAGCTCGAGCTCGGGAGAGATCACGCAGCGAGCCTAACACTTGATCCGCGATCCATCCCGGGGGAGCATCCGCGCATGTCCAAGACCAGCCTTCTCGTTTCGATACCCTGCTGCTTGATGGTCGTGCTCGGCTTCGCCGGTGCGGCGAATGCCGGTGGCCAAGCCGGATCGATCGGTGTCGGTGCCGAGTACCAGATGAGTGGCGTCGGCGGCCTGTCCGTCGTCTACGACGCCGGGCTGTTCCACCTCGGCGGGATGATCGGCTTCGACGATCCTGCGGGCGCGAACAACACCGTGTTCCAGCTCGCCGGCGAGTTCTACTACCACGTGCATCACTCCGCGTTCGCCGACTTCGGGCTTGGCGGGAGCCTCGGCTTCAACAGCGTGCCGGTCGCCGCGATGGGCATGAACCAGCGCAACACCGACGTGTACCTCGAGCCCGGCTTTCAGATTCGCGCGTTCCTCAGCTCGAACGTCGCCCTCAGCGCGACCGCCGGTCTCGTGATCGGCACGGTCGATGACAGCCGCGTCGCGATCACGGGTCAGAATGTCGGCGCCGCCGGCGGCGTCGGCATCCACTACTACTTCTACTAACCTTCTTCGCTGCCGCCGACCGCGGCCGCGATCGCGACGTCCTGCGCACGGATCTTCGAGGGGTCGAACTTCTTCGCACCGTCGATCATCTTGTCGATCGTCTTGTCGAAGTCGGACTTCTCGTCCTTGCCCGGCTTCGCGAAGCGCAGCGGGTTGACGCGCGCGACGACGATCGGCTTCAGGTAGCCGCTGTTGAAGCCGGCCGCCTTGAGCTTGGTGACGGCCTCGCCGACCGCCTCGTCGAGCACGAGCAACTTGTCGGCGTGGGCCTCGCGCAGGACGAGGCTCTTCGCCATCGGCACGGTCGCGAACGACTCGCACTTCGAGACCACCGAGTTGTACGCGCCACCCGAGAACCGCGAGTTCTTCTCGTAGCAGACGCCGATCGTCACGAGCGACGCGGACTCGAGCTCGAACGCGACATCGGTCTCGCTGCGCTTGCCGTCCTCGGCGATCGCGCGCGCCATCCGGATGACCTCGAGCGCCTTGTCCTTGAGGTTGTGGGCCTTCTCGGTGTTGAGCGCCAGGATCCGAAATGCGATCTCGGGCTCGGGCATCACGAGCGCGACGACCGACCTAACGCCGAGCGTGTCGAGTGCGGCGAGCCGGTGCATGCCGTTCGGCGAGATGAACCCGTCGCCATCGGCGACCGCGATCACCGGATCGAGAAACCGGCCGACCTTCGGAATCACCGACGCGAGTCGATCCGCGTGGGCCTTCGACAACTCGCGCTGATACGGGGTCGGTTTGACCTTGTCGATCGGGAGTGCGGCGAGCGCGACCCAGTGGCCACCGAGCGGCTCGCGATACGAGGCGAGCACGTGGCCGCCCGCGTCCTCGATCTGGCGCTCGAGCTTGGTGATCTCCGCAGACTTGGCGCCGCCGGCCATCTCGTCGACGCTGAGGCCGACCGAGCCGGGAGCCGCCTTCACCTTCTTCGTGCGAGGTGCGGTCGCTTTCTTTTGTTTCGGCGGTTTCTTCTCGGTCCTCGCCTTCGCCATCCGCGAACTCTATCAGCTAAGGTTCTCTCGCAATGGCCGAGACGTCGTATCCGAAGTCATCGATCAAGGTCCTCCTGCTCGAGAACATTCATCCGGTCGCGAAGGAAGCGTTCGCCGCCGAAGGCTTTCAGGTCGAGACCGTCAAGGGCTCGCTCCCCGAGGCCGAGCTCGCCGCGAAGGTCCGCGACGTTCACCTGCTCGGGATTCGCAGCAAGACGCAGATCACGCAGAAGGTGATCGAGGAAGGTCGCCGCCTGCTCGCGGTCGGTGCGTTCTGCATCGGCACGAACCAGATCGATCTCGTGAGCTCGCGACGCGGCGGCGTGCCGGCATTCAACGCGCCGTTCTCGAACACGCGCTCGGTCGCGGAGCTGATCCTCGCCGAGATCGTGATGCTGTCGCGCCAGCTCGGCGATCGCCTGCGCGAGGTCCACTCCGGCCAGTGGCGCAAGCTCTCGATCGGCAGCCACGAGGTCCGCGGCCACACGCTCGGGATCGTCGGCTACGGTCACATCGGCAGCCAGATCGGCGTGCTCGCCGAAGCGTTCGGCATGCGCGTGGTGTTCTACGACATCATGGCGAAGCTGCCGATGGGCAACAACCGCTCGATGGCGAAGCTCGACGACCTGCTCGCCGAGTCGGACTTCGTCACGCTGCACGTTCCGGAGACGCCGCAGACCCAGAACATGATCGGCCACGCCGAGCTCGCGCGGATGAAGCCCGGCGCGTGCCTGTTGAACGCGAGTCGCGGCACGGTCGTGCAGATCGAGGCGCTCGCCGCGGCGCTGCAGAGCGGGCACCTCGGCGGCGCCGCCGTCGACGTCTACCCGAGCGAGCCCGAGGGCAACAGCGACGGCTTCGAGACCGCGCTGCGCAACTTGCCGAACGTGATCCTCACGCCGCACATCGGCGGTTCGACCGAAGAGGCGCAAGAAGCGATCGGCAGGGAAGTCTCGTCGGCGCTGCTCAAGTACGTCAACCAGGGCGCGACCACCGGCGCCGTGAACTTTCCGCAGGTCGAGCTCGGCCTCGCGAAGAACACGCATCGCATCCTCAACATCCATCGCAACGTCCCCGGCGTGCTCCGCGACATCAACAAGATCGTCTCGGATCGCAACGCGAACATTCGAGCGCAGGTGCTGTCGACCGATGCCGACGTCGGCTACTTGATCATGGATCTCGACAACGACGTCTCCAAGGACGTCAAGCACGCCGTCGGCGAGCTGTCGACCAGCATCAAGACGCGCATCCTGTACTAAGCGGTACTAAGCGATCGCGTCGCCGCAGCGCGTGCACACCCGATTGGCCGGCAGGGTCTCGCCGCAGCGGCACACCCAGCCGATCCGGCGCGCCGGCGTACCGACCATCAGCGCGAACGGCGCGACATCGGTCGTGACCACGGCACCCGCGCCGATCAGCGCGTACTCGCCGATCGTGACGCCGCACAGGATCGTCGCGTTGGCGCCGATCGTCGCGCCCCGACCGACCAGCGTGTGCTCGAACGCCTCCTTGCGAGCGACGTGCGCCCGCGGGTGCGTGACGTTCGTGAACACGCACGAAGGGCCGAGGAACACGTCGTCCTCGAGCGTGACCCCATCGAACACCGAGACGTGATTCTGGATCCGGCAGCCGTGCCCGATCCGGACCCGCCCGATGTAGCAGCCCTGACCGATCGAGCCGCGATCTCCGATCCAGGCGCCGGCCGTGACGTGCGCGAAGTGCCAGATCTTGGTGTCGGCGCCGACGTGCGCCCCTGGATCCACCACCGCGGTCTCGTGAACGAACGACATCTCCCGCGAGTTTACATAGAATGCGGCGTGCCCAAGCGTCCGCCCCGCGTCGCGCGCGAGCTTCCGGTCCCGCGCGACCTCCGGGGCGCAGGTCCAACTCGTGCCCACGCCACCGCTTCCGGCGCGCTGTGGCACTGCGATGCGCTCCATCTGCTCGGCACGCTCGCCGATCGGTCGGTCGACCTCGTCGTCACCGATCCGCCGTATGCGATCGACAAGGACACCTGGGACGAGTTCGAATCTCTCGAGGTCTACGTCGATTGGTGCGACGTGTGGCTCGCCGAGGTCGCGCGCGTGCTCGCGCCGCATGGCTCGGCCTACGTCTGCGGCTTCTCCGAGATCCTCGCCGAGGTCAAAGCGCGCAGCGCGAAGCGCTTCGACGGCTGTCGCTGGCTGATCTGGTACTACAAGAACAAGGCGAACCTCGGCCGCGACTGGGGCCGCTCGCACGAATCGATCCTGCACCTGCGCGGGCGCGACCACAGCCTCGATGTCGACGCGGTGCGCGTGCCGTACAACGGTCACACCACGAAGTATCCGACGCGGGTCCAGGCGGTGTCGTCGCAGTACGGGCGCGGCGTGCGGCGCGACAAGTGGGAACCGCACCCTCTCGGTGCGAAGCCGCGCGACGTGATCGAGGTCCCCGTGATCTGCAACGGGATGACGGAGAAGACCCCGCACCTGACGCAGAAGCCCGAGGCGCTGATCGAGCGGCTCGTGCTCGCGTCGAGCAAGCCCGGTGAGCTCGTCGTCGATCCGTTCGTCGGTTCGGGCACGACCGCGGTCGTCGCGGCACGCCTCGGTCGCAACTGGCTCGCGGGCGACGCCGACGCACGCTACGTCGGCCTCACTCGCGCTCGCCTCACTTCATCTTCGGCGTGAGGCCCATCTCGGTGATCAGGTGGTCGGCGCCGTCGAGCGTGTCCATCGTCCAGATCATGTAGCGCGCATCGACGTGGATCGTCCGCGTCGTCGCGCCGTTGAACACGACGTCGCTCGCGAGGCCTTCCTTGTTGCCGTCGAACGCGAGCCCGACGAGCTCGCCCTTGTCGTTCAACGTGCACGACCCGGAGTTGCCGTTCGTGATGTCGAGATCCGATTCGAAGTCGATCGGGAGATCGCCGCCGAGCAACGGATCGGCATACGGCCCGAAATTCTTCGCCTTGATCGCCGCGAGCAACTTCGCCGGCGAGTTGAACGGCTCCTTGCCGGTGTCCTTCGCGAGGATCTGCGACGCGACCGTGAACGGCCCGTCGGCGAGGTCCTTCGACTCCGGCTTCAACGACTTCACGGTGCCGTACGTGATCCGCAGCGTGCCGTTCGCATCGGGCGGCAACGCGCCGCCGAGCACTTCCTTCATCGCCTCGACGTACAGCGGCATGACGAGCATCAGCTCTCCCGCGCGCGCGTCGCGCTTCTTCTCGTCGGCCTTGTAGATCGGCCAGACCCGCTGCGCGGCCTGGACGAACGGATCCTTCGACGCCTTGAGCTGTGCCGGCGTGCCCTTCTCGAGCAGCTCGAGCCGGAGCTTGACGTCGAGCAGTGCCGGCTGCTTGTACCAAGCGTCGAGCGTCTTATCGATCGTCGTCTCGTCGATCTTCGCACCCTTCTTGAGCCCGAGCAGCGTGGCCAACCACGGCCGGTCGGCTTCGTCGATCTGTAGCGCGCGCATCAGCGCGAGCTTGAACCCGCCGCGATCGAGCACCGCGTCGTACGCCTTCACGAACTGCTTCTGGCCGCCGATCGCGCGCTCCAGGTCGCGCTGCTGGTAGCCCGGCTTGCGATCCGCATCCTTCTTACCGCGCTCCTCGGCCCACCGCGTGAGCGAGATCGCCGTCGTCATCAGCTTCGATCCGACGAGCGCGTTCTGCTTGTCGAAGTCGACGCGCGCCGTCCGGAACTGCTCCTCCTGGATCACGTCGAGCTTGTCGATCGCGGTCTTGTACGCCTCGTGACCCGGCTGCGCGGCCCACGCGCGCGTCTTCTTGTCGAGCGCGTCCTTCTGCGGCATCAGGTCCGGGTTCTTCTTCATCCCGTCCAAGATTCCTTGGAACTTCTCGACGAAGTTCTGCATGCCCTGCTTCATCGTCGTCGCTTTGATCGCGGTCTCGCCGCCATCACCGAGGTGCGCTTCGGCGAGCTTGTAGCGCTCGTCGAGGTACTGCACCATGTACGGGTAGTACCACTCGAGATCGTGATGAGCGGTCGCCGCCGTCGACGTGCGCGACGTCGTGCCGGGGAAGCCGGCCACCATCACGAAGTCGCCGGGCTCGAGGCCTGCGGTCGTGACGTGGATGTAGTGCTTCGGCCGGTACGGAACGTTGTCCTTCGAGTATTCAGCCGGCTGACCGTCCTTGCCGACGTACGCGCGATAGAACGACCAATCGCCGGTGTGGCGCGGCCACTCCCAGTTGTCGACTTCGCCGCCGTAGTCGCCGACCGAGCGCGCCGGGACGTAGACCAACCGCACGTCCTTGATCTCGAGCATCTCGATCAGCTGGTACTCACCGCCGCCGAAGAAGCCGCTGACCTGGCAGCGCACGCTCGGACGATCCTTCTCGCACGCGGAGATCAGCCCCTTGAGCCGCTTCTCGTATTCTTCCTTGCGCGCGACCGGATCCTTCACGAGCTCGAGGCCGTCGCGCATGTCCTTGGTGACGTCCTTGTAGGACTGGACGACCATCACGTGCTGCGCCGGCCCCGCCGAAGGCTCGTCGGCCTTGGTCTTCGCGAGGAAGCCGTTCTCGACGAGGTTGTTGTCGGGCGTCGAGTTGAGCTGCAACGCACCCTGCACGCAGTGATGGTTCGTGACGATCAAGCCCTCGGGCGACACGAACGTCGCCGAGCAACCACCGAGCGACACCACGCCCGCGAGCGGCTCCGCGAGCGGATTCGACAGCGCCTTCGCATCGAGCTTGACGCCCATGTTCTTGAAGTTGTCGACGTGCTGCTGCAGCGCCATCTGCGACGGCATCCACATGCCGCCCGGATCGACGTAGCTCTTGCGGAACTTCAGGTGCGGGTCGTTCGACGCGGTGTCGTTGACCGCGGCGCCATGGATCTCGCCCGGCTTCGACGTGTGAATCGTCGAGCCGAGCTCGGCTTCGCGCGCAGGATCTTTCTTGGCGCCACCGCACGCGGCGACGAGCACTGCACACAGGAATGCATTCCGTTTCATGGCATCGCCATACCATCGATCTGCGGGATCCGGAGTCGTGAACTGCCTCGACGCGACTGACAGACCGTTGCGGCGATTTCGCGCGACAGGGTGCGACATACTCACGCCCGATCCGGCACGCCACGCACGAGCCCTACAAGATTCCACCGTACGTGGGGTCGAAGGGCTGGGTGATGATCCGTCTCGATCGCGAGCTCGCGTGGGACCAAGTCACCGCGCTGATCGAAGCTAGTCATCGAACGAAAAGTTCGCGAAGAAGTCCCGCACCTCGTTCTCCGGCACCTTCTGCCGCGCCTCCTCGCCGAGGTCGCGGATCTCCAGCAGCTCGTCGGGGATCTCGAGCAAGAACCTGGAGGGCGTGCGCGGCATGATCCGGCCGCGGCTGACCCGAGTCGCGGCGCGCGTCAGGTACAGCTTGCGCTGCGCGCGCGTGATGCCGACGTAGCACAGCCGGCGCTCCTCGCTGACATCGGTCGCGTGATCGACGTCCATCACGTCGGTCGCCTGCGGGTTGAGCGTGCGCGCGTGCGGCAGCAGCTCTTCCTCGAGGCCGATCATGAAGCACACCGGAAACTCGAGGCCCTTCGCGCCGTGCAGCGTCGTCAGCACGACGCGATCGCCTTCTTCGGGCTGCTTGTCGTCGGACGAATCGAGCGACAGGTGGCGCAGGTATTCGGCGAGCTTGTCGATGCCCTTGCCCTTGTCCATGAACCGCTGGAGCGAGCCGAGCAGTCCGGTCACGTTGTCGATCCGACGCTGCGCGGCGCTGATCGACGGCGCGGCGGCCCGCAGGTCATCGTACAGCCCGATGTCCTCGATCAGGCCCTTCGTCGAATCGACGAGGTTCAAGCCGTTCTCGATCCCGTGGCGCAGGCGCTCGACGGCGGTCTTGAGCTTCTCGATGCCGGTGCGCGCCGGGCCGGTGACCTCGGTGGTCTCGAGCGCGTCCCACATCGTGCCGCCGCCGGTGTGCGCGGCCGCGACCAGCTTGTCGATCGACTGTGCGCCGATACCGCGCGTCGGATAGTTGATGATCCGGCGCAGCGCGAGCTCGTCGCGCGCGCTCACCGCGATCCGCAGATACGCGATGACGTCCTTGACCTCTTTGCGCTCGTAGAACTGCTGGCCGCCGTACATCACGTACGGGACCTCGTGCGTGCGCAGCTCTTCCTCGAGCAGCTTCGACTGGATGTTCGAGCGATACAGGATCGCGACATCGCTGAACCGCCGGCCCGCTTTGACGAGCGTCACGATCTCGCGCGCGATCCACTGCGCCTCGACCTCCGCCGTCGCCGCGACCGCGTGGGTGATCAGCTCGCCGTCGCCGAGCTCGGACCACAGGGTCTTGCCGTGCCGGTTCTTGTTGTTCGCGATCACGGTGTTCGCCGCCGCGAGGATCGATTTGGTCGAGCGGTAGTTCTGCTCGAGCTTCACGACCTTCGCGTTCGCGAACAGCTTCGCGAAGTCGAGGATGTTCGATGGATCAGCGCCGCGCCACGAGTAGATCGATTGGTCGTCATCGCCGACGACGACCAGGTTGTTGTGGAGCTCGACCAGCGTCTGCACCATGCGCAACTGCGCGCGGTTGGTGTCCTGGAATTCGTCGACCATCACGTACGTGAACCGCGAATTCCACCGCCCGCGCGCCTCGGGATCCTTGTCCCAGAGGCGCACCGGCTCGACGATCAGATCGTCGAAGTCGAAGGCCGCGCACGAGCGCAGTTGCTCCTGATACTTCGGGAACACGTGGACGGTCATCGCGTCGTAGTCGTCGGCCGGGTTGCCCTCGTAGTCATCGGGCGCGATGAACGCGTTCTTCGCGAGCGAGATCCGCGTCAGGATCGCCTTCGCGTCGAGCCGGCGATCGCCGTCGGTGATCGAGCGCATCGCCTCGCGGACCAGGCCGAGCTGGTCCGAGCCGTCGTAGATCGTGAACCCGCGCGGCACGCCGAGCGCCTTGCGCTCCGCGCGCAGCACTTGCAGCCCGAGCGCATGGAACGTGCCGATCGTCAGCTTCTTCGCGACCGCTCGATTGTTGACGAGCGCCGCGACGCGCTCGCGCATCTCCTCGGCCGCCTTGTTCGTGAACGTCACCGCGCAGATCGCCTCGGGCGGCACCCCTCGATCGAGCAGGTGGGCGATCCGGAACGTGATCACGCGGGTCTTGCCCGAGCCCGCGCCGGCGAGGATCAGCAGCGGCCCGGCACCATGTCCTGCCGCCTCGCGCTGCGGTGGATTGAGCTTGCCGAGATCGACCACCGGGCAGGCACGCTATACGATCCAGCGGTGGATCGCTACGAGCGCCTCGTCGCCACGCTCCGCGAGGAGTTGCCGGGCTTTCGGATCGTCCGCAAGGACCGCTCGCGGCTGCATCGCGCGATTCATCGCGTGCTCGTCGTCGTGACGTTCGGCCAGATGCGCGACTACCTCGCCAATTACCAGACCACGATCGGTAAGACGGTCTACGTCACCAGCGATTGGGACGAGTGGTCGGCGGATCGCCGCTACGTGACGCTCCGCCACGAAGCCGTTCATCTGCGTCAGTTTCGCAAATGGACGCTGCCGGTGATGGCCATGCTCTACATCTTCCTGCCGCTGCCGATGGGCCTGGCGTATTGCCGGGCCCGCTTCGAGTGGGAGGCCTATGCGGAGACGATCCGCGCCGCCGCCGAGGTCTGGGGTTCCGACGTGCCGCGAGGGGCGTCTTACCGCGCCCACATCATCGAGCAATTCATGGGACCTTCGTACGGGTGGATGTGGCCGTTCCGGAGCTCGGTCGAACGTTGGTACGACCAGATCCTGGCGGGGCTCGGCGATGAGCGATAACCTGGGTATGGACTGAAGTCTTGTGGCTGATCCGATCGTAGGCATCGATCTCGGTACGTCGAACACGGTCGTCGCTCACGCCGACGATGGCGGTGGCGTACGGGTGATGGCCGACGAGGCGGGCTACAAGATCCATCCGTCGGTGGTGTCGTTCCACCCGAACGGTGGCGTCGTGGTCGGCGCGGCCGCGAAGCAGCGCAAGGTCATCGACCCCAAGAACACGATCTACTCGATCAAACGGTTGATCGGCCGCACGTATAACGCGCCCGAGGTCCAGATCGCGAAGAGCCGCATGCCGTTCGAGATCAAAGAGGGTCCGAACCAGCAGCCGCTGGTGGTCACGCGCGGTGGCGAGTTCGCGGTGCCCGAGGTCTCGGCGATCGTCCTCGATCACGTGCGCAACATCGCCGCGCAGCAGCTCGGCGTGCCGGTCAACCGCGCGGTCGTGACGGTCCCGGCGAGCTTCAACGATGCGCAGCGCTCGGCGACCGCGACCGCCGGCGCGATCGCCGGGCTCACGATCGTGCGCGTGCTCAACGAGCCCACGGCCGCCGCGCTCGCGTACGGCAACACGCGCAACCTCAACGAGACGATCGCCGTGTTCGATTTCGGCGGTGGCACGTTCGACATCACGATCCTGAAGCTGCACGACCAGGTCTACGAGGTGCTCGGCACCGCCGGCGATACGTTCCTCGGCGGCGACGACCTCGACGAGCGCCTCGTCGATCGCATGGTCGAGAAGTTCCTCGCCGAGAATCGGATCGATCTGCGCACGAATGAGGTCTCGATGATGCGGCTGCGCGCCGTCGCGGAGCAGACCAAGATCGAGCTGTCGCGCCGGTCGCGCGCCGTCGTGCGGATCGACGAGATCGCCTACGGACCGCGCGGCAAGGCGCTCGATCTGCAGATCGAGATCAAGCGCGACGAGTTCGTCGGCCAGGTCGCCGATCTGATCGATCGCACGTTCCCGGTGTGCCAGGAAGCGCTCGCGTACGCCGGGCTCTCGGTCGACGGGATCGACGACGTGATCCTGGTCGGCGGCACGACGAAGATTCCGTACGTCCGCGATCAGGTGGCGAAGTTCTTCGCGCGCGCACCGCGCACCGACGTGTCGCCCGAGGACGCGGTCGCGATCGGCGCCGGGCTGCAAGCGACGTCGCTCGAGCGCATCCTCAAGCGCAAGTCACCGTCGAAGGTGACCGGCGCGCAGAAGGTGCCGCAGGAGTTCCTCGACGACGGCAACACGACCGCGACGCGCGAGACGATCAGCGCCGAGGACTTCACCGACGCCCAGGCGACGCACCCCGAGAGCGACTTCCCGGTGCCGCAGGTGCCGTTCGACGAGGACAGCATCCTGTCGCTGCTGCCCGCGACCCCGGCGACGCCCGACGCGCGCCCCGCGAAGCGCCAGACCGCCGGCTACGAACAGCAGAAGCGCACGCCCGTCACGACCGAAGTTCCGGACTACGATCGTCCCGCGGCGCGCGGTCAGCACCACGATCGGTTCGAAGAGAAGACCCCGCCGCCGGTCGCCGTGCCGCTCGCGCGGATGACCAAGACCGGCATCTCGGTGCGGGAATCCGCCGACGCGTTGACGCCGCCGCCGGCGCCTCCACCCGCCACGCCTCCGGCAACGCCGCCGAAAACAACGCAGCCGAAGTTCACGTCGCAGCAGCCGATCACGCAGCCGCGGACCACCACCGATCAACAACCCGGGCGGCCGACGATCACGGTGCCGCCGCGCCAGACCACGACCTCGCCGACCCTCGCAGCGCCACCGCCGCCACCGCCACGCACGGCGCCGCGCCCCGCGACCTCGCCGCCCGCAGGTCTCGCGCCGCTACCTCCACTGATTCCCCCGACCTCGCCGACGTTGATCGTCGAGCCGCCGAAGCCACCACCGCGACCGTTCCCGGCGCCGCCGCCCGAGCCCGCGACGCGTCCCGCGATGTCGGCGATCGCCGCCCAAGCCACGACGATGATGTTGGATCCGAGCCCGCCGAGCTCCGCTGCGTCGACCGCGCGCGGCATGGGGCCAGCCGCGACCGCGCACGGCTTCGCGACCGCGCAACCGATGGCAGCGCCGGGCTCGACCGCGCCGGGGTTCGTGCCGCCGCAGACCTACCCGGTCCAACAACAGCCGCTCTCGACGCGCACCCCGGTCGTCCTCGACGTCACCCCGCGCGCGCTCGGCATCGGCACCGTCGCCGGCTACTGCGAGGAGCTGATCCGCCGCAACGCGCGCGTGCCGACGGAGATCCGCAAGTTGTTCACCACGTCGCGCGATGCGCAGGACACCGTGCGCATCATCGTTTGCCAAGGCGAATCGCGCCGGCTCGACAACAACGTCGTGATCGGTGACCTCACGCTCGATGGCTTGCCCGCGCGCCCTCGTGGCGAGACCTCGATCGAGGTGACGTTCCAGCTCGACGCGAATGGCATCCTGCAGGTCAAGGCGCGCGATGCGCACACCGGCAAGGAGCAGCGCGCGTCGCTCGATCTCGTCGGCGCGATGCCGCAGTCCGAAGTGCAAGCCAGCCGCGAGCGCATGCAAGCGCTTCGTCGCTGACTACTCGCCGCCGTCTTCGGGATCTCCGCCCTTCTTGACGGCGCCGCGCGACGACGACTTCGCCGGAGGCGCGGCGTTGTCATCCTTCTCGGCTTTCGCGGCCTTGTGCTCCATCGGCGCATCACCCCCGACGGTGTCGCCGCCGCACCACGGCATCTTCAACGCCTTCTTGGTCTCGACGAGCGTCTTCGGATCGACGACGGCGAGCTCGCCGAGGCGGTCGCCCTTCATCACGAACAACAGGCTCTTCGAGCCCATCACCGCGGTCGCGCCGACCCACGGGCCTTCGGCCTTCGCGAGCGCGTCCTTGCACTTGTCGGTGACCTTGTCGCCGTCGGCCCAGTAGGCCTCGATCTCGGCCGGCTTGCACGGCAGCTTCGGCGGCTTGCGCACCGACTTGGTGCGCTGGCCGGTCGCGATCGTGTATTCGGTGAACGTCTCCATGCCGTGATCGGCGATCGCGATCTTCATCGGGTCGAGCACCGAGAACGAGCCCTTGCGCAGCGACAGCGGTTTCTCGACCTTGCCACCGAGCGCCATGATCTGGCCGGTCGCCGAACCATCGAGCTTGAACACCCACGCACCCGGCGCGGCGTCGTCACCGCCTTCGACGACGACCGAATCGGCGACGAAGTGGAGCGCGGTCGGGGTGCCGGTGACGCCCTTGTCGCCGGCGATGCCGAACGTCGAGACGTGCGCCTTGCTGGCGGCGTCGAACAGATGGACGTCGCTGCCGACCAGCATCGCGACCTTCGAACCATCGGAGTTCCACGACAGGTGCGCGATCGAGGCCGACGCGTTCTTGCCCGGCGAGCAGAAGCCACGCGCGCAACCGTCGATGACCTTCGCGGCGATGTCGTGGCCGGGTTGCGGCACCGCATCTTGATAGAGGATCGGCACGCTGCCGGGCCCCATGTTCTTGAGGTCGACCTTCCAGCAGCCGACCGCGCCGAGCAGGCGCGTCGGATCGGTGTCGACCGCGCACAGGATCGCATCGGCACCGACGCCGGCGAGCTCGAGCTGCGGCGCACCTTGCTCCTTGAGCGAGGTCGGGAGGCAGTTCGATCCTGCGGGGACGATCGCGAGCCGCTCCGCCTTGCGCTTGGCCTCGCGTGAGGCCTCGGTCTCGTGCGCCGGTTGTTCGACCTCGGGCTTCGTCGGCCTCGGCTTTTTGACCTTCTTGTCGCCGCCGCCACCACACGCCACGAGCAAGACCAGGGACGAAGCTACACCGCGAGCACTCATCATTTGCTTTGATTGTGCGATCCCGAACGGGCTGATACAAGGAGCCAGGTGGCACGTCGCAAACGGATCGAACGCTCCACGAAGGAGACCCAGATTTCACTGGAGCTCGACCTCGATGGAACGGGCATGCGGAGCATCGCGACGCCGGTGCCGTTCCTGTCGCACATGCTCGATGCCTTCGCGAAGCACGGCGTGTTCGACCTCGACGTCAAGGCCGCGGGCGACATCGAGATCGACGCGCACCACACCGTCGAAGACATCGGCCTCGTGCTCGGGACCGCGTTCGAGCAAGCGCTCGGCGACCGCGCCGGCATCGCGCGCTACGGCTGGGCGACGCTGCCGATGGACGAGGTGCTCGTGACCGTCGCCGTCGATTTTTGTGGTCGCCCCGCGTTCGTGTGGAACGTGACCGGGCTCGAGGGCAAGTGGATCGGCGGATTCGATTGCGAGCTCGCGAAAGAGTTCTTCGCCGCGTTCGCCACGCGCGCACAGTGCAACCTGCACGTGCTGCTGCACTACGGCGGTAACGCACATCACACGATCGAGGTGATCTTCAAGGCGTTCGCGCGCGCGTGCGATGCGGCGACGAAGATCGATCCGCGCCTCGGAGGTGCGGTGCCGTCGACCAAGGGTACATTGATCGAGTGATCGCGATCGTCGACGTCTGCTCGGGCAACCTGCGCTCCGTCGAGCGGGCGCTCGCGCACGTCGGTGGCGAGGTCGTCGTGACCCGCGATCCGGATGTGGTCCGGCGCGCGGACAAGATCGTCGTCCCGGGTCAGGGCGCGTTCGCCGTGTTCATGCGCGGGCTCGAGGAGCGCGGGCTGGACCCGGTGCTGCGCGAGGCGATCGCGAGTGGCAAACCGTACCTCGGCATCTGCCTCGGCATGCAGGTGCTGTTCGACCACAGCGAAGAGGGCGATGTCGCCGGGCTGGGCGTGCTCGCCGGCAACGTCGTGAAGTTTCGGCCGACCGATCCGACACTCAAGGTGCCGCACATGGGGTGGAACCGGGTCGCGATGAAGCGGCCGGTCGCCGGCCTCTCCGACGGAGATCACGTGTATTTCGTGCACTCGTATCACTGCGCGCCGGCGGATCCGTCGGTGATCGCGCTCGAGGCGACCCACGGCGTGACGTTCTGCGCGGCGATCCAGAGTGCGAACTTGTTCGCGTGTCAGTTCCATCCCGAGAAGAGCCAGCAGGTCGGGCTCGGCCTCTTGAAGACCTTCGTCGAGGCCGCGTGAAGCTGTATCCCGCGATCGATCTCCTCGGCGGCAAGGCCGTGCGGCTCGAACAGGGCCGCCGCGATCGCGCGACCGTGTTCAGCGAAGCGCCGCTCGAGCTGGTCAGCCAGCTCACGCGCGACGGTGCGGATCGCCTGCACGTCGTCGATCTCGATGGCGCGTTCGCCGGCTCGCCACAACAGCACGCGCTGATCCGCGAGCTCGTCGAGGCGTCGCCCTTGCCGGTCGAGGTCGGCGGTGGAATTCGCGACCGTGCGGCGATCGACGCGGTGATCGCGATCGGCGCCGCGTACGTCGTGCTCGGGACCGCCGCCGTGAAGTCGCCGGAGCTCGTCGAGGCGGCGTGTCGCGCGTATCCGCAGCGGATCATCGTCGCCGTCGATGCGCGCGATGGCATCGTCGCCGTCGACGGCTGGACCGCGACCGGCAACGTCACGGCGATCGAGCTCGGCAAGCGCGCCGCCGGTTGGGGCGCCGCCGCGCTGCTCTACACGGATGTCGCGCGCGATGGGCTGCACGTCGGGCCGAACGTCGAGGCGACCGCGGAGCTCGCACGCGCGGTGGCGTGTGAGGTGATCGCGTCGGGCGGCGTGGGCTCGCTCGCTCACCTGCGCGAGCTGCGCGATGCGAAGATCGCGGCGGTCGTCGTCGGTCGAGCGATCTACGACAAGCGGTTCACCGTCGCCGAAGCCGCGGCTGTCGCGCATGGGGTCGCGTGACGTTGGCGCGCCGGATCATCCCGTGCCTCGACGTCAAGGACGGGCGCGTCGTCAAGGGCATCAACTTCTTGCAGCTCCGCGATGCCGGCGACCCGGTCGAGCAAGCCGCCGCGTACGACCTGCAGGGCGCCGACGAGGTGTGCTTCCTCGATATCTCGGCGTCGCCGGAGGGTCGGTCGACGCTGGTCGACGTCGTCGCGCGCACGGCCGATCAAGTGTTCACCCCGCTCACCGTCGGTGGCGGCGTGCGTTCGATCCAGGACGCCGAGCGCCTGCTGCTCGCCGGGGCCGACAAGATCGCGATCAACACCGCCGCGATCCGCACCCCGCAGCTGATCGCGGACATCTCGGCCCGGTTCGGCAACCAGGCGATCGTCGTCGCGGTCGATGCCAAGCGGGTCGCCAGCGGCTGGGAAGTGTTCAGCCATGGCGGGCGCACGCCCGAAGGCCTCGACGCGCTCGCGTGGTGCCGGCGCTGCGCGGAGCTCGGAGCCGGCGAGCTGCTGGTGACGAGCATGGACCGCGACGGCACCGGCAAGGGCTACGACCTCGAGCTGATCCGCGCGATCGCGACCTCGGTCTCGATCCCGGTGATCGCGTCGGGCGGTGTGGGCAAGCTCGATGACCTCGCCGATGGCCTGCTCGCCGGCGCCGACGCCGTCCTCGCCGCGTCGATCTTCCACTTCGGCACCCACACGATCGGTGAGGCCAAGCGTCACCTCGCCGCGCGCGGTCTTGAAGTCCGAAGTTGACACGGCGATCCGCGACGGTGAAGGTACGGCTGTGATCGTGCCGAAGCTCGACGACAATGGCCTCGTGCCCTGCGTCGTCCAGGACGCCGACCGCGGCACCGTGCTGATGGTGGCGTGGATGAACGCGGAGGCGCTCGAGCTGACGCGCACGACCGGCACCGTGCACTTCTGGTCGCGGTCGCGGCAGGCGCTGTGGAAGAAGGGCGAGACCTCGGGCAACACGCTCGAGCTCGTCGAGCTGCGTGGCGATTGTGATCACGATTGTCTGCTCGCGCGCGTTCGCCCTGCGGGGCCCGCCTGCCACACCGGCGCGGCGACGTGCTTCTTCGAGCTCGACGATGGCACGACCGACGACGGCATCGGTGCGGTGACGATCCTCGAGCGCCTCGATCGGATCCTCGTCGAGCGACGCGACTCCGCGACCGCGGAGAACAGCTACACCAAGTCGCTGCTCGCGGCGGGCATGCCGAAGATCCTCGCGAAGATCGCGGAGGAATCCGGCGAGCTCGCAGCGGAGCTCCCGGCTGGGCCCGACGACAAGGTCGTCTACGAGGCTGCGGATCTGCTGTTCCACATGATGGTCGGCCTGACCGCGCGCGGGATCTCGTTCGCGAAGGTCGAAGCCGAGCTCGCGCGACGGTTCGGGACCAGCGGCCACGCGGAGAAAGCCGGTCGCACGAAGTGAGTCTGCTCGCGCCCGGCGGTGCCCTCGCCCTGTCGATTCCTCACTACGAGGATCGACCGGAGCAGCGCGCGATGTCCGCGGCGGTCGAACGCGCGCTCGAGGGTCAACGCGCGTTGATCGTCGAGGCCGGTACCGGCACGGGCAAGACCCTCGCGTACCTCGTGCCGGCACTGCAGTCCGGCAAGCGCGTCGTCGTGTCGACCGGAACGCGCGCGCTGCAGGATCAGATCGCGCGCCACGACCTGCCGTTGCTGCGCACGCTGATCGCCGAGCCGTTCACGGCGGTCGTGCTGAAGGGCGTGTCGAACTACGTGTGCCGGCGCAAGCTCGCCGAAGCCACGAGTCGGTCGTCGACGCTGCCGATGTTCAAGCAAGACGATGCGCACCTGCTGCCCGAGCTCATCGACTGGGCGAGCACGTCGGAGACCGGCGATCGCAGCGAGGTCGAATGGCTCGGCGAATCCGCGCCGCTGTGGAACGAGGTCACGACCACGCCGGACGCGCGGATCGGTCCGCGCTGCCCGTACTTCGAGCGCTGCTTCGTCACCCAGGCGCGCCGGCTCGCCGAGAAAGCCCAGCTGATCCTCGTCAACCATCACCTGTACTTCGCCGACCGCGCGCTGCGGGCGGGCTCGCCGGGCGCGCGCGTGCTGCCGGATCACGACGCGGTGATCTTCGACGAGGCCCACCAACTCGAGGACGTCGCGACCGAGCACTTCGGCACGCGCGTCTCGACCCACACGCTGGCGACGCTGGTCCGCGATGCCCGCGTCGCGCTCGCACGGATGCCGCTGTGGACCGGCCGCGACGACACGATCGACGTGGTCGAGCGCGCCGGCATCGCGATGTTCGCGGCGGTCCGCGGCGAGCTCGTCACCGACGGCGAGCGCGAAGCCTCCCCGGCGGGGGATAAGCGCGTGCCGCTTCCCGAAGGCTTGTTCGATCATCCCGATCGGCAACACGCGTGGTTTCGCCTCGACACCGCGCTCGAGGATCTCGCGCGCTCCACGGAGTCCGAATCCGAGCCCGCACCCGATGGCGAAGAAGAGGCCGACGATGCCGGGATGCGGGCGAGCCTCGCAGGCCTCGCGCGGCGCGCCCGTGGGATTCGCGACGAGCTCGCGATGATCGCCGAACAGCGCCAGAAGACCCACGTCTACTGGGGCGAGACCCGCGCGACCGGCACGACGCTGAGCGCGTCGCCGATCGACGTCGCCGAGCTCGTGCGCCGGCACATCGTCACCGCCGGGCCGACGCCGATCTTCACGAGCGCGACGCTCGCCACCGCACCGGCGCTCCGGCTCGCGGCCGGGACGTTGCCACCGGTCGTCACCGCCGCCGAGCTATCGCAACCGCAGATCGCGACGCCTGATTTTTCGTATCAACGCGCGCGCCTCGGCCTCGAGGATTCCGACGAGCTGCTCGTGCCCTCGCCGTTCGACTACGCGCGGCAGGCGATGCTCTACGTGCCGCGCGATCTGCCGATGCCGAACACCGAGCAGTTCGCCGATGCCGCCGCCGCGCGCACGATCGAGCTGCTCGCGATCACGCAGGGCCGCGCGTTCTTGCTGTTCACGTCGCACCGCGCGCTGCGCGATGCGGCCACGCGCCTCGCGTCGCTGCCGTATCCGAGGTTCGTGCAGGGCGATGCACCGCGCGCCTCGCTGGTCGATCGGTTTCGCTCGACGCCGCACAGCGTGCTGCTCGGGACGGCCTCGTTCTGGGAAGGCGTCGACGTGCCGGGCGACGCGCTCAGCCTCGTCGTGATCGACAAGTTGCCGTTCTCGCCGCACACCGATCCGCTGATCGCCGCGCGCATGCAGGCGCACGCGGAGGCTGGTGGCGACCCGTTCGACGCGATCCAGCTCCCCGCCGCCGCACTCGCGCTCAAGCAAGGCTTCGGTCGGTTGATCCGCCGCCGCGACGACCGCGGCATCGTCGCGATCCTCGACTCGCGCATCGTGATCCGCCAGTACGGTCGGGTGTTCCTCGATACGCTGCCGGTTGGCTTGCCGCGCACGTCGACGATCGAGCGCGTGCGGCGGTGGTTCACCAGCTCGTCATGATCTCGTCGACGCCACCCTCGGGCACCGCGCGGATCAACGCACCGAGCGTCTGATCGCCGACGACCAGGTCGTTGCCGAACAACGCGATCAGCGGCGCCAACACGAACCGTCGTTGCGCCATGCGCGGGTGCGGCACCTCGAGCTCCGGCGTCTGGATCCGGCGCGTGCCCCACAGCAGCACGTCGAGGTCGAGCGTCCTGGGCCCCCAGCGCACCTCGTTCGCGCGATCGCGTCCGAGCATGCTCTCCACCATCTGGATGATCGCGACGAGCTCGCCGGGCGTCGCATCGGGCGCGCACACGCGCAGCGCCGAGTTCAAGAACGCGGGTTGGTCCGGGCCGATCGGCACCGTCCGATACAGCGGCGCCGAGCTCACGTCGCCCAGTTGCGCGAGGGCCTCGCGCGCGCGCACGAAGCGCTCGCGCACCGCGGCTTCGCCGCCGACGTTCCCGCCGAGACCGATCGCGATCACGTCGGCGGGCAGCGCCGTCACGGTCGCGTGATCACCGGGTTCGAGAGGATGCCGACGCCTTCGATCTCGATCTCGACGACGTCACCCGGATCGAGATTGCCGACACCGGCCGGCGTGCCGGTCGTGATCAGGTCACCGGCCTCGAGCGTCATGTACTGACTGCAGAATGCGATCAGCGCCGCGACGTCGTGGATCATGTCGGCGGTCGACGAATCTTGTTTGATGTCGCCGTTGACCCGCGTGATCAGTCGAAGGTTTCGCGGATCCAAGCCGGCCACGATCCGCGGGCCGACCGGGCAGAACGTGTCGAAGCCCTTCGCGCGCGCCCACTGCCCGTCTTGCTTTTGCAGATCGCGCACCGTGACATCGTTCACACACGTGTAACCGAGCACCGAATCGAGCGCGTGCTCGCGCGTCACGCGCTGCGTTCGCTTCGCGATCACGACGCCGAGCTCGCCTTCGAAGTCGACGCGCTCGTAGTTCTCCGGACGCCAGATCGGCTCGCCTTCGCGAATCAGCGAGGACGGCGGCTTCAAAAACATCAGCGGCTCGGTCGGCAACCCCTTGCCCATCTCGGTGGCGTGGGCTCGATAATTGACCCCGATACCGATGATCTTGCTGGGTTGCAGGGTGTGCTCGACGACGTTCATGGGGTGAAAGGTAGGACACCTCGAGACCGGTGTCATTGATCCACTGGTGGTAGCCCCGTACAATTACAGTGATGGGCCGGGCTCCCAATTCGGGCGGGCCGCAACGTGTATCAGCTCACGTTGTGCCGAAGGCGAAGCCGTTTTCAGAAGACGACGAAAAAACGACGATCGAGGCCGACTCGCAGTGGGGCGACGAGCCGAGCACGACGGTCGAGCAGGGCGAAGTTCAAGAAAAGATTCGCGCGCTCGCGCTCGATCAACCGCCACCGCCACCGCCGCCGCCACGCCGTAACCCGCAGGTGATCACGAACGTCACCAGCACGAACGGTGGCGGACTCGACGAATCCACCGTCGACGATCAGCAGAATCCGATGGCATCGGTGATCGTGCCGGCGCGCCTCGTGATCACGGGTGGCAACGACGCCGGGCTCGCGACCGACATCAACTCCGGCAAGGCGTACACGATCGGTCGCGGTCTCGACAACGACATCGTGCTCACCGACATCGCGGTCTCGCGCAAGCACTTCGATCTGCGCAACGACGGCGGCACGTGGGTGATCGTCGATCGCGGTTCCGGCAACGGCACGGTCGTCAACGGCAACCTAGAGGACAATCCGTTCATGCTCGCGAACGGCGACGTGATCGAGATCGGGAACACCACGTTCCGGTTCGATTTCCAGACCGTCAACGACGTGCCACGCGTGCAGCAGCAGGCGGAGCCGCGCGGCTTCGATCCCGATGACGACGACGAGATGTCGACGGTCGCGGGCAAGCCGCTCAATCGCGAGATGCTCGAGTCGGTCGACGTCGAGCTCGAGACCGCCTCGCCGATGATGGCCGCGCCACGCCCGACGCAAGCGCGGCCCAAGACGCTGCCGCCGCCGATGCCGCTGCGCCCGCGCACGATGAGTCAGGCGCCGGCGTATCCGTCGACCCAGCCGCAGGGCACACCCGGCCCGATCCCGTCGACGACGCTGCCGATGCCACAGATGGCGAACCGTCCGCCGGCGATGGCGAGTCCGCACTCGCCGACGCTGCTCGCCGCCGATCCGATCAACCTCGCGAACCTGATGCCGACGACGATCCCCGGCCAAGGCGTGCAGGCCCACGGCCACAACGCGATGGCGCAGACGATGATCCCCGGCGCGATGCAGGCGATGTACGGCGGCTATCCGCAGGCGAACGATCACGCGCTCCACGCGCAGCAGATGCTCGTCGTGCAGGGCCAGAATCTCCGCGGCGATCACTCGACCGCGCACGTCCCTCCGTTGTCGTCGCCGTACAGCGCCGGGATGGTCGTGGTGCCACCCGCGCGGTTCTCATCGATCCAGCCGCTATCGAAGCGCGCGAAGTACGTCATCGTGCTCGGTGCGGTGACCGTGTTCGCGACGATCGCGACGGTGGCGATCATCAAGTCTCACGGCAGCGACAAGCCTCGGATCGCGACGCCGAGCAAGGGCTCCGCGAGCATCACGCCGATCACTCCGCCGCCGAAGCCAGAGCCGCCGAAACAGGTCGTCGGCGCGCCGCCGCCCAAGCCAGAGCCGCCCAAGCCAGAGCCGCCCAAGCCAGAACCGCCGAAACAGGTCGTCGTCGCGCCGCCGCCGAAACCAGAGCCGCCCAAGCCGCCCAAGCCCGAGCCACCGAAGCAGGAGCCGCCGAAGATCGCGCACGTGTCGCCGTCGCACGACACCGTGCACACGGTGCGGCCGGCGCCGCCGAAACAGGATCCACCGCCGCGCCAGGATCCGCCGAAGCGCGTCGCCACCGCGGATCCGACCGATCGCGCGAACAGCCTCTATCAGGACAAGAAGTTCACCGAAGCGGGGAACGTGTATCTCTCGGCCGCGAAGTCCGCGGAGCCCGACGAGGCCGCGACGTACAAGACCAAGGGCCAGAAGATGCTCGCGCTCGCGCACGCGTACAACACCGGCATGGCGCCGGCGACCAAGGCGACCGAGGCGTTCGACAACCTCGTCCAGGCGACCAACTTCGACGCGCAGTTCGGTGGCCACTTCGAATCGGACATCACGACGCGGCTCGAGACGGTCGCGCCGAAAGCGGCGATGAGCTTCGTCGCCGCGAAGAACTACGACAAGGCCCACACCGCCGTGCAGAAGTCCGAGCAGCTCGGCGCCGGCAGCGACGCCAACGTCAAGCTCGTCAAGCAGAAGCTCGAGAGTGAAGCCGCCGCGATCTACGCGCAGGCGGTCAAGGACTTCGACAGCAACCCGTCGGCGGCGAAGGAGAAGTTTCGCCAGGTCAAGTCGATGCTCGATGCGAAGAGCCCGACGTATCAGAAGGCGACGACGAAGCTGCTCGGTGGCTAGCCCAACAGGCTGATGATCATCTGCTCGAGCTTCTCGAATTCGAACGGCTTGTCGATGTGCGCATCGGCGCCGTAGATCGGGGCCGTGATCTCGTTGGTCTTCTCGCCGATCGCGGTGACCATCATGATCTTCACGTTCGCGGTGACCGGATCCTGCTTGAGGGCGCGCGCGACCTCCCAGCCCGATTTGCCCGGCATCATCACGTCGAGCAACACCAGGTCGGGCAGCTCGCGCTTCGCTAGCTCGATCGCGCTCGTACCGTCGTTCGCGGTCGAGATCTTGTAGCCCCGCCGCCCCAGCCGCGTGCTCAACAGCGTGACGATCTCGGGGTCATCGTCCACAACCAAGATCGAGTGAGCCATGGCTTCAGGCTAATGTTCGGCGGGTTGGAACACAAGCGCCGCACGTGGCTGTGGTTCGTCATCGCCCTGGTCATCGGGGTCGGTGCCTTCTCGATGGTGGGCGACGTGCGACACCTCGGTGATCGGCTCGAGGGCTTTGGCTGGTGGGCCTTGTTCGCGGCACTCGGCCTCGCGCTCGCGAACTACACGCTGCGGTTCGTACGCTGGCAGTTCTATCTGCGTCGTCAGGGTGTCTCCGTACCGCTCACGTCGAGCGCACTCGTGTTCGGCGCCGGATTGTCACTCTCGATCACGCCGGCGAAGCTGGGCGAGCTCGTGAAGAGCTACCTGCTCCGCGAGATGCACGATGTCCCGGCACCGCGCACCGCACCGGTCGTGGTCGCCGAGCGCGTCTCCGATCTGATCGCGCTGCTGGTGCTCGCGGTGATCGGCGTCGCCGGCTACGGGGTCGAGCCCACGCTGGTCGTGATCGCCGGCGCGATCATCGGCTTCGGCCTGTTGTTGCTCGCCTGGCCGCGCCCGACCCGCGCGCTGATCACGTGGGTCACGACTCCCGCGAAGCTGCGCCGCCTGCGCGAGCCGCTGCTCGAGACGCTCGAGCACCTCGTGCAGCTGTGCCATCCGGTGCCGCTCCTGATCGCGACCGCGATCGCGATTCCGGCGTGGGCGTGCGAGTGCGTCGGCTTCGCGCTGATCTGCAACGCCTTCCCCGGCGTCCACGTCGAGCTCGGCCTCGCGGTCGTGATCTATGCCGGCACCACGATCGCGGGCGCCCTGTCGTTCCTACCCGGAGGACTAGGTGTCACCGAGGGCACGATGACGCTCGCGCTCGTCGAGGGTGCGGCCCACTTCGATCGCGCGAGTGCGGTCGCTGCCACCCTGCTCACCCGGCTCGCCACCCTGTGGTTCGCGGTCGTGCTCGGAATCGGCTTCCTAGCCCTCGCACGTCGCAGGATCGCTCGTCGCAGGCTATAACTCGATCATGTCCTCGGTTGGCGTCGACTTCGACTTCCCTCGCTGGCTCGCCACGCGGCGCGGTCAGATGGAACAGAGTGCGCGGATCGGCTCCGCGTACGCGTACGTCGGCGAGCAGCGGTTTCGCCGCACGCTCGGGATGGCGCGACCGGTGACGATGGCGCTCGAGGCCACGACACGGTTGTGGAAGGACGTCGCGCGCACCGAGTTGCTCGGCACCGCGGTGAAGGTCACCGACCAGCAATTCCCGCGGGTGTGGGAAGCGGCCAAGAAGGCCGGCGGCCTCCTCGACGTGCGCGTGCCCGCGATCTTCGCGACGCCGGCCAAGGGCATCAAGATCAAGGTGCTCGGCACCGAGGATTCACCTCACCTGCTCGTCAACCTCGAGCTCGCCGAGAAGCTCGAGGACTACGAGCTCGTCGCGGCGATCGCGCACGAGCTCGCCCACGTCCAGAACGGCCACATCCTGTACGCGACCGCGCTGCACTACCTGAACACGTCCGCCGCGTTCTTCGTGCGGTGGGTCGTGCAGCCCGCGATCATGACGCTGCAGGCGTGGTCGCGCCGCGCCGAGGTCACCTGCGATCGCGCCTCGCTGCTCGCGGTCCGCGACCTCGACAAGACGCTGACCGCGATGGTCCGCCTCGAGCTCGGCCTCGACAAAGGCAGCGCGTTCAACGCCGAGGAATACCTCAAGGCGCCGCCCGATCTGAAGAAGGGCCTCGGCCGCTACGCCGAGCTGTTTCGCTCGTATCCGTACGTGCCCAAGCGGGTCGCCGCGTTGAAGCTGTTCGGCGAGTCCGCGATGTTCGCGCAGCTCCTCGGCCAGGACCTCACCGGCAAGCTCAGCCTCCCCGAGATCGATAAACAAGTCGGCGATTTGATCAGCGTGTTCTGATGACGATCCTCCTCGAACATCACAAGCAAGCCAAGCGCGAGATCATCGCGCGTTTCACTCAGCTCGCCGAAGTTGCCGACGCCGTCGGCATGGTGACGCTGGCCCGCGATATCCGCACCACTCGCATCCCGAAGCTGGAGGCCGAGCGCTTTCATCTCGTCGTGCTCGGCGAGTTCAACCACGGCAAGTCGACGTTCGTGAACGCGCTGCTCGGTCTCGAGATCCTGCCGACCGGCATCACGCCGACCACCGCGTCGATCAACCACGTCGTGCACGCGGCGACTCCGACCGCGCGCGTCGTCCTGACCACCGGCGAGAGCAAGTTCCTCGAACCGACGGCGCTCAAGGAGTGGGTCACCGTCGCGGGTGGCCACGCCAGCGAGGTCGCCTATGTCGAGCTCGGCTATCCGAGTGACCTGCTGGTCAACAACGTCGTGCTCGTCGACACGCCCGGTGTCAACGATCTCAACGAGCAGCGCGCCGAGGTCACGTACGGCTACGTGCCGCGCGCCGACGCCGTCGTGTTCCTGCTCGACGCCGGCCAGGCGCTCAAAGACAGCGAGCGCGAGTTCTTGCGCTCCCGCGTGCTCGAAGCCGCGCGCGATCGGTTGATCTTCGTCCTCGGTAAGATGGACCTCTTGAACGCCGACGAGCGCTCGGCCGTCGTCGACTACGTCAAGGACGGCCTGCGCACGATCACGTCCGAGCCCGTCGTGTTCGCGCTGTCCGCGAAGGATTGGGCGAAGTCGAAGGATCCGGCGAGCGGCATGCCCGAGCTCCTCGCGTATCTCGAGCGCTTCCTCGCGCGCGACCGTGCGCAGGTCATCCTCGACAACGCCGCTGGCGATGCCGCGCGCACCGCCTCGTACCTCGAGTCCAACCTCGGCGTGCGCATGCGGTCGTACGACATGGACCTGGTCCAGCTCCAGGAGCGGATCACGGCGGTGCGCGAGCAGCTCGATGCGAGCAAGCGCAAGCTCGACGAGCTCCACGTCCGGATCTTCGCCGACGCGAGCTCGATCAAGAATCAGATCGAGCTCGATCTCGAAGCGTTCGCGAAGACCTTCGTCCAGGCGCTGCCGCACCAGATCGATGCGGTCGACGCCGACGACGTCAAGGCGTACCTCCCCTCGTTCATCGAGGACAAATTCAAGGAGTGGGCCGAGGTCGAGGGAGCGAAGCTCGCCGCGATGCTCGAGCACCTCGCCGAAGAGGTCATCCAGATCACGAACGAGAACGTCGAGGCCGCCGCGGCGACGCTCGCCCAGCGCCTCGGGCCCGGTGACACCGCGGTCGACATCACCGTCGATTCGTTCAAGTACGACGTCGGCATCTACGCGGTCGGTGCGCTCGGCACCACCGTGATGCTGTTCGTCAACGCGCTCGCGGGTGGCCTGCTCACGCTCGCCGCGCCGATCCTCGCGATCGTCTTGAAGTCGAAGATCGCCGGCGACATCCGGATCCAGGCCAAAGAGAAGATGCCGGCCGCGATCCTCAGTGGCGCCGAAGCGATGAAGCCGCACTTCGACAAGGTGATCGACGACTTCGCGAAGCGCCTCTCCGAGTTCGTCTCGAACGCCGGCAACACGCTCTACAAGGGCATCGGCGAGATCCTCGATCGCACGCTCGCCGAGCGCCGCGACCGCGGTGGTTCCGTCGACGACCTCAAGTCCTCGACCGGCGCGCAGATCGAGCAGATCCGCGCGGCGTCCGCCGCGTTGCGCCAGTTGCGCGAGGGCATCTGGCTCGAAGAGAACCCGACGGATAACTAGCCTCAGTTTGGGTGCTCGCCGCCACAGCCATGATGGGTGTGCTGGTGCGACTACCGACTACGTCGCTATTACCCGGAGAGTTGCCCCCAATTCTTGTTTCGTAGGTTTTGGATGCCCTACGATAGTGAGATGTGGAGATTGATGGCCGTGGTGTTGGCCGTGGTCGGCTGTGGTGACGCGTCGGGGCCGAGCGTGCCCGACGCGCTCAAGGATTCCATCGAGACCATCACCGTGACGGGTGCGAGCTCGTTGGTGTGGACCAAGACAGCGAAGCTCACGGCGACCGCCAACTTCGTATCGGGCAAGACGCTCGACGTGACAACGGGAACCACCTGGTCGAGCGCAAGCCCTACGGTCGCGAGCATCGACTCGACGGGGTTGCTCACGGCGATCGATGCGGGCTCGGCGATGGTTCACGCCACCTACAATGGGGTGGACGGCGCCGCGACGGTGACCGTAACGATGCCGGAGCTCGCGGTGAGCAGCTTCAACAACGGCGGCATCGATTTCTTTCCCGCGAACGCGACCGGGAACGTCGCGCCCGTTCGTTCGATTCGTGGTGCGCTGACCACGCTCTCGGAGCCTCGAGGGCTGGCAGTCGTTGGTAACGAGCTGTTCGTCGCGGATCAAGGTACCGGATCGATCGACGTGTTTGCGATCGACGCTACTGGCAACGTTGCACCGCTCCGACGCATCAACGGAACGCTCACGACGCTCAGCGCCCCATCACAGATCGCGGTCAACGACACCGAGATCTTCATTGGAGATCAATCGACGTCGGTCAGGGTGTTCCCGAAGTCCGGGAATGGCAACGTCGCGCCGAGCCGCACGATCTCGGGCCCATCGATCGGTGACACGCTCGGCGTCGCAGTGACAGCGACCGAGCTCTTCATCTCCAACTACGGCGGGAGTACGATCACGGTGGTTCCACTCGCTTCCTCGGGCACGACCACGTCGACCCGTACCATTGCGGGGCCCACGACCGGAATCAGTGGTCCGCAGGGGCTGTTGGTCGTCAACGGCGAATTGTTTGCGGCGCAGGGGGGTAGCAGCGCTCTCAGCGTGTTCGATCCGAGCGCCACCGGTGACCAACCTCCGTATCGCCTACTGCAAGGCACGTCGACCATGCTCGGGTATCCGGACGAGTTCGCGGTCTTGGGCGCGCGTGTGTACTCGGCGAACTACAGCAACAGCACCGTGCAGGTCTACGATCTCACGGCATCCGGTAACACCGCCCCGATCGCGACGATCAGCGGTGCGCTGACGGGTATCAGCGGGGACCTCGGCCTCGTGCTGATCGGACTATGAAGCGATCTTTGCCTAAGGAGTTACCAATGGGAAGTCTGCGTGTCGTGACCATCGCCGTCGCGCTAGTGGGATGTGGAAAGATCGCCGCAGCTCCGGATGCAGCGATCGATGCTGGGTTGCCGGCACCATTGACGTGTACGGGCGCCGAGGTCGCGTGCGGCTCGAACTGCGCCGATCCGATGACGTCGAGTGATCATTGCGGCTCGTGCGATATCTCGTGTCAGGCGGGCCGCGAGACCTGCGTGGCGGGGCACTGCGCCGATTTCTTTACCTCGTGCGCCTCGATCCACACGCACGACTCGACGCAAACGAGCGGATTCTACGCGCTGATCGACAGCACGAATATCTACTGCGATATGGAGGACGGCGGTATCGGTCTCTCCGGGCTCAGCTTCGACAACTACAACACCGCAACGCCCGTCGCAGGCATGGCGATGGTGACGCTGACGGATCTGCAGAACGCGCCAACGCAGAAAGCGTTCGTCGCGCTCTACAACCGACAAAGTGGGTCGTTGCCTCTGCTCCAGCCGCCGATGGATGTTGTCAACAACTGTTGCATCAAGGTCTCGACGAACGCCAACCTGACGCTCTTACTCGGGGCCGGCGGTCCGACGCAGCCCGCGACGGTCGGCCCGGCTGGCCCTATCAATTGTGCGGCGAGCTACACGGTGGCTCTCTCGTTCGGCAGTACGGTGGGGCCGGTGTTCCCCGGAACCGCGATGGCGGCGGACTTCTTCGTCACTCACGCGCCGACCGAGGTCGCCCAGTGCAGCGACGGCAACAACCCCGCCTTCTGGTGGAAGAAGGTGATGCCGTGAGTGCCGATCGGATCCTGGCGAGAATGCTAGGCTGCAGGTATGTCTCTGTGGTCGCGGCTGGAGCGCAAGCTCGGCGATCTGGCCGGCGAGCTGGTGCTCGACGACTATCGCGATCAGCTTAACCAGGCGCGCGGCCTGCTCTCCAAGGGTGAGCTCGTCCCCGCGATCGAGTCGCTCGAGGCGCTCCTCGCGGCCAAGCCGGACCACGGGCAGGCGCTGATCCTCCTCGGCGAGGCGCGGCTGGCGCAGCGTGATCCGCGCCACGCTCGAGAGGCGTTCGAACGCGCGCTGGCCCTCCGCGGCGGCGATCCGGCGGCGCTGGTCGGACTGGGGTTGGCGCTGATCGAGCTCGGCAAATACGACGTTGCCTCGACCGCGTTGACCAGAGCGATCACCGAAGCCGGCGGCGATCGCGCGATCCTCGCCGATGCGTATCGCGGGTTGGGCGTGGCCTGGCGGCGCCGCGGTGATCTCGACAAGGCGATCCGCGAGCTCCGCAAGGCGGTTGTCGAGGATGCCGAGGATGCCGACGCGCGCGCCGCCTTGGGCGAGGCGTTGGTCGCGGACGGCGGGCCGTATGACGAGGCCGCGCGGCACCTCGATCGAGCGATGGTGCTCGGCGGATCCGCGCTCGCGATGTACGGGCTCGGGCGCCTCGCACTCGTCGAGGAGACGCCGGCGAAGGCGAGCGAGAAGTTGGCCCAGGCCCGCGCCGCGAACGATGGCGATCCGACGCCACTCGGCGCGCAGTTGCGGCTCGAGATCTTGATCGCGCAGGGCGATGCGGCGCTCGCGGAGCGCGACGCGATCCGCGCACATCTGTTTTTCCTCGAGGCGCTGGCGCTCGATCCGAAGCGCAGCGAGCTCCACGCGCGGATCGCGGCGACCCATCGCTCGATCGGAAACCTCGATGCCGCGCTCGCGAGCTACGACCGCGTGCTCGCGCTCGACCCCAGCGTCGAAGTGTTGCGCGCGGCGGTCGAGACGGCGATCGCCGCGGGCGACGAGACGCGCGCCGCGCAATGGGGCAACGATCTGCTGTCGAAGGATCCGAGCGATCCGCGGGCGCTGGTCGCGCGCGGCATGGCGATGGCGAAGACCCAGCCCGAGGTGGCGAAGACGCTGCTCGAGCTGGCGGCCGCTCGCGACGATGTCGATGCGTACGTCGAGCTCGCGAAGCTCACCCTCGGGGAGCCAGCGGTGGCCGCGCGCTACGCCCTGGCGGCGCTGCGGGTCGAGCCGACCAATGCCAAGGCGCGCGACGTGCTGGCGACCGCGCGGGCGAAGGAGCTCGGCTTCGATCGCGAGCAGCGAGACATCGCGGACACCTGCGAGTTCTTGGAGAGCGTCGTCGCGAGCCGGCGCGAGCTCGGGCATCACGTCGGCGAGATCGCGCGAGCGGCGGCGTCGCTCGATCAGCCGCTGCTCGTCACGGTGATGGGCGAGTTCTCGAGTGGCAAGTCGTCGTTCGTCAACGCGTTCATCGGTGCCGATGTCGCGCCGACCGGGATCACGCCGACGACCGCGACGATCAACGTCGTGCGCTACGGGCGCGAGCGCGGCGGCCGGATCGTCGCCGGCGATGGCGGCGCACTCGAGCTCGCGTGGGATGCGCTGATGGCTCATCTGCGCGCGCTGACGCCCGCGGCCGCCCGCGCGACCGACCGCGTCGAGATCCTGGTGCCGCTGCCACAGCACGAGAAGATCAACATCGTCGACACGCCGGGCCTCAATTCGATCCAGCCAGAGCACGAGGCGACGGCCCGCGCGTTCATCGCGAAGGCCGATGCGGTGGTGTGGGTGTTCACGGCGGCGCAGGGCGGCAAGGCGAGCGAGAAGAAGGCGCTGGCGACGATCCGCGCCGAGGGCAAGCGCGTGCTCGGCGTCCTCAACAAGGCGGATCAACTCACGGTCGACGAGCGCAACGAGGTCATCGAGTTCATCTCGACCGAGCTCGGCGAGCTCGTCGAGGCGATCGTGCCGGTGTCGGCGCGCGAAGCGATGGCGAACCCCGAGACCGGCAACTGGCCGGCGCTGATCGGCGAGCTCGAGGCGCGGTTCTTTCAACAGGCCCGCGCGCTCAAGCGCGCTGCGTGCGCGCGCGTGTTGCGCGGCGTGATCGCGCAAGCGCAAGCGACGCTCGAGACCAAGCGGTCGCAAGAATCGGCGGCCGTCGTCGCGGCGCATGCTGGGCGCGACGAGCTCGAGGCGTCCGCGCGAGCGTTCGCGGATCAGGCGGTCGTCGTCGAGCGCAAGGAGCTATCCGAGGCGATGGTCGAGCTCTATCGGCGAGCCTCGCGAGAGGTCCTCGATCTGGTGCGGCCGCGGCGCTTGCCGTTCTCGTCGCACACCGCGACCGCCGCGGATCGCGAGTACCTGCTCGCGCTGCTGTCGTCGGGCTTCGAATCTGCGATCGAGGGCGGCAAGCAGCGGGTCGCCGCGGATCTCGCGAAGCGCAGCCGCGGTGCCGAGGCGGGCGCGCGCGCCCTCGGGGCGTTGCTCGGCAGCGATGTCGTCGGCGATCTCGACCGCGTCGCCGTGGATCGGATCGGGCTCGTGTTGGCGCGCGTGTTCGATCGCGCGCGCGCGTACCTGCGCGGCTACCTCGAGGGCGGCTACGTCGATTCGTTCTTCCGCAACGACGTCCCGCGCCTCGAGCTGTCCGAGGACGCGATCTATCACGCGCTGTATCGCTCGGCACCCGACCTCGATCACGAGATCGGCGAGCCGCTCGAGAAGGCCGCCGTCGAGGCCCTCCACGCGATCGCGGCGCGCCTCGATCACTGGAGCGCCGTCGCCAGCGTCCAGGCGTACGACCTCGACGTCGGCGTCGTGCGCGCGCTCGAGCTCGCCGCCGAGCGACTTCGCGATTGACGCAGAGATCTCGCGTCTCTACGATGCGCCGATGCCCCGCAAGGCCAAGGCTCCAGGCCGGCCGACCAACAAGTTCTTCCCGAACCGGCTGACGCTCGGGATCGATGAAGCCGGTCGCGGTCCCGCCGTCGGCCCGATGGTGATGGCCGCGGTCGCGCTCGATTCGAAGACCGCCGCCGCGCTGACCCGCAAGGGCCTGCGCGATTCGAAGGCGTACGGCGCCGGTGAAGATGCGCACCTGCTGCGCTCCGAGCTCGCCGCCGAGATCCGTGCACGCGCGCACTTCGTCACGGTGATCGAGGTCTCGCACACCGAGATCGATGATCGCGTGTCGCGCAACGAGCTCAACGTCCTCGAGCGCGAATGCGCGATCCGGATGATCACGCTCGCGCCGAGCTGCGACAAGATCATCGCCGACGGCAAGCGCATGTTCAGCGCGCTGACGACGCGCTACGACCAGTTCATCTCGATCGATCACGCCGAGGATCATCACGCCGCGGTCGCCGCGGCCTCCGTGATCGCGAAGGTGATCCGCGACGATCGCTTCAACGCGATCCGCGCGCGCTACGAGCCCGAGCTCGGGCCGATCACCGGCGGCGGTTACTCCAACGCGCACACCCGCAAGTGGGTCCGCGCGTACTGCGAGCGCCACGGCAAGCTGCCCGAAGAGGCGCGCAAGTCGTGGCCGCACACGTACGTCCACGATCTGATCGGCGATACGTCGCTCCCGAGCGCTCAGCAGTCGCTGTTTTCGTAGCTGTCCGCGCGGACACGCAGCGGACACTTTCGGGCGACGAGCGGACAGTCTTGTCCGCGTGATCTCGCGGTGTTAGCCAGGCACACGCCTTGCGTTACGCCCCATCGCGATGATCCGCGATACGTCCGCAACCGACCGCGTGCTCGCGAAGCCCGGTGTTTCTCGGCCTTGGCGTCGATGGGTGTCCACCGCAGTGGTGGTGCTAGGGCTCCTAGCCGGCGTGAGCTACGTCGTGAGTCGGTGGATGGATGGCTCGCGCTCGATCGATCGGTCGCGGCTCCGGATCGCGAAGGTCGAGCAAGGCACGCTCGTGCGCGATGTCGTCGCCGATGGTCGCGTGGTCGCCGCGAACAGCCCGACGCTCTTCGCGATCGCGGCGGGCGCCGTCGATTTTCACGTCCGCGCGGGCGACCAGGTCAAGACCGGCCAGTCGCTCGCCACGATCGCGAGCCCCGATCTGCAGAGCCGCCTGGTCCAGGAGCAAGCGACGCTCGCCGCGCTCGAAGCGACGGTCGGCCGCGCCGGGCTCGACATCCAACACGGCCGCGCGAACGCGCAGCAGCTGATCGCGCAGGCCGAGGTCGATCGTCAGACCGCCGCGCGCGAGGTCGAGATCAACCAGCAGATGTTCGGCCGCGGCGTGATCTCGGAGCTCGAGCTCCGGCGCTCCGAGGATACGCTGAAGAAGGCCGAGCTCGTGCTCGCTCACGCGAAGGTCGAAGCCGGGCTCGCCGGCAAGGAGCTCGACTTCGATCTCGGCACGAAGACGCAGGGGCTCGATCGCCAGCGCGCGGTCGTCAAGGAGCTCGAGCGCCAGGTCGCCGAGCTCGAGATCAAGTCGCCGTTCGATGGCCAGGTCGGCCAGTTGCTCGTCGCGCAGCGCACGGTCGTCGCCGCGAACGCGCCGATCCTCACGGTCGTCGATCTCGGTGCGTTCGAGCTCGAGATCCAGGTGCCGGATAGCTTCGCGCGCGACCTCGCGCTCGGCATGAACGCCGAGATTCGCTCGGGCAACGTCACGTTCGCCGGTCGCGTGCGCTCGGTCTCGCCCGAGGTCGTCAGTGGCAACGTCGCGACCCGGCTGGAGTTCTCGGATAAGAGGCCCGAGGGCCTGCGCCAGAACCAACGCCTCACGGCGCGGATCCTGATCGAGGAGCGGCCGAACGTCCTGAAGGTCGAGCGCGGTGACTTCCTGGCGACGGGGGGCGCGAGCTTCGCGTACTTCGTCGACAACGGCATCGCCGAGAAGCGGCCGATCCGCACCGGTGCCGTGAGCCTCGACTCGGTCGAGCTGCTGTCGGGCGCGAAGGTCGGCGAGCAAATGGTGACGAGCGGCGCCGATCAGTTCGGCAACGCGCAACGCGTACGGATCGCGAACTAGGAGCACGCATGCTGCACATGAAAGACGTTTCGAAGGTGTACCGGACGGAGATGGTCGAGACCCATGCGCTGCGCAACCTCGATCTCGAGGTCAACGCGGGCGAGTTCGTCGCGGTCACCGGTCCGTCGGGTTCCGGCAAGACGACGTTCCTCAACATCGCCGGCATGCTCGAAGAGCTCACGGGTGGCGAGTATCGGCTCGATGGCGTCGACGTGAAGTCGCTCGACGATCGCGCGCGGTCGCGACTGCGCAACGAGAAGATCGGGTTCGTGTTTCAGAGCTTCAACCTGATCCCCGATCTCAACCTGTTCGACAACGTCGACGTGCCGCTGCGCTATCGCAAGATGGGTCGCGCCGAGCGTCGCAAACGCATCGAGAGTGCGCTCGAGCGCGTGGGGCTCGCCTCGCGCATGCGCCACTACCCGGCCGAGCTCTCGGGCGGGCAGCAACAGCGCGTCGCGATCGCGCGTGCGATCGCCGGCGACCCGACGCTGCTGCTCGCCGACGAACCGACCGGCAACCTCGACTCGGCGATGGCGCGCGAGGTCATGCAGTTGCTCGAGGACCTCAACGCGCAAGGCACGATCGTCGTGATCGTCACGCACGATCCGGAGATCGCCGCCCGCGCGCAGCGCAACGTCCACATCGTCGACGGAGTCGCCGTCGACCTCGAGCGCGCCCCGTCGCTCGTCACCTCGAACCCGAAGCGCGAGTCGGATCCCGCGCGCACGACGGTCTGATGTTCGGCTATTACCTCGACCTCGCGCGGCGCAGCTTCAGGCGCAATGTCGCGCTCACGATCCTCATGATCGTCGCGATCGGCTTCGGCGTCGGCGCGAGCATGACCACGCTCACCGTGTTGCACGTGCTGGCCGCGGATCCGATTCCGCAGAAGAGCCACGAGTTGCACTACGTCCAGCTCGATCCCCGCCCGCTGAAGGGCTTCGTGCCCGGACGCGAGCCGATCGAGCAGAGCACGCGCTACGACGCCGAGACGCTGCTGCGCGAGCATCGCGCGGATCATCAGGCGCTGATGACCGGCGGCAGCGCCTCGGTCGAGCCGCAACGTCCGGGGCTCGATCCGTTCCGCGTCGATGCCCGGTGGACCACGAACGAATTCTTTCCGATGTTCGACGTGCCGTTTGCCAAGGGCACGGCCTGGTCGGCCGCCGACGATGCGGCCCACGCGCGCGTCGTCGTGATCTCGAAAGAGCTCGCCGAGAAGGTGTTTGGCAACACCGATGTCATCGGCTTCACGATGCATATCGAGGGTACCGAGATGCGCGTGGTCGGGGTGCTCGATCGCTGGCGCCCGACCCCGCACTTCTACGATCTCAACATGGATATCTATGGTCGTGGCGAGCAACTTCTCATCCCGTGGACCACGTCGCGCGATCTCAAGCTCGACCGCGACGGCAGCATGAACTGTTGGGCCGAGCACACTCTCGACAACGAAGAGGTCGGCGCGCCGTGCGAGTGGATCCAGTTCTGGGTCGAGCTCGGCACCGACGACAAGCTCGAGGCCTACAACCAGTTCTTGATCAACTACTCGAAGGAGCAATACACCGCGGGTCGCTACGAGCGGCCACCAAACGTGAGGTTGCGCGACGTCGTCGCCTACCTCGACTACAACAAGGTCGTCCCCGATGACGCGCGCCTGCAGATGTGGGTCGCGTTCGGCTTCCTGCTCGTCTGCTTGATCAACACGGTCGGGCTGTTGCTCACGAAGTTCCTTCGGCGGTCGTCCGAGATCGGCGTGCGCCGCGCACTCGGCGCGTCCCGGCGGTCGATCTTCGTGCAACTGCTCGTCGAGGCCGGCGTGATCGGCTTCGTCGGCGGGCTGTTCGGGCTCGTGCTCGCTTACCTCGGCCTGTGGGCGGTTCGCCATCAACCGACGTCGTACGCCGAGCTCGCGCACCTCGATCTTCCGATGCTCGTCGGGACGTTCATCCTGGCGGTGATCACGAGCGTGCTCGCGGGCGTGCTGCCGGCGTGGCGCGGCTGTCAGGTCGCGCCCGCGCTCCAGCTCAAATCACTCTGAGGAGCCCATGGACTTCATCCCGATCATCTCCTCGCTTCGCCGCCATCGCACCGCGGCGCTGTTGATCATCCTCGAGATCGCGTTCACGTGCGCGATCGTGTGCAACGCGGTGTTCCTGATCCGCGAGCGCCTCCAGCGCATGGATCGTCCGAGCGGCATCACCGAGGACGAGATCCTGCGGATCCGCCTCAACGGGATCGGGCAGGCGACCGACCCCGGCGTGATCACGCGACAAGACCTCCAGGCGTTTCACGAGATCCCCGGCGTCAAGTTCGCGGCGGTGTCGAACATGGTGCCGTTCGGCGGCTCGTCGTGGAACAGCAGCATCTCGACGATCCCCGATGATCCGTCACCCGCGATCAATGCCGCGACGTACATGGGCACGCCCGAGCTCACCAACGTGCTCGGCGTGAAGTTCCTCGCCGGACGTGACTTCACGCCGGCCGAGTACATCGAGCTCAAGCACCCCGGCACGACGGTGCACCTGCCCTCGGTGATCATCTCGAAGGCGATCGCCGACAAGCTGTATCCCGGCACGAGCGCGGTGGGCCAGCCGTTGTATGTCGGGGACAAAGACCCATCCACGATCGTCGGCGTGTTCGAACAGCTCGCGCGCCCGAACGAGAACGGAGGCGGACCGTCGGGCGCCGGCTATTCGATGCTCCTGCCGGTGGTGCTCTCGTTCGCCGACGCTGGCAACTACCTGTTGCGCGTCGATCCGGCCCGCAAGACCGAGATCCTCGCCGCGGCGGAGGCCGCGATCAAGAAGGTCGCACCGAACCGGCTGATCCTCGATCGCCAGACGTTCGCCGACGTCCGCGGCGAGTACTTCAAGGAAGACCGCGCGATGGCGTGGCTACTGCTCGGCGTCTCGGCTGCGCTGCTCATCATCACCGCGCTCGGCGTGATCGGACTCGCGAGCTTCTGGGTCCAGCAACGCACGCGACAGATCGGCGTCCGCCGCGCGCTCGGCGCGACGCGTGGCGACATCCTGCGCTACTTTCAGACCGAGAACTTCATCCTCGCGACCGCCGGTATCATCTTCGGGATGGCGATGGCGTACGGCATCAACATGTGGCTGATGGACAAATACCAGGTCGCGCGACTCCCGGCGGAGTTCCTGCCGATCGGCGCGGTCCTGTTGTGGTTCCTCGGTCAGATCGCGGTGCTCGGTCCCGCGTTGCGCGCGGCCGCGATTCCCCCCGCGATCGCGACGCGCTCGGTCTAGATGCCCACCGCGCTCGTCATCGACGACAACCCCGCCGTGATGACGGCGCTCGAGGTGTTGTTCTCGCTGCGCGATCTGAGGACGATCGGCGCGGACTCGCCGGCGGCGGGACTCGAGATCCTCGCCTGCGAGTCGATCGATGTCGTGATCCAGGACATGAACTTTCGCGCCGACACCACGTCGGGCGAAGAAGGGGTCGCGCTGTTTCGCGCGATCCGTGCACGGTTCCCCGAGCTGCCGGTGATCCTCCTGACCGCGTGGACGCAGCTCGAATCCGCGGTCGAGCTCGTCAAGGCCGGCGCCTCCGACTATCTGCAGAAGCCGTGGGACGACGCGAAGCTGCTGACCACCGTGCAGAACCTGCTCGAGCTCTCGGTCACGCGCCGCGAGCTCGCCCGCCGTCGCGCCGACGAGAACCGTCGCAAGACCGAGCTCGAGCTGCGCTACGATCTGCGCGACGTGGTGTTCGCGGATCCGGCGATGGAGCGCGTGATCGCGCTCGCGTGTCAGGTCGCGCGCGCCGACGTGCCCGTGTTGATCACCGGACCGAATGGAGCGGGCAAGGAGAAGATCGCCGAGATCGTGCAGGCGAACTCGATGGTGCGCACCGGACCGTTCGTCACGCTCAACTGCGGCGCGTTACCCTCGGAGCTGTTGGAGGCCGAGCTGTTCGGCGCGGAGGTCGGCGCGTACACCGGCGCGACCAAGGCGCGCGACGGCAAGTTCGATTCCGCCGACGGCGGCACGCTGTTCCTCGACGAGATCGGCAATCTCTCGCTCGACGGTCAGATGAAGCTGCTGCGCGTGCTCGAGACCGGCCGGTTCGAGCGGCTCGGTTCGAACAAGGAGCGCCAGGTCAAGGTCCGCGTGATCAGCGCCACCAACGCCGACCTCGACACGATGATCCGCGCCGGCAGCTTTCGCGAGGACCTGTACTACCGCCTGAACACGATCGAGCTCCGCGTGCCGCCGCTCGCCGAGCGAGCCGATGACATCGTCCCGCTCGCTCGGCACTTTCTCGCGGACGGCAAGCGGCTCTCGACCGCGGCGTGCGCGGCGTTGCGCAAGCACACGTGGCCCGGCAACGTGCGCGAGCTCAAGAACGTGTTGCAGCGAGCGGCGTTGCTCGCCACCGGACCCGAGCTCACCGTCGCTGACCTCTCGCTGCCGGGCCCCGCGCCGGCCGCCGAGGAGCTCGATCGGTCCACCATCGAGGCCGCCCTCGCGCGTGCGTCGGGCGTGATCGCCCAGGCCGCCGCCGAGCTCGGTCTGAGCCGCCAGGCGTTGTATCGACGCATGCAGAAGCTCGACATTCCGAAGGAGTGACACAGGGGTGACTCAGGGAGTGACCCAGAGAGTGACCCGAGCGGGGCGAAGGAGCTCGTTGGCGTGGCGGCTGGCGCTGATCGCGTTCGCGCTCGTCGCGAGTGGGGTCGCGCTCGCGCTCGCGCTGCAATCGTGGCTCGGCGATCCGATGCTCGCGGGTGCCGCCGCACTGCTCGTGCTGCTGCCGGTCACGCTCTACGTGATCACCCGGCCGATGTCGCGCGTCCACGCGATGTTCCGCGCGCTCGCCGGGACGGTGACGAGCTACCGCGACGGTGACTTCGCGTTCAGCCTCGCGTGGCGACGCAACGACGAGCTCGGCGAGCTGGTCGACGCGCACAACGCGCTCGGCGATACGCTGCGCACCCAGCGCGAGACGCTCGTCCATCGCGAGCTGTTGCTCGACACGATGGTGCAGAACACGCCGGTCGCGATGTTGCTCGTCGATCCGGGCGGTCACATCGTGTACGGCAACCTCGCCGCGCGAAAGCTGCTCGCGCTCGGCCGCCGGCTCGAGGGCACGCGGGTCGAGGAGCTGTGGCAGGCCGCGCCGGAGTCGCTGCGTGAAGCGGTCGCGCGTGGTGGCGATGGGTTGTTCGTCGTCGAGCGCGACGATGAAGAGGAGATCTTCTATCTCGCGCGCAGCGGGTTCCGGCTCAACGGGCGAGCGCACGAGCTGTTCGTACTGCGCGCGCTGACCGTCGAGCTCCACCGCCAAGAAGTGCGGACCTGGAAAAAGGTGATCCGCGTGATCAGTCACGAGCTCAACAACTCGCTGGCCCCGATCGCATCGCTCGCGCACTCCGGCGGCGAGCTCGTAAAGCTCGAGAAGTACGAGCAGCTCGACAAGGTGTTCGTGACGATCGCCGAGCGGGCGAAGCATCTCGAGCGGTTCATCTCGGGCTATGCGCGGTTCGCGAAGTTGCCGGCGCCACGGCTGGAGGTGCGGTCGTGGCGCGAGCTCGTCGATCGGCTGCGGTCGCAGATCGAGTTCGCGATCGAGGGCGGGTTGCCCGAGGCCACCGCGCGCTTCGATCCCGCGCAGCTCGAGCAGGCGCTGGTCAATCTCCTGCGCAACGCGCACGAGTCCGGCTCGCCGGCGGCCGGGGTCATGTTGCGCGTGCGCAAGTTGCCGAGTGCCGTCGCGCTCGAGATCAGCGATCGCGGCACCGGGATGAACGAAGCGGTGCTGTCGAACGCGCTGTTGCCGTTCTATTCGACGAAGCGCGGCGGCACCGGCCTCGGGCTCGCGCTGGTTCGCGAGATCGCCGAGGCCCACGGTGGGCGGGTCGCGCTCGCGAATCGCCAGGGCGGTGGCGTCAGCGTCACGATCACGCTGCCTCAGTAGTTGTCACAGCCGATAGTGCACTTGCAGCAGCGAGTAGCCCGAGCTCTGGCCATCCGCGCCGAACGCGAGCGCTTGGAACCGATTCGTCATCAGCAGCTCGACGTGGGACGTCATGAACCAGTGGACGTCGAGATCGAACGCCTCCTGGTCGAGCAATTCGAACCGGAGGTCTTCGTGATAGATGCCGATGCCGAGATCGATCATGAACGAGCCGCGAAAATACGACGCGACCGCGGTGCCGACGATCTGATTCAGCTTGTCCGCGCCGGGATGTACCGTCTGGTGCACGAGCTCGGCCTCGGCTTCGACCACGAGGTCTTTGCGAAGCAACTGTTTCGCCGTGATGCCGGCGAACACGCGACTGTCGTCGTCGGTGACGTCGAGCTTGCTCTCGACGCCGAGCGCGGTCGATTCCGTGACGCGAGCTTCGGCGTACAGCGTGCCGCCGTTGCCGCGCTCGACCGAATCGGGAAAGATCGGATCCTTGATGAACCCGGTCGCGTGGACTTCCCACTTCGGATCGATGTACTCGACCGCCGCGGCGTAGGTCTCTCCATACAGCGGCGTGCCGCCGTAGCGACGATCGTAGTAGGGGTGCTCCGCGAACCGCAGGCCGTAGACCGGCATGAAGCGGCCGACCCGCACGAACAAGCCCTCGGTCTGCCCCGGGTGCTGCTGCCACTGCAGCCAGTGCTCGCGCGATGCGAACAACGTCGAGGCCGCGAAGCCGACGCTGTTGGCCTCGTATTGCGGATCGCGCAGCCCTGCCGTGACGTGCAACGAGAACGCCTGGTACGTCGCCGCCGCGTAGACCTCGGCCTGCATCGGGAACAGGACGAACGAGCGGTGCGCTCCGTTCGCGACGTCGTATCCGGCGGCACCGCGCAGGTCGCCGCCGAGCTCGAGCCAGCTCGGAAGCGACAGCTTGTTGTAGAAGAACTCCGGCGCGGAGCCCCACTGCGAGATGGACTCCGCGGTCGTCATGCCGTTTTCGGACAGCAGGCCACCGCCCGCGGGAGAGAGATGGCAACTGGTGCACGTCTGATCTTTGACGAGCTCGAATTGCGGGTACGCCCGAGCGACGTGCGCGCTGACGAGCACGCCGAACACGACGAGGAGCGCGCGGTTCAAGGGGTCACCGGGAACGTGTAGCCGGTGGCGCCGTCGTCGATCCAGTTGCCGATCAGAGCGATGTCGGCATTGCCGAGCGCTTGGTCGAGCGGCATCCGATCGCCCAACCCGATCGTACTGGTGACGCCGGTGCTGAGGATGGTGAACAGGTAGGAGTTGGCCGCCGCGGAGTCACACGGCGGATCGCTCCCTGTGAGCTTGTTGCACGACGCGATCAACCCGTGCAGCGTGATCGAGCCTTGCGCTGCCTCGACGCTGTCGAACACGTCGTTCGACTGCGCCTTCATCGCGGAGTGGCACTCGGCGGTCCCGCAACTCGGCTTGAGGATCGTCTGCGTGATGTAGGCGAGCGTCTCGGGACGATCGGTCGAGGTCTTGTCCGAGAGGTCACATGCGGCGAGACAGATCACCGCGATCACCACGTACTTCACAGGCTGCACAAAATACACGAGGTAGCCTGGCTGCGAATGTCGCGCCACGATCGTGCGTGGCACGGTCGGTTCTCTGCCGATGGGTTGCAGGGTCGACCCGACAACTGGGTGTGGGGAGGAGCCGACAACGGGGCGGAACGCACGGGGTCGTCTCGCTATCACCGCGGCTTCTAACCACGAGGATCTGGCTGGGGTCTTGCTGAACGGAACCCCGAGGACCGCCATGCGTTTACGTTGCTTCCTGCCCCAGCTGTTTCTCGTACTTGCGTCCGCAAGTGCGTGCACCGGCCCGACGTATGACAACACGGAGCCGTTCGTCGCCGACCCACCCTCGGTCTACGTCGCGAAGGTGAAGAACATCTTGGTCGGGCTCCCGCCGACCGATGCCGAGGTCGCCGCGGTCACCGCGGATCCGACCGCGCTGCCCTCGCTGATCGACACGTGGATGGCGCTGCCGCAGTACCAGCAGAAGATGATGGTGTTCTTCGAGCTCGCGTTCCAGCAGACGCAGATCACCGACGTGAACTTCGTCGACATCGCGCCGCCGAACGGGCTCGGCAACGGCAAACAGATTCCACTGCTCGTACAGGACGCGACCGAGAGCTTCGCGCGCACCGTGCTCGCTGCGACGGCGCACGGCGCGGCGTTGACCGACTCGTTCACGACGAAGCAGTTGTGGATGACGCCCGCGCTGATGCAGCTCTACGCCTACCTCGAAGGTCATCAGGCGAACGACGCCGGCGCGATCACCGACACGTTCGCGAAGACGAACCCGACGGTGACGTTCACGCTCGAGGCGTCTGCCGGCCCGATTCCGATCGCGGACTCGCTCACGGTCGGCGGCCCGAACTACATGCACTTCTACAACCCCGATATCCTGACGCAGGTCTATCCGGATCCGCTGTGCAACGGCGTCGACCCGATCACGATCACGGTGAGCTCGAGCTCGCTCTACAACCTGCTCTACGGCGAGATTCCGGCGCACAAGGTCGGCACGTCGGCGTGTCCGATTCGCGCCGCCAGCGGCAAGGGCACGCAGATGCTCGACACCGACTTCACCGATTGGAAGCTGGTCACGATCCG
>JBDTJY010000102.1:0-12902 GCA_039935615.1 Kofleriaceae bacterium
CGTCAGCCACGTTTGTCGTCGGGGGCGAGGTAGTCGCCGCTGTTCATGCTGAACAGGATCCGGTCGCCGTACTCGATGAAGTCGTGGGTCCCGTTCTCGGCGGCATACAACGCACGCAGCTCGCGCATGCCTTCTTGGGTCGGGGGTTCCATCCGTACGAGTTGCCCGTCGACCTTGAGAAACGTCGTGCCGTCCTTGTGCACGGCCTCCGTCTTCGAACACCGCACGACGTACCCGAGGCGCGTGGGGAGCATCTCGGCGTCCAGCATCGATGACTGGATCTCGTGCGTGTACAGCCGGTTGGTAGACAGCGGCATGAAGAAGACCGAGTTGGGGTACAGGGTCAACGAGAACTCCGCGGGTTGCCCGGCAGCGACCACGAGGCCCTGCTTCAAGCGAAACCGCAGCCTCGTCAAGGCAGTCTTTCCCTTGTAGCCGTAGTCGAAGCCGTCGGCGGTGAGTTGGCCGAGCTTGCCGAGCTGGTCGTAGAACGTACAGAAGGCCATGATGCCGTCGACCGGCATGTCCTTCGTCTTGTCGGCGTGTGCGGAGATCTTGGCCTTGGTCTGCTTCTCGCCGGAGCTCGCCCGCGTGTTGGCGTAGACCTGCGCCAGCACGTGATTGAGGCGTGCGTGATCAAGAAAGATCGAGGCAGCCTCGTGGTTCAGCGCGTCCACGATGCGTCGGTCGGTCGCGCAAAAGTTCTCGGTCGGCCCCGAGAGATTCGTGAAACAACGCAGGAGGTTGAAGTGCAGCTCGTCGCCATGCTGTGTCACCGGCGACAGGTACAGCCCCGTGCGGTGGGCCGTCGATGGCTTCACCGACTCCTTCAGCGCTTGAAAGCTGTGCTCCGCGCAGATGTTGCGGAAGTGGTCGTCGGCGTCGTCGAAAAACTGCCGGTAGTAGACACCTGCGCCCCCGGCCGGGATCGGGACCCTGCCCAGCCCCACGAGCTCGACGTCCTTCCCGAAGTTGCGCGACAGTTCCTCGATCACGAAGACGCGAGCGGCGTCTTTCAGCTCGAGCTGGTGGAGCTTCGAGATGTCGCCCGTGAGATAGACCGTCTTCCCCGCAAAGCTTGGACCACCGCCGGCGAGCTCCTCGAGCGTGACCACCGAACCGAAGAAGTCGAAGTCCGGGCGCTCCTCGCCGAGCGCGACGAGGACGTGATTCGTATCGGCGAGCTGGGCTTCGATTCGTCGCGTTGAAGGCTCCCGAAGACCCGCATGGACGCTGACCGGCGGGAGCTCGCAGCCTACACCCATCGCTCAAGGGGTTCGAACGCCGGCTGGTCGGTCGAGCCCTTGACCCTCACCGGAGCTTTTTCACCAGCCGATTCCGCTCGACGAAGAGCTCGCCCGCAGCGTTGAGCTTGCGCAAGGCGTACATGGCGGTCGGCCGCTCTGCGAGGTACGACCAGGCGGCCGGGAGCCTCATCGCAAGCTCCGTGACCTCCGGATCGTCATCAGCTTCGAGGAGCTTGATCAGGCGAGCGATCGGAGGTTCCCTCTCGCCGAGCGCGATCTGGAGAGCCGGGTGGATGACCGCGTTGCGGATCGCGCGCAAGGTCTCGACGACGCGTGCGAGGTCGGAATCGGTTGCGACACCGGCAGCATCGATGCCGCCGCCCTCGGCGCAGAAGATCAGCTCCTGCATGAGTGAGATCGCCGTGACGCACCAGAGCCACTGCCCCACATCGCCAAACGCTCCGATGCTGTGTGCCAGCGTCTCGACCGACCACGGCGCGACACTCTCGGCGGCGTGCACGTCGTCGAGGAGACCGCGATGCCGGGTAAGATGTCTGCGCACCCAGCTGTCCAACGCGCTACGCACGTCCCCCTTCGCGAGCCAGGTCGCGTCGAACACCGAGCGCCAGGTCTTCACGTCGGGCGAAGGCGCAGCCGAAGCTGCACGGTAGGACGGTCAGGCCGAGCGCGCTCGTGCGCGGTCGATCCGTAGAGCGAAGCGAGCTCGGCCGGCGACAGCGACTCGGCATACGCCGCGTCGTATTCACTCTTCACACCGTCCACCCACACCGCGAGCCTCCACCCGTCGTTCTGCTTCTGGTTCTGGTTCTGGTTCTGGTTCTGGAGCAACCCGAGCGAGTGCGCGTACGTGTAGCGACCCGCTTCCGACAACGGCAGCCACACGAACCCGTCGGGCGTCTCCACGAGCACGAGATCGAGGCACACGAAGTCGTTTCCGCTCGTCTCGCCGATGCGGCGAAGAATCGCGCCGGTCGGACGGTACGACGGTTCCGTTTGCGGCGACTGGTGTCCGTCATCAAGCCAGTAGCCGGACCACTGACCGTCGATCTCTTCTCGGATCGCCGAGGCTGTTGCCGCGCTCATCACCCCGAGAGTAGCGCCGATCTGGACGTCAAGCGACTGTTCCCGGCTCGTGCCCAAACCGGCTTCGCGCGCTCTACCCGCTGACACCCCGTCGATGTGATACGAACGCGCCATGGAGCGCATCGTCCACGTCTGCAACGGAGACTCGACCGCCGACACGCTCTCGCTCGCCGACCTGCCCGGCGAGATCCGGGTGTGGGCCGACGCGCTCGACCAGGGCCCGCTACTCGCGGTCAGCGATGCCGACCACTACCGCGCCCGTGGCGAGTTCTGGGCCTCGCGCGGTGGCAGCGCCGCCGATCACGCGCAGCAGCTCGCGAGCTGGGACAAGGGCGTCGATGAAGCCGCCGCGGCCGACGAGCTGATCCTGTGGTTCGAGCACGACCTGTTCGATCAGCTCGCCCTCGTCCGTCTGCTGTCGCGGTTGTCGCGTCGCGGCCTGCCGAAGACGCTGACGATCGTCTCGATCGATCGCCACCCCGATGTGCCGAACTTCATCGGCTTCGCGCAGCTCAAGCCCGAGCAACTCGCCGAGCTGTGGGCACGCCGCACGCCGCTGTCGCGCGACGCGATCGATGAAGCGGTCACCGCGTGGATCGCGATCACGTCGACCGACCCGCGCGCGCTGCCGTTCCTCGTGCGTCGCGTGAAGGCCTGCCCTTCCTCGCCGGCGCGCTCGAGCGTCACCTCGAAGAGCTGCCCGATCCGACCAGCGGCATGTCGCGCACCGAGCGCCAGTTGCTCGCGGCGGTCGCGCGCGGAGAAGCCTCGCTGACCACCTCGGTGCAGGCAGTCGATCCGCGCTATCCGATCACCGACACGGTGTTGAAGCACACGCTCGACACGTTCAAGGCGCTCGGCTTCACCGATGGCACTGCGGTGACCGCGCTCGGTCGCCAGGCGCTCGCCGGCGCGATCGATCGCGTGCACGAGCAAGGCATCGACGAGTGGCGCGGCGGCGTCCATCTCGTCGGTCGCGGACCGGTGTGGCGCTGGGAATCGCGCGAGCGCCGCCTCGTCGAGAAGTAATCAGCTCGCGTAGCTTGCTGCGACCGCGTCGGTCGCGGCGGCGTCGACGCGCTCGACCTCGGCATCCATCTGCCCGGTCAGCATCTTCGTCCACATCCGCAGGTCGCCACGCAGCGACCACAGCACCTCTTTGGGACCGAGCCACGACGCCGGCTTGTTCTTCTCGAAGCCGAAGTGGCCGACCCACGCGAAGCCGTAGCCCGCGAGTGGTGCGCCGATCAGCGCGTACGGCACGAACGGCGCGGCGGCGACGCAGCCCATCGCGATCGTGGTGCCGACGAAGTGCAGCCGCCGGTTCGTCTTGTTGCGGTGCTGCGAGACGTAGTACGGCCAGAACTCTTCGAACGACTGGGGGCGCGCTTCCATGCGCACCAATCTACCAATGCCGAACCGGCGAGGTCACCCACAAACAGTCGAGAAGGCCTCGACCGACTCATTGGTGGACCGCGACCGATTCGCAGGCCTTCTCGAACGCCGGAGCGAGCTCCAACTCCGGCGGCGCGAGCATGGCATCACACCAGTGGTACTCCGTCGCTCCATCTCGCCACCAGCTGACGGTGATGACCGTGAAGCCTTTCATCACTCGGTCGGTACCGACGACGACGCGGCGGTGGTCGCCATGTTCGTCGCGCTGGACATCGACGCCGCTGTCTCGAGTCTGCTGATCGATCTCGGCGGCCCAGTCTTTCGCGACGCACGGTTCGGTACTATCGCAGCTCGACGAGACCCTCACCCACGATTCGCCCTCGAGAGTCTTGTCCGAGGGCTCGGCAGCGCCAGCGCCATAGGTGTTCCATGCCTTCGGCAATGGAAGGGTGTACGTGACCTCACGCTTCACACCCGCGACGATTTCTCGCGGGACGAATTGAACTCGGTACTTGAGGCTCGGCGGCACGAGCTCGTTCACTGCGTCGACGTCGACCGTGTAGGTCTTGTGGCATCCGACTACGAACGTCATCACCAACAAGACCGACACCTGCCGAGCACCGCGTTCGCGCATCCAACGCATTTTATAGTGACCCCGACCGCTTGTCGGCTTCGTTAGCCTCCGGAACTAGCGGATCATTCTTTGGCCCCAGGAACTCACTCCACTGCGTCGAGACCCGTTGCCACTGTGGAAGCTGAGTCGCGAACATCTCGCGCTGCTCCGCCACCGCGCGCAGATTCGAGTCGAGCAGCCGCGCATCGTCGAGCGCACCGATCGCTGCATAGCGGTGGAAGTCGTTTCCGTGAAGGTAGGCACTCACACGCCGCCACGAGGAATCCACCATGCCTTTGCGCTGCTTCTCTGTGAGCTCGCCCAACGCCGCGAGCTCTTGGTAGGCCTCCGCAGCGTACATCGCAGTAACCGCAGAATCCCCCCCACCGTGCGCGTGCGCGAAGGTGCGGGCATCGCGACGCGCCGCGATGCGGTCGCCGCGAACTTCGTCACGCCGCACGGCGATCTCGACGACAAACCCGCAGAGTCCTTCGTTCGCAGAGCGAACGTCTTGTGCTTCCTCCTCGAAACCAAGCTTCGAGATCTGCTTGTCGAGACTGTCTATGTCCGTTTCGAGATCGTGGTAGCGCTTGGCGCCGATCAGCACCGTAAACACGTCCTTGGCTGATAACCCGAAAGTGTGCGTTTTCTCCACCTCCTTTTCGATGACCTGCACGCCCCTACCGAGCTTCGCCACACCCGAACTGACGTGTTGGGCCGCGCTTTTCGAGGACCGCTTTGCGCCGGTCGGATCGTTGGTCGTGCCTTGTGCCCAGTCCGGGTTGTTGCTCTGCGGCAAGCCAGCGAGCGAATCGGGCCCCGATTTGCTCAGCGCGGCGTGCGACGCCAACAGCGCCTCGACCTCGCCCATTCCCGACAAGGCCTCGCTTGAGACGTCGACGATCTTTGCGAGCGTCTCGGCCGCGTTGTCAATTTCGCGTTTCTCCTTAGTCTTCGACGCACGCTCGCGTTCGACACTGTGTTGCTTGAGCCGGAGTTGAACTCGACGATAGTTCGCGATCACACCGGCGAGCTCGTGTTGCCCCGCGCCGAACATCTGCACATGGAGCTTCATCTTATTCGCTTGATCCGACCACGCATCGAAGGCTTGGTCCTTCTGCACGCTTGATACGTCCACGGTCGATGCCTGCGCGCCGAGGTGACCGAACCGCGCCGCGAGTTCCGGCCGCTTCATCAGCTCCGCAGGTGTAAGAGGCGCGCCCGTCAGCGACACGTCTTTCAGTCGCCCCATTGCACGTAGCGTCGAGCGAAGGGGCTGAGCGTAGGCGTTGTAGCCCTCCTCGTATTTCTGGAGGATCGGACCACCATCCTTCTTGAGCGGAGCACCGATCGACAACGGCGCTCCGAGGCCACCGGCCGCGCCCGCCTCGGTTTCGAAGAAGCCCGCGGCGTTCGGCTGAAGGATCCGATGCTGCGCCTTCGCCCGTCGTGTTGGGCCGACGCCGCTTTCAGGTGCCAGATCGTTAACGTTGTCGACGCTGCCGAGCTCGTCGAAATCGGTGTCGCGTTGTTTCTCTTTCTCGGTCTTTTCCGCCATTGAAGTGTCTCCTTTTCACCAGGTCGCGACGCGACCCATTCCATGGGTTTCGAGTTGTGCGCACTCGGCCAGGTCGGCCATCGACACAGAGCGTTTCGCCGCGGTTGCGCGGTACGCCGCGCGCAACGCTGCAGCGCGGATCGACCCGCCGCTCAGCTCGAACGTCCGCGCGAGCCGCCCGAAGTCGATACCAGGTTCGTAGCGATCGCTCGGCAGCACCGACCGCCAGAGCTTTACTCGCTCGACCGGCTCGGGCGCCTCGAAATAGACCTTGAACATGATCCGGCGCATGAACGCGGGGTCGATGTTCTGCTTGAGATTGGTGGTCAGCAGAACGATACCTGTGAACTGCTCCATCAACTGAAGGAGCAAGTTCGTCTCGAGATTCGCGTACCGATCCTGCGCACGCGACACGTCCGTGCGAGTCCCGAACATCGCGTCCGCCTCGTCAAAGAACAGGATTCCGCCTTGACCCTGAGCTTGTGCGAACACGCGCACGAGATTTTTCTCGGTCTCGCCGATGTACTTGTCGACGAGGCTCGCGACGTTCACCCGCATGAGGGGAAGCCCGACCTCCGCGGCGATCACCTCGCACGCGAACGTCTTGCCCGTTCCCGACTCGCCGTTGAACATCGCGGTCACCGCGCGGCCACGCCCGGAAGAGACATCCTGCGAGACCTCGGCACGTGCGCGAATCGCACCGATGAGCTCGACGATCTCGGCGCGCACGTCGCTAGGCAGCACCAGCGCGTCGAGCTTGCTGGACGTGCGATCCGGCATCGTCAGGCCGTTCCCCGACACCTGTTCGAGCGCTGCTGCGACCGGATCGACGCCCGCTTCGACCAGCGAGACCGCGTTGCGGATCTGGCGCGGTGTCAACACGAGGTCGTCCGCGAGGGTGCTCGGGATCGGCGATCCGGAACGAGCGCACGACCACATTTCTCGGCGAACAGCCGGCGGAGGAGGTTCGATCCGAACGTGCGTCAAGGCACGCGTCGCGAGCCGCGGATTGACCGACGCGATGTCGTCGACGACAACGAACAACTGCAGCGGTGCGTATGCGACGACCTCTTCGAGCAGCGCGGCGAGGTGCGAGCCGGCGCAGAGCGTCTCACCAACGTTGTCGAGCACGATCGCTGCATTCACGAGTGTCGAGTCTTCGAGCAACTCGCGAAGCTCGAGGCTGACGTTGCCGTCGGCACGTGCAGCGCGGGCGACGTCGATCCTCAGCGAGGCGCCGGAGCTCGATCGAGCGGCGTGGCTCGCCCAGCTGGTCTTGCCGCTCCCCGCTGCACCACTGACGATGCACATCGCGCCGCCTGGTTCGCTCATCGCGCCGAGGAGGCCCGGCGGCGTCTGCACCCAAGGCGCACCGACGCTGTCGGTCGAGATCCGTTCCGCAAACTGAGGTAGCGATGACAGGAGGTGAACACCGAAGACCGCAGATCGGAATCGCCGCGTCGCGGACAGTACTCCCTGCCCTTCGCTCTCGGTCCTGCGCAGCAGTCGTGCGGCCACGGTGGGCGACTCCGCACCCACCGCATCGAACAAGCAAAGCCGATCCTCGAGCTGCGGCAAGAGCGCGGCGAGGATGCCAAGCTCGAACCGCCCGGCAACGGCATGGAGAAGCGCTCCGAACTCGTGATCGACCTGCGACGCGAGCACGGTTAGCGCGAGATCGACATCGATCCGGCGGAGATCGAACGAGGTAGCGAGTCGCATCGCTAGCTCACCAGGCGGTACGTGCGAGGTCCCAGGCGTCGTACGATCCGACGCTGACATGATGATCGAGGACAGTCGCCGAATCTCGTACGCGAACAGATCAGGTGCCACTTGCCCGCTATTCATGGTGAGCCCCCACGTTGATCCGCTGTAGCGGATGACGTCGACGCACGGCCGAAAGGAAGCCAATCAGCCGGTCGCGACGGTCCGCTGTGAGCCGAGAAAAGCGCTCGGCGATCGGGTCTCCTGCGAGAGATAGCTTGAGCCGCTTCTCGAGCGCGAGCGAATCCGCAGGCGTCAAACGGGCGAACACCGCACCGAGTTCGTGCTCCTTGCGGCGGAATTCGGCGTCGCGCGTCTCGTGGTGTCGTTTGGGTACGTCGAGCGCGACCAGGATCTCGGCCTCGAGAGCGAGGGGCGTCGAGATCACCCGCCGCGGCTTCCCGGTTTCGAATTCCGAGTCCGTTGGCGAAGAGGAAGGGCGCCAACAACTCGGCACCGATTTGGTTCGGTCATCTTGCATGGGTGCGTTATCGGCATCCAACGCACCGGGTTGCGTAAGTTCTCAAATAGCCGTCACTGCTGGTCATTCTCGACGGCAGCGACACTCAGGAACTCTGCAGCTTTGCAGCCGTGCCGAGTCAGCCAACGCTGCGGTCGTCACGACGGACCGTCGTGGATCTACCAGCTGAACGAATAGCCGGCGAGTGCGCCGTGATCGGTCGGCGTGACGTACGCCATCGACGAGGGGACCTGCTTGGTCTGTTCCACGAACAAGACCACGGTCGCGATCGCGAACGGGATCGCGGCGAACATGAAGTCGCGATCGTACGGATGGTTGTTGTAGACGTTGTTGCAGACGTGGCCGATCGGCGCGTCGCCGTTGCAGTGACCGTTCAGGTAGTACAGCGTGCCGCTGGTACCGCCGAGGCCGATGGTGAGCGCCAGCGAGACCCACTTGAACCCGGTCCAGTAGCGATCGGTGGTGACCGTGCCGTTGGAGTGAAGTTCTCCGGAGGACTCGTCGCGCTGGGCCACCTGAGTCTCGACGGGGACCTTGCTCGTCGACATCACCTGGAGCCCCGGCGCGGCGGCCTCGCCGGTCAAGAACCGCGCGAGTGACTTCAGGATATCGGTCGTCGGATCGGGGACGAGCTCGACGCCGGCGCGACGAATCTCGAGCCCCGACTCGAGGCTGACCAGCGAGCCGACGATCGACGAGTGGCCCTTGACCGTATCGATGCCGACCAGCGCGACCGATCGTGCTCCGACGTCGCGGGCGAGTTGCGCTGCATACGCCGCCTCGTGCGCCTCGCGTGCCGCGGCGTTCGGGAATTGAAAGCCGGTCCAGCCGGTCGTGTGGACCGCCTGATCGAACGCCGCATCGACGACGACGGTCATCTCGCCGCCGCCATGCACGGTCGCGAAGTGCGTCCGGCTCGGCTGATCGTTCGCGATCACCACGACGCGGTACTCGCCGGCCGGGAGGTCGACCGTGGTCGTGCCGGCGCCGCGGTACGTCTCGTCGACAAACACCACGCTGCCCGTCTGCATCGTGCGCACCGTCAGCTTGCCGGTGCCGGCAGCCATCACGTCCTTCTTCACGCCATCGAACGCGGCCGCCGCATCCGGGCCGTAGACCGCCTTCGGCACCGAGGCATCGTTGAAGCTGCGAACGTACTCCTCGAACGTGGCGTGCATGCCGCTCGGATCACCGCGGCGCGATTGCGCGAGCGCCAACCCGATCAACGCCTTGCGCAAGTGCTCGCGCAGCGTCGTGTCCTTCGCGAACGAGCCCGAGTTCTGGTGCGCCAGATCGACGAGCGGACCGAGCAGCTTCACCGCATCGTCGAACTTGCCGCTGACCCAGAGATTGAATCCGGTATCGGCCTGCGTGCCGAAGTCCGAAGGCAGCCCCTTCGCGGTGCGCGCCGGCTTCGACACGGCGGTCTCGAACAGCCGGCCGACCGTATCGCCCGTGCTGATCTTTTGCCGCGCGAGCTCGTCGAGGATGGGCCCCAGCAAGCGACTCGCGTCCGCCGAGCGTTCGCCCGTGTAGACCTCGAGCGCGATGCCGTCATCCGCGCGTGCGATGTTGGAGAGGACGAGGAGAATTACAACGACGTAGCGAACCATACCCACCGTATCGTCCGTTGGTATCACGGGTTGCGTCGCGCCGAAACGTAAACAGGCCCGCTCTGATTAGGAGCGAGCCTGCGGAGCGGGTGTAAAGCCCTTAAGGCTTACATCACCGTGACGGTCATATACGTTCCAGTTCCGTGGTCGTGGCACCCGATCACGCCCGACGAGCCCGGAGGGGACGCGATCGTTGGAAGGTCGTATGCTTTGCCCGGCAAACCGCCGACAGCGGGATCCGTGCTCTCGTGAATGAATCCAGCGCTCGGGTTCGCTCCGTTGGCGCCGGCATGGGTGATGTGACCGATCGTATCGTCATTCTTGATTCGAATGATGGTGCCGCGCAACACTGTGAACGTGCCGCCATGCTCCATGTGATTGTTGACGGTTGTGCCCGTATTTGCAGGGTAGTCGACAGTGAAGATCGCCTTGATGTCGGCGTCCACAGCGAGGGCAACAGGATCAACGCCAGTAGCCGTCACACTCACGTTCAATTTTGCGTTTGCGATCTCGACACCCGTCGCGCTCAGAGGAACCACGATTGCGACAGGAACGGACGCGGTTCCGTCCGCGCTAAGGTCGGCGGTGGCTGCAACTTGAACGGTTGCGCCGGTGATTGCAGCGCCGTTTCCGTCAACCAAGCTCGCAGTGATCGTCGCGGTCCCAGTAAACCCACCTTCGCTTGTGAGCGTTAGGTTGTTCGTGAACGAATTGTAAAGCTCTAGCGCAAGCGGGTTCATCGAACCGACAATTCTGGGAGTGGCCGAAGTCTCGGTCTGGCACTGAGCAGAACAACCGTCTCCATCGACGGCGTTGCTGTCATCGCAAGTCTCACCAGTTTCAACGACGCCGTTGCCACAGACAGCGCCTCCCTGTTGATCGTCGCCGCCCGGCGAGCCGGAGATGTCTTGGGTACACGCCGGGAAGGCGAGTGCGACAATTGAAGCGAGGAGAAAGCTGCGCATGTTGTGCATCCTTTACAACTTATGTGCCCACCGTAAGTGGGCGTAAGTGCTGGGGCTCAAGGCCTCGAACGTGGGAGTCAACACCCCAGGCGGTACTCACACTCCCCAGAGATCGCTGCTACTCGACGACAACTCCACGGCTATCCGTTCCGCTCTCGTGAATATGGCAGTACCAAGACGCATCGCTCGTGACGTTCGCGATCTTGTAGTCGGCGCCCGCCGCGAGCGGGCCGCTCTCGTGCGGGATGCCGCCACCGGAGTGAATCTCGTGAGGGACGACATCGCCGTTGTGAAAGATCACTGTTGCGCCGCTCTTGATGTGGAGCGGTGCGTTCTTCGCGGGCCAGGTGGTGTGCAGGCTGTTCGCGCTACCGGCCACGTCGAGCATCACCGTCACCTGATTCATCACGGTGAAGGTCGACGCAACGGTTGCGTCGGTCGTGCCGTCGGAGAGACCCAGCTTGACGATCGGTGCAAGCTCGGCGTCGTTGGTCGGAATCGCGACGGTGAGCACGATCTGTGCGGTGCCGTCGGCAACAAGAGCGACGCTCGGCTGGTCCGCAGTAAGCGTCCAACCTGCGACTGCCGTTCCGCCTGCATCGGTGACCGAAGGCGTCGCCGTGACGGTACCGGCGTAGCCGTTCATGCTCGCGAGCGAATAGGTGAGCTTCACCGTCTGACCGAGCTCGGTCGTGACCGCGTCCTGATCGACGGTTGCCGAGACACGTCCAGTGTCCGTTGTTCCGCCGCCGCCGCCACCCATATCACCGCCACCCCCGCCACCCCCTCCTTCTGCACCGCCCGCACCTGGGGTGCCGCCGATGTCAGTGGTGCATGCTGGTGCAACCGCAAAGATGGCCGCGAGAAGGATGCTGCGCATGTTGTGCAACTACTACAAGGGGCGTGCCCGAATGAACGTTTGTTAACTACGCGTTCACACTGGGCAGCAACCTGAGTTGCCTGGGGATGGACTCCTGGTGCAGGTGCCCACAACCCCAGGCGGGATCTGGCTTTTCAGGGTGGGAGTCCTACACGTCTTTGCGGCCGAGGACCTTCTTGGCCCACGAACTCGCTTGGCTGACGCTCGACCCAAGTCCACCGAGTGCACCGCCGAACATACCGGTCTTTCCGGTGGCCTTCGAAATCTTCGCACCAAAGAAGTAGAGGCCTGCCGACCAAGCAACGACGAGCGCGTAGACCGTCAACGTCAGACCCGGCACAACCATCGCGACGACGAGTGCAGCGGCCGTCACGACGGCGATGATCACGCCGATGCGGAGACCGAGGTACCAGGCCGTCAGTGCACCAACGATGATCGCCGCAATCACGACGCTAATCTAGCACGCGTTCGAGGGCGACGCCGGTCGGAGGCCTAACCCCCGGTTCTACTGAGCTTCGTCGGCGCCGACGTCGCGTCCGTTGCCGAGCGGCCGCACATCGCCGTCGAAGTCATGATCGAGAGTGGCGTTCGTAGCCGCGTCGATCGCAACGCTGCCAGCCATGATGTGGAGGTCGGTCGTCGCGTTCTTGAAGTGAGCCGACGATACGTCGGCCCCAAGCACGATCGAGCCAGTTAGCGGACATGTGCCGAACGCGCATTGCACAGATCCGCTCGGATTGTTGCCGATCAAGTTGTTCGACAACTCGAACGAATCGTTCGACGGCTGTCCGATGCTCAACCCGAACTTGCCATTTCCGACGATTGTCGAAAATTGAATCTGACCACCTGGATCGCCCGTGCTGACCAGCAGGCCGTTCGCGAAATTGTTATAGAAGAACGAATTGCTCACCGTGAGTACGGTGCCGTCGAAGGTGAGCCCGTCGCTCGTGTTCCTTGAGAAGTCGCACTGGTCGATCGTCGCGAGGTGATCTTTCACGTAAAGGCCGCTGCCTTGATTCGGGGTTTGGCCACCGTTGTTCGTGAAGGCGCTGCGCTTCGCACTGACCGCGCACGAGCTTCCATCAACGCCATCCCCCGCATTGCCGGTGACGATGACGTCGGTTAGCTCGAGCTTCCGCGACGTTTGATCGTTCACGCAGTTGATCCCCACGCCGTCGAACGAGGTGGCATTCGTGACCGTCGCCCCAGAGACCTGCACGTTCGAGAGGTGCAAATCCGAGCCAAGTCCAACGTCGATGATCGGACCAGCTGTCGTTCGGGT
>JBDTJY010000103.1:0-22661 GCA_039935615.1 Kofleriaceae bacterium
CACGGTTCGCGTCGTTCGCCGTTACTTACTCTAGCGCGCCCAATAGGCGTCGTCGTCGAGGCCGTCTTCGTGCTGCGGCAACCCGCGCGTGAGCCGTGGTGCAGCTTGCGCGAGCACCTCGAAGCTGACGCGATTCGCGTAGCGACAGACCTGGCTCATCGACGAGTAGGTCAGGAACTGGCGCACGTGCTTGGACGAGTTCGGCACGCGTGCGTGGTGATAGCGGTTCGCCGCCATGTCGTGGAGCAGCGCGGACAGCGCGGCATCGCCGGCGCCGTTGGTGCTCGTGATCCGATCAGGTCCGCCGAGATAGGGCGCGATGTGAGCGAACACCTTGACCGGCATGGTGCACTGCGTGCGCAGCATCGGCCGGCTGAACTCGTAGCGATTGAACTCGGCGATCGCACCCGGCAGCAGCGGATAGCGAGTCTCGCGCTTCGCTTCGTCGTCGGTGTACGCCGCGAGGTACAGCCCGGTCGCTCCGGCGGTGCACAGGACGAGGTCGGCGAGATCGAGGGCGCGCTCGCACGCGAGCAGTGGATCGCCGGTGCCGGTCAGCGCCTCGGCTTCTTCCTCGTTCATCGCGACGATGTCGACGTGCTCGGAGATGAACGCTCGCCAGAACTCGGGCCGCTCCGCGATCACGAACCGCGTGCCGAGCGTGAGCACGACCGGCACGTCGTGGGCACGGGCGAGCTCCACGGCGCGCAGCGTCGCGTCGGGCATCGGGTCGCCGGGCTTGCACCGCATCAGATACGCCGAGATCACGAGCGCCGAGGCATCCGCGAACACCGCCTCCGGGATGCTCTCCGGCCGCAGCGCGTTCATCTGGCCCTCGCTGATCGCGAACGTGCGTTCGCCATCGGGTGTGACGAGTGCGAAGCAGCGTCCGATCGGTCCGTCGACCGGCTGGAGGTGATCGAGGTTGACCCGGCTCGAGGTGTTCGACAGGTAGCGATAGCCCGAGGTCGCGATCCGAATCTCGGCGCTCATGACGCCGAGCAGGATCGACGCGTCGTCGGCGAGCAGCGAGTAGTTGTGCAGCGTGTTGCCGACGGTGCCGCCGGCGAACTCGTAGGAGATCTGTTTGGCGGCGAGCAGCTCCGCGTAGAGCTCGGCGGCGAGCTCGCTCGCGATCACGGTCGAGGCGCCCTTCGGCAGCGCGTAGCGCGCGAGCAGCTCGTCGGGGATCCGCGCGTCGATGTCGACCAGCGTTTGATCGATGCCGACCACGTGGGTCCGCGCGGCCGCACCGGCGAGGCCCATCGCGCGAAACAACGGATCGCGCGCGTGGACCGGGAAGTAGTGCTTGTGTTTACGACGACCGGGAAACCGCACGATGCGCGACGGTATCACTCGGTCGGTGTGCGCAGTGACCACGCGAGCCATGCGACGCCGTAGACCGCACCGATCGCGCACAACCACCACGTCGTCGGCGTCTCGCCGATCCGATCGGCGAGCGCACCGGCCACCACCGCGGAGATGCCGATCGCCAGGGTCGCGAGGCCGTAGTCGATCGCCATCACGCGGCCGCGCACGTGATCGGGGGTCTCGCGCTGGAGTCCGTAGGTCGACAGCGACCACTGCGCACCGCCGCCGAGATGCGCGATCACGACGAGTACGAGAGCGACCACGAACACGTGCGACGCGGTGAACGCGAGGTAGCCCGCCGTGTAGGTCAGCGTCGAGAGTCCGCACACGACGATGATCGCGCGCCGGGTCGGCGTCGCGCCGATCGCCATCCGCGCGAACAGCGGTCCGAGCATCGCGCCGAGTCCGCGCGCCGCGAACAACAGGCCGGTCGCGATCGGCATCGCGGAGAACCGACGAAGGGCGAACGCGGGGAGCAGCCCGACGATGCCGTTCGCGGAGCTGACCCCGACCTTCGCGAACAACAGGCGCACGAGCAGCGGCCGCGACCGGACGTAGCCGAGCGCTTCGCGCATCGAGCCGGTCGACGCCGGGCGGTCGGCCTGCTGCAGCGGTCGCCGGATGCTCGCGATCAACAGCGCCGAGATCAGGAACGAGACCCCGTCGATCGTGAAGGCGACCTGGCGGCCGAACACCTCGGCGACGACGCCGCCGATGCCGGCGCCGACCATCAGCATCGATCCCCACACCATGCCCATCACGGCCTGGGCGCTCGCGAGATCCTCCTCGGAGACCAGGTTCGGCGTGGCGGCGCTCGCGATCGGATCCGAGAAGCTGGCGCCGATCGCGAGCACGATCGTCGCCGCCACCGCGAGCGCGGTGCTGTGCCAAGACGCGGCCAGGCACAGCGACAGCGCGACCGGCACGCGAGCGAGATCGGTGATCACGAGCGTGCGCCGGCGATCGAACCGGTCGGCGACGATGCCGGCGAGCGGCGACGCGACGAACACCGGGATCACGGTCGCCGCGTAGATGTACGCCGCGGTCCCGGGGCGCCCGGTGAGCTCGGTGACCAGGCTCGCCACGGCGACGAACGAGAACCAATCGCCACCGAGCGATACGACGCTCGCGAGGAACAGCCGCCGGAAATCCCGGTTGCGCGCGAGCACGGACGACACGCGCGCAGGCTACTGGAAGCACCCTGGCGGGGCCACTGCGGCGCCGCCTTTCAACCGCGGTCGGCGGCGTAGCGCGCGGCCGTGACGCCGTCGAAGAAATACGTGAGCTGCGCCGTACCGACGAGGATCACCGAGCCCTCCGAGAGCACCGCATCCTGACCGGAGACCAGGTGGAGGCCGTCGACCCAGGTTCCGTTCTCCGACTTGTTGTCGGAGATGTAGTGCGCATTGTCGTGCCAATCGATCGTCGCGTGGATCCGCGACACGGTGTCGTGCTTGACGACCAGGTCGGCGTCATCGGAGCGGCCGATCCGGATCGGGAGCTCGAACTTGCGCAGGTTCCAGATGCGACCATCCTCGGTGATCACCCAGGCCGCGCGTGGCGTACTCATGCCGCGATCATACGAGGAGTGGCGTCGCCAGGCACCCTCGTGACTGGAATAGCGCGGCCGACGTCTCGAAGGTCGCCGCGGTCCACGGCACACACCTCGGTCACCGCACTTCGAAGACGCTGTAGACCGGACCGTCGGCGCGCCGCAGGCCGGTGCCGATCGCGACGACGCGATTGAGCCAGTCGTAGTTGGCGCCGCGGTCTCGACGTCCTTCGAACGTTCCGCTCGGGACCGGACCGACGCGGCGGATGCCACCGGGGGTCGCGCCGATGATCTGCAACTCGTGGACGTCGAGGTGCACGACGAACAGCGGTCGAGTGCGCACGCTCTTGCGAACGTCGGGGAGGGTCGTCCACATCACGAGCCAACGGTACACTTGATCGCGCGTTGGGTGAGATACTCGGGGTGGAGGTGGAGCGATGTCCGAGTTAGCGAAACTAGGGATCGAGGTCGCGCGCACGCATCAGACGACCGGCGAGGTCGCGACGACCACGCTGACGCTGACGCTGCCGCGCCCGGTGACGATCAAGGCCACGTTCACCCCCGAGAGCATGGCCAAGATGGTGATCAAGCTGTTCAAGAAGGAGGTCCAGACCGGGGATCCTCTCTTCGACAGCGAGATCTATATCTCGACCGACACGCCTGAAGAGATCAAGGCGTTTCTCGACGAGGATGTCCGCAACGCGATCGGGTTCATCGTCACGAACGGCGGACCGCTCGAGATCTACGACACGACGCTGTCGATCATCGTCGGCGGCGACGAGCCGGGTGAGACCAACGAGATGCTCACCATCGCGCGCGCGCTGCTCGCGACGGGGTAGCTCTACCAGATGTGAGCGCGCTGGTCCGGAGCGAGGTAGAGCTGCTGACCGGGCTCGACGTGATACGCGGAGTACCAGGCGTCGACGTTGCGCACGGTCTCGCCGCGATACTTCGCCGGCGCGTGACCGTCGGTGAGGATCTGATTGCGCTCCGCCTGCTCGCGCGCCTTCTGGCGCCAGCCCTGCGCGAACGCGAGGAAGAATTGCTGGTCACCGGTGAGCCCGTCGATCACGGGCAACTCCGAGCCGTCGAGGGATGCACGATACGCGTCGAACGCGACCGTGAGCCCGGCGGTGTCGGCGATGTTCTCGCCGAGCGTCTGCTCGCCGTTGACCGCGAGATCGGGGAACGGTTTGTAGGCGCTGTACTGCGCCGCGAGCAGCGCGCCCGACGCCTTGAAGTGCTGGAGGTCGTCCGGCGTCCACCAGTTGAGCAGCTTGCCGGTCGCGTCGAAGTCGGCGCCGGTGTTGTCGAAGCTGTGGCTGATCTCGTGACCGATCACCGAGCCCATCGAGCCGTAGTCCATGGCCGAGGGGCGATCCGGATCGAAGAACGGCGGCTGCATGATCGCCGCGGGGAAGTTCAGCGCGTTCATCGCCGGGAGGTTCACGGCGTCGACGGTCTGCGGCGTCATCACCCACTCACCGCGATCGACCGGCGTGCCGAGGCGCGTGATCCGAGACTGGTACTCGAAGCGATCCGCACGGTCGAGGTTGCCGAACAGATCGTCGCGTTTGATCTCGAGGCCCGCATAGTCCCGCCACTTGTCGGGATAGCCGACGCCGACCTTCAACACGGCGAGCTTGGCCTTCGCCTTGGCTTTGGTGGCCGGCGCCATCCACGCGAGGTTGTCGATCCGGCGCGCGAACGCCGCGATCTCGTTCTTGACCATGACCTCGGCGCGCGCCTTCTCGGACGGCGGGAAGTACTTCGCGACGTAGACCTTGCCGACCGCCTCGCCGAGCGTCGCGCTCGTCAGATCGACGCCGCGCTTCCAGCGCTCGCGTTGCTTCTCGACGCCGGCCAACACCGTGCCGTAGAACGCGAAGTTCTCGTCGACGAATGCCGCCGGCAGGCCGCGCGCGGCCTTCACGATCGCGTGATAGACGAGATAGTCGCGCCAGGTCGCGAGCGGCTCCGAGTGAACGAGCGCCGCGATCTTCGTGATCGCGGCCGGCTGCCAGACCACCAGTGCGTCGAGCTTCGCGAGCCCGGCGGCGTCGAGGAATGCCTCCCAGTCGAGACCGGGCGCACGCTGCGCGAGCTCGCCGCGGGTCCAGTGATTGTTGCCCTTGTGGACGTCCTCGGTGTCGATGACGCTCGCGTGAGTCTCCGCGATCTTGCGTTCGAGCTCGATGATCCGCGTGGCCTTGTCGTCGGCGTCGGCGACCTTGGCCAACCGCAACAGCGTCGCGACGTGGGTCTTGTACTTGTCGCGAATCGCCGCCATCCGTGGCGACGGATCGAGGTAGTACTCGCGCGAGGTCATCTCGAGCCCGCCCTGCATCAGGAACGCCGAATACTTGGTCGGGTTGTCGAGATCCTGCGCGATCCACACGCCGAAGAGGTTCGGCGTCGAGTAGTTCGTCGCGTTCAACACGTCGACATCGGCGCGCAGCGTCGAGCCGAGCGCACGCGCGAGCGACTTCTCGTCGGTCACGCCGGTCAGCGCCTCGAGGACCGGCGCGAGCGGCGCCGTGCCCTTCGCTTCGATCGTCGCTTCATCCATGTAGCTCGCATAGAGGTCGCCGATCTTGCGCGCCTCGCTGCCTGGCGCCGCGGTGTCGGCGGTCTTGATCAGCTCCGCGGTGCGGCGCTGGGTCTCGTCGTACACCGACGAACCGATTCCGATGACCACGCGATCGGCGGGAATCTCGTGCGACTTCAGCCAGCCGCCGTTCGCGAACGCGTAGAAGTCGTCGCCCGGCGCGACCGATCGATCCATTCCTGCCGTGTCGATCTTCGTGGTGGTAGTCGTCGCCGGCGTCGTCGCCGCGCCGCCGTGACAAGCGGCGAGCACACACAAGGCAATCCTCTTCATGGCGGTACCCTAGCTCAGCTCGGGCGTATCATTTGCGGTGTCCCAGGAGTGTCGCTCGGTGATTCTCACAAGATCGCGCCGACGCCGATGCCCCACCAGCGGACGTTCATCGTCTCGCGCATGCTGCCGTAGAAGAAGCCGTCGAGCTTGCCGCTGAACCGCAGTCCGACGCCGGCCTCGGCTTCGTCGCCCCAGCGCGCGAGCTTCGAGCCGTTCTGCCGCGCGTCCGAGCCGAAGATGTAGCTCTGGCGGAAGTACGCCATCGGGCGGACCTCGGGCGACAGCTCGAGCACGGCGAAGAACTCGGTCGGCATCTTCCAGCCGAAGGGCAGGACGCCGCCGGTGATGCCGCTGAGCCCGAAGCCGATGGTGGCGCCGATTTGTAGATTCTCGCCGATGAACACGCCGGGGCCGAAGCCCAGGCTCAGATCGTACGCGAAGCCCATGTTGTCGCCGACCGTCATGCCAAGCGCGAAGTCGCCGGTCTCGGCGACGCCGACCACGGGCGCGCCATGGACCTCGCGCGAGGTACCGCCGAGCGTGAGCAGCGCATCGACGCCGTTCATCGTCGACGGGCGCTCGACGCGCAGGCCGCCGCCGAAGCTCACCGGGATCGTGCGGTACCACGGCGAGCGACCCTTGGTGTCGTCATCGTCATCGCTGTCGTCATCGCCGTGCCTGCGCTCGTCGCGCCCGGCTCCGCGCGCGACGGTCTCTTCGGGCGAGACGCGATGCAGCGCGCCTTGTTCGAACTTGATCTCGCCGTCGTGATCGAGCGTGACGGTCGCCGCGAACTCGCCGTCCTTGTTCTCGACGTGGACCGAGTAGGTCTCGTTCGGCAGCGCCAGGCTGAGCGGCTCGCCCGCATCCTTGCTGAGCTCGATCGCGACGCGACCATCCTTGTCGACGATCGTGACGCGGCCTTTGAGCGCGGACGGCAGCACGAGCGACGACTCGGTGCTGCGCAGATCGGTGATCACGACATCGCCGGTGCCCGACAGGTGCATGTCGTACGCGGGGTGCTGCGGACCGTGCGCGGTGTTCTGCGTGCGACCGAGCGTCTGCTCGTACGAGAACTGATAGGCCTCGGTCAGCGTGACCTTCCCGTCGTGATTTGCGTCAGCCGGACCACGGAGTCCCGCGACGAAGAAGTAGGTGAAGAAGGAGGCGCCGATCTTGTCGGACTCCTGGGCATCCTCGTCGGCAGAGCTCGACGACAGGAAGGCGAAGCCTTCGACCTGATTCGAAGTGTCGCGCAGAAACGGCGGCTTGTGGACGCCCCCTTTGATCCGCGTGAAGCTCCCCGACGCGCAGCTATCGACGATCGCGATGTGAACGTCGGCCGGCACGTCGTTGATCCGCTGGCGCAGGCGCGCGTAGTCGTAGTGCGCGCCGCCGATCAAGATGCCGGTCTCGTCGGAGTGACCGGAGTAGTAGACGACGAGCTCGACGCGCTGGCCGCGCTTGCGCTCGTCGCGGACGTGTTGCGACAGCACGTCGAACGCGGCGTCGACCGCTTTCGGGTCGGGCTCGCGCAGCAGCGTGAGGTCGACGTCGTTGACCCCGCCGAGCTGTCGCAACACGTCGGCGATCGTCGACGCGTCGTGGCCGGCGTAGCGCAATTGCTCGCGCACGCCGCCACCGCTGTTGCTGCCGATCACCAGGGCGAAGCGATGTAGCGGCGTGGTCGTCGGCGTCGCACTCGCGATCGACGTCATGAACGCTACGGTGACGAGTAGACGAGTGTGCATAGGGATCCTCATGGCGACTCGTGAGTTGGCTTTTTCAGGCGCAGCGACCATTGGTCGAGGCCGGCGGGAAGATCGAGCGCCGCGTCGGCGCTATCGGTTCGCTGTGCGAGCACGCGCAGTGCGGCGAGACTCTGTTGGACGTCGATCGGTTCGTTCGCGGTGATGAAGAAGAAGCGCTCGAACTTCGGCGCGTCGTCGAGTGCGTACGCGTGCGGTAGCACCGTCGACTTCTTGGCCAGCGCGGTCGCCTCGGGCGGAGCATCTTCGGTCGCCGGAAAATGCAGCGTCACGACCCCGGCACCATCGACGGACGCGATCACCCCGTAGCCGTGACGGCCGGTGTCGTAGCGCAGTTGCAAGAGGTCGCCGGCATGCGCGATCGAGTCTTGCTCGAGGCGCTCGGCCTGCGTGCCGACCTGCCGAAACACGACGAGTCGAGTGGGACCTTTGACCCGCACGCCATCGGTGGTGCCGTCGTGGCCCTCGTCGTGGCTCGGCGCGACCGGTGCGGTGTGGTTCGTACCGAGCCGCACGACGACCAAGACGGCGGCGGCGCTGGTCGCGAGCCCGAGCAAGCCCCAGCGCAGGGTGCGCGCGCGCGGCTTCGGCGTCCGCGCGATCCGCGCCTGGATCTGTGCGATCGCGGGGCCGGCGGGATGCGCGGCGAGCTCGGCCGCGTCGCGCTCGCGCAGTGCCGCGACGGTCGCCGCGAGCTCGGTGGGGTCTGCGGTGGCGATGCGATCGCGACTCGCCGGAGGGACTTCGTCGAGAGCAGCGCGCTCGACGAGCCAGTCGGGAAGGGACGTCATGTTTGGGCCTCCAACGCATGGAGTTTGGTGCGGAGCTTCTGCAACCGCTTGCGCACGCCGGAGACCGACATGCCGACCTCGGCAGCGACCTCTTCGAGCGTCATCTTGTCGTGCAGGTGAAGCACCGCGATCAGCGCGGTGGTGTCGGGCTCGTGGCGAAACAACGTATCGAGGGCGGCGCGGGCCGCATTGCGCGCGGCCGGATCGGTCTGTTCGGCGATCTGCTCGAGCACGTCCGGATCGCCGTCCTCGGGCCGCCGCTTGCGGGTGCGCAACCGGTTGAGACACACGTTCGTTGCGATCCGGAACAGCAGCGACGACGGCGCTTGATCGGCGAGCTGGTCGGCGTGGCTGAGGACTTGGACGAAGACGTCGTGCATGGCATCTCGGGCGGTGCTGTCGTCGCGAAGTAGCTTCTGGCACCGCCGGAGCACCATCGGCCCATACGTGCAGTAGTAAGTGGTTGGATCGACAGACACGGCGGTGACGGACAGCGGTTTAACACCGCAGCTCCCGAAACGTGTCCCTGCGATTTTCACGCGGGCTTGACGTTCGAAATATTCGTGGATATATATCGAATATGCCGAAGCGAGCGGAACCCGAAGGAGCGCTGTACGTGCGGTTGCCGGCCGCCGCCGTCGACAAGCTCGACCGCGCCGCCGAGGCGTTGGGCGTCCACAAGAAGGATCTGATCGCCGGACTGGTCACGAAGTACGTCGATCCGGATAGCCGGCGCGGCCTGACCGAGCTCGGTGCGGTCGCGGCACCGAAACGCGGTGCGCTGACGAGGTCGGGCCCGACGCACGGGTCGTACTCGTTTCAGCCGTATGATCCGCCCGAGGTCCTCACGCTCGAACAGACCGCGGAGCTGCTCCAGCTCGACAAGAAGGTCATTCACGAGCTGGCCGAGGCCGGCAAGTTGCCCGGCCGCAAGGTAGGCTACGAGTGGCGGTTCTCTCGCACCGCGCTCATCACCTGGCTAGCTGGAACGGAGAAGCTATGACGAAATATCCACCGGATATCCCGAGCGGCATGATCATCCCGACGGTGATCGAGACGACCCATCGCGGCGAGCGCGGCTGGGACATCTTCTCGCGGCTGCTCAAAGACCGCGTGGTCTTCCTCGGCACCGAGGTCGACGACGACCTCGCGAACGTGATCATCGCGCAGTTGTTGTTCCTCGATTCCGAGGACAACGACAAAGACATCATGATGTACATCAACTCGCCGGGCGGCTCGGTCTCGGCCGGGTTGGCGATCTACGACACGATGCAGTTCCTGCACTGCGACGTCGCGACGTACTGCATGGGCATGGCGGCCTCGATGGGCAGCTTCCTGCTCGCGGCCGGGACCAAGGGCAAGCGGTTCGCGCTGCCGCACTCGCAGGTGATGATCCATCAGGTCCTCGCGGGCTTCCGCGGTCAGGCCACCGACATCGATATCCACGCCCGCGAGATCCTGCGGACCCGGGACATCCTGAATGGCCTGCTGGCGAAGCACACCGGTCAGAATGTCCAACGGATCCAGCAGGACACGGACCGAGACAACTTCATGACGGCCGAGCAGGCGAAGGCCTACGGCCTGATCGATGAGGTGCTGTCGACCGCAAAGCGCCCCACCGAGAAGAAATAGTCGTCGGATCGTCGATCACTAGCCGATTCCGCTCGACATGCGGGCGTTCCCCGGGCAAACAAGGGCCTCGGTTACACTGATCTCTCGGGCAATTTGCCCGTCGGTGAGACCAAGCTGCTGCTACTAGGAGTTCGAGAATGTCTGAAGGTACGATCAAGCGTCTGACTGATAAGGGTTTTGGCTTCATTGCGAATGGCACTGGCACGGACATGTTCTTCCACATGTCTGCGGTCGAGGGCGTCCGCTTCGAGGAGCTGCGCGAAGGCCAGAAGGTCTCGTATAACGAAGGCCGCGGCCCGAAGGGTCCCCGCGCCGAGAACGTTCGCGTTATCTAATAACCGCGACGCAACTTAAAACGTTGAATCAACCGCCGGCTTCATCGCCGGCGGTTTTTTTTCGTTTCGGTGTTCGATGACGGGCGACAGATGGCTGTCAGCTTGCGCGGCGACGGCGGATCAACGCCGCGAAGCCGAGGATCAACAGACTCCCGCTGCCGCTCGCGCCACCGGCGTTGCAGCCCGCACTCTGCGCGGTGCCGGCGTCACTGCCGCCACCGCCACCGGTGTCGCTGCCGGTGTCACTACCGGTGTCACTCCCGCTGCCGGTGTTATCCCCGGGGACGAGATCGATCAGCGCCTCGATCACGTCGTCGGCCGGGCCACCGTCACCGGTATCGCTGAACCACGCGGTGCCGTCTTGGACGATCCCGAAGTGCTCCGCATACGTGCCCGGCACGCACGCGGCGCCGGTCGGTCCATCGAACGCGAACGTGAACGTGCCATTCGCACCGGGAGCCACGGTGCCGCTGATCTGCGCGGCGCGGTTCGGCGCGACCCAGTCGGCACCCGCGAAGATGCTCGTGCGATCGCGCGGGCCGGTCGTGCCGAGCGCCGTCGAGCTGTTCCACGCCTTGGTGCCGGTGTTCTTCAACACGATGTTCGCGGCGACGCTCTCGCCGCACTTCACGGTCATCGCCGGCGCCGAGGCGAGCGGCCACGATTGGCTGACGTACGTCGCGCCGTACGGAATCTGCCCGTACGCGGCGAGCACGGCCTTCGCGTAGTTCACGCGCTGGGTCTGGATGCAGTTGCCGCAGATCTCGTACTTCGCCATGAACGCGACGGTCGCGTCGGTGACGTTCGTCGTCGCTTTGAGGTCCGTGAAGCCGTACCCGATCTGCGAGAGCTCGTAGTAGATGAACTCGAGTTGGAGCTTCAGCGAACCGCGCGCTTCGTTCTGGCTCGTCGCGTACGACGTCGCGTTGTCGTTTGCGGACGTATCCCAGCGGCCGCCGACCGACCACTGCGCGATGCCGCGACCGGGCCCGCCCGATTGCACCGAAGCGGGGTTCACACCGGATTCTTGATCGAGGTTGCCGACGATGCCGGCGGCTTGAAAGTTCGTGAGCCCTTTGGCGACGAAGAAATCGAACGCGGCCTGGTCGTTCGCGAACGCGGTGGTCGAAGCCTGTTCGGTCTCGCCGGTGTCGCCCGGCCCGCCGGTGTCGTCCAAATCCACACAGCCGCCCACGAGGATCGCGATGAGAAATAATTGAGCTCGCACGCGCGCGAGATGAGCAAGCCCAGGGCCAGCGACGGTCGCTATGATTTCACCGAGTTCGCGTCGCGAGCAGTGCACACAACTGGTCGCACTGACCGTCCGAAACCTCAGGTCTGCACCGTCTTCGGGTAGAGTGCGCCCCGATGAGTGCAGACGTCACGATCACCCTCCCCGATGGCGCCCAAAAGACGGTGCCGGCAGGGACGACGATCGCCGATTTCGTGAAGACGGCGATCGGCCCGGGCCTCGCGAAGGCGGCGCTCGCCGCGAAGCTCGATGGCGCCGAGGTCGATCTCGCGCGCACGCTCGATCACGATGCGCAGCTCGCGGTGATCACGCCGAAGAGCCCCGAGGGGCTCGATCTCGTGCGCCACGACGCGGCGCACATCGTCGCGAGCGTGGTGCAGAAGCTGTTCCCCGGCACGCAGGTCACGATCGGCCCGACCACCGAAGACGGGTTCTATTACGACTTCGCGCGCGACAAGCCGTTCACGCCCGAGGACCTCGAGGTGATCGAGAAGGCCGCGAACGAAGAGATCAAGGCCGACCACACGTTCGTCCGCACCGAAGTGACCAAGGACGAGGCGCTCGCCTTGTTCGGCAAGCTCGGCGAGAAGTTCAAGCTCGAGATCATCGAGGACATCTTCGCGAAGGGTGCGAAGACGCTGACGCTGTACTCGCACGGCGGGTGGACCGACTTCTGCCTCGGACCACACGGTCCGTCGACCGGACGAGTCGGCGTCATCAAGTTGCTCTCGGTCGCCGGCGCGTACTGGCGTGGCGATCATCGCAACGCACAGCTCCAGCGGATCTACGGCACCGCGTTCTTCACGCAGAAAGAGCTCGATGCGTGGCTGAATCAGCAGGAAGAGGCGCGCAAGCGCGACCATCGCAAGCTCGGCAAAGAGCTCGACCTGTTCGCGTTCCATCCGGCGGCGCCCGGCGCGGTGTTCTGGACCGCGAACGGCACGATGATCTTCACGCAACTGCAGTACGCGATGCGCAAGCTGTGCCTCTCGAACGGCTACTTCGAGATCAAGACGCCGCTGCTCTACAACAAGCTGCTGTGGGAGAAGAGCGGGCACTGGGGCAAGTACCGCGAGAACATGTTCCTGATCCTCGACCCCGAGGCGGATCCGTCGCTGCCCGAGGACGAGCGCGCGAGCTTCTCGCTCAAGCCGATGAACTGCCCGTCGCATCACTTGTTCTACGAGATGAAGCGACGCTCGTATCGCGAGCTGCCGCTGCGCCTCCACACCCAGGACGTGCTGCATCGCAACGAGGCGACCGGCGTGCTCTCGGGCCTGACCCGGGTGCGCCAGTTCCAGCAGGACGACGCGCACATCTACCTGATGGAGTCGCAGATCACCGACGAGGTGAAGCGGCTGACCCAGATGATCGCGAAGGTCTACGGCGCGTTCGGCCTCGAGTTCACGGCGAAGTTCGCGACGCGCCCGGCGAACAAGCTCGGCGACGACGCGCTGTGGGACAAGGCCGAGGGCGCGCTGAAGGCGGCGCTCGTCGAGACCGGCCTCCAGTACGAGCTCAAGCCCGGGGATGGCGCGTTCTACGGTCCGAAGATCGACTTCGACGTCGCCGACAGCATCGGCCGCAAGTGGCAGCTCGGCACGATCCAGCTCGACTACCTCGCACCGGAGCGCTTCAACCTCGGCTACATCGGCTCGGATAACGCAGAGCATCGCCCGGTCGTGATCCACCGCGCGATCTACGGATCGTTCGAGCGCTTCATCGGCATCTTGATCGAGCACTACGCCGGCAACTTCCCGGTGTGGCTCGCTCCGGAGCAAGCCCGGATCCTGCCGGTCTCCGATCGCAACTACCCGTGGGCCGAAGAGGTCCAGGCCAAGCTGCTCGCCTCCGGGTTGCGCGTCGACATCGATCGCTCGCACGGCAAGCTCGGCGCGATGATCCGCGACGCGCAGCTCGCGAAGATTCCGTACGCGCTCGTGATCGGGGACAAAGAGGTCGAGGCCAGGGGCGTGTCGCCGCGCAAGCACGGCACGGGCAAGGAGGCCGACCTCGGCTTTCAGCCGCTCGACGCGTTCCTCGTGCACCTCAGCGCCGAGGCGGTCATTCCGTTCTAACGGAGGTCGCCCTCAGGGTCCGGAACTTTCGGCCGAGCGCGGGGTGAAAGGCTCGTGAGCGTGGCGGCACAGGTGATCGAACAGCAGCCCGAGCCCGAGCCGTCCGAGCTCGACGCGCTGGGGCTCGCCCGTGCGAAGGCGGGCGATCCGGCCGCGCTACGCGGGCTCGTCGAGCGCTACCAGGATCGCGTCTTCGCGCTGATCTACCGGATGCTGCTCGGCCGCGGCACGGAGCGCACGAGCGATCTCGCACAGGAGACGTTCGTGCGCGTGCTGCGCGGGCTGCGCGACTTCGATCCGCGCGGAGCGGCGCGGTTGTCGACGTGGATCTTGACGATCGCGACTCGCGTCGTCTTGAACGACCGCCGGCGCGCCGGTCGCGATCGGGTCGAGCTCGATGGCGACGCGGTCGAGCGAGTTGCATCGCTCGACCGCGCGGATCATTTGCTCGAGCGCACGCGGCTCGCCGAGGCGTTGACGGCGGGGATCGCGGCGCTGCCGGATGATCAGCGCGCGGTGTTCGTGCTGCGCGAGTATCACGAGCTCGAGTACACCGAGATCGCGGCGGCGCTCGAGATCGCGGAGAACACCGTGCGGTCGCGGTTGCACCGGGCGCGGACCGCGCTGCGTGCCGCGCTGACCGCGGCAGGAGTGGAGCCATGAGCAAAGCCACGAGCGAACACAATCCGCTCGCGAACATCGACCTCGGCGTGATCGTCGCGCCGCGCCCACCCGCCGGATTCGCGCAGAGCGTGGTCGCGCGGTTCGCGACAACCGAGGCGGCGATCACGGTCGCGAAGCGCCGCCGGTTCCAGCGCGCAGCGCGAGGTGCGGGAGCCGCGGTCGCAGTCGCGGCGGCGGTGCTCGCGATCGTGCTCGGCTGGCCGCGTGGATCGGAGACCGGCGCGTATGCGACGGCGGAGCCGGAGCACCTCGAGGTCGGCGGGCTCGCCGTCGACCTCGATCGCGGCGCGGCGATCCGATGGACGGTCGATCACGATCGCCTGCGCGTCGATCAGCGCGGTAGCGCGACCTGGACCGTGCCGGCGGGACAACACCTACAGCTCGAGGTCGCCGGAGTCGGTGGCGTCGAGACGACAAACGCAACCCTTCACGTCGAGGCTCACATGAATTTGATCGATACCAAGATGATCGGTGCCACGCTCGCGACCGCGGCGTTGGTGACCGCGGTCGTCGTGACGGTCACCCACGGTCGGGCGACCGTGACCGGCGCGCACGAGCAGCTCGCCGTTACCGCAGGTCAGTCGACCTTGCTCGCGCCGGGCAAGCCACCGATCGAGCTGATCACCGCGGGGGAGGGGGCCATCGCGGTCAAGATCGTGTTCTCGGGAAACGCAGCATGGACGGCTCGCGAGGTCTCGGCGATGGAGAGCACGATCGACCAGGTACGGCTGCCGCCGGACTCGACGGTCAGCGTCGTGTCGTTCGCGGCGCGCATCGCGTCGGAGACCGTGACGTTACGAGCCCAAGCGGCTTCGCCGAACCACGTCGGTCTCACCTGGCTCGAGCACGTCAGTCGCGATGGCGGCGGGACGGGCGAAGCCCTCGTGAACGTGGTGAAACAGGGGATCCTCGGGCTCGCGTTGACGCACGCGCCGCGTCGCGTGCTGGTGGTCGTCGGTGATGGCGACGACACGAACGGCGAACCCATGAGGGTCGCGTGGCGCGAGCTACAGTGGACTGCGCGCAACACCGGGGTCGAGCTCCGTGCGGTGATCGTGCCCAAGACCGGCAAGGTCGATCTCGTCCATGCGCTCGCCGATGCGATCGGCGGAACGGTCGCATCGGTCGCACCCGCGAAGGCGGTGATGGTCGTCTACGAAGGACGCGGACTGTGGCTGACACCCGACGTGCTCAGGACGCTTGGCCAAGGCATCACGGACATGGACCTGCCTCCGGAGTCGCGCATCGGCGCGATCGAGTTCTCGAACGGGGCGACGCTCCGGATCCCGTGGGAGCCCGCGACGAGCTTCACCCCCGCACAGCTCGGCAGCGCGAGGGACTACGCCGACAAGCGTGGCAGCGATCTCGTTCAGGGCGTGACGATGGGGCTCGCAGCGCTCGCGAGCGCGCCGGAGACCGACAAGCTGCTGGTCGTGATCGGCGACGGCCACGACACCAACGATGCAGCCGCAGCGACGATCGTCGAGGACCTGCTGGGACAAGCACGCCGCAACCAGGTACGGATCCGTGCGCTGCAATACGGGAGCATCGACAGCTTGCCGGGTGATGTCCTGAAGCGCCTCGATCCGAAGGTGTCTTGGTTCGCCGGCAACGGCTACCAAGAACGCCTGGAGGCCTTACAAACGTCGCTCGGGATGGCCCCCGAGACCGCCCCCGAAACCGCCCCCTGAGACCGCCCCCTGAGACCCTGAGACCGCGGATTCGGCTGAGACTTTTCGGCGGGCGTCGTCGACGAGGTTCATCCACGCGGCCTTCGTTTCGGCGCCGAGCGCGAACGGTTGCGCGACGATCGCGTACACGCCGCCGGCCTTGTCGCAACTGCGCACGTTCGCGAGGATCGTCAGCGGGGCTGGACCGCACCGGAGCGACAGCTCGACCAGCCAGTTCGGCGACAGCGCGCACGGACCTTCGAACACCAGCGCGTCCGCCGAGATCGCGCGCGCGCGACACGCCTTTTGTTGGTCCTGGCAGAGCTCGAACGACACCGGAAACGCCTGCTCGGTCGAGCCGCGCTCGACGACGACGCTCGGGAACACCGGCTTCACCGGCGCGGTGTAGCTCGCCATGTTCTTGACGACCTCTTGCACCGCCGAGCCGATGCTGCAGCGCTCGATCTCGGACAACTCCTCGAAGTCCATCATGGCGGCTAGGCCGACCGTTGGCATGTCATCGAGCTTCGCGACGATCCGGTCGCTGAGCTCGATCAACTTCACGAGCGGGTTGTCCGAGGCTTCGTCGTGCGCGTGCGCGATCACGTCGGTAAGTGCGGGCGGGAGATTCCAGCGCGCCGCGATCACGAGGCCGAACTTGACCTGGTGCTGGCGCACGAGGTCGCGCCATGTCGCCTCCGGCAACGAGGGCAGGGGCATGGTCTTCGCCACCTCCTCGAGCGCGGTGATCACGATCGCCGCACCGAGATCGTGGACGAGGCCGGCGCTGTAGGCGGTCTCCGCGACCACGCCGCGATTGTCGGCGAGCATCCGCGCGAGCTGCGCACTCAACAGGCAGCGCCGCCACATGTCGCGGCGCAGCTCCGCCAGCGGCCCCGATGCGATGATCGTGCTCCCGAGCCCGCTCGCGAACGCCATGTCGACGAGCTGCTCCATGCCGATCCGCGTCAGCGCCTCGAACAGCGTCGTCACTTGCTTGCCGCCAGCGCTGTGCGCCGCCGACTGCGCGCGACCCAACACCTGTGCCGCGAGCGCCGCATCGGCCGACACCACCTTGACGAGCTCGGTCAGCGACACCGACTTCTTCGACAGCTCGGCGAGCTTCGCCGCTACCGCCGGATACGGTGGAATCTTGAGCCGACCGGCCTCGAGCCGAGCCGAGAGTGCGCGTTCGAGGTGCTCGAGGCTCGCCATTCAGGTGGTGGTTCGGCCGGATCGCCGACCCGTCAACGTGAAGATCCCGACCGCGGCAGGACGACTCGGAACGTCGTGCCGGCGCCGACGGCGGACAGCACGTCGATCGCGCCGTGGTGGCGGCGAATGCTCGCGTGGATCATCGCGAGGCCGAGGCCGGTGCCTTGATCGCGCGCCTTCGTCGTGAAGAACGGCTCGAACGCACGCGCGAGGGTCGCCTCGTTCATGCCGCAACCGGTGTCGGCGACCGTGAGCTCGACGTACTCGCCGGCCTCGTGGAGCTGCCGGGCGAGCGCCTCCTCGGCCTTGATCACGAGGCTGCGACCGGTGACCACGAGTCGGCCGCCCTTCGGCATCGCGTCGATCGCGTTGATGCACAGGTTGTAGAGCACCTGATGCAGCTCCTCGTACGAGCCGAGCGCGGACAGCGCCGGCACGGTGACGACCAGCTCGATCGGCGCGGCGGCTCGCTTGCGCGCCATCGCGACGGTGCGCACCGCGAGGTCGGCGAGATCGACGGGCGCGAACGGCAGTTGCTCGGGCCGGCCGAGCCGAAGCAAGCGGCGCGCGAGCGCGGTCGCAGACGTCGTCGCGGCGCGGATCTCTTCGAGCCCGCGCGCACCGTCGCTGTCGGCCGGCAGCTCGCTCGCGACGAGCTCGAGGTTCAACATGATCACCGACAGCGCGTTGTTGAAGTCGTGCGCGATCCCGCCGGCGAGCGTCCCCATCGCCTCGAGCCGCTGCATGCGCGCGACGCGCTCGGCGAGCTCGTCGTGTTGGGTCAACACCAGGACGGTCTTGCCGATCTGGATCCGGTCGCCGACGCTGACCGGCACCGGGCGTTTCACGCGCACGCCGTTGACCAACGTGCCGTTCGAGCTCTGCAGATCCTCGAGGCGATAGCCCGAAGCGGTCGCTTCGACGCTCGCGTGCCGGCGCGACACCTCGGTCTCGGCCAGCCGGATGGTCGCGGACTTGTCACGGCCGATCACCATCGGGCCGCTGCCGATCAGGAACGTCGTTCCGAGATCCGGCCCACTGACGCACACGAGGTAGGCGTTCGCAGCACCTCGGCTGGTGCGCTCGGGTTCGACCGCGCTGCAGACTTCGGTACCTTCGTATTCGCGAGGAATCGCCACGTCTCTCAGAATCGGTCAATCGCGGGAAGGCTTCGGGTAGCGACCGGCATCACCTGGGCGATTGGCAGATCGACCGGATCAGAACGTTTTGGAGCCCGGTCACGTGATGAATCGGCTCGGCGGGACGCATGTCGTACCCGTCCGCGACGTATCGTCGACCTGGTGCCGGTGCGATTCTTGGACCTGGATCCGATGTGGCTAGCGATCGCCGCCGCCGCGGATCAGGTCGAGCTCGGTGTGTTCGTCGCCAAGCTCGACGCCACGCCACCGCGGATGGAGTTCGTGAGCGAGCGGATCGCGCGGATGGTCGGCCGCCCTCACGCCGAGTTGCTCGGCGCGACCCCGTGGGCGATCCTCCAGCCGCACGACGCCGAGCGGATCCAGGGACTGATCGCACAGCGCGAGCGCGCGGAGCCGATCCGGGTCGAGATCGACGTCGTCCGACCCGATGGGGTAGTGGTGCCGATCGAGGTCGGCGTCGCGCGGGTCACCACGGCGACGGAGCTGCTGTCGTTCGGTTACTTCCGCGACCTGACGAACGAGCGCCACACGGTCGAGGCGCTGCGCCAGAGCGAGCAACGGTTCCGGTTCCTCGTCGAGGCGGCGCCCGACGGCGTCGTGATCTTGAAGGCCGGTAAGATCGTGTTCATGAATCCGCGCGCCGCGCTGCTGCTCGGCACGGGGACGATCGAGGCGTCGCTCGGTCGGTCGATCGCGGAGTTCTTGCCGCCCGAGGACGCGCGGGCGACCGCGGAGCGGATCGCGACGATGTTTCGCACCGGCGGCGAGATGGCGCCGAACGAGTACGGCGTGCTGGGCCACCCGGACCGCACCGTCGAGATCAAGTCGATCCGCTGCACCTGGGAAGGCGGACCGGCGGTGCTGGCGTTCGCGCGCGATGTCACCGAGCGCAAGGCGATGCACCGCAAGCTCGTCGAGGCGGATCGGCTCGCGGCGCTCGGCACGCTCGCGGCGGGCGTCGCGCACGAGATCAACAATCCGCTCGCGTTCGCGCAGCTCAGCCTGCAGCTAAGCCTGAAGCTGATCGAGCACGAGCTCGCGACCACGCACGACCTCGCGTTGCTGCGCGAGCACCTCGCCGGCGTCCAGACCGGGATCGATCGCGTCGCGGCGATCACGCAAGGCTTGCGCACGTTCGCGCGCGCCGACGACGCCCCGCCCGGACCGGTCGACGTCACCGCGGTCGTCGAGAGCGCGCTGCGGATGGTCGACACCGACCTCCGCCATCGCGCTCAGTTGGTCCGGCGGTTCGCCGACGTCCCGCTCGCCCGCGGCAACGCCTCGCGGCTCGAGCAGGTGTTCGTCAACCTCCTCCTCAACGCGCTGCAGGCGTTGTCCCCCGACGAGGCCCGCCGCGAGGAGATCGAGGTCGCGATCGAAGCGTCGTCGGGCGGCGTCGCGATCGCGATCCGCGACACCGGCCACGGCATCGCGCCGCACATCATGCCGCGCCTGTTCGATCCGTTCTTCACCACCAAGCGGATCGGCGAAGGCATGGGCCTCGGGCTCGCGGTGTCCAAGGGCATCGTCGAGGGTTTCGGCGGGACGATCGACATCACGAGCGTCCAGGATCGCGGCACGACCGTCACCATCCGGTTACCCGCGCACGTCCCGGCCGAACGTCCGCTACCGGTCGCGAGCGCGACGCCGCCGACACCGGCGCGGCTGCGGATCCTCGTCATCGACGACGAGCCGCTGGTCCGCAACGCCCTCGCACGCGCGCTCGCCACCGACCACGAGGCCACGACCGCCGACGGCGGTGAGGAGGCGCTCGTCGCCGTCGCCAAGGACACCTTCGACGTGATCCTGTGCGACATGATGATGCCCGGCATGTCAGGTCGCGAGGTCTATCGCCGGATCGCGCGCGACCACCCAGGGCTCGAGCGCACGATCATCTTCATCACCGGCGGCACGCTCGCCGCCGACCTCGACGCGTTCCTCGCGTCGACCGGTGCGGCCTGCCTGATGAAGCCGTTCAGGCTCGAGCAGCTGATCGACATGATCGCGCGCGTCGCCCGCGACCGAACGTCCGTGTAGCGGTTTGCCCCAGCCGGCATCGGGCGAGCCGGCGCATCGGGCGAACGCCGATGATAACGTGCCGCGATGGATCACTCGGAGCTGCTCACCCTCATCCCGATGTTCGAGGAGCTCGGAGCCGAGGATCGCGCAGCACTCGCCGGCACGCTGGTCGAACGCCACTACCACGCGGGCGACATGATCATGAACCTCGGCGACGAGGGCACGTCGATGTTCATCGTCGCGTCGGGCCACATCAACATTCACTTGCCGGGTGAGGCCTCGCGGCGGGTCTCGCTCAAGGACATCGCGGTCGGCGAGTACCTCGGCGAGCTCGCGCTGTTCGACGACAAGCCGCGGTCGGCGAGCGCGGTCGCGACGACCGATGCGGTGTTGCTCGAGCTCGAGCGCGACACGCTCTCGCAATATCTGACGACGCGTCCGCATGCCGCGATGACGCTGTTGCGCACGCTCGCCGGTCGGTTGCGCGAGACCAACCAGATGCTGTCGCAACGCGCGGCGAAGAACGCGGTCAGCGATATCGAGAAGAACCTGACGTGGAGCCAGCGGCTCGCCGATCGCGTCGCGGAGCTCAACGGCAGTTGGACGTTCATCTTGTTCCTGCTCGGGACGACCGCGCTGTGGGTGTTTCTCAACGCGGCCTCGCTCGACGCGCCGCAGTTCGATCCGTACCCGTATCAGTTGTTCAACCTCGCGCTCGCGGTGTTGGTCGGTCTGCAGGGCCCGCTGATCGTGATGAGCCAGAACCGGCAATCGCTCAAGGATCGCGCGCAGGCGGAGACCGACTTCCAGGTCAACCTCAAGAACGAGGTCAACATCGAGACGCTGTTGCGCGAGCTCGGCGAGCTGCGGGCCGAAACCGATCGCCGTCTTACCTCGATCGAGACCGGGACCGCCCGGCACGCGTAGGTGGCTGCCAGATCGTGAGTTGTGACAATCCTGCGTAAAAGCGCTCCGACGCAGGTACGCGTCACCTGCGTCGATGTTAGATAACCAGGATGTCAGCAACGCAAGAGGCGCTCCGGATCCTGGAAGGGATCGAGGAAGGCACGATGAGCGCGTCGGACTCCCAGGCGATCGTCGAAGAGGCCGACCCTGCGCTCGTGTATCTGATCTTCACGTGGCTGCGTAAGCGTTACAAAGACCACACGAACGCCGACGCCGTGATCGGCCGGCTCGTCGAGGTCAGCAATCGCGGCAACATCGCGAAGCAGATGAACGAGGGCAAGCTCGATCCGGTCTCGCGTTGGTTCGAGGAGAACTACTCCTACAAAGATCTCGAGAAGACCGAGTTCATCGAGCTGGTCGTCGACAAGCTCGAGACCTAAATGACGTAAGATACTCGCGGATGCGGGTGGGCCTCTACGTAGGGTTCGCGATCGGGATGATCGTCGGCGTCGTGCTCGGCTGTTTCATTTTTTGGATCTCGCTGTTCCGCGGGGCTCGCGCCGTCCATGCCGAGGGCGTGCTCGTGCGCGCCGAGGTCACCGCGCTGGACGCAGTGGTCGGGCCGGAGCTCGAGGGGCCTGCGATCGTCCGGCTGTCGGGCGCGTTCGGCGGCGAGACGGGCGTGCACGACATCCTCGGCCTCGAGCTGCGCCTGCAGAAGACCGCGGCCGCTCCCAGCGAGGGCGATCAGGATCTCGTGTTCGGCACGTTCAATTCGTTCCGGACCGCGTCCGCCGACAAGGCCCACACCGAGACCGGTGACTACCTGGCGAACGCGTACTCGTCGGTGACACCATGGTGGACCAGCGCGCTCGGCAAGGCGGTCACCTTTCACCTCGCGCCCCCCGAGCCGGGTGATCGTGGCCGTGGCGTCGACCGGGTCGGGCGGCTCGAGGCCGACCTGAGCGCCGGTTCGGCACGCTTCACGCTGCTCGCCGACGCCCAACCGGTCGCCGAGGTCCACTTGCTCGCGCGGCTCGACGATATGAACGACGCCGCGTCGCTGCACGTCTCGATGTTCCGCTGCGGGCGCAAGATTCGTCCTCTGGGGATGCGCAACGGCATCCGCGCGACGGTCTATCCGATCAGCGAGCTGGCGCGTCGCATCCGCGGCAGATGACAGATAGGATCTCAGGAGGGTGATCGAAGAAGCGGCCACCACGGACCGGTATCAGGTCCTGCGGCGCATCGGTGCGGGCGGCATGGGCGTCGTGTACGAGGCGGAGGACAAGGAGCGCAACCAGAAGGTCGCGCTCAAGACGATCACCGATCCGAACGTCGAGCAG
>JBDTJY010000104.1:0-23346 GCA_039935615.1 Kofleriaceae bacterium
CCGCGGGCCACTTGTCGTCGGTGCACGACCGCAGGATCGCGCTCTCGCGCGCCGGGCCGGCCTTCGGATCATCGGCGGTGACCTGCCCGCGCAGGATCACGCTCGCGTCCTGACACGACACCGACTCAACGGTAGGCGTGTTCTTGATCGAGGGCGGACGCGGCGGACTACTGCCGCACGCGGCGACCACTGCGACGACCCACAAGCGCATCGTCACAGGGTGCCATACCTACGCGAACGCTTCGACGGGGATCTCGATCGCAGATCGGTCTTCGCGCGCGATCACCTGCCCCTTCGCCGCGACGCCCGGGAGCACGTTGAGCGCGAAGTACTGCGCCGAGAACTTCTTACCCGCGTAGAACGCGCGATCGGGATGATCCGCCGGCAACTTCGCGCTCGCCGCCTCGGCGATCACGGCCTGCTCGAGCAGCAGCCAGCCGAGCGTGGTCTCCGACATCATCTCGAGGAACCGGTTCGCGACCGAGGGCACGAGCTCGATCTTGCCGCCGCCGAACCACTGCAGGAACTTCCCGCCGGTCGCGGTCAGCGCTTCGATCGCCTGCGCGAGCACGCCGACGCTGTCCTTGAGCGACGCGTGGTCCTTGTTCGCGGCGATGAACGTCGAGATGTCCTTCGTGAACGCCTGCACGTTCGCACCACCGCGCTGCATCAGCTTGCGGCCGACGAGGTCCATCGCCTGGATGTGGTTCGTGCCCTCGTAGATCGAGAAGATCTTCGAGTCGCGGCAGTACTGCTCGACCGGCCAATCGCGCAAGAACCCGGCACCGCCGTAGACCTGGATCGCGGTCGCGCAGATCTGGAACGCCTGATCGCTGCCGTAGCTCTTGAGCAGCGGCACCAGCAGGTCGACCTGACCCTGGTGATACTCCGCTTGCGTCTTGTCGCCGCCGGTCTTCTCGATCGCGATCTGGCGATCGATGTGCATCGTCAGCTTCACGGCGAGCGCGCGCAGTCCCTCGACGCGCGACTTCATGTCGAGCAGCATCCGCTTGACGTCCGCGTGCTCGATGATCGCGACGCGCGGTGCGGTCGCATCCTTCCAGTGCTTGATCGAGCTGCCCTGCTTGCGGTCTTTCGCATACTCGAGCGCGTTGAGATACGCCGACGACGCGATCGACAAGCCCTGAAGCCCCACCCCGATCCGGGCGAAGTTCATCAGGTGGAACATCTGCGACATGCCCTTCTGCTCGACGGTGCCGACGAGCTCCCCGACGCAGGTGCCGTTGTCACCGAACGCGAGCTGCGCCGTCGCCGACGCCTTGATGCCCATCTTGTGCTCGATGCCCGTGGTCGTGACGTCGTTCGAGCTGCCGTCGACGTTCAGCTTCGGCACGATGAACAGCGAGAGGCCCTTCGTGCCGGCAGGTGCTTCGGGCGTGCGCGCCAGCACCATGTGCACGATGTTCGCGCTCATGTCTTGATCGCCGCCGCTGATGAAGATCTTCGTCCCCTTGAGGTTGTACGTACCGTCGGGGCGCTTGATCGCCTGCGTCGCGGCCGAGCCGACGTCGCTGCCCGCTTGCGGCTCGGTCAGGCACATCGTGCCGGCCCACGAGCCATCCATCATCTTGGCGACGTAGCGCTCCTGCTGCTCCGGCGTTCCGAACGCGAGGATCACGTCGGCCGCGCCCTGGGTCAGCGCCGGATACATGTTGAAGCTCGTGCACGAGCCGCACATGAATTCCTCGACCATCATCGCGAGCGTGAACGGTCCAGCTTGGCCGCCGTGCTTCTCTTCCACGGCGAGCGTACGCCAGCCCGCCTTGAACAGCTCGGCCCACGCCTCCTTGAAGCCGGGCGGAACTTTGACTTGCCCGTTCTCGAGCTTGCAGCCGACCTCGTCACCGATCGCGTTGATCGGTCCGAGATACTTCTGAACCCAGCCGTACGCCTCTTCGAGGACCGTCAGCACTTCGTCTTTGCCCCAGTTCGCGTAGGGCGCCTTCGCGAGCAGCTCGTCCAACTTGAACTGCTCGAACAGAAGGAACGAAAGGTCGCGTAGGTTCGACTTGTAATAGTTCTGCTGCGCCATGGTCGGTCTCCCAAGGGTACTGACTGAATGAACCGTCATTCATTTTATGGACCGACTAACACGCCGCGTCAAGGGATCCAGGCAACCCGTGTCGCGACGGGCCGATACGACCGCCGATGCGAATCTCTGCCGAGGCTGCGATCGTCCGAAATTTCAACGGCCAACTCTCGCGCGAGGACGCCTATCGGGTGTTCCTCGAGCACGATGATTGGCGGATCGGTGGTGCGGGTTCGTCGGTGTGGATCGCGCGCAGCAAGTTCGTCGATTGTCTCCAGCAGAAGCGAGCGGTTCGCCGGGTCGACGCGCTCGACGAGCTGATCGCGAATCTCGGTCCCGAGATCGAGGTGCTGCGTATTCACGGCGAGGCGATGGCGCTGTGCCTCGACACGCACGACATCGCGAACTTTCGCGACGTCGCACGCGCCGCGCGGATCGAACGAGCGCTGGCCGAGCTCGATCTCGGGCGGGTGCGGCAGCACGTGTTCTATCTGACGTGCCTGCCCGAGCCGGATGGCGACCGCAAGCTACTCACGATGCCGACCGATCGTGGAAGCTTGGTCGCGGCGTTCACCACATCGCACGCCGCGGCGGCGTTCGCGATCAAGGGCGTCGTGCCCTATCGCCTGGGGACGAAGCTGATGGCGATTGCCGGCAAGGAGCTGTTCGCGCGGTGCGCCGGATCGACCGATGGCGTGATCGTCAACCTCGGCTCGCCGCGCGCGTTCGTGTTTCGCCGGAAGAAGTGCGCCGTGATCGCGCGGCGCTCGGCGTGGATGCAACGCCTGGCGCGCCGGATGTGGAAGCTGGTGGGTCGGATGTTCCGCCGTTAGCGTCTGCGCACGTGCGGGCGGATGTCGCCATGAACGAGCTCCGTCGTGGTCGTGCGGCCGCACTCTTGCCGGCGCGCCGGATGTGGAAGCCGGTGGTTCGGATGTTCCGCCGTTAGCAACTTCGCACGCGTGCCGCCGATATCTTCGCCATGATCGAGCTCCGACGTGGTTGTGGGGCCGCACTGTTGGTGTATGGCGTCACGCTGATGCTGTTGTCGCTCGTCGGTTCGCTGCGAGACGACACGCACTACGACACCGCGCTCGTGGTGTTCGGCGTGAACGCGCTCGTGGTATTCGGCGTGACGCTGGTGACGAGTCGAGGCGTCGCTCGGATCACGCGCTCCTGCGCGCAACTCGTCGCTGCGCTCGCGTTCGCCCGAGTCGTGCCGCTCGCCCATCGCTATGACTGCGTCTGGATCCTCGTGATCGGAGCGATGGCTGCATTCGCCCTCGCACACGTGATCGAACCGCGGCTCAGCGCGAGTGCTTCAGGGCCGCGCGAATGAGCTGCTCGAGCGTCGCCGGTGGTGGCTGATTCGCGAGCGCCGCGTCGACGTACTTGCCTGAGAGCGGCGGTCGAAATCCCAGCTGTTGCAGCGCCTGTTTGGCTTCGGCTCGCATCACCGCGGTCGCGTAGGCATTCGCCCCCACGTGGGGAGTCCCCGCCGTCTCGACGTGGCGCGCAGTGACGTGTGTCTCCACGTGGGGAGAGCCAAGGTCGCGTACCGGTGCGCGCGTCCCCGTCGTCTCGACGTGGCGCGCGGTGCCGCGAGTCTCCACGTCAGGAACCGCTGTCGTCTCGAAGTGGCGCGCGGTGACCTCAGGAATCCCCGTGGCGCCGTCGCGCGCGGTGACCTTCGTCCCCACGTGGGGAGTCCCCGTCGTCACGACGTGTCGCGCAGTCGCGTGAGTCTCTACGTGAGGAGTCGCGGGATCGTTCACGAACCGAACGGTGATGTTGGGCGCGTGGCCGGACAGCCTCAACTTCCCGTCATGGAGATTTTTGTGGTGACCATCGCACAGGCAGGTCAGGTTCGTCGCGTCGTGACTACCTCCCTCGCCGCGCGGCACGATGTGATGGATCTCGATGAACCGCGCCGACCGACACCGCGGCACGGTGCATTTGCCGCCATCACGATGCAGCACCTCGCGACGGGTCTTCGGCGCGATGTCTTGCGCCGCACGCTCGTCATCGCCGATCCGCTGCGCATCGCAGTCGGCGCGGGCCGCATCCGCATCGTCGACCGCGATCTTGCGACCACCACCCTCGAAGTAGGTCTGCGAACACGAATCGCATGACGTCACGCGAACCTGATACTTCGCGCGGCCTTGGCCGTTGTCGTTCGCGCCACCCTCCAGCAACGCCGCCGCCATCGCGGCGAGGAACTCGTCGTCCTCGATGAATCGTCGGCGCTCGTTCGCCAGCGATTGCCGCGCCTGGCGCAGCAAGGCGTCGGTTGCCGTCGAGACCTCGAAGCTCAGACGGCGCGGTTTGAGATCCGGGTCCGCCGGATCGGTCGGCAGGTCGCCCTTGCGATGCGTACGCACGAGGTCCTCGACCTGACGCACACTCTTGCCGCGCACGGCATCGAGCCACTCGCGCTGCGTGTTCGATGTCACCACGCGCGTGAGCTCGCGCAGCGCGGAGTAACTCAGCGCGCCACTCGCGAGTGCCTCGCGCAACTCGGGCAGCGCCTCGATCGCCATCGCGACGCGAACCCGCTCGTGCCCGACCTTCGGTCCATATCCGAAGACCATCTCGAGGTACTCGAGCATCGTCGCGCAGCCGAACTGTCGCCAGACTTGCTGCCGCGCGACCACGCACAGCAGCGCCGCCTCCTCGGCATCGAGTGCGCGTTGCCGCTTCGCGATCGAGCGCAGCTCGCGATCGAGCTCGCGCCAGTTGTTACCTTCCACCACCACTGCATCGACGTTCGAGTGCATCGCAAACCTCCGGTTCGACCTTTATACCGCCAGGTTTTTCGGCGCTCTGACGTGCGTTCTCGTCGACGATTCGCGATCGGATCGAAAGCCAAACCGAACATCGCGGGGCTCGCGCACCTCGCGCAAACCAACGCGTCTCGCGAGCGATCAGAGCCGCGTCGCGACCATTCGCGATTCGTCGTCGAAAAATCAGTCAAGCACTTTCTGACAAATCGACCGCGAAGAGATCCGCCTTTCTCGTGCGGTCGCTATGCGCTGTCGCAGCTCGATCGGATCGAGCACACGCGCCCAACGCCGCTGGTCGGTGATCCGTATCCCGCCAAGCGCCCGTCGCCTTCCTCACGTGGAGACTTCGGCGAGTGACCGTCGTGTTCCTCGTGGAGACGGACCCGCGGAGCGTGTCGCGTTCTCGCGCTCGACGCTCCCGGCAGGGCAACGGACAGATCGAGCGTGACCGTCGTGCGCTTCGGAGATCGCCCGCCTTGCGCGAGCTCCGGCCGCGTACATCACGCGATCCACGAACCTGATCTCCCTGAAACCGCGACAACTCTCTACGCGACCGGCAGATCGAGCGTGACCCTCGTGCCGACGCCGACCTCGCTCACCACGCGGATCTCGCCGTCGTGGGCCTCGGCGATCCGCCGCGCGAGGATCAACCCCAGCCCCACGCCACCGGTCTTGCGCGAGCGACTGCGGTCGGTGCGAAAGAACGGCGTGAACAACCGCGGCAGATCGGCGTCGTCGATACCGATGCCGTGATCGGTAACGACGATCTGGATCCGACGCTCGCTGCGCGTCGCCGTCAGCTCGATCTCGCGATCGAGCTCGGAGTACTTGTGGGCGTTATCGAGGAGGTTGTCGATCGCTCGGCGCAGCAGCGTCTGATCGACCGAGAGCCGCGCATCGCCGGCGACGTCGACCGCGAGCACGCGCGCGGTGTGCTGGTTCTTGAACCGCGAGGCGGACCGCGCGACGAGCTCGGCGATCTGGACCTCCTCTCGGTGCAGCGGCATCGCGAGGTGCGCACCCTGTGCGTCGGCGAGCTGGAACCGCGACAGCGTCATGACGTCGTCGATCAAGCGCTCGAGCTCCTTGAGGTCCTGGCTGATCTCGGGGAGCAGCTCCTTGACGTGGACGTCCATGCCGTCGGCCATGAGGTCGACCGCGACCTGGATCCGCGCGAGCGGCGTTTGAAATTCATGCGAGACGTTGGCCATCAGCTCGCGCTGTGCGGTCATCAGCCCGGTGATCCGATCGGCCATCTGATCGAAGGCGCGGCCGACCAGGCCGAGCTCGTCGCTGCGGCGGATGTCGGCGCGCGCGGTGAGCTCGCCCGCGCCGAACCGGTGGGCGGCGTTCGCGAGGCGCTGGAGCGGCGTACCGACGTGGCGCACGATCACGATGACGAGCAAGAACAGCGAGAGAAAGAACACGGCGAACCACGTGAAGATCGCGCGTGTCGGATGGCGGAGCTGGCCGACCCCGCGCATCACGACCTGACCGTGATCGGCGACCTCGCGCGTGATGCTGTCGTTGCCGAGCGCCAGCGGCGGCGTGACGTTCGAGGCGAGCAACGAACCATCGGGGCGATACAGCGAGACCTCGAAGCGGACGCTCGCGAGCTCGTCGAGCTGGGTCGCGAGGCCGGCCGGATCGTCGCGCCAGCGTGCGAGATCATCGACGACGTGCTGCGACCAGATCCGGGTCTCGCCGCGCGGCGGAGGACGCGCACTCTGGAACGCGAGGAACAGGCCACCGACCACGAACACGAGCACGAACCCGGCGACGTAGATCGTGAGGCGGAGGCGCCCGGGTTTCATCGCCGACCCGCGAGCAGGTAGCCGGACCCGCGCACGGTCTTGAGGAACCGCGGATTGCGCGCGTCGTCGCCGAGCTTCGCGCGGAGCTTGGAGATCTGGATGTCGATCGAACGCTCGAACGCCTCTTCGGCGCCGCCGTAGCGCGAGAGATCGAGGAGCTGCTCGCGACTGAGCACGCGACCGACGCGCTCGGCGAGCACGCGCAGCAGCGCGAACTCGTAGCCGGTGAGTCGGACGTCGCGGCCCTCGACGGTGACGCGCATGGTCTGCGGATCGAGCGAGATGTCGCCGGCCTGCACGAGCTGCGCGGCGGGACCGAGCCGACCGCGCGCGCGCCGCACGACCGCACGGATCCGCGCGACGAGCTCGCGCGACGAGAACGGCTTGGTCACGTAGTCGTCGGCGCCGGAGTCGAGGCCGAGCACGCGATCGGCCTCCTCGCGGCGCGCCGTGACCATGATGATCGGCACGTCGAGCTGCGTGCGCAGGTTGCGACAGATCTCGATGCCATCCTGACCGGGCAGCATGAGATCGAGGAGCACGACGTCGTAGCCGTGACGCGCGAGCTCGTTGGCGCTCGCACCCGAGCTCTCCCAGGTGACCTGAAACCCGGTGCCTTCGAGGTAGCGACGGGTCAGGTTCGCGAGCCGCTCGTCGTCCTCGACGAACAGGATCTTGATCTGAGGCTCCTCGCCGATCATGCGCCAATCTAACGACCCCCGTGACCACCGCCGCGTCCGACACATTCGAACACATAGGCGAGACGATCCGCTCACCGGGCAGTTCTCGATCGTGATCCGCGAGCTCGACGGCGGGGTGGCGTGGCAGGACTGGTCGATCCACTCCAGCGAGTGAGGTAGCTCGCGAGATCGAGCTTGCGCTTCGTCGACGCCGACGACATGTAGCGCACGGTTCCAAAGATCGGCCGGATCGGTCCCCACGGTCGGTCGAACTGGCCGAGCGTCCAGCAGATGCCACTCGACGAGTTCGGATCGCGGCCGTCGACCGAGTACGTGTTGTTGAGCTCGATCAGGGTCGCGAGCGCGACCTGCGGGGTCGGCGACCACTCGAGGATCTTCTTGCCCCACAGCATGCGGAGGTAGTTGTGGATCCGGCCCTCGCCGACGAGCTGGCGCTGTGCGGCATTCCAGATCGGATCGGCGGTCTCGGCATGTTGCAACTGCTCGCGCGTGTAGCGCTCGGGCCGTGGATCGTTCGCGTGATCGAGCAACGACTTGCGCGCCCAGGCCGGCAAGCCGTTCCACGTGCCGAACGCCGGATCGTGGTGGCTGCACACGTATCCGAGCTCGCGCCAGGTGACGAGCTCGTCGAGAACCGCCTCGCTCGCCGCAGGCAGGCCCCACCAGCCTTCACGCCGGCCGGTGACCTTCGCACCCGCGAGCGCCGCCGGTGACCACTCCGCCGCCGCCCACACCCGATGCACGAGCTCGTGCGCCGAGATGTGCCCGAAATGCAGATACGGTGACAGACCGCTCGCCGGATCGTCGTCGAGGTTGTTGCGATCGGTCTGGTAGCGCGCGAGCTTGTGATCGAAGAAGTCATCCGCGCGTCTCCCGGCGGCGACCGAGCCACCGCGATCGGCGACCGGCGCGACCGTGTGATCGATCGGCAGCTCGGCCACCGACGTTGCGGAGCGCCAGCGCAGCGCCGGCACCACCGCGCCCTTCACCGACCTCGGCAACCGCGCCAGCGGGTCCGCACGCGGCGCCTGCGCGAGAAACGGCCCGAGCTGGTGCTGCAGCTCGCGGCGAAACGCCATCGCCGTCGCGAACGGTCGATCGACCGCGCGCAGCGGAAGCAGGCCGTTGCCATCGACCTGTTCGAGGCGCACCGTCAGCGCGCTCGCCGCCACCATGCGCGGCAGGAAGAACCCGGGTTGCTCGTCGGTGACGACGCAACACGCACGCGCCGCGAGTGCGGCGAGCAGGCCCTTGCCGGCGCCCCGCGCGGGCTCGACGTAGGACAAGTAGGTCACGCCATGCGCTGCGAACCGCCGCGCGTTGTCGGCCATGCCCTGCATCACGAACGTGTGAAACCGATCGCTCGCCCATCGGTAGTCGGCGCGCAACGGCTCGAACACGAGGAGGGGCCGGCCGAGCTGCTTCGCGACGGCGATCGCGTGATCGAGCGCGAAGCTCCACGTCGTGCGGCGCGCGGCGATCATCCAGTACAGGACGTAGTCGCCGTCCGCGACCGGCGCCTGGTTGACCGCGGTGACGCGGAGGTCCATCGCACGAACGTAGCCGTGACCGTCGAGATTGTCGCTGTAACGAGTGGTGCGCGTCTGGCATCGAACGCTAGGGTCACCGCATGCTGAAGGACAAGGTCATCGTCATCACCGGCGCGAGCCGCGGCATCGGCGAGGCGATCGCGCGCGCCGCGGTCAACGAGGGTGCGAAGGTCGTGCTCGCGTCGCGCAAGCAAGCCGACCTCGACAAGGTCGCGGCCGAGCTCGGGCCCGCGGCGATCGCGGTCGCCTGTCACACCGGCAAGGCCGCCGACGTCGATGCGATGTTCGCGAAAGCGCTCGAGACGTTCGGCCGCGTCGACGGCATCGTCAACAACGCGGCGACCAACCCGTACTTTGGCCCGTTGATCGATACGCCCGACGCGGCGATCGACAAGACGATCGAGGTCAACGTCCGCGGCTATCTCTATGTCGCGCGCGCGTTCGTCAAGCACGCGAGGACGCGTGGCGACGGCGGTTCGATCGTCAACATCGCGAGCGTCGCCGGCATTCGCGCGGCGCCGATGCAGGGCATCTACGGCGCGACCAAGGCCGCCGTGATCAGCATGACCCAGACGCTCGCGTTCGAGCTCGGCAGCTCGAAGATCCGCGTCAACGCGATCGCACCCGGCCTCGTCGAGACCAAGTTCGCATCCGCGCTGATCAACAACCCGATGATCCGCGATCAGGTAGTCAACCGCACGCCGCTCGGGCGGCATGCCCAGCCCGTCGAGCTCGCCGGCGCCGCGATGTACTTGCTGTCGGATGCGGCGTCGTTCACGACCGGCACCGTGATTGTCGTCGACGGCGGCATGACGGCGGCATGACGGCGGCATAAGATCGATCCATGCGTGCTGTTGTACTCGCGCTCATCGCAGGATGTGGCCGCGTCGCGTTCGACGATCGTACGTTCGACGCAAATCCGGACTCGAACGGGCGGACCGCACCGGCGCTCGTCGCGAACGATGACGCGTTCCTGGCGGGCGGCTCGTCGATCACGTCGTCACTGTCGAACGTCGTCGCCGGTCATCTGATCGTCCTCGCGATCGGCTACGACCACACCGCCGATGTCAAGCTCGCGCTGGTCACCGGCAGCTCCGGGGATCAGTTCACGGTGCTCGGACCCGCAGATGGCTCGCCCAACCGCCAGTACCTCGCGTACGCGATCGCCGCGAACAGCGGCCCCGACACCTTCACCGCGACGCTCGACGCCGACGCCGACACCTATCTCGAGCTGCGCTCGCACGAGTACGCGAACGTCGATGCTGTCGATCCACTCGATCAGTACATCGCCGCGTCCGGCACGGTGCCGATCCAGCCCAGCGTGACGTTGACCACGACCGCGCCGAACGAGCTCTTGTTCGCGTTCGTGGTCACGGTCGGCGGCGTGACGACCGCCGGGGCTGGGTTCACGGCCGTGACCACGGCCGCCGACGACATCACCGAGGACCGCGTCGCGGCCGAGCCCGGCTCGTACCAGGTCACCGCGATGTCCGACATGGGGGACTGGACCCTGTCGGCCGCGGCGATTCGCGGCGACTAACGCTTCGCGAGACCGGCGGCGATCGTGCGAGCGAGCGTGGGATCCGCGACCATCGCCTGCGCCCACGCGCGCGCGACCTCCATGTAGCCGGCGTCGTCGAGATCGAACTGCGCGAGCGCCTCTTTCGGGGCGAGCGCCGCGAGGTCGCGCAACAGGGCGACGTAGTCACTCGTCCGCGACACCTTGCCGCCGGGCATCACGGTGCGATCGACGAACGCCGCCGGGGGAGGCGCGTCCGCCCCAGGCCCAGAAGGGCCGAGCACGACCCCGCCGCGCGCGCGGAACTCTTGGTAGAACGCGTCGCGCGTCATCCGATCGCCGAGCAGCGGCAACGGATCGCGCGGGAAGTACGCCTCCTCGCGGATCTGCAGCGCGAGGCAGCGTGCGAGCAGCGCTTCGCGGTCCATCGTACCGGCGGTGTCGGCGAGGACAGCGATCGCGGCCGCGCGTGCACGTGGCGTCACCGCGATCTGATTCTCCGAGGCGAACCGGAACCGGGTCGCTCGCAGCGCGGCGCGCCGCACCCGCCAGCTCGGATCGCTCAGCTTGGTCGCGGCGATGGTGTGATCGCCCGCCTCGAGCGCCGCGTAGATCGGATCGCGCACCTTGGTCTGGGTCGGCACGGTGACCGGCGGCGGCGGTTGCGCGGCCTGCGCGCGTGCGAGCGTGGCGACGAAGTTCGGCGCGTTCTCGGCCAACGGATTCTGCGCGACCGCGCGCTCGGCGAGCTCGACCGCTTCGGCGAACTTGCCCTGGCCGATCAGCGAGCACGCGAGGTGGTTCCACGCGTTGGTCTGCCACATCAGGTCGTCGCCGGCCGCGTGGAGCAGGTGATTCGCGATCAGCTCGCAGGTCGCGTAGTCGCCGACCTCGTCGAGGACGCCGGCGTACGCGTTGAGCTGACTCGCATCGAACGCTTCGCGATCGAGCTGATACGCGAGCTTGTAGGCGCGCACCGTGCGCGGGTTGTCCATCGCCGCATAGGCGATGCCGCCATACGTCAGCCATTGCTCGGCCCGGTTGTACCAGCGGCTCGCGAAGTCGAGCACGGCCATCGCCTCGGCGAGATGGCCGCTTTGATAGAGCACGCCGGACAGGATCTGCGTCGCTTGCTCGCGCGTCCCGAGGACGAGGTGGTGCATCGCCTCGAACACCTTGCCCTGCTGGGCGAGCGCGAGCCCGAGGTTGCGATGCGCCTCGCCATCGAGCGGATCGAACGCGACCGCCCAGCGGCCGAGCTTTTCGGCGCGCGCCGGATCGGCCTTTTGCAGGGCCTCGAACATCGCCGCCGCGGTCTCGGCGAAGTCGAACGGCACGTCGAGACCCGCGTTGCGCCAGCGCTCGCGCACGGTAGCGACCTGTTCGTCGCGCCAGGTCTCGCCGCGGCGCACGGCCGCGCGCAACCCCGAGGACACGACGGCGAGCGCGGCAGGCGCGCGCCCGGCGTCGAACAACACCCGCGCGAGGTGCAGGCACGGCACCGCCGTGATGCCGTCGCCGAGGTAGCACGCGGTGTGGAGGCCATCGATCGCGTCGTCGAGCTCGATCTCGCGCGCGGCGAGCTGCGCGACGATCGCGTCGGCCCACTCGTCGACGCCCGCACTCCCGGTGTGACTCGCGAGCCGAGATGCCTGCGCGCCGACTTTTCCGGCCCAACCGGGCTCGCGATCGCGGTGCATGCGCGCGATCGACCAAGACAGCACGGTGGTCTCTTCGGGTCCGAGGATCCGCGCGCTCAGCGTCGGGAATTCGCGCACGAAGCCGGCGACATCACCGGCGCTGCGCTCGTCGATGCCGAGGGCGCGCTCGAGCGAGCCGAGCCACATCGCGCCGAGCCAGCGATCGATCCGACGCAGCAGCGGTTCGATCGCACCGAGGACGGCCCGCGCTTCTCGATCGGCGAGCGCGTGGCGATAGCGATGGACGAGCGCGAGCGCCTCGCCGGCGACGGTGCGCAACGCGCCCGTGAGGGTGGTCGGGGCGTACGTCGTCGCGGCGAGATAGCGCGCCAGCGCCGACGCCGCGGCATAGGCGGCGGCCTGCGCGAGGGCGGCGTGATCGTCCTCGCTCGCCTCGGTGAACACGACCTCGAGCCAGCGCGCGACGAGCGCATCGCCGCGCACGAGCTCGTCGGCGATGTCGAAGCCCTGCGGCGGCCCTTTGCGGAGCTTGCCGACCGCGCCGAACAGCTTGTCGAGCTGCGGCTTCGCGCGGGTCTCGGGGCCGAAACCATTCAGCCACGCCGGATCGAAGTCGATCGGCGTGCTCTTGCCGAGCGCGCGTTGCACGAGGCCGCTCTTCGCGGCGGCGGGGACGAAGTCGGCGACGATCCGCGCCATCCGGCGAGCCAGCGTCGGCGCACCGACCGCGATGCGCTCCGCGAGGGCCGCATCGATCACGTCGATCGGTGTGCCCGCCATCGCGAGCCCGCACCGCGCGATCTCGGTGTGCGCGTCGCGGCCCGGCGCGGTCAGTTGCACGCGCCACATCTCCTCGATCCCGAGCCGGTGCTCGCCAGCGGCGATCAGCGCGCGGGCCGCCGCGATCCGCGCGACCGCACCGGTCGATCCGCGACCGAGCCCGAACTGCGACCACGCGAGCGCGACCTCTTCTTCGCGACCGAGGGCGACGAGCGAATCGAGGAAGATCTTGAGATCGACCGAATCACCGGGCTCGATCCGTCCGAAGCCCTCGACGGCGCGAGCCTCGTCACCGCGGAAGTAGCCCTCGCGTGCGTAGCTCCACGCGACGAACCGCGGATCCTTGCGCCAGCTCGCGAGCACGCGCGCGTGATTCGGCCACGCGGCCTCGCGACCCTCGAGCCGGTTCGTGCGCAGCGCGATCGCTTCATCGAGCCGGCCGACCTCGAGCAACGCATTCGAGGCGCGCAGATCGACCTGGATCTGATCGGGATACCAAGGCAGGCCCGGATCCATCGGACAGCCGTGAAGGCTCGACGATCGCTGCGCCTGATCGAGCCACGCGCCGTCGCGATCCGTGTGCTCGTGAACGTAGAGCAACGAGAGGTGGGCGCGCGGATCCTCGGGGTGGAGCGCGATGCCGCGCTCGACCAGCCGCTTGCCTTCGTCGACGCGGTGACTCTCGACCAGGCGCTCGGCCGCCGCCGACAATGCGTCGAGGGCGGCCGGCCGGCACAGCGCGGCCATCCCCGCGGCCGCGACCGCCTCGAGCTCGCTCGGCGCGGTCAGCTTGCCGATCGGATCGTCCTCGTCGACGACTTCCTCCGGTGCGAGCACCTCGTACGGTCGCGCCCAGCCCGGCGCACTCGTGATCACCTGGCGCAGCATCCCGAAGTCGGGCGGCGAGGTCTTCTCGAAGCGCGCGAACAGCGCCTGCGGATGATCCGAATCGACCGCGAGCAGGTCCTCGATCAGATCCTCGCGCAGCGCGAGCTCGAGCAACCTCAGGGTCGGGCCGCGGAACGCTTGCGGCAGGCGATTGACGAGCGGCCGCGCGATCGATCGGCGGCGCTCGACGTCGGGTAACGGACCATCCATCGTCGAATCGATCGTCGACTCGACGCGCGGCGACTCCTCGGCTTCGCGGAGGATCGCATCCGCGCTGAGGGTGTGGGTGTCGCCCGCCTCGTCTTCTTCGGCTTCGTCCTCGACGATCGCGAGACGCCACACCGGTTGCTGCGCGACGGGCAGCGACCACGCGCGCGCCTGCTCGACCAGCGTCGGCCCGACGATCCGCACGATCGCGAGGATCTCGTCGGCGGTCACCGCCTCGATCTTCTTGGTCGGCGCACCGAGCCCGCGCGCCGTGCACCACGCGGTGATCACCTGCGCGATCTGCTCGCCGGTGCTGCGGCCGAGTGCATCGAACGATTCTTGTTTGCCGTCGCGACCGACGACGTGCAGGCGCACGACCGCCGCCTTCGCGCCGAGCCCGAGCTCGAGCCAGATCACCTCATCGCGACGGGTCGGCGCGTAGAACGCGTCGGTCGGCTTGCCACCGCGACCCGCATGCTCGGGCGCGAAGTGGCCGTCTTGTGGGAACAGCGGCGTCGCATCCGCGTCGAGCACGGCGAGTCGCGGGTGGCGCTGCAGGATCTCGATGCACGCGGTCCACAACAGCACCGAGGCCTCGCGCTCGTACGCCGCGTCGGGCCCGTCGATCTTGACCTCGGGCACGAGCACGGCGATGCGATGCGGCTTCGGCGTCGCCGCCATCACACACCGTCCAGTTCGCCGCTGCGCAACCGGCGCGCGCCTTGCCGCTCGAGTTGCGCGATCGTCTGCACGAGGCAGACGTCGCCATGGACGTAGTAGTCGGTGCCCGGGAACGGCCCGGCGACCAGGCGCGCACCGGCCGCTTCGATCGCCGCCGTGATCTTCGCCTTGTCGAGCTGCTTGAACTCGCCGGCGAGATATACCGTCGAGCCCGGCAGGCCGCGACCGAGCCGGCGCGTCACCGCATCGATCGGTTCGAGCGACGAGGCATCGGGCTCGGCGTTGAACGGCGCGGCGCTCGCACTCGCGAGCACGCCGCCCATGCCACCGGCGAGCGCCGAGATCGCGACGCGCTTCGCATCGGGCGCGTGCAACATCATCCATTGCTCGTGCGGGCCCGGGAACTTCGGCAGCTCGTGCTCGTCGACGATCTCCGACGGTGGCAGATCCTCGGCGAGGATCCGCTCGGTCAGATCGGGGCGCCCGGCGCGATAACTCGCGAGCGCGCGCGCGAACACGAGCTCGGGCGTCTGCAGGCGCGCGGTCGCGGCGAGCTCGAGGGCGGCGAGCGGCCGGCCCCAGATCGCGAGGTGCATCGCGCCGAGATCCGCGCCTTGCAGCGTCTGCGCCGCGGCGGTCAGTTGCTTGACCCGACCGCGGCGCGCGAGATCGACGAGATACAGATCGCGCACGAGCCGCTGCGATTCCGGATGTGCCGCGACGAGCTCGCGTGCGCGCGCCGGATCGTTCGAGCCGCGCACCATCCATCCCCATAGCCGATACAGATACGCCTCGGGATGGCGCGCGAACTTCGTCAGCGCACCGAGATCATCGGCGGCGGCGCCACACTTCGCGGCGCGCTCCGCGAGCGGAATCACCGCCGTCGATCGCGCGATCCGCAGGCCGCGCACGGTCGGCACCACGCCGCGATGCGCGAGGTGCCACTTCGCGCGCTGGCGCAGCAGGTCCGCGAACTGCATCCCCTTGAGCGTGTCCTCGAGCAGGCCGAGCTTGCCCTCGCCCGCGAGCGTGATGATCAGGAACAGCATCTCGAGCTTCTCGTCGATCGGCGCCTGCGAGACACGCGCGAGCAGCATCGGGACGGCTTCCTCGCCGAGCACCGCCGCGACCAAGCGCAGCGTGCGCAGCCGGTGCTGCGGTGGAATATCCTCGTGACACACCAGCAGCACGCGGGCGAGCGCGGGCGACGCGAAGCACTCGAGCGCCTGGCCCCACAGCCCCGGTGCGCGCGCGAACATCGCCGAGGCGCCCTCCCACTGCAGGTGGCGCAGCGCGATCGGCAACTGCTCGCTCGAGATCTTGTTCGCCGCGCCGGCGGCGTCGGCCAGCTTGACCAGCGCCTCGTCGGCGACCTGGATCGCCTCGGTCGGCCACAGCGTGCTCGGATGCAGACCGCGCAACTGGCGATAGCCGAGCGACCAGATCGCCTGCTCGCGCACCGGCGCCGGCGTCGCCGTGTCGAGTGCGAGCGCCGCCAACCGCGTCGCGGTGTCCACCGACGGAAACATCGTCAGCCAGATGCAGCCGCGGCGGCGGAGCTCCATCGCCTGCTGGGGCTGGATCATCCAGTAGCCGAGCTCGGCGAGCGAGCGATCCGCGCCGAGCCAGGGCTCGCCCTCGTCGAGCAGGCGGCTCAGGCGCTCCGCCGACACGCCGTCGAGCGCACCGCCGGTTTTCGGCACCAGGCTGAACACGTCACGGATCCGATAGCGGATGCCGGGCGGCACCGCGTCCATCGACCCTACCGTGACGGGCAGATCGGCCACCGCACGAGCATAATACAGTCATGACTAGGCTGGTTCTCGCGCTCCTCAGCGTTTCGGCTATCGCACATGCCGGTTCGATCAAAGGCACCGTCCTGTTCGAGGGCGAGCCTCCGGAGCAGCCCAAGCTCAAGCGCGATGTCGACCCGAAGTGCTCGCAGGATCGCCACGATGAAGCGATCGTCGTGACCAAGGGCAAGCTGCGCGACGTCCTGGTCCGGATCAAGAACGGCTCGACGGGCAAGCACGATGCGCCGGCGACTCCCGTCGTGATCGACCAGCAAGACTGCATGTACACGCCGCGGGTCGTCGGCCTCGTCGCCGGGCAGAAGCTCGCCGTCAGGAACAGCGACAAGACGTTCCACAACGTCCACGGCACGCTGAGCGGCAAGGACCTGTTCAACAAGCCGATGTCACCCAAGGCGGCCGACCTGGCGCTCGACCCGTCGACCGCGAAGCCCGACGACGTCGTCAACCTCCAATGCGATGTCCATGCGTGGATGAAGTCGTACGCGGTGGTCAACGACTCGCCCTACTTCGCGGTCACCGCGGCGGACGGCACGTTCGAGATCAAGGACCTCCCCGTCGGTGACTACACGCTCGAGGCGTGGCACCCGGTGCTCGGGACCAAGACCCTCAACGTCTCGATCGGCAAGGGCAAGCGCGGTGATGTCACCGCGCGGTTCTCGTACAAGCAGAACGAGATGTGAGCTACGTACTCGGGTCGAGGAGGAACTTCTCGCCGGTCGCACGCTTCGCGTAGCGCGCGATCACGTCGGGCTGGATCGCTTCGCGCAGCGAGATCGTCTGCGTGTAGTGGCTCGCGAACGTGGTCGTGATCTCGGCGAGCACGCGAGCGCGCAGCCGTGCGACGTCGGGGCCGAGCTTCGCGAGGAACGGCGTCAGCAACCAGCCGCTGACGCCCCACGCGAGACCGAAGTTGCGATCGAGCACGGTCGGTTGCGTATCGAGCGCTCCGTAGATGTAGACCTGCTTGTGCGTCGACGAACCGTAGCGGCTGTACGTGGTCGCGCTGCGATTCGCGGCCGTCTCCATCGCGGTCAGGATCACGCTCACGAGCGTGCCGCCGCCGATCGCGTCGAACGCGAGCGTCGCCTTGGTCGTGACGAGCGCCTCGACGAGGTCCGCCTTGAACTTCGCCGACGTGCTGTCGAGGACGTGGACCGCGCCGAGCTCCTTGAGGATCGCGGCCTGCTCCGCGCTGCGCACGATGTTGACGAGCTGGATGCCGTCTTTCAGGCACACCTTGTTCAACATCTGCCCGAGGTTCGACGCGGCCGCCGTGTGGACGAGCGCGGTGTGACCCTCGCGCTTCATGGTCTCGGTCATGCCGAGCGCGGTCAGCGGGTTGACGAACAGCGACGCACCTTGCGCGGCGGTCACACCATCGGGGAGCGCGACCGCGGCGGCGCTCGGCACGACGCGAAACTGCGAGTACATCGCGCCACCGAGCACGGCGACGGTCTTGCCGACGAGCGCCTTCGCATTCGCGCCGGCGTCGACGACGACGCCCGCACCCTCGTTGCCGACCTTCATCGATTGGTCGAGCCGCGCGCCCATCCCGGCCATCCGGTGATCGGGGATCTTCAACGCGGTGACCATGCCGATCGCATGCGCGGTCGCCGGATCGGCGGGGCCGAGCAGCAGGCCCATATCGGAGGGATTGAGCGGCGCGGCCTGGACGCGCACCACGATCTCGTCGGGGCCCGGCGCGGGCACCACGACCTCGACGAGCGACAGCTCGAGCTCGCCCTTGGACGTCACCCGCGAATGCAGCTCGAGGCCTTTGCGATCCATACCTGGCTTGTAGCTCAGTCCCAGCTCGCGCGCCGTAGTTGGCGCAGCCAGGTATCGAGCGCGGCGACCGCGTCGGGAGGCGGATCGACCGGGAGTAGCGAGGATGGCCACGCCGAAGTCGCGGCCTCGATCGCAGCGGCGAGGCGCGCTCGCCAGGCGACGGCGTGCGCCGGCTCCAGCACCTGGCGCTCGCCGACGCGCTTGATCGCCATCAGCTCGGCGATCTCGCTGGGGATGAAGTCGGCGAGCCGCGCGACGTCGGTCTCGAGGACGCCGCGCTCGAGCAGGCAGCGGCCGGTCGCGGCGGTGCGCAGCACGTACAGCGCGCGCTTCGCGGTCGGCTTGTCGTCGAACGCGCGGAGCTGGCTGGTCGCGAAGCCACCGTAGTGCTTGCCGACGCGGCGAGACAGCGTCGCCTGCACGAGCGGGCGCAGCGTCGCGAGTAGCGCCAGATCGCCGCCGAGCGCGAGCGTGCCGAGGATTCGCTCGAGGTAGTTGCCGTTGCCCTTGAGCACACCGCGCAGCACCGGCCCGAGCTCGTTCGAGCCGTAGTCGAGCTCGACGCCGTCGCGGACCTCGATTCGATCGTCGGGCTCGCTCGGCGGATCGAGCCCGACCAGCGTGCCGGTCGGCGCGATGTGGATGCACTTGAGATCGAGGTCGCTATCCGGCGACGGGAAGCCGTACCCGTGCGCGCCGGAGAGATAGACCACGAGGTGCCGGCGCTCGGCCTCGCGCTCGGCGATGAACGTGCGCGCGACCGCTTGCTGCGTGACCGTGAGGACGTCCCAGCTACGCATCATCGAAGTGCGCGTCGGGCGGTTCGATCGCGTGCTCGCCCCACGGACCGGGGACGAGATGGATCGCGCGGCGCGCGGCCTCGGCGCGAACGTCGCGCAGCACGCGATCCGCAGCGGCGACATCGCCGCGCTTCGGCAGCGGTGATCTCTCGCGCGCCAGTTCGAGCTTCGGCGTGAGCTGCTTCGCGAGCGCCATCACCTCGAGCATCGGTAGATCGCCGCTCTTGATCGACAACAGGGTCGGCTTGAGCGCATCGGGGACGCGAACGTCAGGGGTCTCGCCCGACAGCCAGCGGATGCCGAGATCGAGCAGGCGGATCAGGTTGTACGCGTTCTTGGGTCGCTGATCGCGCGGCACCGGAAGGTCGTGCTTCGCGGCGACGCGCAGCGAGACCCAGTCGTTCGCCGCGATGTGACCCTGGTCGTACATCGAGCGATAGAGCTGCTTGAGATAGTCACGCGCGCGCAGCACCGCATCGCGGCGCGACGGCGCCTCGACGTGGGCGACATCGGCGAGCCGCTCGGCGGCGACATCGAGACCGAGCGTCGGGTTGTCGCGCAGCCAGCTGATCACCGTCGAGCGGTGCTCGGCGAGCCGCGCGTTGTGCTCGAGCCGATCGAGCTGGGACAGCGCGTAGCGACCGAACGCGCCGTAGATCTCCTGCGACAGAAATCCCATGCGCATCTCGACGAACGGCGCGGCGATCGGATCGATCACGTCGGGCGAGGCGAACAGCATCTCGAGCGTGTTCGGATCGGCGCGCAGCGCTTGCCGCACCGCCTTCCCGATCTCCCAGAATTGGCTCGAACCGTCGGCGGACGTCAGATCGAGCGGTGGATCGACGAGCCCGGTCGTCCACGCGAGCGGCAGCACGAACACGCCACGGTGATCCTCGTCGGAGGCTTCGTTCGCGAGGCCCCACGCCCGCGAACCGACGACCGTATCGATCGCCACGCACGGCCGCAGCTCGTCCCACGCGGCCGCGCGGCGCTGCGCGTAGCGCGCGATGCCGAGCTTGCGCGGCGCGATCTCGACGCGGAGGTACACCGCGTGGGTGTCATCGAGGAACGTCACGTCGACGCGCTCGCCATCGAGCTTGGTCACGCGACCGTACGCACCTTGGGTCCGCCCATCGCGATCGACGAGGGTCGAGACTTCGGTGCCGATCGGCAGCGGCACCGTCGAAGGATCGAGATCCGCGAGCCCACCGATGCGTAGGGTCATGCCGCAACTGTAGCGTAGTCGGCGAACCTAGCGCCGCGAATTGCGCGATTCGCATGGGGGCTGATGCCGCAACGCCCCCGGCTGGTTGCAGCGTCGGGTCGCAGTTATGCTGATCGGGTGACCGGCGAAGAGTTGCTGCGCGCCGTGCTCGTTCGACCGGAGGACCTCGCGCGCCGGCTCGTGTACGCCGACTATCTGCAGCACCACGGCGATCCGCAGGGCGAGCTGATCGCGCTCCACTGCCGGCTCGCGGGCCTCGCCGACGACGATGTCCTGCGCGGCGAGCTGACGGAGCGCGCGAAGGTCCTGATCGATGCGCACGGCGGCATGTGGGCCTCGCGGCTCGGCGACGGCGTCACGCACGTCCAGTATCGTCTCGGCCTGGCGTCCGCCATCCAGGTCGTCGCGCGCAGCGACGCGCTCGATGTCCTCGATCGCGCGCCGATCCGCGACCTCGGGTTCACACCCGATCGCAACGCGAGCAGCCGTCACGACGACGTCGACGTCGCGCAGGCGATCGACGTCGCGCACCACCTCGCGAGTGATCCGCGGCTCGCTCGGATCGAGATCCTCGCGACCGGCGTGAACTGGGGAGCCGACGCGTTGACCCGCTTGCTCGGCTCGCCGCACCTGACCCGCCTGCGCGCGCTGCGCATCCCCGACGCGGATGCTCATGGCTACGCCGGACGCGCGATCCGCAGCGCCCGGCTCCCCGCGCTCGCGATGCTCGCGATCTGCGGCGATTGGCAAAGCGCGAGCGGCGACGAGTGCGTCGACGCGGTGGCGACCGCGACGCTCCCCGCGCTGCGCGAGCTCGCGCTCCTCAACCTGAGCTGTCGCGATGAAGCGGCGCGCAGCCTCGCGCGCTCGACGACGATCACGCAGCTCCACGGTCTCGACTTCGGGTGGGGGTCGTACAACGCGAACCGGATCGGCGCCGGTGGTGCCGAGGCGATCGCGAATTCGCCGAACGTCCGCGCGCTGCGCCGGCTCGTGCTCGACTTCAACGGCATCGACGATGCCGGCCTCGCCGCGCTCGCGGGCTCGACACAGCTCGAGGCGCTGCGCTCGCTCCACGTCAAATCGAACGAGCTCACCGACGACGGCCTGCGCGCCTTCGCGACCGGCACCGGGATGCCGAAGCTCGAGCTGCTCGAGCTCACGTTCAACCCGCAGCTCACGCCCGCCGGCATCACGGCGCTCGCCGAATCGCCGCGGTTGGCCACGCTGTCGTCGCTGTGGCTCCGCCAGATTCCGCTCGGACCCGAGGCCGCGCGCGCGATCGCGAGCTCGCCGCACGCGCGCGGCTTGCGCGATCTCAACCTGCTCGAGTGCGAGCTCGGCGACGACGGTGCGCTGGCGCTGCTCGCGTCGCCGCACCTCGACCGCTTGGCGAAGCTCCAGCTCGCTGGCAACAAGCTGTCGGCCGGCGTCACTGCTGCGCTGCACGCGCGCTGGGGCACCCGCGTGCAGTGTGGAGAACCGACTTAGTGCGCGACCGCGTCGATCTGAGCGTGAGCCCAACCGACGCGTGCGACGAGGTTCTCGTAGTCGCCGTCTTGGGGTTTGTCTCCCCACTTCGCGAGCTCGGCCTCGGCCGTCTTCAGCTCTGACTGCGCGGCCGTCGCGTCGACTTCGGTCGACGGCTTCGCACGCTCGACGAGGATCTCGACCGAGCCCTGCGGATCGATCCGGAGATATCCGGTCGACACCGCATAGCGCGCGCGGGTCTTCGTTCCGATCGTGAGCACGCCGGCCTTCAAGGCCGTCAGCATCGGCACGTGTCCCGGCAACAGCTCGAACTCGCCGAGGTCACCGGGAGCCTGGAGGCTATCGGTGTCGGTGTGCGTGATCACGCCGCGGGGCGTGACCAGGTTCACCGCAAGAAAAGTCGGCAGCGCCATGATCAGCCTCGCTTCGCTAGCTCGGCAGCCTTCGTGCGCACGTCGTCGATCGTGCCGGTCATCTCGAACGCCTGCTCGGGCAGGTCATCGCACTTGCCGGCGAGGATCTCCTCGAACGAGCGGACCGTGTCCTCGCGCGAACAGAAGATACCCTTGAGGCCGGTGAACGTCTCGGCGACGTGGAACGGCTGACCGAAGAACTTCTCGATCTTGCGAGCGCGCGCGACGGTGATCTTGTCATCCTCGCTGAGCTCGTCCATGCCGAGGATCGCGATGATGTCCTGCAGATCTTTGTACTTCTGTAAAATCCGCTGCACTTCGCGAGCGACCTTGTAGTGACGCTCGCCGACGACGGCGGGCGTGAGGATCGACGAGGTCGAGTCGAGCGGATCGACGGCCGGGTAGATGCCCTTCTCGGTGATCGCGCGGTTGAGCACCGTCGTCGCATCGAGGTGGGCGAACGCGGTCGCCGGCGCGGGGTCGGTCAAGTCGTCGGCGGGGACGTAGATCGCCTGCACCGAGGTGATCGAGCCGTCCTTGGTCGAGGTGATGCGCTCTTGCAGCCCACCCATCTCGGTCGACAGCGTCGGCTGATAACCGACGGCCGACGGGATCCGGCCGAGGAGCGCCGACACTTCGGAACCCGCCTGGGTGAACCGGAAGATGTTGTCGACGAACAGCAGGAGGTCCTGCTTCATGACATCGCGGAAGTACTCCGCGACCGTGAGCGCCGAGATCGCGACGCGCTGGCGTGCGCCCGGCGGCTCGTTCATCTGGCCGAAGATCAGCGCGGTCTTCGAGAGCACCGAGCTACCGTCGAACAGCTTCGCTTCCTTGAGCTCGTGGAACAGGTCGTTGCCTTCGCGCGTGCGCTCGCCGACCCCGGCGAACACCGAGTACGAACCCGACTTCTTCGCGACGTTGTTGATCAGCTCCTGGATCAACACGGTCTTGCCGACGCCGGCGCCACCGAACAGGCCGATCTTGCCGCCGCGGCGATACGGAGCGAGGAGGTCGATGACCTTGATGCCCGTGTCGAACATCTCGACGTTGACCGAGAGGTCGGTGAACTTCGGCGCCTGGCGATGGATCGGCAGCCGCTGCTTCGCGAGGACCGGACCGGCCTCGTCGACGGGCTCGCCGACGACGTTGAGGATGCGACCGAGGACCTCGGGGCCGAC
>JBDTJY010000105.1:0-33891 GCA_039935615.1 Kofleriaceae bacterium
CTCGACAGCCCGGACCTCACCGAACACCTCGCTCTCGATCGCGAGGTTCGGTTGGATCCGGTAGCTGCCACCGATGCCCCACACCAGGCCATTGCCCTGATCGACGTCGTGAAATAGCGCGGTCGCGCGAACCACGGCGCCGGCCTGGCCCGCGAGCGACAGCTTACTGTCGAGCGCTGTGAACGAGACCAGCGCGAGCACGTCGAGCTGCGGCTTGGCGCTGCCGGCGAACTCGTCGGCCGTCTCGGTCGGCAGCGCCAGCGTCGCGGCGGTGCCGATCACGAGCTCGTGGGCCGGCGAATGCACGCGCCACAACCGCGCCTTCGCGTTGAACGCGAGATTTCCTGCCGCCGCGCCCGAGGCGGCGGGCTCGCCAAACATCGTCGTACTGTTGAGGTTCTCGCCGCTCTGGAGATAGAGCGGGAACCGGATCGCGGCCTCGAAGCGATCGCCGAAAGCGAACGCGCCGCCGAGCTCGAACATCGTGCGATCTTGGATCGCGACGTTGTCGTTCGGCGTGGTGCGCAGGACCAGCGGATCGCTCGCGTAGCTGACGAGCGCGGACGCGGCCCAGTCACCCTCGCGGCCGACGTCGGCGTCCTGGACCTGAAACCACGCGGCGCCGGTCGATGGCGTCGGATCGAAGATCGAGAGGTCGAGGTTGCGCGTGTCGGCGTGTGCCGCCGTCGCGGTCGCGACGACGAGCAGCACGACGCGGCGACGGCGCATCACCAGCAGCGCGATCAGCAGGACCGCGCCGCCGCTGGCATCTCCACCGGTCGAGCAACCGCCGCCGCCTCGGGTCTCGACCGCCACGCCTTCGCCGTGCAGCGCGATCGTCGCCGCGGGATCCGGATCGTCGTCGAGCAGGAGGATCGCGGTCGCGTCGAACGCGCCGACGTGATCCGGTGTGAACGAGACGTCGAACGTCACCGTGCCCCCCGCCGGGAGGTCGACATCGCGCGCGCCGATCACCTCGAACTCGTTCGACAGTGCGAACAGCGTGTGGATCTGGAACGCGTTGATCGGATCGAGGTTCGTGACCTGGAGCGGTGCGCCGCGGGTCCCCTCGGAGATCGTGGCCGTCGTGCCGACCGCGACGTACTGCATGTCGATCGGCGGCCCCATCATCACGTCGCGGGTCTTGCCGGTGCCCGAGATCGTGGCGGTCAACATCGGCACGTCGGGGTCGGTGGTCATGACCGTGAACGTGCCGCTCGACGGCGTGACGTCGCTCGGCGCGAACCGCGCCTGGTAGATGAAGGTGCCGAAGCCGGGGACGTCGGCGGGCTCGGGATTCGCGAGCGTCCACACCGGACCGTTCGTGATCGCCGGATTGTAGAGGCCGAGCGGGGCGCCACCGGTGTTCGCGATCACGATGTCGGCGAGCGAGGCGTGGGGCCCGGGCTTGACGAACGTCTCGGGCTCCATCGCGACCGACTGCAACACCGCGTGCCGATCGACGCCGTGGCCGCGCAGCGTGAGCAGCACGAGCGGCGTCAACGTCGGCCCGATCACCGTGAAGCCGATCCGAGCGAGATCCGGAGCGTCGGCGGTGCGCTCCGCGACCGGGGTGTAGGTCACCGTGAGGTCGAGGTGTGCGCCGGGCGCGAGGCTGGTCGACGCGAGCGACGACGTCGTGAACACCGGTCCGGTGAGCAGCGTGAAGTTGCCGGTGGTGAGCGTCACGGCCGCCGTGCCGACGTTCGTGATCGTGATCGTGCTGGTCGGCGAAGCGGTCAGGTCGAGATCGGTCGCGCCGAAGTCGAGGATGCTGGTCGGCGGGGTGATCGCGAGCATGCCGCCGCTCGCCGAGCACACCAGCACGGGAAACACGTTGGTTCCAGAGAACTGGACCTGTGCGGTATCGATCCCCGTCGCGCCCGGCGGTGGTGAACAGCGGAACGGAATCACCGTCGCCGTGGTGGTCAGCAGGAACTCTCTGAAGCAGCTCGTCACGCCATCGCATTGCGGCACGGCGAACGTGAACCAGTGGCCACCGACGATCGTGCCGTTGTTGATCGCGTCCGACGCGAAGCTCGTGCTCGTCGCGGTCATGTAGCGAACTGCCGACGTGCCGACGTCGACGCTGCCGAACTGGACGTCCGCGCTGCCCGCCGCATGTGCTCCGCGCGCCGACGCCAGCACCCAGACAACCAATAACGCGGACCAGCGCATCTGACGAGAACTACAGCGTACCCCGGATCAACCCCGCGAACGGCGATCGTGGCACGCTCGAACGGATGACCAGTGGCGACGGTGCTCCGACCATCCCAGAAACTGCGACGCCGACGCACACCGCGCGAACCAGCTCGTCGCCGATCCGTACGCCGGACGCACGCTACCTGTTGCGCACCATGCTCGGCAGCGGCGGCATGGGCGAGGTCTGGCTCGCTCACGACGTGCGGATCGATCGCGAGATCGCGGTCAAGCTGATGCGCGGCCGCGACGACCCCGATGCGGTCGCGCGGTCGCCGCGCTCCAAGGTGGGATGTGCCTGTTCGCGTCGCGTCGAGACAAGCCGCTGACGCCGTGGACGTGGACCGCGCTGATCGTCAACCACATCCTGCTATTGACCTGGTCGGGACGTTCTTCGGCAGCCTGATCGTCGTCCCGATCTTCGCGCTCGGCTCGCTTGCCGCTGCTGCTGATGCTGCCGCAGATCTACAACCCGATGCTCGCGCTGTTCTCGCGCGATGATCTTCAACCCGTGGGCGGTCGACGTGCCCCCGAAGACGCTCGTGGTCGTGCTGCTCGCGCTGGTCGCGGTCCAACTCTGGGTGACCACGCGGGTGATCAGCGGTGGCCGGGCGACGCAGGATCGCCAGCACGAGCTGATCCACGCCCAACGTTGGCAGCTCGATCAGATCGTCCACAGCGAGTGATATGGTCGCCCAATGGCGATGCAGCAGACCCCCAGCGGGCTCAACTACGAGGACACCCAGGTCGGAACCGGCGCGAGCCCAGCACGCGGCAAGACCTGCGTGATGCACTACACCGGCTGGCTCTACACCAACGGCCAGAAGGGCAACAAGTTCGACAGCTCGGTCGACCGCGGCGAGCCGTTCGAGTTTCAGATCGGGGTCGGCCAGGTCATCAAGGGGTGGGACGAGGGCGTGATGTCGATGAAGGTCGGCGGCAAGCGCACGCTCGTGATCCCCGCCGAGCTCGGCTACGGCGCGCGCGGTGTCGGCGGCGGGTTGATCCCCGGCGGCGCGACGCTGCTGTTCGAAGTCGAGCTGCTCGACCTCCCTTAAGGATCGCAGCTCGTGAACGCGTCGAGCGTCGTCGCTGCCATCGCGCAGTGATAGATCGCCCGCGGCATGGCGTGACATCGGCTCATCGCGCGGTCGCGGACCTCGCCCTTGAGCTTGGTCCGATCGTCGCTGCCGATGCCGGCATCGCCCGGTGTCTGTAGATCGATCGCGTGCTCGATCAGCGCGTCGCACTCGAGATCGCTCGGAGGCACGGCCACCGCTGCCGGTGCGTCGCTCGGCGTTGGCGTGGGGCGGTTCGGCGAACCGTGGTTGCCACAGCCCAGAGCGAGCACCAGAAGCAGCCTCGTCACCTCATTGATGTTAGCGTGGTTCGGCACATGTCGTTGTGGTTGGCCGCACTCCTCGGACTCGTTCAAGGTTTGACCGAGTTCATCCCGGTGTCGTCGAGCGCGCACCTCCGGATCATTCCAGCGCTGCTCCACAAGCCCGATGCCGGGCCGGCGTTCACCGCGGTCGTGCAGCTCGGTTCGCTCGCCGCGGTCGTCGTGTATTTCTGGAGCGACCTGGTGACCGTCGCGGTCGCGATGGTCCGATCGCCCGGGACTCCCGAAGGCCGGCTGCCGTGGTTGCTCGCGATCGGCACGATTCCGCTCGCGATCGCCGGGGTGGTGCTGAAGAAGCACATCGAGGGCGATCTGCGCTCGTTGTACGTGACGTCGTCGATGTTCATCATCTTCGGTATCGCGATCTGGGTGATCGATCACATCTCGTCGGGGCGGTCGTCGTATCGCCCGCTCGATTCGATCACGCTCTCGGACGTGATCCTGATCGGCCTCGCGCAGAGCCTCGCGCTCGTGCCCGGCGTGTCGCGCTCGGGCGGAACGATCTGCGCGGCGCTGCTCCTCGGGTTCGGGCGCACCGACGCGGCGCGGTTCTCGTTCTTGCTCTCGATCCCCGCGATCGCCGGCTCTGGTGCGTACGAGGCATACAGTGCGCTGAAGGGCCAGGGCATGGAGATCCTGCCGGCGCTCGCCGTCGGCACCGGCGTCGCCGCGGTGTCGAGCTACGCGGCCATCTCGTGGTTGATGAGATTCCTTACAACGCACCACTTCACGGGGTTCGCTGTCTACCGGATCGTGTGTGGGATCGCACTGCTCGGCGCGCTCGAGCTCGGTTGGTTGCAAGCGCTGTGAATTGAGGATTAACCAGGCGGCTGATAGCCTACGGGTTCGATGAGACTCTCGCGGATTGCTGCGCTGGCATTGGTGTTCTCGGTCGGCTTCTTGACGACCGTCGCGGTCGCCGATTGCCCCAAGACAGGTCGGTACTCGGTGAAGATCGATTCGGCGCCACCGGGCGCTCAGATCTACGTCGGCGACAAGACCTGTCAGATCGGCGTGACGCCGTGGCAGGGCAAGCTCAACAAGGCGACCTACACGATCATCGTCGACGCCGCGGGGTACGAGACCGCGACCAAGTCGTTCGTGGTCGCGCCGCTGCGCAGGCAGCAAGAGCTGTTCGTGCCGCTCGTCAAGAAGGCGGATCCGCCGAAGCTCGACGTCCGCGCCGATGCCGATCCGAAGGGCATGGCCGGCGCGACCGTCATGCTCGACGGCGAAGTGAAGGGCCAAGCGCCGCTCGTGATCGTGACGACCGCGGGTCGCCATCAGTTGCGGATCCAGAAGGACGGCTACGAGCCGTTCGAGAACTGGTACACGACGACCGAGAACAACACGCAGACCGTGATGCCGACGCTCAAGGAGATTGCCAAGCCGAAGTACGGCACGGTGGTGGTCGACTCCGACGTGCCGGATGCCGAGGTCTACATCGACGGCAACAAGCACCCCGACAACACGCCGGCGGTGATCCAGAACGTGATCGAAGGCCTCCACGTGATCGAGGTCCGCAAGTCGCCGGCGCTGCCGTGGAAGCAGACCATCCAGGTCACCGCGAATCAGCAGACCAAGGTTCGCGCCGAGCTCCAGGCGACGCTCAACGGCGGCGTGGGTGTCGTGCGCGTGCTCTCGGATGCGCAGGGCGCGCGCGCGTTCATCGACAGCACCGACATGGGTCCGGTGCCGGTCGACATCAAGGACGTGAAGGCCGGCGAGCACATCGTGCAGGTCAAGGCGCCCGGCATGCAGACCGGCGAGAAGAAGGTGACGGTCGCCGCCGGCAGCTCGCAGATCGTGAAGTTCGATCTCAATACCGAGACCGCCGGCGATACCGGCGTCTTGAAGATCGTGTCGATGGTGCCCGAGGCTCTGGTGTTCATCGACGGTGCCTCGGTCGGCAAGGTGCCGCAGGAGAAGCACGTGTCGGCGGGCGAGCACCCGGTCGTGGTGCGGCTCGATGGTTTCAAGCAGTTCGAGCAGAAGGTCCGCGTCGAAGCGGGGCAGACCGTGACCGTGCAAGCGACGTTGAAGCCCGTGGGGCGGTTGCGGATCCTGTCGACGCCGAGCGCGTCGGACGTGATCATCAACGGCATCCCGGCCGGCAAGACGCCGCTCGACACCGAGGTCGAGACCGGCGAGACCGTGATCCGGATCGAGAACGCCGGCTACCAACCTTTCGAGCAGACGCTGCAGATCGAGGGTGGCAAGACCCAGACGCTGTCGCGCGAGCTCGCGATCGCGGGCCCGAGCGAAGAACAGATGGTCGAGGAGCAGCGCGGGTTGAGCTCGTTCGGCGCGCGCACGTTGCCGCGCGGCCGCTCGACGGTCGACTTCTCGGCCGGCTATCCGTACTACCTCGATGGTCGCGTCAACGTCGGCGCCGGTCGGATCGCGCACAAGTTCGGCTTCGATGCCGGTGTCGCGGTGCGGACGATGCTCGCGCGCACGGAGCTCGGCCTCGGAGCCCGCGCGATGCTCGCCGACAACGAGCCGTTCTCGTTCGGCGCGTTCACGAACCTCTACTGGGGCTCGAAGCTGCTCGACAACTCGCAGCGCAACGGCCTGACCTGGGATGCCGGCATCATGGCGTCGCTGACGGCGCTCGCGCACGTCACGATCACCGGCCGGTTGTACCTGGACGTGTGGAGCGATCGTCACTGCCCCGACAAGAAGACGGTCGGCATGACCGGCCCGTCCGACGTGTTCGATGGCGACGCGATCGGCGTGTGCAAGACGTTCTATTTCAATTCGACCGATACGAACAACCCCGACATCATCCGGATCAAGAAGCTCACCGGCTGGCAGAACCCCGACGATGTGTTCGGCCGCGAGAACGGCGTGCGGCTGATGGCGAGCATCATCGCCGAGGTCGCGATCCAGCAGCACTGGAACGTGTTCGGCATGCTCGAGGGCGCGCCGTTCCAGGAGGAGCGCGCGTTGTTCACGAACGAGTTCGCGCACTCGATGTTCGATACCGACTTCAACCTCTACGTGAAGGTCGGTCTCAGCTACAAGTTCTAGGTTCGGGCGGCGAACGCGATCGCGGAGTACGCGATCGCGGTGACCTTGCCCGGGTTGTGATAGGCGTGGCGCTGATCGCCGCGGAAGATCACGACGTCGCCGGCCGCCAGCGTGTAGCGCTCGCCCGCGACCGCGAGCTCGACCGTGCCGAGCTCGCATGCGAGGTACTCGCGCGTCCCGGGCGTGTGCGGGATGCCGGGCATCCGCGCACCGGGCGGCATCGTCATGCGCTCGAGATCGAGGTTCGGTAGCGGCTCGGGGAGCAGCTTGCGGATCGCGACCTGGCCACGCTGTCGCGTCGGCAGCTCGTCGGCGCGCAGGAACCGCGCGGGTTGGCGGGGCGGGGCGAGGAGCTCGTCGAGCCGGACCTCGAGGGCGGCGGCGACCTTGACGAGCACGGCGAGCGTCGGGTTGCCGGCGCCGGATTCGAGGTGGGTCCAGGTCGCGCGCGGGATCCCGGCGGAGTTCGCGATCTGTTGCTGCGACAGGCCGCGAGTTTCACGGATCGCGCGGATGTTGTCGGCGAGGTGGTCCGGTGCGCTCGTTGGCATACGGCCAACATATTAGCGCGGATGATGACATGTTGGCAGGAGGGCCTAGGGTGGGAGCATGACCATCCAAGGACAAGGGGCGATCGTGACGGGCGCGAGCCGTGGGCTGGGGCGGGCACTGGCGGAGGCGCTCGCGGCGCGGGGTGCGCGGGTCGCCCTCGTCGCGCGCGAGGCCGGGCCACTCGGCGACGTGGTCGCGAAGATCCGCGGCAGCGGCGGCATCGCGCACGCGATCGTCGGAGACATCGCGGACAAGGCCGCGGCGCATCGCATCGCGGGGCAGGCGCAGGGCTTGGTCGGCGAGGTCGGCATCGCGATCCACAACGCGAGCTCGCTCGGCCCGGTGCCGCTGCGCCTGTTGCTCGATACCGAGTGCGAGGACCTCGCGGCGGTGCTCGAGACCAACCTCGTCGGGCCGTTCCGGCTGACGAAGATCCTCGCCGGGGCGATGGCGCTGCGCGGCGCCGGGACGATCGTGCACATCAGCAGCGATGCAGCGGTCGAGCCGTACCCGAGGTGGGGCGCCTACGCGGTGTCGAAGGCGGCGCAGGATCACCTGAGCAGGATCCTCGCGGCGGAGCTCGCCGAGACCGGCGTGCGCGTGCTCGCGATCGATCCGGGCGAGATGGATACGGTGATGCACGCGGATGCGATTCCGGATGCGGATCGCGCCTCGCTGCAGCGGCCCGCCGACGTGGCCGCGACGATCGTGGCGATGATCGCGTCGTCGGTGACGACCGGCTCGCGGCTGAGCGTACCGAGCTGGGAGGTGCCGTCGTGAAGTTTCAACGGCAGACCGTGCGCGTGACCGATGCGCTGCATCCGCGCGGTCACACAGTCGTGCTCGCGAGCGCCGAGGTGTCGCGCCACGCGGTGCGGTTGGTCGTGGTCGATCGCGCGACGAGCGACGTCCGCGTGGTGCCGTTCGGCGAGCTGCCCTCGTTGCTGCGCGCGGGTGACCTCGTGATCGTCAACGATGCGGCGACGCTGCCGGCCTCGATCTTCGGCGCGACCTCGAACGGTGCGGTGATCGAGCTCCGGCTCTCGGCACCGATCGCCGGTTGCCGGATCCACGGCGTCGTGTTCGGTGACGGCGACTATCACCTGCGCACCGAAGATCGCCCGGCGCCGCCGCCGATCGCGGTCGGCGATAGGCTGCAGTTCGGTGCCATCACCGCGATCGTCGAATCGATCGTCGGCCGGCGCGTGGTGCTCGCCGCGCAGCTCACCGACGACGAGCTGTGGCAGGCCATCTACGCGGCGGGCACGCCGGTGCAGTACGCACATCGCTCCGAGCCGCTGCCGCTGTACGCGGTGCAAACCGCCTACGCGGCTCGCCCGTGGGCGGTCGAGATGCCGTCGGCTGGTCGCGCGCTGACGTGGGAGGTGCTGCTCGGCCTGCGCCGCTCCGGCATCCACCTCGCGACGCTGACCCACGCGGCCGGGCTGTCGTCGACCGGCGACGACGCGCTCGATCGCGCGCTGCCGTGGCCCGAGCGTTACGAGCTCCCGCAGCGCACGCTCGACGAGCTCCGCGCCGCGCAGGCCCGCGGCAATCGGGTGATCGCGATCGGCACGACCGTCGTGCGCGCGCTCGAATCCGCGGCGCTCGCCGCCGAGGTCGACGACAACGAGCTGCGTGCGGGCTCCGGCATCGCGACGCTCCGCCTCGATCCGGCCTACCGGCCGCGCGTGATCGACGGCCTCGTCAGCGGGCTCCACGTGCCCGGCGAATCCCACTTCGAGCTGCTCTCCGCGTTTGCACCACGCGGGCTGCTCGTCAAAGCGATCGCGCTCGCGGCCCAGCACGGGATGTCCGGCCACGAGCTCGGCGACGCCTGCCTCGTCCTCTAACGCTCGGCGATCCGGTCGAGCAGCATGAGCTGACCGAGCGCCGCCGAGACCGCCGATTCGACGCGCAGGATCGGCGCGCCGAGCGAGCACGGTTGGAAGCCGCGCTCGACGAACGTCGCGAGCTCGCGATCGATCCAGCCGCCCTCGGGGCCGATCGCGATGATCTTGCGGCCGGCGCCGACCACGTTCTCGATCGGCGTCGCACCGGGATGCGCGATCAGGCGGCCCTGCCCGCGGTCGGCGAACCGCGCGTCGAGCAGCTCCATCAGGCGTTCGTGGACGTGGATCTCGGGCAGGTGCGTGGTCGCGCCTTGTTCGGCGCCGAGCCGCGCGGAGTGAGCGAGCGCCTCGGGGCCGAGCTTCGGCGAGCGCAGGTAGCTCTTGTCGACGCGCCAGGCATTCGTGAGATCGATCCGGCGGATCGCGAACGCGGCGCAGGCCTCGATCACGCGGGCGAGCGCCTTGGGGCGCGGCATCGCCAACACCAGCTCGACGTCGAGCTGCGGCGGCGGGTCGCCGGTGCTCGTGAAGCGCAGCTCGATCCCGGCGGCCGCGTCCGTGACGACCTCCGCGGTGCCGATCGGGCCGCCGAGGACACCGACCTTCACCGTCGAGCCGACGGCGACCCCGAGCACCTCGCGCAGGTGGGCCGCCCGCCGGTCCGCAAGCACGCAGACGCCGTCACGAAGCTCGCTCGGCTCGACGAGGAGGAGGTTCACGCGGCGATCTTATCGCGGTAGGTTGTGGTCATGGCGTTCTTCCAGGAGCCACCTCGACTCGGCAACCAATTCGACGACGACGCGCAACTCGCCTCGTGGACCGCTCGCTTCATCCCTGAAGCTGCGAGCGAGCTGCGGGCGTTGGGTGATCTCACCGTCGAGATGTATGGCAAACAGCTACTCGATCATGACAACGAGCCCGAGCTGATCCAATGGGATGCCTGGGGCAATCGCATCGATCGGATCGAGGTCTCGCCGCTGTGGAAGGAGGCTCAGGTCCTCGCCGCGAAGCACGGCATGGTCGCCGCCGGCTACGAGCCGCGCTACGGCGTCCATTCGCGCACCCACCAGTTCTCGATCATCCACGTGCTCGGGCCATCGCTCGACGTGTACTCGTGCCCGCTCGCGATGACCGACGGCGCCGCGCGGACGCTGCTCGCGAGCGGCAATCAGGAGCTGATCGAGCGCTACGTGCCGCTGTTGCTGACGCGCGATCCGCAGAAGATGTGGACCAGCGGTCAGTGGATGACCGAGCGCACCGGCGGCTCGGACGTGTCGCGCACCGAGACCGTCGCGAAGCAAGACGGCGAGACGTGGCGGCTGTACGGCACGAAGTGGTTCACCTCGGCGACCACGTCGCAGATCGCGCTCACGCTCGCGCGGCCCGAAGGTAACGGCGAGGGCAGCCGCGGACTCGCGCTGTTCCTCGTCGAGCTGCGCGATGCCAACGGCCGGTTGAACAACATCCTCGTCAACCGCTTGAAGGACAAGCTCGGCACGCGCAAGGTGCCGACCGCGGAGCTCACGCTCGACGGTGCGCCCGCGATCATGGTCGGCGCTGCGAGCGATGGCGTCCGCCAGATCACGCCGATGCTCTCGGTGACGCGCACGTGGAACGCGGTCAGTGCGGTCTCGGCGATGCGCCGCGGCATCGCGCTCGCGAAGGACTACGCGCGCCGGCGCTCGGTGTTCGGCGCGTTGCTCGTCGATAAACCGCTCCACGCCGATACGCTCGCGTCGCTCGAAGCCGAGTACGCGGGCGCGTTCTGCCTCGCGTTCCGCAGCGCCGCGCTGATCGGCGTGCTCGAGAACGGCGGTGGCGATCACGAGGAGCGGCTGTCACGCGCGCTCGTGCCGATCGCGAAGCTGACGACCGGCAAGCAAGCGGTCGCGGTCACGTCCGAAGCGATCGAAGCGTGCGGTGGTGCCGGCTACATCGAGGATACCGGCCTACCGCGGATCCTCGCCGACGCGCAGGTGCTGCCGATCTGGGAGGGCACGACGAACGTGCTGTCGCTCGACACGCTGCGCGCGCTCGGCAAGGGCGGGGCGCTCGAAGCGATCCGCGCCGAGATCGATGCGTGCGCGGCGTCGGCCAGCGATGCGGGGCTCGCGAAGCCGGTCGTCGCCGCGAAGGCCGCGTGCGATCACGCGACCGCGTGGGTGCAAGAGACCACGAGCAAGCCCGACCGCCTCGAAGCCGGCGCGCGCCGTTTCGCGATCACGCTCGGGCGCTCGCTCGAGCTCGCCTTGCTTGCGCAACATGCGCAGTGGTGCATCGAGAACGGCCACGGTGACCGGGCTGCCGCCGCCGCCCGCCGGTTCGCCGCGAACGGTGTCGACCAAGTTGGCGATATGCCATTCGATGATGTGAAGTTACTCGTGTAAATCATTCGCGCGCGGGGCGGTCCCAGGCACTACAATTAGCGTGATGCGGGCCCTCGCGATGATCGCGCTGGTTGCAGGTTGTTATGACCCGCATCCCGCCGAAGGTGTGCCTTGCACCGACGACCACACGTGTCCGTCGGGTCAGACCTGCGTCGGCACCGTGTGCCTCGCGCACGATCCCAACGTCGATGCGCCGCACGGGATCGACGGCCACATCACACCGAACGACGACGATGGTGACGGCGTCGACAATGCGGTCGACAACTGTCCCTCCGTCCCGAACGCCGACCAGGCGAACGAGGACGGCGACAAGTTCGGCGACGCGTGTGATCCGTGCCCGGTCGAAGCGAACGACCTGCCGAGCGATCCGGACGGCGACGGCGTCGCGGACGGGTGCGATCCGCATCCGAACACCGCCGGCGACAAGATCGTCGTGTTCGAAGGGTTCGCGAACGGCATCCCGACCTCGTGGGAGGTCGTCGGCACGACCTCGGTCGCCGCCGGCACGATGTCGCTGACCACGGTCGCTAACAATCACACCTCGGTGATCGCGCCGGGCACGTTCGCGAACGCGACGATGACCGCGAGCATCCAGGTCGACATGCAGGTCGGTACCTTCGACTCCGCGACGACGCTGACGATGCCGTACGATCCGGGTACCGACAACGGCATCTTTTGCGAGCTCTACGCGCCGATGGCGACGAGCCCGAACAATCGCGAGCTCGAGCTCTATAGCTCGATCGATTCGGTCAACATGGGCGACGTTGGCCACATGACGTTCAACTGGGCGCTCGCGACGCCGTATCGCGTGTCCCTGACCCGGTTCGGCAACAAGTACACGTGCACCGCACTCGACGGCGCGACCACGCATTCGACGAATGGCAACTCGAGCCCGACGCCGCCGACGTCGCGAGCCGCGGTCGCCGTCTACGGAGCGAACGCGACCGTGCAGTGGGTCATGGTCGTGTCGTCACCGTAAAAAGTAAGGGACCCGATCGGGTCCCTCGTCGCGAGCTAGTAACCACCACCCGGCGGGGGCGGCGGCGGAGCGTTCGGATCGCCCGGAGGCGGCGGACCACCCGCGGCCGGACCCGGCGGCGGACCCGGGGGGCCCGGAGGCGGACCACCCGCGCCATTGCATTGGTAGTGAACCCGCCACGCCGTCGCCGTGCGCGTGCTGGTCTGACCTTGCGTCGTCGAACCTCCCGTCGTCGTCTGACCATTGCGCGAGGTGTGCTCGCGATCGTTGGTGTCTTCGCGCGAATAGGTGTCCGTGCCGACCGCTTCTTCACCCTCTTGCACGATGGTGAAGTTGTTCGGCCCGCAGTGACCGGCCATATCCTGGTTGGCTTGCTCCATCGCCTTGCCGCGATCGCCCGAGAGCTCGATGACGCCACCCGTCTGCGTACGTTGAATCACGCGCGCGCTCCCGCAGGCAGCCAAGACTACAAATAGACCTAAAGAGACCTTGCGAAGCATGGTGTTCCTTCTCGGTTGACGGCCGGATTTACAGACGGCAGCGAAGCTAAACCATCCAACGGGGTGCGAGCAACTGCCCCACACCTGTGAAAGACTCGAGCCCGTGGAGCCCGTGGAGGTCGACTCGCGGATCGAATCCGTCGTGGTGTTCGCCCGCGGTGCCCGCGTGCGCCGGATCGCGACCGTCTCCGCTCCGACCTCCGTGGTCCGGTTGACCGGTCTGCCACTGGCCGTGATCGACGACACCATCGTGACCGAGGTCGACGGCCCGGCGGTCGTGCAAGCGGTGCGAGTCGCCGAGGACGTGATGGCGGCCGTCGAGGCCGAAGAGACGGCCGAGCTGCGTGCGGCGCGCCGGCGCGTGGCGCTCGCAGAATCCGAGGCCGAGCGGATCGGACAGGCGATCGATCGCACGTCGGCGGCGCCCTTGGTCGTCGAGGATCCGAGCGAAGACGGTCCGGCACCGTGGGCCGCCGTGGTGGCGGCGCGGCGTCAGCTGATCGCGATCCGCGCCGAGCGCGAGGTCGCGTTGCGCGAGCGGTTGGGGGCGGCGCGGCACGAGCTCGATGAAGCGCAGCGGTCGTACGAGGTGGTCGCGGAGCGCGATGCGCGCACTGGTTCGGCGCGCGGTGCGAAGCTGCACGAGCCGCGCACGTACATCGAGCTCGCACTCGCGCTCACCGGCACCGGCCCGGTGACCTTGCACGTCGAGTATCAGGTGACGGCGGCGCGGTGGGCGCCGAGCTACGTCGCGCGGCTCGACGGCGAGACCGTGACGTTCGAGGTCCGAGCGGTGGTCGCGCAGGACTCCGGCGAGGCGTGGGACGGCGTCGCGATCAAGCTCTCGACGGCGGAGCCGACGCGGTTCGCCGAGCTGCCCGAGCTCTCGGCGCAGAAGATCGGGCGGCGCCAGGGCGAGCACCCGAAGAAGGGGTTTCGCGCTCCGCCGACCGGCGCCGACGAGCTGTATCGCGACTACGATCGCGTGTTCCCGCGTCGCCGCGTGTCGACCTCGTTCGCGAAGGGCGGCGACTCGACGTACGAGGGGCGTGCACCGACCGCCGAGGAGTTCGCCGGCGTCGCGAAGGATCAGGTGTGGGACGAGGAGTCGTCGAACGCCATGCCGTCGGGCCCGCCCCCTTCGATGTCGACGCCGCGCCCCGTGATGTTGCAGCCGGGCGGCATCGTGCGCGCGAAGTCGGCCGGAATCGCGAGCGCGCTCGGCGGCATCCGCGCGGCACCGGCAAGGATGGTGGTCGGTGCGGCGCAGTCGATCGCGCAGCGCGGCTCGAGCGGTGGCGGCGGCGAGATGGCGAAGACGCGAGCGGTGACGGCGGAGCCGGGTGCGCCGGTGCCGCGGCTCGACTATGCGGGGCTCGTGATGCGCGCGGCGAGCGATCACGATCGCGGGCTGCTCGTCGGGACCGTGCGGGCGTCGTCCGACTACGCGGCGGCTGCGGTGCGGATCGATCGGCTCGCGCTACCGCCGGGTCACGCGAACGCGTGGGATCACGTGTACGACTACGCGTTCGTCGCGGATGGCGCCGTCGACGTCAAATCGGATGCGACGTGGCACTCGATCGCGCTGACCACGCGTGCCGGTACGGCGAAGTTGCGGCACGTCGCGGTGCCGCGCGAACAGGCCGACGTGTTTCGTGTCGCCGCGATCGCGAATCCGCTCGAGGGGCCGCTGTTGCCCGGGCCGATCGACGTCTACGATCGCGGCCAGTTCCTCGTGACGAGCGAGGTCGACTACACGCCGCCCGGCGGCACGGTCGAGGTCGGGCTCGGCGTCGACGCGCAGGTCAAGGTCGCGCGCAACGTCGAGTATCACGAGGAAGCGACCGGCATGTTGCGCGGCGGACTGCGGCTGGTCCACGAGATCTCGATCGACGTCGAGAACCTCGGCCAGCGACCGGTCGACGTCGAGATCCGCGAGCGCGTACCCGTGGCGCGCGACGACGATGATGACGTCGAGATCACGCTCGGCAAGATCGACCCGGCGTGGGAACGCTGGACGCCGGATCCCTCGGCGCCGAAGGACGAGCGGCTGCGCGGCGGCTATCGCTGGCGTGTCGCGCTGGCGGCGAGTGCCAAGCAGAGCGTGCGCGTCGCGTACGAGATCAAGATCGCCGGCAAGCACGAGCTCGTCGGCGGCAATCGGAGAGAGTCATGATCCCGGTCACCGCGGTGACCGTGCTCGAGGACCGCGCGTCGATCACGCGACGGGGCAGCGTCACGCTCGCGGCGGGGCAGCAGCGGATCGTGATCGAGCGGGTGTCGCCGATCCTCGTCGACAAGACCCTGACCGCGACGTGCTCCGGCGGGCGCGTCCTCGATGTGCGCTGCGAGCGCTACGTCGCGCCGTGGCGGCACGATGCGGAGCACTCGCTAGCGGCGACCCTGCGCGCCGAGCGAACCGCGCTCGCTGCGCAGCGCGATGCGGCCCTCGCGCGCGGTCGCGCGGCCCACGCCGAAGCGCTGGCGATCGCGGAGCTCGCCGCCGCGTCGTTGAGCGATCTGGCGGTCGCCGCGACCCGCGGCAATGCGACGCAACACGCCGACCAGCAACTCGCCGAGCTCGATACCGCCGAAGCGGGAGCACGCATGCGCGCCGTCGAGGCCGAGTTGCTCGTCGCCGATCTGGTCGTGGCGCTCGGGCGGCTCGACGAGCGGATCGCACACGCCGAAGCCGAGGCCGGCGAGCAAGCGGCGCGGTTGATCATCGACGTGATGATCGAGACCGCCGGCGCCGCTGCGATCACCGCGGCGTATGTCGTGCCGGGCGCGGCGTGGCGGCCGTATCACCGCGCGCAACTCGTGCGCGAAGCGAACCGCCTCGAGTGGCAGACCACCGCATGCGTGTGGCAAGCGACCGGCGAGGATTGGAACGAGGTCGAGCTGACGTGCTCGCTCGAGCGTCCGTCGCTCGGCGTCGAGCCGCCGGAGCTCGCCGACGACGAAGTGCGCGCGCGCAAGAAGCCCGACACCGTCGTCGTCGAGGCGCGCGAGCAAGAGCACGAGTCCACCGGCGAGGGCGCCGCGGGCCCCGCGCAAGTGCCGGGCATCGACGATGGTGGGCTCGGCCTGAGGCTGGTCGCGTCGCGGGCCCGCGTGCGTGCGGATGGTGCGCCGCATCGCGTGCCGGTCGGTGGGTTCACCGCTCAGGTCCAACTGTCGTTCGTCGCGGTTCCGCTGCGCTCGCCGTGGGTGCACCTGCGGGCGCGGATCATCAACGGCGGTGCGCAGCCGCTGCTCGCCGGACCGGTCGATCTGATCATGGCGTCGGGCTACGTCGGGCGCACCGAGGTCGGCTTCGTCGCTCCCGGCGAGAAGTTCTATCTCGGCTTCGGCCCCGAGTCCGAGGTCCGGTTGCATCGCACGCAGACCCGCGATCGCGACGACGCGGGCCTGCTCGGTGGATGGAACGTCCAGACCGTGCGGATCGCGGTGCGGTTGTCGAACCTCGGCACCGAGCGCCGCGAGATCGTCGTGACCGAGCGGATTCCGATCTCGGAGGTCGAGCAGGTCGAGGTCTCGGCGTCGGCGCCCGATGCCTACCTGCTCGGCGAGGACGATCATCCAGGCGGTGAGGAGATCACGCAGGTCACGGCGCGTGCGCTCGACGAGCGCGGCCTCGTCACGTGGTCGGTCGAGCTGCCGCCGCTCGGCCGGCGCGCGGTCACGCTCGAGTATCGGATCAAGAGTCAGCGCGGCGTCGCCGGGGTCTAGCGATGTCCCTGCCCGAGATGTTCGCGAATCGCGTGACGAAGAACGCGCGGCACCTCGGCAAGTGGGCCAAGCGCGAAGCGGTCACGTGTTGGCGGGTCTACGATCGCGATATCCCCGAGCTGCCGGTCACGCTCGACACCTACGACGGCGCGCTCGTGCTCAACGACTATCGGATCGATCCGAGCGACGACGTCTGGCTCGACGAGCTCGCCGCCGCGGGCAAGGCCGCGCTCGACGCGACCGACATCTTCGTCAAGCGTCGCGAGCGACTCACCGAGCGGCAAGACGGCCACCAATACGAGCGGCTCGCGGCGACCAACCAATTTCGGGTCGTCAAAGAAGCGGGCCTCGACTTCCGCGTCAACCTCGGCGACTACGTCGACACCGGCCTGTTCCTCGATCACCGGATCACGCGCGCGCGGGTCGCGGCCGAGCCGGCGAAATCGCTGTTGAACCTGTTCGCGTACACCGGCGCGTTCAGTGTCCACGCGGCCGCCGCGGGCATGGCGACGACGAGTGTCGATCTGTCGAACACGTACACCGAGTGGGCGCGCACGAACCTCGAGCTCAACCGGCTCACCGGCGAAGTGATCGCGGCCGACGTCAAGGAGTTCCTCGTCGAGGCTCGCCGCGCCGGCCGCCATTGGGACGTCGCGATCGTCGACCCGCCGACGTTCTCGAACTCCAAGCGGATGGACTACACGTTCGACATCCAGCGCGACCACGCCGCGATGCTCGCGGCCGTCGCCGAGGTCGCGAGCGTGATCTGGTTCTCGACCAACCGGCAGCGCTTCAAGCTCGAGTACGACCGTGGTCAGATCAGCGACGCGACGTTCGCGACGACGCCGCCCGACTTCCGCGGCAAGCCGCACCGCGTGTGGCGAATCACGCCGTGACGCCGGCGCGGACCGCGCGCAGCACGGTTGCGGCGGCGACCTCGACGCGCGGCCGGTGAGCGGCGAGCGCGGTCGCGATCGCGCGGAGGTCGGAGTCGTTCGGCGCGAGCAGCGGGCGACCGGAGAGCATGCGCTGGAGGCGATAGGTGATCGACGAGATCTCCCGGAGGTCGTCGGGCACGCCGTGCGGGCGCATGCGCGCGAGCAGCATCGCGAACCGGGCGGGGCCTTCGGGCTCGCGCCACGCGACGAGCGTGGGGTCGACGGTCAAGCCGGAGAGGAAGCTCGCGCGGTAGGTCGCGTCGGCGAGGAGCGTGGCGTCGAGCAGGAGCTCGGTGCCGATGTGCGCGGTCGCGCGGCGTGGGCCGCGGGCGCAGTCGAGCGCGAGCAGACGGTCGTCGAGCTCGCGCATCAGCGCGAGGACGGGCGCCGCTTGGTGGAACACGGAGTCGGTGCGGTGATGGAGCGCGACCCCGATCGCGATGTCGGGATCGGGCTGATCGGCGGCGAGCCGGGCGCCGCACATCGAGGCGAAGTCCGGCAACATCGCGCCGAGCGCCTTGCCGTGGGACGGGGCGTGCCAGCTCGCGACCGCCGCATGCCCGAAATAGTTCACACGGCTTGGTAGCATGGTGGCGTGCGCTTGGTTGTCGGCGTCGATCTCGGAACGCAGAGCCTGAAGGCGGTCGTGTGCGACGAGCACCTGCGCGTGCTCGGCGATCATCAGGTCGCGCACGGCACGGTGCATCCGCGACCGGGCTGGGCCGAGCAGGATCCGCGGAGCTGGGAAGCGGCGCTCGGACCCGCGATCGGTGAGGCCCTCGCACGGGCAGGGGCCGCGCCGTACGAGGTGGTCGCACTCGCGATCGCCGGGCAGCTCGATGGCTGCGTCGCGGTCGATGCCGCCGGCGATCCGCTGCACGCGGCGCTGATCTGGCAGGACAAGCGCGCGACCGCACATCTCCCGATCGATCGGGCGCGCTTGTTCGAGCTCGCCGGCCAGGTCGCCGATGCCAGTCACCTCGCCGCGAAGGCCGCGTGGCTGCGAGCGAGTGGCGTCACCGCCGCGTGCTGGCACCAACCCACGAGCTATCTCGTCGAGCGCCTCACCGGCGCGCGCGTCCTCGATCACGCGCACGCGTCGACGACGATGCTCTACGACCTGATGACGCGCACGTGGTCTCCCGAGCTGTGCGCCGCGTTCGCGATCGATCCGACCACCCTGCCGGCGATCGCCGAGACCTCCGCGATCGCCGGGACTCTCCACGCGCGCGGCGCCGCGCTCACCGGGCTGCCGCTCGGCATCCCGATCGCGGTCGGCACCGGCGACGACTTCTCGGCGCCGCTCGGCGCCGGCGTCGCCACGCCGGGCTACGCGATCTGCTCGATCGGCACCGCCGAGGTCGTCGGCGGACTGTCGGCGACCGCGGTGTTCGATCTTCCGCCACCACCGCGCGAGACGATCCTCGAGACCCATGCGTATCCGACGGGCACGTTCTTCGTCGAGAATCCCGGCTGGCTGTCGGGCGGCGCGATCCGCTGGGCGACCCGCATGCTCGGCCTCGCGAGCGATCGCGAGCTCGATCACCTCGCCGCCACGGCACCGCCCGGCGCCGATGGCGTGACGTTCATCCCGGCACTCGCCGGCGCGATGACGCCGATGTGGCGCGCCGGGGCCCGCGGGACGCTGCACGGCCTCGCCGCGAGCCATGATCGCCCGCACGTCGCGCGCGCGGTGCTGGAGGGGCTCGCGTTCGCGGCGCGTGAGGTCGTCGAGCGGCTCGCCGAGCTCGGCCTGCCCACGGCCGAGATCCTGGTCCTCGGCGGCGGCGGGAACAGCGCGGTGTGGAATCAGATCCGCGCCGACGCGCTCGCGCGCCCGCATCACATCGCCGCGCGCACCGATACGTCCGCGATCGGTGCTGCGATGATCGCGGCGGTCGCCGCCGGGCTCGTCCGCGACCTCGCGGAAGCGTGCGCGACGTCACCCGCGCCGGCCGCGACGATCCATCCGGTCACGTCCCTCGACGAGCCCTACGAGCGCTACCAACGCCTCGTTCGCCAGGTCGCCCCGCTGTGGTAGCGGCCCAAACACCGCACGTGCAAGCCGGTGTGAACCCCGTCGCTTCGTCACCAGGGTCACATCGGCTACAGTGCCGCATGCGCTGGATGTTGTTGTTGGTGCTCGCGGGCTGCCCGGGGACGCCGCCGCCAGCGTGCATCACGGTCGATGCGAGCTGCGCCGCCGGCTATCAGCCGACGTTCCACAACGTCTACCAGAACACCCTCGTGCCGGATTGCAGCATGACCTCTGCCTGTCACAGCGAGAGCGGTCATCAGGCGAATCTGTCGTTCGGCGGCGACGAAGCCTCGGCGTACGCGGCCCTGATGGCGAATTCCTCGATCGATCCGAGTCGCGCGCGCGTCGTTGCCGGCAACGCCGCGTGCAGCTTGTTGATCGTTCGCACCGATTCGCCGGGAACCGACTACCAGATGCCGAAGGGCGCCGCGCTCACCGAACCGGAGAGCTGTGCGTTGATCCAATGGGTGCAAGCGGGAGCGATGCCATGAAGTTCGTCATTCTGATCGCGCTACTCGTCGCGTGCGGCGACGACAAGTACTCGGTCGCCCGGCTCGAAGACCCGAACACGTGCAAGACCTGTCACCCGAGACACTTCGACCAATGGTCGGGTTCGATGCACGCGTACGCCGCGGAAGACCCGGTGTTCGTCGCGATGAACGCGCGCGGTCAACGCGAAGCGCAGCTCGGCACGTTCTGCCTCAATTGCCACGCACCGATGGCGGTCAAGCTCGGCCTCACCGACGGTACGAACTACGATCCCTCGGCGCTGCCGCCCGAAGCGAAGGGCATCACCTGCTACTTCTGCCACAACGTCGACAAGGTCACCGACGATCACAACAACGGCCTCGTGCTCGCGATGGATCAGACGATGCGTGGCGGCGCGTCGAAACCCGCGGACACGCCGGCGCACGACTCGCTCGACGACAAGAACCTCATGGCCTCGGAGTCCAACGGCTCGACGATGTGCGGCTCGTGCCACGACATCACCACGCCCGGGGGAGTTCACATCGAGCGCTCGTTCGAGGAGTGGAAGACCACGATCTTCACCGCCTCCGGCATCAACGGACTGACGTGCAGCAAGTGCCACATGCGTCCCGTCGTCGATGGCGTGATCGCCGAAGGACCGGGGCTCGACGTCGGCAATCGACCCAACGGATTTCACCCCCACACGTTTCCGGCCGTCGATCAGGCGATCTCGCCGTTCCCCTTTACCGACGTTCAGGCCGCGGCGATCCAGGACATCCTCGAGCCCGCGCTCACGATCGTCGGGCCGCGTCCCGTCGACAACTCGAACCCGCCCGGCGGCATCTGCCTCGATCCGTCGGGGAACCTCTCGGTTCGGATGGACACGATCAGCGTCGGCCACAATTTCCCGAGCGGCGCCGCACAAGATCGTCGCGTGTGGCTCGAGGTGATCGCGTACGACGTCGCGAACACCGTCGTGTTCTCCAGCGGCGCGGTCGGCGACAATCAGGATCCGGAAGATCTCGCCGATCCGTATCTCGACTGCGTGGATCCCCTGAACAAGAAGTGTTCTGGATTCTGGGATCGCATGACCAAAGCGGACGGCACGCGCGCGCACTTCTTCTGGGAAGTCACCAACGAGACCAGCAATCTGCTGAAGCCGCCGGTCACGGTCGACACCAACAGCCCGCTGTACGATCACTCGACCACGGCGCTGTGGAACCTCCCGGCGGTCGCAGGTCAGATCGATCACATCACCGCGCGGATCCGGACGCGCCCCTATCCGTACGCGACGCTCGACGAGCTCGTCGCATCCGGCGATCTCGACGCGAGCTACGCGCAGTCGTTGCACACGCTCGACACCAGCGGCGCGACGCGGACCTGGACCAAGGCGACCGCCGATCCGGCGACCCGCTGCAATCCGAACTAACTCAGTTGATGCAGAACGCGTAGACCGCGCGGTCGGGCGGCGTCGAGGTCTTGACGGAGATCGTCGTCTGCCACACGCCCGGCATCCACAGGTTGAGCGGCGTGATCTGGTATTCGCCCGGGTTCCCGGTTGGCGTGACCACGGGCGTGATCGGAGAACCGTGCTGGTGGGCGGGCATGAACGGCGAGGCCTCGACGGTCGCACCGTCGATCGGGGTGCCGACGATGTTATTTGCCATCGAATCGATCTCGACGATCCACGTGTTGTTGCCGCTGATGGCGGGTGCCGGATCGATCGACATCAACTTGAAATCGACCGAACCTGCGACGCCCATCTTTTCGAGGCCGACGGTGAACGTGTCGGCGCCCGTCACCGTCGAGCAATCCACGGGCATGTCGTCGCCGCTGTTGTCATTGCCCGCGCAGCCAGCGGCGAACGCGAGCGAGATCACGAGCATAGGTAGGCGCATTGGTATCCTTACGAGCTGACCTGGGTGAGGTTACCAACATACGCGCCGGCGGGGACCCCGGATCGATCACCCCGCCTGACACGCCGAGACGCCTCAACTACTCGCTCAGCAGCACCACCGTGTCCTTGGACAGCCCCAGGCCGCTCGGAACCCCCGTAAACGCCACCCTGGCCAGCAGACTTCCCGAGCCCGGGATCGCGAGCACCTCGACGAGCCGCGCATCCGGCCGCAGGAACGCCGTGACGGTGGTCGCTCCGGTCGCGCCCATGCCGCTGACCGGCTCGACGCGAAGCTGGAGCGCGAACTTGCGAATGGGCGCGTCCTGCCCCGTGACGCGCAACGCCCGGCGCTGGACGATCCGCGTCGACAACATCCACGCCTCGGTCGTCGACTTCGCGCACGGCTCGAGCGTCAGCGCGAGCTTCGCGATCCGCGCGCGGATCTGCTCGCCGTTCGGATCGTGCTCGTACCACGCGTGGATCGGCACCAAGTGTCCGGCGCGCGGACCATCGATGTAGAGCCGATACGCGATCGGCGCTTCACCACCGCCGAGCTCTTCTACGACAAACGCGCAACCTTCGACCCGTCCCACGCCGAGCACGGTCATGCGATGGCCAAGACCTTCGACGGCCTCGCACGTGCTCGCCGTCGACGTCATGAACCCGAGCGACAAGCGCAGCGTCGGCAGCGGCGCATGCTGATGCAGATACGCGTGCGCGAGTGCGCGCTGCATGCGCCGCGTCCGCGCGAGAGCGATCAGTGCAGCTTGCGATTTGGCGTCTCGGTTCACAAAGGTCTCCCTCGTATGAACGCGCGAGTTGCTCCGGGGTTGCACGTAAGTGACGCCGTTCACGACGCGAAGGCGGCGTGGAATAACCAACCGGTTGCCCCGGTTTTCCTAGACCGGCTTGTACGTAAGGACCTGCTTCGCGCCGCTCTTGTCGGTGCGGGTCCAGGTCCCACTGCGACGCCCTGCGACCATCGCACCCTCGACGACGACTCCACCTGTGAGCTGGCGCCAGGGCCCTTCGAGGAGGCCATCTTTGTAGGTGGCGGTCAGCATCACCGCGCCGTCCGGATCGTAGGTCGTCCACGTGCCCGTGCGTCGGTCGTTCGCGAACGTGCCCGTGAACGACGGCTTGCCGTTGCGAAACTCGGTGTACGCGCCCTCGACCTTGCCGTTCTTGTAGGTCTGCTCCGACGCGAGCTTGCCGCTGTCGTACTTCTTCACGGCGCCGTCGAGCTTTCCCCACTTCCAGTGCTGCTCGAGCTGGAGCTGCAAGCCGCCCGGGCCGAGGTCGGTCCACTCGCGCCACCAGCCGTTCTTGTGATCGCTCGCGTAGCGACCCTCGACGACGACCTTGCCGCGCTGCGTGAGCTCTTGATACACGCCGTCCATCGCGCCGGCGACCATGTGGGTCTTCGACGAGACCTTCTTGGTCGCGTAGTACGTCTCCATCGTGCCGGTGCCGTCGTGGATGGCGAAGCGGCCGAGCTCGGTGCCCGCTTTGTCGTAGTAGACGAAGTCGCCGTCGGGCTTGCCGTCGGTGTAGCTGCCGCTGAACGCGAGCTTGTTCTCGGTCCACTCGAACCAGGCGCCGATCTTCTTGCCATCGGCGAAGTCGCCTTCGCGCTCTTTGTTGTTGCTGCGATCGAACCACGACCACGTGCCGGTCTTCTTGCCGTGGTCGTACGTGCCTTGCACGCGCGGAATCTTCTTGTCGCGCCAGATCGTGTACGCGCCGTCGAGCTTGCCCTTCGCGTCGTAGTTCTCGTCGATCACGAGCAGCCAGAATTGCCAGATCTGCCGCGCGTCGCGGCGCCTGCCGTTCGTGAAGGTCTCTTCGATCCGCATCGTGTTCTTCGCGCCGACCACCTTCGCGCCGTCGTAGCGCGTGCCGTACAACTTCGCGGTGACCGCGATCTGGCCGTCGTGCTCCCACACCTTGAGATCGCCGTACGGCGCGCCGGCGCGCATCGCGCGTTGCATGTACGGCCTGCCGTCGTCGTACCAGCGCCGCTCGGTGCCGGTGCCGCTCTTCATGTCGTACTCGCCGAGCACCGCGCCGGTCGGTCCGAGCTGTTGCCACTTGCCGGTCTTGAGGCCTTTGTCGAACGCGCCGTGCTCGACCACCGCGCCGCCCGGATAGTGGCGCTCCCAGGCACCGTCGAGCTTGCCGTCCTTGTAGCTGCCGCTGACCTCCGTGGTGCCGTCGGGAAACTCCGCGACGAACGGCCCGTTGCGCACGCCGTTGTCGCGCGCGCAGAAGTACGTCGGCTCGGGTGCGGGCGCGATCATGATCGTCGTCGCGTCGGGACACGCGAGCTTCGGCGCATCGACCGGTTTCGGTTCGACGACGCCCGCATCGATCGAGATCGCCGGCGGCGGCGGGACGTGCGTCATCTCGACCGGCTCGGTGACCGGCGGCGGCTTGCCACTGGTCGCGCCCGAGCCACAAGCCATGCTCGTCGTCAAGACGATGAGCATGGTGTGCGAATGCGCCACAGACAGATAGTGTGCCATGACAACGCGGTAACGCGCGAACCGCATTACGCTGTTCGCATGAAGACAACGAGCTTGATCGCTGTCCTGTTCACCCTGGCGCTCGTGGGCACCGCTCGTGCCGACCGCCGGCACTTCGAGAACACGTCGGACTACCAGTCCAACGGCGTGTTCGGGCTCGGCCTCGAGCTCGGGGCGCCGACCGGCCTCAACGGCAAGCTGTTCCTCACGCCGAACACCGCCCTCGATTTCGGCCTCGGCGAGATCTATCACTCGTACTACGCGGGCGACGGCGTGCACGTCTACGTCGACTACCTCTGGCACCCGAAAGAGCTCGTGCGGACGCCGGACTTCAAGTTGCCGTTCTACATCGGCGTCGGTGGCCGGCTGTGGTTCTTCGACTACACCAACATGGGCACGCAGAACGGCACGGCGATCGGCATCCGCGTACCGATCGGCATCACGTTCGACATGAACCACATCCCGCTCGATTTCTTCGCGCAGTTCGTGCCGACGCTCGACTTCTTTCGCAACTACAACCGCCACGACCTGTACCTCGACGTCGACTTCTCGGTCGGCGCTCGGTACTGGTTCTAGCGCTCGGTCTCGACCCACAGCGGGACGATCACGCCCTCGTGGTCGGGGACCTCGATGTCGCTGCGGCGAACTTCGATCTGCCCGCGCTCTTCGATCCCGTAGTACGCGCTGACGACATAGATGCCGGGCGGCACGGGATCGAAGCGATAGCGACCTTGATCGTCGCTGACCGCCTGGAGCGTCGGCACCATCGGACCGACGCCCGGACCGACCGCCGTGATCACCGCGCCGACGACGCGCTCGTGGTTCAGGCGATTGCTGATCGTGCCCTCGATCAACGCGTGGCCGTGCTTGTAGTGATCGATCGCGCTCTCTTTCGGATCGCCGAACTCGACCGTGATCGGATCGGGTTGACCGAGCGTGAACATCACGTCGACGACGGTCGGCGCACCGGACGTGACGTCGATGCTGTGGACGTCGACGTTCTGGCCGCCGAAGCTCGCGGTCAGGCTGTACTTGCCCGGCGCGAGGTGTGCCATGCCGAAGTTGCCGTCGTGATTCGTGATCGTCGCGAGCGGCGCGATCTGGCCCTGCGGGCGAATGTGGATCTGCGCCTTCGCGACGACATCCCCCGAATCGTGATCACGCGCGAGGCCGACGATCGCGCCTTCGCCGGCGGGCGGCGGGCTGTGCGATGGGACCGCCGTCGAACCGCACGCTGCAACGACGAACAACAGGTACCGCACCCACACACCTTCGCGCAGTCGACCGAGCTAGCCAAGACTTAGCGCCCTGGCAGCGTCCAACTGTCCGATGGCGAGCGCATCACCTGTGGCCCACCGGCTGTCGCAGCGTATGCTCGTGCGCATGGTGCGAGCGGTGCTTCTCGGGTTGTTGGCGACGGCCGCGGTAGCTGCGTGTGGCAAGAACGACACGCCACCGGCGGCGCAACCCGGCGCGGTCGCTGGCAAAGTGCTCGAGGTTTCGGGTGCGGTGAGCGTGGCCGGCAAGCCGCTCGCGGTCGGCGATCCGGTCAAGACCGATGACGCCGTCGAGACCGGGGCCGACGGCAACGTCGTGATCGAGCTCGCGCACAACCAGGCGCGCTGGGAGCTCGGCCCCAATCACAAGGTGAAGCCGAGCGATTCGCTCGCGTGGACCGCACCGAAGAAGGCCGGTTCGGCGGCGCAGGTCGATCAGGCCACGTCGGCCGCGGGTCGTCCCGCGGAGCGCAGTGCCGCGGATACCGAAGCGACGCCCCGTGCACCGGTCGCGGCGCCGCCGGCAGAGGAGAAGGCTGGAGCACCCGGTGCGGCGCCGGCTGCTGCGTCACCGGCGCCGCCGCCGCCGCAACGGGCCGCAGCGCACACCGAAGCACCACCGAAGATCCAGCCGCTCGCGGCGGTGCGAGACGAGGAAGCGCCGAAAGCCTCGCGCGGCGCGATGGCCAGTCCGACGACGCAGTTGCAGGCGCTGGCGAGCTGCGTGCCGGCGGGCTCGAGCGTGCACATCAAAGCGCACATCGCGAGCCACGTCCCGACGATCTCGTTCGTCGGCGAGGTCGATGCGGCGGTTCAGAAGTGCATACGCGACGCCGCTCCGAAGCTCACGCTCGCGATCGATGCGGGCGACGTCGACGTGACGCTCACGCGGTGAGCCGCACCGCATCGGGCGCCATGCCGAGCTCGACACACAGCGCCGACAGCGCTTGCTGATTCGGGCCGCGCCACACGAGCTCGTCGACGCTGCACGGGATCGGGCAGTCGAGCCGTAGCGTCGCGAGCTGTTTGTAGAGCATCGCGTCGGTGCGCGCCTCGCGCAGCGTCGCCGCGAGCCGATCGGCGCCGCGCACGTCGACGCCCCACTGCGCCGGATCGTCGGGGATGTTCTCGATCGCCTTCCACTTCATCAGCACCTTGCCGGCGCTCTTGTTGCCCCAGCCGGTGATGCCGGGGATGCCATCGGCGGTGTCGCCGACCAGGCCGAGCCAATCCGCGATCGAGCGCGGCTCGACGCCGTGCTTCGCGATCACGCCGGCTTCGTCGAGGATCTCGTCCTTCCAGCGATCCCAGCGGATCACGCGCGTCCCGATCACGCACTGGCACATGTCCTTGTCGACGGCCGCGATCCGGACTTGGTCGACCCGCGGATCGGCGGCGGTGCGGGCGGCGGCGGTCGCGATCGCGTCATCGGCCTCGAAGTCGACCATCGGCCACACGACGAGCCCGAGCGCCGCGGCGGCGCGTTCGGCGATCTCGAATTGCGCGAACAGCCGCGGGTCGACATCGTCGCCGGTCTTGTAGCCGGCGAACAGACCGTTGCGAAACGACTCGATCACGTGATCGAACGCGACGCCGCCGTGCGTGACCTTGCCCGAGCGCAGCACGATCGCGAGGCTGCGCAAGAACACCCGGCTCGCGCCGATCTCCTTGCCCGCGTGCTGCGCCGGCGGCGCACCGAACCACGCGCGGAACAGCTCGTACGTGCCGTCGAACAGATGGATCTGCACCTACGCTGCGTATACTCCCAATCGATGTCGATCACACGCACGGCCGACGCTTCGCCGCTCGCCGCAGACGCGGTCGCGGGAATCACCGACGCGACGCTCGCGAGCATCGTCGCCGATCATTGGGAGTACCTGATGTGGTGGGCGCCGACGTTCGCGACGACGCTCGGCGATCATCGCTACGACGATCGGCTGGCGCGGCGCGATGCGGTGTCGCGCGCCGAGGCCCGGGATCAACGCGATCAGTTGATCACACGGTTGGTCGCGCTCGATCCGGCGACGCTGGGTTCGACCGATCGCGACACCCATCAACTGCTGCGCGATCAGCTCGAGGCGTCGCGCGGCAGCGACCTCATTCGCTCCGACGAATGGACGGTCGACGCGTACACCGCGAGCCCGCTCGCCGAGCTCAGCTATCTCGTCGAGTCGCACGGCGTGACGTCGGAGTCCGACGCGCGCAACTTGCTCGCACGCATCGCGCAAGGCGACGCATTGATCGACGACACGATCGCGAATCTGCGCTGCGGCCTCGCCGAGGGCCTCGTCGCGGCGGCCGAGAAAGTGCGTCGTGCCGTCGCGCAGCTCGATGCCGAGCTCGCGAAGCCGCGCGAGACCTGGTCGCTCGTCACGCCGGCCTGGGCCGCGGCGTACCCGGCGATCGCGACCGAGCTCCACGCGATCGTCGATCGCCAGATCGCGCCGGCCCTGGTGCGGCTCCGCGATTTCTACCGCGACGTGATCTTGCCAAGAGCGCGCGGCGAGCTCGAGGGACTCTCCGGTCTGCCCGACGCCGACGCGCGCTATCGCGCGGCGATCATCGTCCACGTCGGACTCGCGCTGGCGCCGGCGGAGCTCCATGCGCTCGGTCACGCCGAGATCGCGCGCACCGATCGCGAGCTCGCCGAGCTCGGCGCGCGCGTGCTCGGCACGACCGATCTCGCCTCGACGATCGCGAAGCTGCGCTCCGATCCGACGCTGTACTTCGCGACCCGCGAGCAGATCCTCGAGGCGGCGCAGACCGCGCTCGATCGCGCGAAGGCCGCGATCCCGCGGTTCTTCTCGGTGTTGCCGAAAACCGACTGCATCATGCGCGAGACGCCCGCGTACGAAGCGCCGTACTCGACCGTCGCGTACTACCGGCAGCCGCACTACGACGGTTCGAAGCCCGGCGAGTACTTCGTCAACACGTACAAGCCCGAGACCCGCGCTCGGTTCGAGATGGAAGCGCTGACCTGGCACGAATCGATCCCCGGTCACCATCTCCAGATCGCGATCGCGCAGGAGCTCGGCGCGCTCCCGGCGTTCCGCAAGCTCGATGGCTCGACGTCGTACGTCGAGGGCTGGGCGCTCTACACCGAGCGCCTCGCCGACGAGATGGGCCTGTACACGAGCGACCTCGATCGTCTCGGCAAGCTCAGCTTCGATGCCTGGCGGGCGTCGCGGCTCGTCGTCGACACCGGCCTTCACTCGCGCGGCTGGTCGCGCGACCAGGCCGAAGCGTTCATGCGCGAGCACACGGCGCTGACCGAGATCAACATCTCGAACGAAGTCGACCGCTATATCGGCTGGCCCGGCCAGGCGCTCGCGTACAAGGTCGGGCAGATCGAGATCGTGCGGTTGCGTGCGCTCGCCGAGCAGCAGCTCGGCGCGACGTTCGCGATCAAGGGCTTTCACGAGGTCGTGCTCGGCGCGGGCGCCGTGACGTTGCCGGTGCTCGCGAACCGCGTGCAGGCGTGGATCCGCGACCAGAGTTAGTGCACGCCGAGCTGCTTCCACAGGAACGCATACGCCAGCGTCGACATGAACGCGCGCTGACCGTTGTCGGCCGCGCCCGCGTGACCGCCCTCGATGTTCTCGTAGAACAACACGTCGTGACCCTGCTCGATCATCCGCGCGGCCATCTTGCGCGCGTGTCCCGGGTGGACGCGGTCGTCGCGCGTCGACGTCGTGAACAGCACCGGCGGGTACTTCGTATCCTTGTGGACGTTCTGATACGGCGAGTACTTCGAGATCGCGGCCCACTCGGCCGGCACCGCGGGGTCGCCGTACTCCTCCATCCACGACGCGCCGGCGAGCAATTGGTTGTAGCGCTTCATGTCGAGCAGCGGCGCTTCGCACACGACCGCGCCGAACAACTCCGGCCGCTCGGTCATCATCACGCCGACGAGCAGGCCGCCGTTCGAACCGCCCATGATCCCGAGCTTGGCCGGGCTCGTGACCTTCTTCGCGATCAGATCCTCGGCGATCGCCGCGAAGTCTTCGTACACGCGCTGGCGGTTGAGCTTGGTCGCCGACTCGTGCCACTTCGGCCCGTACTCGCCGCCGCCGCGCAGGTTCGGCACGACGTAGACGCCACCCTTCTCGAGCCAGAGCGCGCCGGTGACCGAGCTGTAGTACGGCGTCAGCGAGACCTCGAAGCCGCCGTAGCCCTCGATGATCGTCGGGTTGCTGCCGTCGAGCGTCATGCCTTTCTTGCTGACCATGAAGTACGGCACGCGCGTGCCATCCTTCGACGTCACGAAGTGCTGGGTGACCTCGAGGCCCGTCGCGTCGAACCGCGCCTTCGCATGCTTGAGCTCGACCTTCTTGCCGTTCCTGACGAGCGACACGGTCGACGGCGTGATGAAGCCGGCTTCATACATCCAGTAGTCGTCGTTCTCGTCGTCGTCCCACGCCCCGATCGAGAACGACGTCCCGGAGGGCGGCGGAATCTTCGTCGATTTCCACGCGCGCGTCTTGCCGGTGCCGGTCCGCGACCACGCGACGAGGCCGTCGCGCACGTCCTCGAGGGTCTGGACGTAGAGCTTGGTCTTGGTCGCGGTCACGCCGTTGAGCGACGTCGTCGGCGTCGGCGTGAACAGCGGGGTGAACGCACGGCCACCGGCGAGATAGTCCTTCTCGCTCGCGGCGAGCAACGAGCCCGCCGGCCACGTCGTGCCGCCGAGCACCCAATCCTGGCGCAGCGTGATCAGGACCTGGTCGTCCCAGAACTCGATCGTCGCGCCATCCGGCTTGTCGATCTTGGTCGCGGTCTTTTTCCCTTGGGCTTCATCCCACACATAGTCCTCGTTCGCGAAGAACGAGATGCCACGCTCGATCACGTCGTGCGTGCGGTGATGATCCCATTGCCGCGCCGCGCTGACCGAGACGTCGCTGACCTTGCCCTCGAAGATCGTGGTCGCGGCGGTCAGCGGCGTGCCGCGCTTCCACTCCTTGACGATCCGCGGATAGCCCGACGACGTCGTCGAGCCCGGACCGAAGTCGGTGCCGACGAACACGGTGTCGAGATCCTTCCACGCGATGTCGCTCTTGGCTTCGGGCAGCGTGAAGCCATCCGCGATCCACGTCTTGTTCGCGAGGTTGAACTCGCGCACGACGACCGAGTCACCGCCGCCGCGCGACAGCCGGACCAGGCACCGCTCGTACTTCGGATACAGGCAGCTCTCGCCTTTCCAGACCCAGCTCGCGCCCTCGGCTTTGTTGAGCGCGTCGACGTCGATCACGGTCTCCCACGTGGGCTTGTCCTTCGCGTAGTCCGCGTACGACGTGCGCCGCCACAAGCCGCGCGGGTTCACGTCGTCTTGCCAGAAGTTGTAGAGGTACTTGCCCATCTTCGACGCGTACGGAACCTTGTCCTTCGCGTCGAGGATCGCGAGCACCCGCGCCTGAGCTGCTTTGAAGCCGGGCACGGCTTCGAGCGCCGGCTTCGAGCGAGCGTTCTGCTCGCGCACCCAATCGAGCGACTTCGGAGCGTCGATGTTCTCGAGCCACAGGTACGGATCTTCGACCGGAGGTGCGACCACGACCGGCTTGCTGGGCGGCGCCGCGGGGGGAACCATCGGTGCGCCGGGTGGAGGAGCCGCGGGTGCAGTAGGGGGCGGGCTCGACGAGCCGCAGCCGATCAGAGCGATGATCAACAGGGTGCGCTTCACGCGCGCACTGTACAGCTAGGCACCGAGCCGTGCGAGCGCTGCGACGAGCTCGTCGCGACTCGGAGGCGTGCGCGTGCGGCGGTCGTAGGTCTCGACCAGCGCTCCCGCGCGATCGAAGAGGTACATCGTCGGAATCTGCGACGGGCTGCCGAGCGCCGCGAACACGGCGTCGTCGATCGGCACGATCCGCAACCACGGCGTGCGATCGGCGAACGCGCGCACCGCGACACTGTTGCCGCGATGGTCGTACTCCTCGTGACCGCGATAGTTCACGCCAAGCATGCGCACGTGGTGCGCGCGGATCGAGTCGAGCTCGACCAGCTCGTCTCTACAGTGTGGACACCACGACGCGAACACGATCACGAGCGTCGGGCCATCCGCCGCTCCCACGAGTCTGCCATCGAGATCGCGAGATGCTTCGATTTCTGCGAGGACGCTGGGTCGCGTCACCGCACTCGGTCGGGGCGATTCAACCGCACAACCGAGCAGGAAAACCAAGCAGACCCACAGCCTCATTACTTCTGCGCTTCCCGCACTCATTACTTCTGCGCTTCCCGCACGCATTACCTCTGCGCTTCCCGCACGCATTCCCACCTGTAATTATGCACCGCGGCACCGGATCTTGCTTGATGTTGCTAGCGACGATGATCACGTTCATCGCATCGTAGGTATGGGAGGACCGCTTGAACCACATCTTTCTCGGTGCAGTAGCGTTCGGCGTCACCTTGCTCGTCGCGTCGTTCTTGCTCGCGGGCAAGGACACCGATCACGGTGGCCACAGCCACGGCGATAGCGCACCAGGATTTGGATGGGCTCCGTTTTCATCGCTGCGGTTCTGGGTGTTTCTGTTCACGTTCGGTGGGGGTGCGGGCCTCGCGCTCACGGCACTCGATTCGAGTCAGACGGTCGCCGGCCTCGGTGCGCTCGCCGTCGGTTGGCTGAGCGGCTCGATCGCCGTGACCGTGATCCGCAAGATCAGCGCGTCGAGCTCGTCGAGCCTCGTGATGGGCAAGGAGCTCGTCGGCATGACCGGCACGCTCGTGTTGCCGGTCGGCAATGACAAGCCCGGCAAGGTCCGCGTCGACGTCAAAGGTCGCACCGAAGACTTCGTCGCGAACCTGTACAAAGCAGGGCACGAGGCAGGTGCCGAGCTGGTTACCGGCACTCAGGTCGTGATCGTTGCAGAAGGCGACCTCGGTTCGTTGCTCGTGACCAAGCACGAGTTGTAGCGTTGGCTGTTCGAGCCTGAAGGGAGGCACAGAATGCACGGAAGAATTCCGCCCGAAGTGATCGGTGGTGTGGTGGCAGGCGTCATCGTCCTGTTGTTGTTGACGGTCATCTACCGTTACCTGCTGCGAATCTGCAGGCCCAACGAGATCCTGATCTTCAGTGGTCGCAAGCACACGACCGAGGATGGCCGCAGCGTCGGCTATCGCGTCGTGTTCGGCGGCCGCGGCGTGCGGATCCCCGTCGTCGAGACGGTCAACCGCATGGACGTCTCGCTGATCTCGGTACCGATCGCGGTGCAGGGCGCGTACTCGGAGGGCGGCATTCCGCTCAACGTGCACGCGATCGCGAACATCAAGGTGTCGACCGATACTCGCTTCGTCGGCAACGCGATCGAGCGCTTCCTCGGCAAGGACCGCACGGAGATCGCACGCGTCGTCAAGGAGACGCTCGAGGGTCACCTGCGCGGCGTGCTCGCGACGATGACGCCCGAGGAGCTCAACGACGATCGGCTGAAGTTCTCGAAGCACCTCGAGCTGTCGGCCGGACCCGATCTCGAGAAGCTCGGCTTGGAGCTCGACGTCCTCAAGATCCAGCACGTCGCCGACGACGGCAACTACCTCGAGAGCATCGGTCGCTCGCGGATCGCCGAGATCCTGCGCACCGCCGAGGTGGCCGAGAGCGACGCGACGCGCGAAGCCGAGCAGGCCGAGGCCGCGGCACGTGCACGCGGCGAGGTCGCGATGACGAACGCGCAAGCCGCGCTGCAGCGCAAGCAGAACGAGCTCCGCCAGATCAAGGCCGAGGTCGATGCCGACGCGAACGCCGAGCTCAACCGCGCCGAGGCCGCGGGTCAGCAAGCGCGCGCGGAAGCCGAGCTCGAGCTCCAGAAGGTCCGCGGCGATCTCGAGACGCTGCGGCTCCAGGCCGAGGTGACGATTCCCGCCGAGGTCGACGCGCAGGTTCGCGAGCTGCTGGCCTCCGGAATGGCCGCACCGATCGCCGCCGACGGCGAGGCGATGGCGGCGTCGCTCGATGCGGTGTCCGCCGCGTGGAAAGACAGCGGCGGTCGCGCGATGGACATGTTCGTGCTCCAGCACCTCGATGCGATCTTCGGCGACGTGGCGAAGGCCGCGCAGCGCCTGTCGGTCAACGAGGTCAACCTGATCGATGGTGGCGATGGCAAGACGATCGCCGCGTACGCCGC
>JBDTJY010000106.1:0-37921 GCA_039935615.1 Kofleriaceae bacterium
GTCAGCCGATGCACATCGAATGCGACGAGATCTATCACCTCGCGTGCCCCGCCTCGCCGATCCACTACCAGCGCAACCCGGTGCGCACGATCCGCACGTGCGTCCAGGGCACGCTCAACGTGCTGGATCTCGCGCGCGACGTCCGTGCACGGGTGCTGATCGCATCGACCAGCGAGATCTATGGGGATCCGCTCGTCCATCCGCAAGTCGAGAGCTACTGGGGCAACGTCAATACGATCGGACCGCGCGCCTGCTACGACGAAGGCAAGCGCTGCGCCGAAGCACTCGCGGCTTCGTATGCGCAGCAATACGGCGTCGCAGTTCGCATCGCGCGAATCTTCAACACGTACGGACCGCGCATGCATCCGAACGATGGTCGCGTGGTCTCGAACTTCGTCGTGCAGTGCCTCGAGAACCATCCGATCACGTTGTTCGGCGACGGCAAGCAGACGCGCTCGTTCTGCTACGTCGACGATCTGATCGAAGGCTTCCTGCGGTTGATGGCGTCGAAGCTCCAGCTGCCGTGCAACCTCGGCAATCCGCACGAAGCGACGATCGTCGAGCTCGCCGAACACATCAAGACACTGACCGGCTCGCACTCGAAGCTGATCTCCGAACCGCTTCCACAAGACGACCCTTCGCGTCGAAAGCCCGACATCTCGCGCGCGATCGAGCACCTCGGCTGGCAACCAACCGTGGAGCTCGACGACGGGCTGCGGCGCACGATCGAGTACTTCAAGACCCGGATGGCCGCATGAACAAGCTCTCGATCGTCATCCCGGTCTACAACGAAGAGCGTTGGGTCGCCGCGTTGCTCGATCGCGTGCTCGCCGCCGATTCGTGCGGGCTCGCGAAGGAGCTCGTCGTCGTCGACGATTCGTCGACGGATGGGACCCGCGACATCCTCGAGGCGTACGTCGCTCGTCACCCCGAGATCAAGCTCGTTCGCCAGGAGCCCAATCGCGGCAAGGGCGCGGCGTTGCGTCGTGGGTTTGCCGAGGCCAGCGGCGACCTGATCCTGATCCAGGACGCTGATCTCGAGTACGACCCGAAGGAATATCCGGGGCTACTCGCGCCGATCCTCGACGGTCGTGCGGATGTGGTGCTCGGTAGTCGGTTCCTCGGCGGACCGCATCGCGTGTTGTTCTACTGGCACAGCGTCGGCAACAAGGCGTTGACCATGCTCAGCAACATGTTCACGAACCTCAACCTCACGGATATGGAGACTTGCTACAAGGTCTTCCGCGCACCGTTGATCAAGACCATCACGCTCGAGCAAGATCGTTTCGGGTTCGAGCCCGAGGTCGTGGCCAAGGTCGCGCGTGCCGGCGCCCGGATCTACGAGGTCCCGATCTCGTACGCCGGTCGGACCTACGAAGAGGGCAAGAAGATCAGCTGGCGAGATGGCGTGAAGGCGCTGTACTGCGTGGTGCGTTACTCGCGCTGAGCGATCGAAAGCAGGTTCTTGCCGATCGGCGGGGCCGCGAAGCGCTCGGCGAACGCTCCGAACGGAACTCCGACGGCATCGTAGAGCTTCGCGGCGCGCTCGTTGAACAGCTTCGCTTTGATCACTCGCCCGGTCACGTACCAAGGCAAGACGCCGAGCGCGTCGAAGTACCGGAGGTCTCGAATCGAGAAGCGTGCCTCCTCGATCAGCCTTCGCAGCTGCGGCTTCACGTAGCGCCGACGATGGCCGACGAGCGTATCGAGGCTGCCAAACAGCCACTGCAGCGCCGGCACGAACAGCAACAGCACACCACCCGGAACGAGCAACCGGTGAATCTCCTCGAGCATCGCGGCATCGTCGTCGACATGCTCGAGGACATTGATCAGCACGACGGCGTCGTACGATCCGGCCCGCAGGGTTCCGTCCGAGCATGCCTCGTCGAGCGGTTTGCCGACGACCTCGACCTTCGAATCGCCCGAGAATTTCTGCTCGAGCTGACCGATCAGGTTCGGCGCGGGCTCGAGCAAGGTCGCCTCGGCGACCGCATCGCGATAGCGCGCGGACAGCGTCCCGACGCCCGCACCGATCTCGAGTACGCGGCCGTGGAGATAGGGCCGGAAGTGACTGAGGATCCAATGCTGGTAGTTCGGGATGTCTGCGAGCGCCTCGAGGTCCTGGCCTGCGTAGTCGGGCGTTGCCATCGGCGACGATGTATCACGCTCCGGCGAGATCACGTGGTCTTGATGATCCCGAGCCGACTCGCAGCGTAGTAGGCCCAGAGCGAGGCCATCCCGCTGTATAGCCGAACGCGCTGGGTCGGGGTCAGCGCGAGCTTGGTCGCGTAGCGATGCTTGACCCGCATGAACTCGATGATCTGCTTGCGCATGCCGCGGATCGACTTTGCATCCTGATGATAGACCGCGCGCGCGACCTCGATCGAGACGTGGCGCACGGCGCGCGCTTTGGGGAACAGGCGCAGGAATAGCTCGTAGTCGAGCGTGAAGTGGAGGTCTTCGTCGAGACCACCGACGTCGAGAAACAGCTGGCGGCGAAACAGCAGCGCCGGCTGCAACACGAAGCTCGCCGGAATCACCACGAGCTGTTCGAGTGAGTGGTAGTCGAGGCTCGGGTACTTGCGCAGCACGCGGCCGTCGGTGTCGACCATCGTGCCATCGCCGTAGGCGATGTCGACCGTCGGATCGTCGGCGAACAGCTTCAGGAGCCGGCCGACCGCGTCGGGGCTCGCGTAGTAGTCGTCGGAGTTGATCCACGCGATCACGTCCCCGGTCGCGGCGCGCACGCCCTTGTTGACCGCATCGGATTGCCCGCGATCCTTCTCGGACGTCCACTGCACCCGATCGCCGTACGAAGCGAGCACGTCCTGCGTGCCATCCGTCGAGCCGCCGTCGACCACGATGACCTCGAAGTCGCTCAACCCCTGCGCGAGGCAGCTATCGAGGCACTTCGCGATGAACGGCGCCTGATTGCGAGTCGGGATGACGAAGCTGACGCGATTGGCTGTCACGCGAGGGCGGACCGTAACGCACTTCTCCGCTCGAGTACCGCGACCAGCTCAATTGAAGTACGAGTAGTAGTCGAGCACGTAGGTGAGGTCGCGATTGCGGGTGCCGATCTGCTTCGCGGGGACGCCGGCCCACACGGTGAACTCCGGGATGTCCTTTGTCGCGACCGCGACCGCGCCGAGGACCGCGCCCTTCCCGATCGTCACGCCCGGCGTGATCATCGCGGCTGCCCCGATCCACGCGTAGTCCTCGATCACGACGTCCTCGTAGGTGCCGGCAAACGTCGGGCTGTTCAGGTCGTGAGAGGCGCAGAAGATGTACGTGCGGGCGGTGATCGACACATTGTTCTTGATGATCAGCGCGCCGCCGTTGCCGCCAAGAAAGCAGTTCCGCCCGATGACCGAGTTGTCGCCGATCGTGATCTTGTCGCCCTCGAAGTGGCAGCCCATGTGGATGAAGGTCTGCTTGCCGATGTGGAGCCCGAGGCCGTGCCGCAGGTAGGCCGTGCGCACGATCGAACTCGGGAAGTTCGTGAGCCAGTGGTTGTAGAGGTAGTACTTGAACGACGCGCGAGCCGTCTGGACCTCGGACCATCCAAGCCGGCTGTAGATGCGAGCCGCCGCGGGCAAGAGGCCTCGTTCGTCGAGCGCGGCCTTGATCCGGTCCTTGAACGCCGTCTTCATGGCTCCGATCACTACACGGACTCCCGTGGTTCGACGAGGACCTTCGGCGGATACACGACCCCGTAGTCGTGCCCCGCATACTTCGCGAACGGCGAGCCGGTCTCGAGGATCGAGAAGTCGCAGACGCCGTCGAGATGCTCGTAAAGCTTCACGAGCGGCTGATGGATGTACAGCATCCACGAGTAGTTCCCCGGAACGAGCGTCTCGCCGGGCATGGTGATACAGAGCTTCACGAACCGGTCACCGGTGTGGTGCGCATCGAGCGGCACGTCGATCGTGAAGATCCTCCGGTGCTGCTTGTCCATCGGCGAGAACGACACCACGAGCGATGGGTGCCACTCGGGGAGATGGAGCTCGAAGCACACCCGGATCTGGCCATCGTACGGAAACTGGCTGACCGGCGCGTAGCTCGTGTCGGCGGTGTACGCGGTGACGAACTGGTTCTTCGGGGCGAGCGTCGCGCGATCCTTCTTCACCATCTCGGGCGTCGTGCTGTAGTTGTCGACGTAGGTCTGGATCGCGGCGCTGGCCTCGCCGTGAAACGCGACCTTGCCGCCCGACAGCACCACGGCGACGTTGCAGAGCTGCTGGATCGCACCCATGTTGTGGCTGACGAACAAGAGCGTCCGACCTTCGCTCCTGGAGATGTCGTCCATCTTGCCGAGACACTTTTTCTGGAACTCGGCATCCCCGACCGAGAGCACCTCGTCGATGATCAAGATCTCGGATTCGAGATGAGCCGCGACGGCGAACGCGAGTCGCACGTACATCCCCGACGAGTAGCGCTTGACCGGCGTGTCGAGAAACTGCTCGACGCCCGAGAACGCGACGATCTCGTCGAATCGCCGCCGCACCTCGGCACGTGTCATCCCGAGCACCGCGCCGTTCAGGAAGATGTTGTCGCGCCCCGAGAGCTCCTGATGAAAGCCGGTGCCGACCTCGAGCAAGCTCGCGACGCGGCCGTCCATCGTGATGCGCCCCTTCGTGGGCGCCGTGATCCGCGACAGCACCTTGAGCAACGTCGACTTACCCGCGCCGTTGCGACCGATGATGCCGACGCGCTCGCCGGGGTTGATGTCCAGGGTGACGTCGTCGAGAGCCCAGAAATCCTCGTGCGTGGTCTTCGACCGCGAGAACAGCTTTCGCGGCAGCCTGACGATCGCCTCGCGCAGCGTCTGATACGGCTCGCGAGTCTCGTGCGAGATCCGGTAGCACTTGCCGAGGTGCTCGATCTGGATGATGGGCTCCACTCAGATCACATCCACGAACAGGGCCTCGGTCGCGCGGAATCGGCGGATTCCGAACCACAGGAACACCAGGGACACGCCGGTACTGATCGCGAGGGCGCGCGTCGGGAAGTCGATCGAGCCGAGGATCGCCCACCGAAATCCGTCGACGATGCCGACCATCGGGTTGCACTCGTACAACAAGCGCCAGCGCTCCGGCACGAGCGACGACGAGAATCCCACCGGCGTCACGTAGAGCCCGAACTGGGTGACGAACGGCAACGCGTAGCGCAGGTCGCGATACTTCACGTTGACCGCGGCGAGCAGGACCCCCGGACCCAGCGCCAGGATCCCGGTCAGCAGCGTGAGCGGAATGACGGCGATGACCTGGACCGGCGGCGCGTACTGGTACCAGACCATCATCACGACGAGAACCACCACGCTGAGCAGAAAATCGACGACCGACACCGCGATCGTCGCGGCCGGCACCAACAGCCGCGGGAAGTAGACCTTCGACACGAGGTTCGTGTTGGAGACGAGGCTCTCGCTCGCGCTCGTGAGTGCCGTCGAAAAGAACTGCCACGGCAGCATCGCGACGAACACCATCAGCGCATACGGCGCACCGCCTTCGGACGACAGGTGCGCCATCGTGCCGAACACGAACGTGAACGCGAGCATCGTCATCACCGGGCGGAGCACCGCCCACGCCACGCCGATCAGCGTCTGCTTGTAGCGCACGGCGACGTCGCGCCACGCGAGCATCACGAACAGCTCGCGGTACTGCCACAGGTCGCGCCAGTACGTTTGGCCGGCGTTGTCGGGTTCGATGACCAGCTTGTGCGTCACGAGACGTCGCTACTATAGCCGTCGCTGATCCGCGGTTACCATCTCCGTGACCCAGGTCGCGAAGCTTCGCGTGCGCCGCCAGCCCAGCTCGCGCTCGGCCCGCGAGGGGTCGCCGACCAGCGCGGGGCGCTCGCCGGGCGGCTTCGTCGAGGTCACGTGCGCTCGCCAGTCCAGGCCGACCGCCGAGAAGGCGACCTGGCACAGGTCCTCGAGGCTGTGCAGCTCGCCCGAGGCCAGCACGCGATCGTCGGGCTCGCCCAGGGCCATCGCGTGCAGCCCTGCGACGATGTCGTGCGCCGACGAGAAGTCGACGCGGCTCGACAGGTCGGCGAGCTCGAGTCGGTCGCGCGCCCCACCCGCGATTCGCGCGGCGGCGCTCGTGATCTTGCGGCTCGCGAACGCCGGCGACCGCCGCGCCGATTCGTGGTTGAACATGATGGCGCACGATCCGGCCAGGCCGTGGTGGCGGCGCAGCCAGGCCACGGCATCGAGACATCCGGCCTTCGTGACGCCGTAGAACGTCGCCGGAGCACGCGCGGTCTGTTCGGTGATCGCGGGTGCGGGGAGCGCAACCGTGTACATCTGACTCGATCCGGCGACGACGAGCCGGCCGTGCCGAGCGCCGAGCAACGCGTTCGCGAGCGCGAGCCCAGCGGTGTGATTGACGGCGACCATGCGCTGCTGCTGCCCCGGATCGTTGGCCTGCCCCGGCTCCGACGAGCGATGGCACGCGGCGAGGTGGTAGACCTCGTCGGGACGAATGCGCGCGACGAGCGCGGCCGCCCAGTCGAGCGGGGCCTGCGCGAGATCGAGCTCCACGAGCTCCAGCCGCGCGACCAGCGCACGCAGCTCGCGATCGATCGACGCGCCCGGGCGCTTCACGCCGACGACCTGGTAACCGCGCTCGAGCAAGAGCTCGGCGAGGAGGCTGCCATCCTGACCGAGGACGCCCGTGATCAGCGCGGTCGGCACGTCTTCACGGGACGACCCTGACCGCGGGCACCGGCACGATGAACCTGCCGCCGCGGTCGATGAAGGCCTTCTCGCGAACGAGCATCTCGTCGAGGAAGTGATACGGCAGCACGAGGAAGTAGTCGGGCTTCATCGCGCGCGCGTCATCCTCCGAGATGATCGGGATGTCGGTGCCGAGCGTCTTGGCGCCCCACTTCATCGGGTTGCGATCCGCGGCGAACGGGACGAGGCCCGGCCCGATGCCGCAGTACTGCAGCAGCACGTTGCCCTTGGTCGACGCGCCGTAGACGAGCACGAGCTTGCCCTGCTGCTTGGCCTGGTTCAGGAAGAACAGCAGATCGTGCTTGTTGCGCTCGATGTTGTGCTTGAACGTCTCGAACGGCGCGTCGGTGTCCATCGCGAGGTTGAACTCGTCGACGCGCAGCTTCGCGATGCGTTCCGCGGCGGCTTTTGTCGGCGGCGGTCCGCCCGCCTTGCGAATGTAGAGCCGGTAGCTCGAGCCGTTGACGTAGTTGAGCTCGACATCGGCGAGCGCCAGGCCGTGGCGGCGGAACAGCGTCTCGAGCGGAGCGAGGTGGTAGTAGCAGAGGTGCTCGTGACAGATGTTGTCGAACATGTTGGAGCGCAACATGTTGGGCAGGTCGGCCATCTGCAGGATCCACACGCCCTTGTCGTCGAGGATCTCCGCGATGTCCGCCGTGAACTGGTTCGGGTTCTCGAGGTCGTAGAACATCGCGATGCTCGTGACGACCTTCGCGCGCTTGGCTCCGCGGACCGCACGATACGACGCCCCGTTGAAGTACGTCGGCACGCGCAGGAACGTGTCCTTGCGCTCGGCGAAGTTCTGCGCCGGATCGAAGCCGATCCGATCGAGGTTCGCGACCTTGTACGAGTCGAGCAGCGTGCCGTCGTTGCAGCCGATGTCGACCACGATGTCACCCGCGGCGAGCTCGACGAAGTCCTTCGTGCGAGCCGTGATCTCGGCGAGCGCGTCGCGCATCGTCTGGTTGACGCCCGAGACGTACCAGTAGTCGGCGTACATCAGGTCCGATGGGAAGCTGTGGCGCAGCTGGACCAGCCCGCACGAATTCTCGTCGAGCTGCGGGTTACAGCGCACCAGCTCGAGCGGCACCTTGCGAGTCGGCAACCGGCTCGCGTTGGTCTCCGACACGAACGCCGACGCGAGCATCTGCTCGCCCAGGTCCACGATCGGCGTCAGGCTCCGCGAGCCGCACAAGCGACAGGTCTGTCGGACGGTGACGTTCACGGCTTCACCTCTTCATCGGATCGCAGCAACGAGTAGATGTACGAGTCGTGGTAGCGCCCGTCCTCGAACGCGTTGTCACGCAGGACGGCGTCGCGTGCGAAGCCCAGCCGCGTGAACAGCGCGACCTTGTGGTCATCGAACGCGTACAGCTCGGTCCAGACCTTATTGAGGTTGAGGTTGTCGAACGCGTACCGGATCAGCGTCTTGGCGGCGTCCTCGGCGTGGCCGCCCGGGCCATCGATGTACATCGCGTTGTCGCCGATGTAGAGCGAGATGTCGGCGGACCGCACGACCCAGTGAACGTACACGAGGCCGGCGACCCCGATCGGGACGTGATCGTCACTGCGCTCGACGACGAACATGAAGTCGTTCGCGCTCGCGCTGATCCGCGTGAACCACTGCTCCTGGTTCTGGAGGTTGAGCTCGCGAAACTCGCGAAAGTTGCGCCGAAACTCGGGCAGGTTGCGCCAGTCGCGCATCCGCGTCAGGTCCTCGCGCTCGATGCTTCTCAGTTGGATGTGTTCGCCGCGCAGCATCAGATGTGGTCCCAGGTGATATGCGCACCCTTCGCGAGGGCGCGCTTGAGGGTCTTACCAACAAGCTCGCCTAGCCGATACGGCTCGATCCCGTCGCTTGGAATCGGCCGCAGCGCTTCGAGGTCCCCGGCGGCGAGGCGCTCCCCCGCCGCGAGCTCTCGGGTGGCCCGCAGCGACCGGCGCTGGACCTGCACGGATTGCTGTTCGTTGGCCTCGATCCGCTTGGTGCCATCGCCCATCGCCTGCTCGAGCTCGCGCGTACGATCGACCATCTCGCGCCACGTCACCGGGTTCATCGCAAAGCCATGATCCGGCCCACTACGCGAGTTGTCGTCCGTGAAGTGCTTCTCCACGACGCGCGCGCCGAGTGCGACCGCGCCGAGCACCGTGGCGTGTCCCGTCGTGTGATCCGAGAGACCCAACACCGCATGCGGATACTTCATCGCGAAGTCGCGCAGCACGTTGAGGTTGACGTGGCGAAAGTTCTCGGCCGACCCGGTGTAGTTGGTGTTGCACTGCATGAGCACGAGCCGGTCGCAGCGGCTCGACAGCGTCGCCATCGCGCGCTCGACATCCTCGCCGCTCGATGCACCCGACGCGATGATCACCGGCTTGCCCTTCGAGGCGATGTACTCGAGCATCTCGGGCCACGTGATGTCGCCCGAGCCGATCTTGTAGACGCGGACGTACGGATCGACGTGGTCGACCGACTCGAAGTCGTACGGGCTCGTGAAGTACTCGATCCCCGCCTGATCGCAGGTCTCCTTCAGGATCGGCGTCCAGTCGCGGCTGATGCTCGCCTCCTTGTAGGTCTCGTACACCGACTTCTTCCACGTGCTCTGGTGGGACAGCTTGCTTCCCATGTCCTGGAAGCCGCGGTTGCTGACGATCTTCGACGCGACGAAGTTCTGGAACTTGGCTGCCTGTGCTCCCGCTTCCGCACAGAGATGGATGAGCTCCTTCGCGCGACCGAGATCACCGTCGTGGTTCGCGGCGACATCCGCGATGAAGTAGACCGGCGCATCGGTGCCGATGGCGTGGGGACCGACCTCGAAGCTGGTCATGCCCTTCGCTCCGCGACCAGGGCTCGATCTCGCACCAACGCCTCGATCGTCGCGTCGAGACCTGGCATGTCTCGGCCGACGGATCGTTCGTAGCTTTCCACCGCGAGCCGCTGGTCCGCGGACCTTCGCGCCGCGAACCGCATCGCCGTGATCGTGCCTTCGTGAATCCGATGGTGGTCGAGCTGGAGGCGCTTCGCGAGCGCCACGCCGAAATCGTACTTGGAGGTCGACTCGTGACCGCTGACGTGAAACACGCCCTTGCGACCATCCGTCAGCATGTGCTCGAGCTCGTCGGCGAGCTGCGAGCTCGCGATCGGGTTGAACAGCGCGTCCTGGAACAACGTGATCTTCTCGCCGCGCTCGAGCGCGCGCACCATCCACTCGACGAAGCTCTGCTTGCGCGGGTCGAGGTTCCAGCCCACCACCGTCGTTCGCACGCTCGCGCCGGCATCGCGCGCCGCAAGCAGCGTCTCGCCGAGCTCCTTGCTGCGCCCGTACGCATTCAACGGATGCGGCGACGCGTCCTCGGGGAGTGGCTCGGCGCGATCGCCCAACACGGCGTCGGAGGACACGAACAGCAGGCGCGCGTTCGGCGCGGCCGCGAGCAAGCGCTCGACCGAACGGCCGTTGATCTCGAGCGTGCGCTCGGGCTCGGCCTCGCACGCATCGAGCGCCGTCCACGCGGCGCAGTGGACGATCACGTCCGGACGCGCCCACTCGATCAGCGGCGCGTGATCGGGCTCGGTCAGATCGAACGCACGAAACGCCCAGCCCCTGGCGGCGAACGGCGTGCGCGCCGAGGCGAACACCTCGTAACGCTCGCGCCAGCGCTCGACGATCGTCGACCCGAGCATCCCCGCCGCGCCGGTGACGAGGATCCTCATCGCTGCTCCAGCGCGGTGAGCGCGACCTCGAGGGTCGCGCCGGCCTCCGCGATGTCGTTCATCGGCTTCGCGCCGCGCGCGAGCATGTCGAAGAAGTATCGGAGCTCGGCGACGTACATCGCATTGACGTCGGGCATCGGATCCTCGAACGCGGACTCCCACGACCCCGACTCGCGCAAGATGCGCACCGAGGTCGGCCGGAACCGCCACTCGATCGAGCCGCGGTCACCGGTCACTTCGAGCCGGCACAGGTACTCGCGGCGGATGTAGTCGACGTGAACCGAGCCGATCGTCCCCGACGGAAACCGGAGCAGCAGCTCCGCGGTGTCCTCGGTCTCGATCTCGAGCTGGCTCAGCTTGCCCGACATCGCCTCGACGCGCGTGGGCGCGCCGAACAGCCAGGTCACGTAGTCGAGCTCGTGGATCCGATCGAGGATGACTCCGCCACCTGTCTCGCGCTTCGCGGCGTACCCGAGGCGATAGTCGGCCTTCGGTCGCCACGACGGCAGCCACTGACCGAACTCGGCGCGCACCGAGACGATCCGGCCGATCGTGCTCGACTGGAGCAGCTCGGCGACCCGCTGGAGCCCCGGCTCGAAGCGGTAGTTGCAGCCGACCATCGTTGGCGCGCGACGGCCGTCGAACGCCGCGCGAATCGCCGCGAGCGAGCTGCGATCGTGCGCCAGCGGCTTCTCGATGAAGAACGCCGCCGCTCGACCGGCGAGCGTCACGAGCTGGTCGCCGTGCAGCGCGGTCGGAGAGCACACGAACGCGACGTCGAAGTTTCCCGACACGCCGGCCAGATCGGGAACGAACGTCACGTCGGGTTCGCTCACCCACGCCTCGCGCATCGGCTCGACAACCGTCCAGCTCGCATTGCCGACCATAGCTCGAGCGTTCGCGAAGTGGCGCCGGCCGATCGAGCCGAAGCCACACAGCAAGATCTTCATCCCGGCGCCCCCTCGACCGAGACGGTGTCGAGCATCGCGGTGAGCTGCTCGCGAGTCAGCCAGCGATCATTGGTGTCGGAGCTGTAGCGAAAACCCTCGTCGCATCGAGGCAGCGTCTTGTACGACGCGAGCCACTCGCGCTCGTAGGCGGGCAAGATGACGTAGCGATCTTCGAGCACGACCGTATTGCGGGCGTCGTCCTCGGGGACCATCACCTCGTGGAGCTTCTCCCCGGGACGGATCCCGACGATCTCGTGCTTGCAGTCGGGGGCGATCGCCGCCGCGAGATCCATGATGTTCATCGAGGGGATCTTGGGAACGAACAGCTCACCACCGTGCATGCACTCGAGACAGTCGATGACGAAATCGACACCCATCTGGAGTGTGATCCAGAACCGAGTCATTCGCGGATCGGTGATCGGGATCGTGCCGGTCTTGCGGCGCGCCATGAAGAACGGAATGACGCTGCCGCGACTGCCCACCACGTTGCCGTAACGCACGACCGCGAAGCGAGTATCTCGCGCACCGGCGTACACGTTGCCCGCGACGAAGAGCTTGTCGGAGCACAGCTTGGTCGCGCCGTAGACGTTGATCGGGTTGGCAGCCTTGTCGGTCGACAGGGCGATCACGCGCTTCACGCCATGGTCGATCGCGGCGTTGACGATGTTCTCGGCGCCGATGACGTTGGTCTTGATCGCCTCGAACGGGTTGTACTCGGCCGCGGGGACCTGCTTGAGCGCCGCTGCGTGGATGACGACGTCGATGCCATCGAAGGCGCGATGTAGCCGGTCCGGATCGCGGACGTCGCCGAGGAAGTAGCGCAACTCCTCGACATCGTGGTGTTGCTGCATCTCGTACTGCTTGAGCTCGTCGCGGCTGAACACGACCAGGCGCTTGAGCTGGAGCCGCTCGAGCGCGGTCGCGACGAAACGCTTGCCGAACGAGCCTGTCCCGCCGGTGATGAGCACTGATTTTCCACGCAGCGAGAACATTCGAGGGCAAGGTGCCCAGGGTCGCCCGGCAAGTCAAGGATCGGGTAAAAGGACTGCATGCCGAACGACGGTGTGGCCTGCCCGGTCTGTCGATCAGGACAGGTGTCGTCGAACTTTCATCGCCAGGAGGTTCGCGACCTCTTCGATATTCCGTCGCAGGAGCTCACCCTGGCGTTGTGCGAGGGCTGCGGGTTCCTGTTCCAGCATCCCCTACTGCCGGCGCTCGAGGGGACCGCGCATTACGAGCAACACTCGAGCTACGTCAGCCTGCCCTCGCCGCAGATCGAGACCGCGAAGCACGACCAGTTCAACTGGATCAGCTCGGTTGTCGAGTCGAGCGGCTTCGCGCATCTCCTACGCGCGACCGGGACCTCGTTCGGGCTCTACGAGATCGGCGCGTCGGTGGGAGCGCTGCTGACCGTCGCGAACGCTGCTGGGTGGCCGGTCGGTGGGCTCGAACCATCGGCGGCCGCTGTACAAGTCGCGCGCGATCGATACGGCCTCGCGATCGCGGTCGGTGACCTTCGCGCGGTTTCGAACATCGAGCTCCCGATCCTCGCGATGATTCACGTGCTGGAGCACATTCCAGATCCGGTCGCGGCGTTGGGGCATCTGTTCGCGATCGCGCCGAGCCGGTGCATGCTGGCGATCGAAGTTCCAGACTTCAGCTTGCCGAAGAATGCCGGCGGCTCGGGCTACTTCGTACCGGAGCACGTCAGCTACTTCACCGCCGACACACTCGTGCGTGCGGCGACGGCCGCCGGCTGGTCGACGGTCGACGTCCACGTTCACGAGTATCCGCGCGAGGCGTCCGAGTTCTGTATGTACCCGGTGCTTCGCGGGACGTTTCAAAAGCTCTCGGGTGCGGCGCTCCGCCAGTCGCGCGAGCTGGCGCGAGACGTCGTTGCCAACTACCTCGACACGCAAGCGCGAAGGCTACGCGACAAGGTCCGCGAATTCGCGAGAGCTCACGGATCGTTGGTGCTGTTCGGCGGTGGGTGGCACACGCAGATGTTGCTCGGCGTGCTCGGCCCCGAGGAGCGCGTGAAGATCGGCATCATCGTCGATTCGAATCCGGCGCGCAGCGGCGGCGAGATCGAGGGCATCAAGATCGACTCGGCCACGAACCTCGCGAAGTACAAAGGCTGTGGCTTCGTCGTCAGCTCGCAGGGCTATCAGGAACAGATCGTGGAACAGATCCGAGCGACGCTTGCCGACGCGGCGATCCTGACGTTCTACTAGCGTCATGACCACGCGGCCTCCCATCTCGGTCGTGGTGTGTACGAAGAACGAAGAAGCGCGGTTGGAAGACTGCCTGCGCTCGGTCGTCGCGAACCATCCGGACGAGATCATCGTCGTCGACGGTGGCTCGACGGATCGGACCCTCGAGATCGCGGCGCGATTCACGGATCGAATCATCTCGTCACCGAAGTCGAACCTGACCCTCGATCGCCAGCGCGGCATCGACGCCGCACGTCACGATCTGATCGCGATGATCGACGCGGATCATCGCCTCGCCGCGGGTGACCTCGACGGTCTCCACGCTGATCTCGAGCATTTTCAACTCGACATCGTCCAGTCCCAGCTGGCGTCGCACCAGAACCACGGCTTCTGGGATGCGGCCGAGGAAGAGTCGTGGGATCTCACGCACAACATCCCGGGCGAGAAGACGATGATCGGCACCGCCCCTGCGATCTTTCGCCGCCGCGTCTTCGAACGCGTGCGCTTCGACGACACGATCACGTCCGCGATCGATGACACGGACTTCATCTACCGGCTGTCGAAGTTCCCGGAGATCAAGATCGGCATCGGCAGGACGCGAATCGCACAGCTACACTTCTCGGACTTCAACACCTACTGGCGCAAGTTCCGCTGGTACGGACGCGGTGACGGCCAGTTCTGCATCAAGAACCCGGAGCGCGCGCCGTCGATGTGTTTTCACCTGCTCGTGCGCTACCCGGTCGTCTACTCGGTACGTGGCCTTCGACGCGGCAAGCTCAAGGCCGTGCCGTTCTTCGTGATGCAGGGCTGGGTGCGATTCGCGTCGCTCGTCCAGACGGTGGCGCGCGGCGGCTAGGCGCGCTAGCGTGCCCCCGCATGGCCACAGCCGCCGTCGCGATCGTGCAAGCGCGCATGGGATCGAGCCGCCTGCCCGGCAAAGTGCTCGAGCCGGTCGCCGGTCATCCGATGCTGTGGCACATCGTCGATCGGCTGCGCCGTGCGCCGGGCGTCTCCGAGGTGATCGTCGCGACCTCCACGAGCGAATCCGACGTCGCGCTGAAGGCATTGTGCGCCACGATCGGCGTGACCTGCTTCGCGGGCAGCGAGCTCGACGTGCTCGATCGGTTCTATCGCGCGGCCGGATCGTGCACGGCCGATCCGGTGCTGCGGATCACGGCCGACTGCCCGTTCGTCGACCCCGAGCTCGTCGGCAAGGTCCTCGCGCTATATCAGCGAGGCGGCTACGACTACACCGCCGCCGCGACCGGCTGCGTCGCGTTCTACGACGACGGACTCAAGTACCCCGACGGTCTCGACGTGGAGTGCTTCAGCTTCGCGGCGCTCGCGCGGGCGCACAGCGAGACCGCCGTGCGCTCCGACCGCGAGCACGTGACCCCGTATCTCTATCGCAGCAAGAAGTTCCGCGTCGGGCTCGTCCCCGCCGAGGGTGACTGGGGCAAGCTGCGCTGGACCGTCGATCATGCCGCCGATCTGGAGCTCGTGCGTCACGTCTACGACGCGCTGTATCGCCCGGACCGCGCGTTCACCATGCGCGACATCCTCGCGTACGTCGCGAGCCATCCCGAGCTCGCGGGACTGAACCAAGCCTACGTCGGACACGAAGGCTATGCCAAGGTATGGAATCCTGATGCCTGAGCTTCGCAAGGGACCCGCGCTCTACAAGCACGCCAAGACCCGCATCCCCGGTGGCACGCACCTGTTGTCGAAGCGGCCGGAGATGTTCCTGCCCGATCGCTGGCCGTCGTACTTCGCGAGCGCGAAGGGCTGCGAGGTCACGGACCTCGACGGCAATCACTACATCGACATGACGATCATGGGCATGGGCGCGTGCGTGCTCGGCTACGCGGACGACGAGGTCGACGAGGCCGTGCGGCGCACGATCGCGAACGGCGTCGCGTGCACGCTGAACGCACCCGAGGAGGTCGAGCTCGCCGATCTGTTGTGCGAGCTCCATCCGTGGGCCGACATGGTTCGCTACGCACGCGGCGGCGGCGAGATCCTGTCGGTCGCGATCCGCGTCGCGCGTGCTCACACCAAGCGCGACAAGGTCGCGTTCTCGGGCTACCACGGCTGGACCGACTGGTACCTGGCGGCCAATCTCGGCGAGTCGAACGCGCTCGATGGACACCTGTTGCCGGGCCTCGATCCCGCCGGAGTGCCACGTTCGCTTCGCGAGACGGCGCTGCCGTTTCGCTACAATCATCTCGAAGAGCTGAAGCAGATCGTCGACCGCAATCGCGGCGAGATCGCGGCGATCATCATGGAGCCCGGGCGCGACGAGCCGCCGCAGGCCGGCTATCTCGAGGCGGTGCGCCAGATCGCGACCGATATCGGCGCGGTCCTGATCTTCGACGAGGTCACGAGCGGCTTCCGGATGACGACCGGCGGCATTCACCTGACGATGGGCGATACCCGCCCCGATCTCGCGACGTTCGCGAAGGGGCTGTCGAATGGCTACGCGATGTCGGCGCTGATCGGCCGCCGTCACATCATGGACGCGGCGCAGTCGTCGTTCATCAGCAGCACGAACTGGACCGAGCGGATCGGCCCGACCGCCGCGATCGCGACGATCAAGAAGTTCCGCCGCGACAACGCGGCCGCGCACATGATCCAGGTCGGCAAGACGGTCGTCGAGGGCTGGCAGAGCGCGGCCGCCGCCGCAGGCCTCGTGGTCAAGACCAGCAAGATCCCCTCGATCGGCCACTTCCGCTTCGACCATCCCGACGAGCACGCGCTGATCACGTTGTTCTCGCAGCTCATGCTCGAGCGCGGCTTCCTGGCGTCGAGCAACTTCCGGCCCTCGCTCGCACACCAGCCGGAGCACGTCGCACGCTACGTCGCGGCGACCCACGAGGTGTTTGCTCACCTCGCAGACTCGGCGAAACGCGGGACGCTCGCCTCGCAACTGGGCGGGCCGCTCCAACAGCGTGGGTTCTACCGCCTCACGTCATGATCGTCGTCTGCGAGCCGCAGTGCACCGGCACGAGCCACGAGAAGGTGAACAGCGGCTTCTTGACGCTGCTCCGGCACGCATATCCCGGTGAGGTGATCCGGTTCTACGCGGATCGATCGCACGTCGAAAATCTCGAGCAGATCCTCGCGCTCGACGGTGTCTCGGTCGAGCCTCTCGAGCATCGCGACCTCGATGTTCGCGATGCGAACTCGGTCAGCGGCGTGGTGTCGTACCAACGCCAGTTCAAGCGCATCCTGCGGGATGCCGAGGCGGACGGGTGCCGCGAGATCCTGTTCCTGTCGGGCAACCCGATGCTGTTGCACCTGCTGAAGCGGCTCAACACCGAGCTGCGGTTGCGGCTCACATTCGCACTACACGCCGACTTCGAGGACGTTGGCAACGCGCAGTTCGCGGACGTCCACGGAACGGCAGTTCCGGAACCGACGCTGCGCGAGAAGCTCGGCATGATCGAGCTACGCGAGCTCCCCGCGAAGACCGCGAACTACGTCAGGGCGCGCGTCGCCGCGCGCTATGCGCGGATCTGGAAGGAGCGCTTCCGGACGCTCGAGCAGCTGCTGTGGCGCGCCGGCGACGACTATCACTACATCGCGCTCGCCCCGCACGTTGCCGTCAACGCCGCCGAGTACCTCGATGTCTCGAAGGTCCACCTGCACGTGGTCGAGATGCCGATCAACTTCGCAACCCAGAAGCCCGTGCCGGCGAACGATCACCTGAAGTTCGCGACGTTCGGGTACGGCGATCCGGCGTCGTTGCGCGTGGTGGCGGATCACCTCGACGAGCTGCGCCCCGAGCGCGACTACGAGATCCGGATCATCGGCATGGACAACCGCACGCTGGAGCATACCCGCCACGTGACCTGCCCGAGCCCGGGCAAGGCGCTGCCACGTGCCGAGATGGAGCGCTACGCCGAGGACATCGACGCGTTTCTCATCTTGTACGGTCGCGATCGCTACCGCCTGAGCTGCAGCGGCTCGATCCTCGAGGCGATCTCGTACGTGAAGCCCGTCATCCACATCGGTAACGCCTGCGTCGAGGCATTCGATCGAGCCGAGCGCCCGATCGGTTTTCGCTGCGACGACCTCGCGGCGGCAGCGGCGCTGATGAAGCGGATGATCGATGACCCCGCCGCCTATCGCGACGCGCTGCAAGAGCGCCGAAACAACATCCTGAGCCTTCGCGCCGAGCTCGCGATGGACAAGCTCGCGCCGAAGTTGCGTGCCGCGCTCGGTCGCGAGGCACACGCGTGACGAAGCGGCAGCTCAGCGGGTACTCGATCGCACTGCGTGCGTGAGGTGTGCTCGCAGCGAACCGGGCTCCGGCGTCGCGGTGTCATTCCCGTAGAGTGCCGCGGCGAGCCTGCCGAGCTCGTGGCGCAGGGCCGCGGTCTCCTCGAGCTCGGTCGCGACCACACGTGGCATCGGGACATCGAACAGTGAGGTCTTCGCGTCGATGATCACCTCGGCAAGCCGCGCGCCCTCGACGAGCTCGCGCGGGCGACGCCACAGGTCGTAGGCCGGTCGCACCCCGGGGGCGTTCATGATGACGCTCTGGACCTTTTCGAGGATCGTCGTCGGCTGACTCTCCACGTAGTCGAAGCCATCGCCGAGATCCGCGATCGCGCGCTGGTATTCGATCGCGCACCACCGAAACGCCTTGCGGGCGTGCTCGAGGCTCCAGCCGTCTTGCAACGCGGTCTCGATCGCGGCGAAGTACGCCACCTCGGTGTCGCCGACGTAGTTGATCTCCGGCGGGTACATGAGCAGGCTCGGGCAGTACACCACCACCGGAATTCCGAGCAGCGCGAGCTCCTTGCCGGCCGACGACCAGGCGTTGAGCACCACATCCGCATGCTCGGCGAGATCGTGCATGGACAACTCGTCGGTCGGCCAGTTGACGCGCACGTTGGCGGGCAGATTCACGAGCTCGCGCTCGAGCATCGTCGCGTGCTGAGACTTCGCGCCTTCGCGCTTGTTCGGGAACTCGCGCGGATGAACGCGAACGAGCAGGAACCGATCCGGACGGTCGCGGATCCATCCGACGAGTGCTCGGATCCACTCGATCTGGGTCGGGAACAAGAGCCCCGATTCGTCCGGTTGCTCGCCGATGGCCCGCGCTGCCGTGTATTCGTCGTAGCTGCTGAGCGTCGCGATCAGGAGCTGCTGATCGGCGCGAATCCCGAACCGACTCCGCCAGTCGGCATTCCCTTGCTTCGGTGCCGAGTACGAGAACACGCTGCTACCTCGGAGCACCTCGCAGAAGTGATCGGTGACGCATGCGAGCTCGTCGTGATTTGCCGGCACGTGGGCCTGCTTCGGCCACTCACGAATCAGCCGATACATCGACAGTGTCGTCGAGTCGCGGCCGATCATCAGCGTCTGAAGACGTCGATGGAGGTTCGGCCCGGCATGCAGCACGAAGACTGGAATGTTGCGGTCGTTGCCGAGCGCGCGCCACACCGCGTTGACCGAGTAGAGCGTGTTGTACGCGATGATCCGCGTCGGCTGCTCGCGCTCGATGATCCGGCGCGCCGCGATGAACGAGCGCAGGGTGTTCGCGAGCCGCGGCAGGAACGCGGCCCACTCGGTCGGATCGAACACGCGGTGAAACCGCTTCTGCTGGATCAAGTACTCGTACAGCGTCGCGCTTCCGACGCGCGTGCCGTCGACGACGAACGCATCGACATCGTCCGGCCGCGCCTGGCCTAGCAGCTTCTGGACGTGAGCCTCGTCGGCGCCGGTCAGCACCGAATCGAAGTCGTAGCTCTCGAACCCAAAATCGCGGCGAATGAGGCTCTTGTTGAGCTTGCAGCGCCGGCACACCTTGCCCTTCGCCGCGTCGGAGCTATCGCCGCGCACGCCGTACGCCGCCATCGTCGCGCAGCCCGACGACAGCGCACCGCCGCACGTCACGCAGACGACATCGGCACCCGCGCGGCGCACCGCATCGGCGACCAGCGCCTCCGGAAACGCGTGGCCCCAGATCCCTGCATGTGGGGCGAAGAACAGAACGCGTTCGGCCATCGAAGAGGCGAATCGTGCATCCCACCGAGCGTGCTTGCAACTGCTCTCGGCGCCCGCTATTGACGCTCCGTGAGGCTTCCAACGCTCGAGGGCGCACGGGTTCAGGTCCAGCGCCTTCGCGATGCGCTGCCCACGGGTCACGGCCGAACGTCGTTCGCGCAGGAGGGCGAGGATCTGATCCTCGACAGGATCTTCGGAGTCCAGCGCGACGGGATCTACGTCGATGTGGGTGCCCATCACCCACAGCGGTTCTCGAACACGCTCCTTCTTCATCGGCGCGGCTGGCGTGGCGTGAACATCGACGCGACGCCCGGCAGCATGACGGAGTTTCGCCGGCACAGGCCACGCGACATCAATCTCGAGATTGGAGTCACGGCCAAGGCCGAGACGCGCGACTTCTACGTCTTCGACGAGTCAGCACTCAACACGTTCGATGCGGTGCGCGCGAAGTCGTTCGAGCAGCACGTGGTCCGACGCGTCGACAAGGTTCGCTGCCTGCCGCTGTCCGCGATCCTACGCGAGCACGCGATCGCGGCGATCGACCTCTTGACGGTCGATGCGGAAGGATTCGACTTCGAGGTTCTGCAGACACTCGACTGGGAGACGAGTCGACCCCGCGTCGTGCTCAGCGAGCACTTCTCGCGCGACATCGAGACAGTGATCGCGTCCGAGCTGCACGCGTTCATGCGTGCACGCGGCTATCGCCTGCTCGCCAAGACGTTCAACTCGCTCTTCTACCAGACCGACCTGTGATATCCAGGGTTCGTGGGGCTCGCACCGATCGCGCTGTTCGTGTATCGCCGGCCCGAACACACGCGACATACGCTCGAAGCACTACGCGCGTGTCCGGAGCTCGAGCGTTCGTCGCTCCACATCTACTGCGACGGCGCGAAGACACCCGACGACATGACCACGGTGCGAGAGACGCGGCGGATCGCCCGCGCGCTCGCGCCGGCGGCGACGTTCGTCGAGCGCGACCACAACTTCGGGCTCGCGCGCTCGATCATCGAAGGCACGACCGAGTTATGCGAGCGGCATGGCAAGGTGATCGTGGTCGAGGACGACCTCGATGTGGCGCCCGACTTTCTGCGGTTCCTCAACGCCGGTCTCGATCGCTACGCGGACGACGAGCGCGTGTTGCAGGTCTCGGGTTATCAGTTCCCGGTCTCACCACCGCTCGCGCCCCGAGCACTGTTTCTGTCCTTTCCGACATCGTGGGGATGGGCGACGTGGCAACGCGCCTGGCGCCACTTCGACGCCGATGCGAAGGGCTACGATAGGCTCGCCGCGGATCCCGCGCTTCGCCATCGCTTCGATCTCGAAGGATCGTATCCCTACTTCGAGATGCTCGAGCGCCAGCGTCGCGGCGAGGTCGACTCGTGGGCGATCCGCTGGCACCTCAGCGTGTTCGAGCGAGATGGGCTCGTGCTGTACCCGGGTCGTAGTCTGGTCGCGAACACGGGGTTCGACGGCAGCGGTACGCACGGTGGGCGTGGCCAGGGCTTTGCCGACGTCAAGACGACCGAGGCGGCCGGGGAATTGCCGGCGGTGGCACTCGACGCGCAGTCGCAACGTCAGATATTTTCGTTCCTTGCTGCCGCGACCGCGAGCAGCCCGAGAATTCGCTTGCAGCACCTCGCCTCGAAGTGGACGCGCGCGATCCTGGCAAATCCACGGATCCCGGTGCGACTCCGCGCCGTCGGTACGAGAGTGCTCGCGCGCATGATGGGGGACGATCCGGGCACGCAGGACCTCGAGCACTACTGGGATCCCGAGATGGCCGAGGTGCTCGACACCTGGGGCATTGGCAACGCCTGGAACGAGATCCAGCTCTTGCTCGCCAACGTCACCGGAAAGGTGATCGATATCGCGTGTGGTACCGGCAAGGTGATGACGCTGCTCGCGCCATATCGCGAGCTCGAGGTCCACGGCTTCGACATCTCGGACTTTCTGATCGGCAAGGCAATCGCACGCGGGCTGCCGCGCGAGCGACTGCGCGTCGCCGATGCTACCCAGATGCCGTATGGCGTCGACGAGTTCGACTACGGCTACTCGATCGGATCGCTCGAGCACTTCACCGCTGACGGGATCCTGAAGTTCGTAGCCGAGGCGCACCGGATCACGCGCCGTGCGTCGTTTCACATGATCCCGGTCTCCCGCAGTGGTCGCGACGAGGGTTGGATGAAGACCAACCAGAGCTTCCACAACAACTCGGTGGAGTGGTGGCTCGAGCGATACCGGTCCGCGTACCCCACGGTGCACGTGCTCGAATCGAGCTGGCACGACAAGATCTCCGTCGGCAAGTGGTTCGTCTGCGTGAAGGACGCTGCTCGCTGATGTTCGGACCACAGCAGGTGTGGACCAACCTCCGTCACTGGCGGAACGTGCGAGTGCTCGATGCGTGCGGGGCCGAGACGCGGTTTCACGGCGCGGCCCAAAAACGTGGCGCCGACTCGCGCATCGAGGTGGGCGCGGGTTGCTTGATCGACGGCATTCTCGTGACGGAGGCGCCGCGCGCGATCGTGCGCGTCGGCTCCAACGTCTCCATCGGCGGTCGCACGTTGCTCGCCGCGGTGAAGAGCATCGTCGTCGAAGATGACGTCCTGATCTCGTACGAGTGCATCATCTCGGACAGCGACAACCACAACCTTCGCTACAGCCTGCGCAAGACCGATCTGCGCGACTGGCTCGCCGGGCGTCACGACTGGTCCAAGGTCGAGACAAGACCGGTGCGGATCTGCAAGGGCGCGTGGATCGGTGCACGCGTGATCGTCACGAAGGGCGTCACGATCGGCGAAGGTGCCGTGTGCGGCATGGGGTCCGTCGTGACGAAGGATGTCGCGCCCTACACCGTCGTCGCCGGCAACCCGGCTCGCGTGATCAAGGAGCTCCCTGTCGGCGAACGCTAGGGCGTGCGCGCTGTGCGGCGACGAAGCGGGCGAAGTTGGTCGCCAACGTCTGCTCGCGAAGTACGACGTCACGTATTTCCAGTGTCCGAGCTGCGATCTGATCCAGACCGAGACGCCTACCTGGCTCGACGAAGCCTACACGCTGGCGATCTCGGCGCTCGACACCGGCGCCGTGCAGCGCAACCAGAACACCGCGCGGGTCACCGCACTCGTCGCCACGATCGCCGCGCTCCCAGCGGCCGCGAAGTGTCTCGACTACGGCGGCGGTCACGGCGTGCTGGTCCGGATGCTGCGAGACATCGGGCTCGACTTCGCCTGGTTCGACAAGTACGCCGAGAACTTGTTCGCGCGCGGGTTCGAGGGTGACGTCGACGGTCATCACCAGCTCGTCACCGCGTTCGAAGTGCTCGAGCACCTCGCCGAGGTCGACGCGGACCTGACGCGGTTGTTCGCACCGGAGCCAGACCTCGTGCTGGTGGGGACCGAGCTTCACTCCGGGTACAAGCCGGGGTGGTGGTACTTCATGCTCGAAAGCGGCCAGCACATCGTGTTCTACGGCGCGCGGACGATGGCATGGATCGGCGAGCGGTTCGGCTACGAGGCGATCGTCGGACCGGAGTACACGGTGTTCGTCCGCGCCGGCTTTCAGCTCGGTGCGATGCGGAGGCAGTTGCTGAACCGGATCATCCGCCGGCCCGTCACCGTCACCAACCTCCTGACGCTGATCCCCGCGCCGTTGCTGCGCCGGCTCAGCCGGTACGAGTCACGCACCGAAGCCGATCATGCGGCGATGCGGACACGCGCCCCCTGATTCAGCGTCGGCCGACGGCCTCGAGCACGATCGCCTCGTACGTCTCGGCGAATGCGCGGGTCCGGCCTGGCAACGCCTCGGCAGCGGCCGCGGCCGCGCGCGCATCCTCGGCAGGATCGTGATGCGCCCACGCGTCGATCATCTGCATCGCGAGCGCGTCGTCGTCGTCGGTCGCGAAGTAGCTCGCCCGCGGCGCCGCTTGCTCGCGATGCACCGCGAGCTCGGAGACCAGGACGCGCTTGCCGAGCGACTTCGCTTCCTCGACGGTGGTGCTCCAGCCCTCGAACCGCGAGGGGTTGATCACCGCAACCGAGTGCCGCATCAGCCCCACGAGATCCGCGAACGGCACGAGCCCTAGATGATGAAACCGCTCGCCGACGCCGGCCTTCGCGATCCGGGCCTGCAGCGCCTCGTACATATGGGCGTGCCGGTAGTCCTCGCGCGGGCCCGTCGCCACGACGCTGACGCCCGGCGCGTGCCGGAGCGCGTCGACGACGAGATCGTGGTTCTTGTGCTTCCAGAGCTGGTTCGGGAGATGGAAGTAGCGCGCCGGGATCGGGTAGCGCGCGCGCAGGTCATCGAGCGCGATCGGCGCGCCGCGTTCGCGCGGCTGGCTGACGAAGCGCAGCACGCGGATCCGCGCCGGATCGGCGGCGTAGAACCGAACCAGATCGGCGCGCGCCGCCTCGCTCGACGCGATCGTGATCACGGCATCGCGCAGCATCTCGCGATAGAGGAGGTCGCGCATGAAGCGCTCGTAGCGCGATGACAGGTGCGGCAGGTGTCGATGCTGGAGGTCGGGAATCCACGCGATGGTCGGGATCCGGCCGCCGACCGGTCCGGTGTGCGACAGCACGTCGACGTTCGCGCGTGCGAGCAGGTGCGATTCGATGACGTTGCGTCGCACCGCAAGCTTCATCACCCGGCCGAGCCGGCGCGCAAAGCGGGAATCGAGGCGCGGATCTGGCGTCACCATCTCGACGCCATCGAGTGCCAGGTCCAGCGGATCTTCGCCGGCGCCGACGAGCAACACCGGCTGCACCTGGCGCGTCGGTTGTGCGGCGAGCGCGGCGAACAGGTTCGAGAGGTAGTTGCGCCCACCTTGCCACCCGGTTCCACCGAGCAGACGGAAGCCGGCGCGAATCATCCGTGCTCCACGAACCACGCCACGTAGTCGGCGAGCCCGCGCTCGAGCTCGATCCGTGGCGCCCAGCCAAGAGCCCGTGCGCGCGTGATGTCCGCGATGTACTTCGTCGGGTCGCCCGCACGCGTCTCGCCGGTGAACGCCGGCGGATCGGCACGCATCGCGAGGCAGATCGAGGCGATCACGTCGCACACGGCGACGCCGATGCCGCTGCCGCCGTTGAAGATTGGCACGTCGCGCGAGGCCACGGCGGCAGCTGCAAGCACGAGCGCGGCGGCGTCCGTGACGTGCAACCAGTCCCGCTGCTCGGCGCCGGTGCCCGCGAACGTCTCCTCGTGCGCGAGCGCCTTCTTGCACGCGTCCCACAAGAGCTGCTTGCGGAGGCCCGGGCCGTAGACGGAGAACAGCCGGACGATCGCCGACGGTAACGCCGCATCGAGCAGCCGCTGTTCGCACTCGCGCTTGTGCGCGCCATACACCGAGACCGGTACGCACGTGGCGGTCTCGGGCGTCGGAAGCTGCATCGCGTTGCCGTACACCGCCGCGCTCGAGATGAACACGAGGCGCGGCGCCGGCCAGCGAGCCATCGCGTCGACGAGGTGACGCAGCGGCTCGACGGTCTTCGCGCGCTCGCCGTCGGGATCCGCGGCCGAGGCAGCGACCGAGCTCGACCCGGCGCAGAACACCACGAGGTCGACCGGCGACAGCGCCGCGATGCGCTCGGCGGTGAGCGGGTCGACGTGCGAGCTGGCGCCGGCGATCGCGACGTCGGAGCCGGCGGCCTCGAGCGCACGCACGATGGCGGTGCCGATAAAGCCCGCACCTCCCAGGACCAGCGCCGTTGTCATCGTCGGCGGCAAGGTAGCTCATGGCCCGCAGAATTTCTTTGGAGATGATATGGAATGCAGGTGCACACGGCGGAGCTGTCGCAACGGATCCAGCGCCTCGCGAGGCGGACGCTGGACGCGCTTCCGCCGATCGATCCGGCATGTGCGGTGGCTCGCACCGCGCTCGTGCGGCCGATCGACTACATGCGCTGGGCCGAGTTCGAGGCCGTCCTGCGCACCCTCGCGCTCCAGCCGGGCGAGCGGGTGCTCGATGTCGGCAGCCCGCAATGGCTAACGCTCTCGCTCGCCGAGGCGCATCCGCAGACCGAGTTCGTCTACACCAACATCATCGAGCGAGAGCTCGCTCCATTTCGCGCGATCGCGGACGCACTCGGGCTCTCGAACGTGACCTACCGGCTCGAAGATGCGCGCGATCTCACGTTCGCGACCGCAGCGTTCGATCACGTCGTGACGGTCTCCGTGATCGAGCACATCTATCCGGAGGTCGGTGGTGACGTCGCGGCACTGCGCGAGCTCGGCCGCGTGATGCGCGACGGTGGACGGCTTCACTTGACCATGCCGTTCAAGGATCGTCGCAACGTGATCTATCTCGACGGCGCGGTGTACGAGCGTTCCGGCGACGGCAAGCAGTTCTTCGCGCGCGAATACGATCGCGAGCAGTTCGACGCGCTGATCGCGAGCTCTGGGTTCGCGCTCGATGGGCCTGCCAACTTGATCACGGAGCGACTCGGCTGGTTCGCGCTCGATGCATACACGTGGGGTCCGCGCAGCAACCGGATCACGAGGGCGGCGTTCGGCGTCGCGCAACTCGTCGCCGAGCGGGTGCTGCGGCGATCGTTCGAGGCGATGCTCGCGGATCGCTACTTGTCTGCGTCGCCGACCGCCGATGGGCGGCTCGTGAACATCGCCGTGGTGCTGAAGAAACAAGGCAGGGGCTAGCGTGGTAGGACCGTTGCCATGAGTCCGGGTAGCGCTCGTACGCTACGCGTGTTGTTCTACGCGTACGTCGCGGTCACGTGTTTGCACATCGCGTATGTCGTTCACCACGAGCCGTTCTCGTTCGACGCGTGGAACGTGGCGCACGATACGAACGCCCAACCGGGGACGATCGGGCGGTTCTTCGATTTCTGGCATCAGCAGTACACGACGTCGAATCCGCGGCTCGGCCAGCCGATGGCGTACCTCGCGTACAAGTTCGACGGCGTTGCCGAGGTCCTCACGCCACTCGCGTTCTTCGCGATCATTCTCGGCGGCTTCATCCTCGGCACCGGGCGTTGGCCTTCGCGTAAGAATGATCGAGACCTCGCGACGATCGCGATCGGCATCGGAGCGATGTGGTTCGTCTCGCCGGACCTGCCGGCGTACATGTTCTGCCGTGCCTACGCCACGAACTACATCTATGCGATCGCGATCCAGCTGTGGTTCCTCGTACCGATCCGGTTGGGCCTCCGCACCACGACCCTACCGAGGCTGATCGCCTACTTCGTACTCGGGGTCGCCGCGGGCATGTGCAACGAGCACACCGGACCGACGCTGATCGCTGTTCCGTTGGTGTGGAGCATCTGGTCGTGGCGCAAGCGCGACGACAAGCGTCCGCTGGTCTGGGTCGGTCTCGCCGGCGCGATCCTCGGCTACGCGATCATCTTCTTCGCACCCGGTCAGAGTCAGCGCTACGAGGGCTTGGCCGAGCACTACTCGGCGCTGCAGCAGATCCTCATGCGTGGCATCACCAACAACGGCGACATCTTCCTCGGGATGCTCGAGGCGATCGCGCCGATCCTCGCCGTAGCGATGGTCGCGATGGCGCTCGGATCGGCGACCGAAGTACGCGAGGACCGGAGCTCGCAACAACGCGCGCTGATGTTCCTGGCGGTCACGGTACTCGCCGCCTCGCTGATCACGTTCACGGTGTTCGCGTCGCCGAAGCTCGGGCCTCGGTTCTACCTGCACTCGGCCGTGTTGGTGTTCGCTGCAGTGCTCGGCGTGATTCGCACGTTCCTGGTGCGGTCGCGTGCGTACGGACTGTTTGTCGTGATCGGCGTGATCGCGAGCGGCTACGCGATCGCGCGCACCGTGCCCTCGTATCGCAAGATGGCGCGCGAATCGGATCGCCGGCTCGCGGAGCTCGCGGCCACACCACCGGGAGGCGTCTACACCGCAAACGCGTGGGACGTGATCAGCGAATCGTGGTGGACGCTCGGCGACGACTTTCGCGATCAAAAGAAGGACGAGTATATCGCCCAGTACTTCGGCCTCGACCGTGTCCTGTTTCGCGGCGGTGATCAGTGGAAGCCGCTCGGCGTCACCGACATCAAGCTGACGATGCACTACGACCTCGATCCGCCGGTCTGCCTCGACGAGCTCGACTCGCTCGACATCAAGCCGTGGGTGGGACGCGATATCGGCGCGATCCATCACGCCTTGCTCGACGCGATCACGGACGCGCGCGCCGTGTCCGGGTCGCACGTCAAGACGGTCGATCTCACGGCGAGCTTCCTCGGCAGCAACCCGCCTCTACCGCGCAAGAAGCTCTACGTCGCGCGCTGGAACGAAGGCGTGCTCGAGGGCTACACCTCGAACATCAAGCGCTCGGGTCGATCGGCGGCCCGCCAGATCGTGCTGCCGAAGAACCTGACCGGCGAATGGGAGATGTTCGTGATGGCGGTGGGCGAACCGCCACGCCGCCTCGGCCTCAGCACCAGCACGAAGCCACTCAGCTACGAGCCGTGGACGAGTGGCACGTACTGGGTGCTCGCGTGCAAGCCGGACTACTGCTTCGTCACGTTCTCGACCGTGCACGTCGTGCTGTAGATGGACTCGCCAGCACGCCACATGTTACGGACGTGACCGTGACGCTGCGTAACCGTATCGATCGCCTCGTGACCGAGCGCGTGATCCTCGTCACCGGGTGGGTGTGGTTCCTGGCCTACGGATTCCCCGGCTACATGAGCTACGACTCCGCGTACGAGCTCGCGCAGGCGCGACACATCGAGAAGATGAACGACTGGCACCCGCCGGTGTTCTCGATTCTGTGGCGGTACCTCGACATGGCCTTCGCTGGGCCGTTTCCGATGCTCGTGCTCCAGAGCGTGGTGTTCCTGCTCGGCGTGCGCGCGCTGCTGCGCCGCGTGCTGCCAGGACGCGCCGGCGCGGTCGTCACGATAGCGATCCTGCTCGCGCCGCCGACCGTCGTGGTCTTCGGCGTGATCTGGAAAGACGCGCTGATGGCGGGCTGCCTGGTCTCGGGCATCGCGTGTCTGTTCTCGCAGCGCCGTCCGTGGCGGATCGCCGGCTATGGGTTCATCTTCTTTGCGACCGCCCTCCGCTACAACTCGGCGGCCGCGACACTGCCGATCGTGATCTTGCAGTTCGGGTGGACGACCGCGATGCCGAGGTGGCGCAAGGTCGCGATCGCGAGTGTGCTGTGGGTCGCGATCGCACTGGGTGCTTACCTGCTCAACAACCACTTCGTCGAGGAGCGTAAATATCCGTGGCAGACCAGCGTCGCGCTGATCGATATCGCGGGCGTCCTCAAGTACGCGCCGTACCTTGGCAACGACCAGGTGCTGCGCGATACGCCTGGCGTGCCATGGCACAACACCGACAACATCCAGAGCCGCGCGCGGGACCACTATAGTCCGCTGAACTCGTTCCTCAACCTCACCCAGGAGCCAAACCAGCTCTTCGAGTATCCGACGACCGACGAGCAACGCGCGGGGCTGACCGCGGCGTGGAAGAAGCTGGTGTTCGCGTATCCGGGTGCGTACGCGCACCACAGACTCTCGGTGTTCAGGGCGCAGATGCAAAGCGACGCCGGGATCGTGTTTGACGAGTTCACGAACCCCGTGTACGTCGATCTGCTCGGCCATCGCGCATTCCACTCCAGCCTGCAGGAGAAGTGGGTCAACGCGATGGTCTGGTTCGAAAGCACGCTCGCATTTCGCGGTTCGTTCTATTTTCTGCTCGCTGTCTTGCTGTTGCCGTTGTGCCGCCGCAACCGGCTGGCGTTCGTCCTGCTCGCGAGCGGCCTCATCTACCAGCTCGGGTTCCTCGTCGCGGCCCCTGCGGTCGGCTTCCGCTACTCTGAGTGGCTCGCAGAGTCCACGATCATCGCCGCGGTGATGCTGTTGGTGCAGCGCTATCGCGGCGCCGTCACTTCGCGAAGCGATAGCGATAGAGCGCGAAGTAGCTAGGCACCGCGTCGCGCCAGAACCGGATCTTCTTGCCGTCCGCGAAGCCGCGCGCGATGTAGTTGACCGGCACCTCCATCGGCGAGTTGCCGTTGCGCGCGAGCTTGCACGCGAGCTCGATGTCGAGCTCGAAGCCGTTCGAATGCAGATCCAAGCCATCCAGGCACTCGCTGCGGAACACCTTGAACATGGTGTTCACGTCGGTCGCGCGCTGTTGATAGAGCACGTTGTACGTCTTCGCGAACATGACCTGCGCGAAGTTGAGCAGCGCGCCGCGGATCGGCGTCGCGTCGTACTTGCGGACCTTCCAGTCGTCGAGGCCGAGGCTGCGCGAGCCGAGCACGAACATCGCCTTGCGCTGGAGCAACGGCTCGAGCAACGCGTCGTAGTCGTCGATGTCGTACTCGAAGTCCGAGTCCTGGATCAGGATGATCGTGCCGGTGACATGCTGGAGGCCCGTGCGCACCGCATGACCTTTGCCGCGCGGCTTGTCCTCGTAGACCACGCGCACGCCGGCACGACCCTCGTACGTCGCGACGATCTCGCGCGTGCCATCGGTCGAGTTGCTCTCGACGATGATCACTTCGCGATCGATCGGCAACTGCTTCGCGAGCACCGCATCGATCACCTGTGCGGCGAAGCGATGCTCGTTGAACACCGGCAAGATGATCGAGAGCTTCTCGCGCGCGGCGGCATGCTCCGCGCGTCCGAACACCGCCACGCGGTTGCCGGCGCGCACCGGGACGTGGAGGTTGCGCAGCGGCGTCGCGTTCGCGAGCGCGGCGAGGCCCATGTTGGGCACGAGGCGCTCCATCACCTCGGCGACGTAGCCGGCGGTTCGCGTCACCGGCAGCGGATACTGGCTCTTCAACACCAGGCCGTGGCGCGCGAGCAGCGCGGTGAGGTTGCCGGTGCTGAAGTAGGCGGACTTCGTTCCGAAGAACTGACCCCAGCTCCGGCGCAGGATCCGCGCGGGGAACGAGTCGGCATTCGTGTACGTCACGACGAACTGGGTCGACGCGGGCAGCGCCGCGACGAGCCCCGCGATCACCGCACCCGGATCGGCGCAGCTCTCGAGCAGCTCTTGCAGGATCACGACCTGCGGCGCGCGCGCGAGCAGAGGCGCCGCCCAGGTCACGTCGGACTCGACCGCGAGCTTTTGAAACACGTCATCGGGGATCTCGGCGACCTGCAGGCCGATCTGCTTCCCGAGCTCCGCGAACTCCGGCAGGTAACGCCCGATCAACAGCGTGCGCTCGAGCGCCGGGTGATCGTTCGCGATGTGCGCGAGCAGCGCTTCGAAGTCCGCGACCACGAGCTCGCGATCGCGCGGGTTCTTGAACGGCGTCCGCGCGACATCGAGGTTGTTGATCGGCTGTTCACGCGCCGGGTTGACGTACACCGCATCGCAGTTCGCGCAGCGCACGAACCGCACGCCGGCGCGATGGAACAGGTACTTCGGGACGTCGCGCTCGCAGGCCGGACACGTGACGTAGCGGTTGTGCGAGCGTGCGGCGATCACCGCCGGCGTCGGCGTGAATTCCAAACGAAGGGTGTCGGCCACGCCTGGGAGATAGCACAACCCCGCGATACCCATGCGATGTTTGATCGGCGAAGACGCCCGTTCCTTACCACCTTCGCCGGCGGTGTTTGATGTTATTAACCGCGCGTCGTGGCTCAGAGAAGTTTCGTTCGCCGGCACGCGGTGAAGCTGATCGCCTCGGCGTTGATCACGATCGGCGTGGTCTACACCGTCGAGTCGGGCGGCCTCAAGCTCGTCCCCGACGGCGGTGATTTCGCGCACGTGCGCTGGGTCGCGCTCGCCGCCTACGTTCCGCTGCTGTTCGGGATGACGTGGTTTCGCGCGGTGCGCTGGCGGTTCCTGCTGCGCCAGATCATCGTCGTCCCGAAGATGCGGTTGTTTGCCGTGTCGTGCATGGGCTTCTTCGCGATGTGGGCGCTGCCGTTTCGGTTGGGCGAGCTCGCGCGGCCGCTGATGTTGCGCACCCGTCCGGACGAGATCAAGGCCGGCCAACCGGTGCTGACGCTCACCGCCGCGACCGGCACGATCGTCGCCGAGCGCGTGATCGATGGCCTGTTCGTCAGCATCGTCCTCGCGATCGCCCTGGTCACCGTCCCGACCGTGCATCCGCTTCCGAAGACCGTCGTCGGCCTGGGGATCACCGTCGCACACGTGCGGCTGATGGGCTTCGCGATGCTCGGCCTGTTCACCGTCGCGTTCACCGTGATCGCGGTGTTCTACTTCGCACGCGGCTTCGCGGTGCGCGCTACCCAGGCGGTGTTCGGCATGTTCTCGCACAAGCTCGCGACCAAGCTCGCCGACATCGCGAGCCACCTCGCCGACGGCCTGCACGTGTTCAGGAGCGGTCGCGACTTCTTCGGGTTTCTCGTCGAGACCGCGGCGTACTGGATGTTCAACGCCGCCGGCATGTGGGTGCTCGCCCTCGCGTGCGGCGTCACCCATGGCGATGGCTCGACGATCTCGTTCGGCGAAGCGTGCGCGCTGATGGGCATGTTGAGCTGCGCGATCTTGATCCCCGGTCCGCCGGGGCTGCTCGGCGTGTTCCAGGCCGGCATCTACGCCGGCATGACGATGTATTTCCCGACGGCGATCGTGATCGGCCCCGGTGCCGCGTTCGTGTTCCTCGTCTACATCACGCAGGTCGCGTTCTGCTTCGTCACCGCCGGCTGGGGCCTCTGGTACGAGGGCGGCACGCGGCGGTTGCGAGGTGTCTCGCTCGACGAACAACCTCTGCCCAGCGAAGCCTGATGTGGCAACGCTGGGGCTGGCTGCTGCGCTGGGGGGGAACCGCCCTCGGCATCGCGTACATCCTGCACGTCGTCAACTTCAGCGCCGCGAGTGACGCGTTCTCGCGGATCTCGATCGGCGCGATCGTCCTCGCGATCGCCCTGGTCGCGGCGAACGTCGTCGCCGGCGCGGCTCGCTGGCGCACGCTGCTCGTCGCGTACGGTGCCAACTCGCGGCCCTCGCTCGCACGCTCGACCCAGCTCTACTTCATCTCGTTCTTCTACAACAACTACCTCCCCGGCGCGGTCGCGGGCGATGTCGTGCGCGGGGTCGTCACGCGCGAGGTGTTCGGCGAACGCGGCGCGACCGCCGGGCTCGCCGTGGTGCTGGTCGAGCGAGCGCTCGGCCTGTTCGGCGTGTTCCTGTTGCTCGCGATCGGCCTCGTCGCCGCCGGTGGTGGCGTCGACACCGGCACGCTGTGGATCTGGAGCGTGCTCGGCATCGCCGGTTCGCTCGTGCTCGTGCTCGCGTTGCCGTTCGCGCGGCTGCTCGCGAAGTACCTGCCCGGCAAGCTCCGCACCGTCGCCGAGCGCGTGCCCGCGCTGACCTCGGTCACCGCGTTCGTGATCGCGATCGTGTACTCGGTGATCACGCAGGCGCTCGTCGCGGTGGCCGGCTTCGTGTTGCTGCATGCGGTCGATCCGTCGGTCGGCCTCGGCGCGTCGCTGCTGATCGTGCCGCTCGCCGCGGCGACCACGTTCTTGCCGATCACCGTCGGCGGCGCGGGTGCCCGCGAGGCCGTGTACATCACGCTCGGCGCGAGCCTGTTTCACATGCCGAAGTCCGATGCCGTCGCGGCATCGCTCGCGCTGTGGCTCGCGCATCTCGTCGTCGGGGCGATCGGGGGAGCGCTCCAGCTCGCGGAACGTCGCAGCCGCGCGTGATACAAGCAACGCCGTGTTTCCGGACCTGAGCCAGGTGCGAGCCAAGGCCGCGGCGCGGCTCGGCGAGCTGTCGCAGACCACCGGCTTCCGGCTCGCGGTGGCCTCGCTGTTGCTCGTGTTGCACCTCGCGGCGTTCGTGCGCGCGGGTCACTCGCGCCTCGGCGTCGAGTTCAACAGCACGCCCGACGAGGCACCGTACTTCTCGGATCCCGACGCGCCGGCGACCCAGGGCTATCCGCGCCAGCCGCATCGCTGGTCGCGGCTCGTCGTGTCGCGGCTCGACGCGCAGCACTACATCGGCACCGCCGAGCGCGGCTTGTCGGCGTGCCCGACCGATCCGAGCGCGCCCGACAGCGCGTACCTCGAGTGCGGACTCGGCTGGCTGCCGGCGTGGGGAACGATCGGCGGTGTCGTCGCAGATGCCACGCACATGGCGAGCGACAAGGCGCTGATGTTCTTGTCGCTCGTCGCTGCGCTCGTGCTGAATCTGTTGTGGACGAGCCCGCTCCTCGTCAAGCGGCTCGGTCGCGGCGTCACGTGGGCGACGCTGATCGGCTTCAACGTCTACCCCGCCGCGTTCTATCTCGTGACGCCGTACGCCGAAGCCGCGACGCTCGCGCTCGCGATCGGCGGCTTCATCGCCCTCGCGAGCGAGCGCTGGGTGATCGCCGCGGTGCTCGTCGGCGCGTCGACCGCGTTCGACACGTCGGCCCTCGCGTTCTCGATCGCGCTCGGCTGTGCGCTGCTGGTCGCCGCGCAGCAGCGCCGGGACCAGAAGCTGACCGCCTGGTGGCGACCGCTGCTCGGCCTGCCGCTGGTCGCGTGGGGTCAGCTCGCGACGATGCTGGTGTTGCAGATCGTGCTCGGTGATTGGAGCGCGTTCTTGCGCGCTCGCCACGCGTTCGGCGCCACCCACGCGTGGGGACGCCTGTTCGACGTCGCGTATTACGTGAAGGGTCTCGCCGGCCAAGACATGGACGTGGTGTTCCTGCTCGCGTTCGTCACGATCATCGCGCTGACCGCGCGCGAGGTGCTCGCGAAGTTCACGCGCGTCGAGAACGTGTTCCTCGTGGTCGCGACCGCGATCACCCTCGTGCTCAGCATCGTCGCCGTGCCGGGGTACTGGGGGATCACGCGCTACCTGATGCTGTGCCCGATGGCGTTCTTCGGCATCGGCCTGATGGCGCGGAAGTACACGGTGCTGTTCGTGCTGTGGTGCGTGCTGTGCCTGGCGTTCTACTGGCACGTCGAGCTGTGCGGCTACATCACGCAGGGCAACCCGAACCTCTGCCCGTGCCTCGGCCGGATCGAGCTCTCGATGCCATTCGGCTCGTGATCACGAAGGCTTAATGCCCCGCCTCGGGATCGCGACAAAGCCGCCCTCGTGATCGGTTAGAGTCCGCGCGTGCGTGCACTCGCCCTGGTTGCCTTGATCGCCGCATGTGGCGACAACCAGCACGGCGAGGGTGTGCCGCTGGCGACCGCGCACGACCTGGTCGTGGTCGCGCACGAGGACGACGATCTGTTGTTCATGCAGCCGGATCTGCTCGAAGCGGTGCGCGGAGGTGGCGGCATGACGAACGTCTACGTCACCGCCGGCAACGGGACCAAGGGCCCAGCGGCGGCGAACCCGCGCTACGCCGGCCTGATGGCCGCGTACGGCACTGCCGCGAACGATCAAGCGTGGTTCTGTGGCTGGATCGAGATCGCGGGCCACACCGCGCAGCACTGCCGGCTCGAGGCCGAGAACGTCTCGCTCGTGTTCCTCGCGTATCCGGATGGCGGCATCCAAGGTGAGCTGCCGAACAGCCTGCTGTCGCTGTGGGAAGGCACGTCGACGACCGTCACGACGATCGCGGATCGCACGACGACCTACACCCGCGACGAGCTGATCGAGACGGTCGCCGAGATCGTGCGTCAAGTTCACCCGCGCGTCGTGCACACCCTCGATCTCAGCGCGGGGCACGGCCGCGATCACTCCGATCACATGATCGTCGGCGCGCTCACCGCCCTCGCGATCGCGCGCACCGAGCACCAGCACGAGCCCGAGTTGCTCTCGTATCGCGGCTACGATATTACCGGCGAGCCGCAGAACAAGCTCGGCAGCATCTACGACGACTCGCTCCACATCCTGTCGTACTACGAGTCATGCGCGGCCACGTGCGGCACCGAGTGCGGGCAGTCGTGCGGCAACATCGACAAGTCGCATCGCACGTGGTTGGGCCGGCGCTATGCGGTCGGCTTTCGCAAGACCGCGAGTGGTCGCCTCCGCGCGGGCGATCAATGCCTCGCGGGCGCCACGCTCGCGAGCTGTGACAGCGCGCCGATCTGGACGCTGCGTCACGGTCAACTCCACGGCCCCGACGGCTGTCTCACCGTCGGTGCCGGCGGCGCGCTCTCGATCACCGAGTGCACCGATGATCCGACCGAGCGGTTCTTCTCCGACGACGAAGGCCACCTGTGGTCGGGCGTACCGCCGGACACCGGCCCCGATCTCGACTACGCGCACCTGCGCTGCGTGATCCCGAGCTCCGACGGTAGCGTGACCTCCGCGGTGTGCGGCGGTCCGATGGCGCCGCGCTGGCAGTGGGCGCCGCCGCTCGCGACGACCGCACGCGCGACCCTCGGGTTTGCCGAGACCGGTCGCGGCGTCCGGATCGGCGATGTCACCGGCGATGGCTTCGGCGATCTGTGCGCGGTGACCGCCGCCGGCCTCGTGTGCGCGCCGGGGCTCGGCGATGGCACGTTCGGCGCGGCGATCCGGATCGACAGCGCCGCCGCACCGCTCGCGATCGAACCGCAGAGCCTCACGCTCGGTGATCTCGACGGCGATGGCATCGCCGACGCCTGCGGCCGCGACGCCCGAGGCGTGCTGTGTGCCCGCTCGACCGCCCAGTTCGCCGCCGTGCGGTTCACGCCGCAGTTCGCCGATGGCGACGCCGCGATGGCGACCTCGTGCTCGCTGCGGATCACCGACGCGAACGGCGATGGAGTCGCGAGCGTCTGCGGGATCGCCGCCGAGGGCGTCGTCTGCTCGCCCGGCGGCAGCTCGTTCAGCACGCAGGTCCGCTCGAGTTGGCCCGATCCGGCGAACGTGATCGTGCCGAGCGACCTCGACGGCGATCACCGCGCGGACTGGTGCTCGTTGACCACCGAGGGTCCGGCCTGCGGCATCGCCGCGGAGACCAGCGTCACCACCGACGGCGTGCCGTGGGGCTTCTCGTTCGGTGGTGTCGTCGAGACCGTCCCCGGCGACCCGGCGCTCGCCGACATCGCCGATATCGATGGCGATGGCGACGGCGATCTGTGCACACCGATCGCCGGCACGATCGCGTGCGCGCGCAGCCAGGGTCACGGCTTCGGTCCCCGCGCGACCGTCGCGGTGCTACCCGACGGTGCGACCGCGACCGCGATCTGGCTCGGCGACCTCGACGGCAATGGTCGCGCCGATGCGTGCGTCGACCTCGGCGATCAGATCGCCTGCGCGCTGCTCTAACTACGCAGCCCCCGTGCGCGCGCCAACTGTTCGAACCGCTCGAGCACCTCGCCGGCGACGTTGCGCTGCTCGAGCTTCGCGATGTGGCGGATGCCGGTCGGCGACGTGATGTTGAGCTCGGTCAACATGCCGCCGATCACGTCGAGCCCGACGAAGATCTGCCCGTGCTGCGCGAGGAACGGCGCGAGCTCCGCGATGCTCTGGCGATCGCGCGCGTCGATCACGGTCTTGACCGCGCGCCCGCCGACGTGGAGATTGCCGCGCGCCTCCGCGGTCGCCGGCACGCGCAGCACCGCGCCGATCGGCTCGCCCGCGCACAGCACGATCCGCTTGTCGCCCTCGGTCACCGCCGGCAAGAACCGCTGCGCGAGCGTCCACCGCGTGCCCGCGCCCGTCGACGTCTCGATGATCGACGACGAGTTCGGATCGCCATCGCGGACGACGAAGATGCCGAGCCCGCCGTAGCCGTCGACCGGCTTGACGACGATCGCTCCGCCCTGCTCCGCTTGAAACGCACGCAAGCGCTCCGGCGACCGCGTCACGATCGTCGGCGGCGTGAGGTGCGGGAAGCTCAGCACCGCGAGGTGCTCGTTGAGATCGCGCAGCCCGCGCGGATCGTTGACGAGCAGGGTCTTGCCGCGCGCGTGGTCGAGGATCCACGTCGCGTGGAGATAGTTGACGTCGACCGGCGGATCCTTGCGCATCAGCACGATGTCGAAGTCGGCGAGCCGGCGAGCCGCACGCTCGCCGATCGTGAACGCCTGCGCGGGCAGCGCCGCCTCGACGACCTGGGTTGGCACCGCGTCGACGACCGCATCGTCGCCGACCAGGCCGAGGTGGTCGAGCTGGCAGGTCCAGATCTCCCAACTGCGCGCGGCGGCCTCGAGCATCAGGCCGTACGACGTGTCGCCGGCGAGGCCTAGTCTCTCGAGCGGATCGAGGATGAAGAGTGCGCGCACGCAGGCACTGTAGCGCAGCTCGTGAACACCCGTGCGTACGCTCGCGACGCTGAAGTTTCACACCGTGCCGAATCCATACATGATCGAACGTCGCGAGCTTCTGCCGTGGTTTGCCCCGCCACACCCGCGCGTCGTCCGCTACACCGATGTCATGCGGTTCACGCTCGTCGCGATCTTGCTCGTGTCTGCAAACGCTCGCGCCGACGATTGCGACATCACCGATG
>JBDTJY010000107.1:0-10826 GCA_039935615.1 Kofleriaceae bacterium
GCGTTGATGTTGATCAGCTCTTCGCGCGACTGACCGGGCTTGCGCGGCACGCCGGCGGTCATCACGACCACGTCGGCATCCTGCATCGCCTCGGACTTGTCGGTCGCGATGAACGAGGTGTTGTTGAAGCCCACCCACGGGCTGCACTGCGTGAGATCGAGCGCGCGGCCCTCGGCGGGACCTGCCTTGAGGTCGATCAGGACGAGGTCGCCGAGCTCTTTCTGCGCGGACCATTGTGCGACGGCAGCACCGACGTTTCCGCCGGCACCGATGATTGCGATCTTCGGACGCTTGATCATTTGCCAATCTCATACCGCCGAGCAGGGTGCGACGCTACTGCGACGGGGGATTTGTCGCGCGAGAGCTGGGAATCACACCACCTGCCATCAGGTATTGGGTGTCATGGCCCCGAACTGGCGCTACTGCTGCCGCATGAGGAACCTGCTCGCGGCAACCGCATTGTGCGTCCTCGGCGGATCGGCGTACGCCGACGTCGATCCACAGATCACGGACGCGCTGAAGAGAGTCCACGCGAAGGACTATCCCAGCGCGAACCTCGTGACCGTGATCTCCGATCAGGCGGTCGCGTATCAGCCCGACGGCCAGTTCACGAACACGACGCACGTCGCGCAGCTCGTACTGACCCAGGTCGGCAAGACCGAGGCGGCGAGCAACTCGCTGTACTACGCGAAGGACGCCGAGAAGCTCGAGGTGATCCTCGCGCAGGTCGTCAAGGCCGACGGCACGATCGCGCCGGTCACCGCGAAGGACATGCAGGACGTCGAGCAATCGGGCGAAGCGAATATCTACGACCCGAACGGTCGCGCGATCAAGGTGACGTTCGCGAACCTCGCGGTCGGCGACGTCGTCGACCTCACCTACAAGCTCACGCGCCTGCTGCCGACGCGCATGAACTACTTCAACGACATCTTCGGCTTTCAGACCACCGAGCCGGTGCTCGAGGCGAGCTACACCGTCGACGGCCCGGCGACGATGCCGCTGACCGCGCAGGTCTATCACGGCGATCGCGGCTCGAGGATCGACTCGACGAAGGCCAAGGTCGGCGATCGCATGCACTACGCGTGGAGCGCGAAGAACGAGCCGCAGCTCGTGCCGGAGGCCGCGATGGACTTCTCGACGGAGGTGCCGATGCTGGTGGTCACGACCGATCCGAGCTGGCAGCACTTCTCGCAGTGGTGGGCGAAGCTGACCGAGGCGCAGCTCGAGGCGACGCCCGACATCAAGGCGAAGGTCAAAGAGCTGACCAAGGATGCGAAGTCCGACGACGACAAGATCAAGGCGCTGTACGACTTCGTCGCGCAGGACATTCGCTATCGCGGCCTCGGCGTCGGCCCGCGCACCGGCTACACGCCGCGCAAGGCGAGCGAGACGTTCTCGTCGCGCTGGGGCGTCTGCCGCGATGTCTCGATCCTCCTGACCTCGATGCTGCGCGAGAGCGGCATCCAGGCGTATCCGGTGCTGACCAACGTCGGCGATCCGGTGTTGAACAAGATCGCGTACGACGGCTTCAACCACGCGATCGTGGCGATGCCGAAGCACGGCGGCGGTTGGACGTATATCGATCCGACCGCGAAGAACAACACCGCGCTGTTGCCCGGCTACGAAGCCGAGCAGTCGACGCTGGTGTCGACGTTGAAGGGCGAGGCGCTCTCGGCGATCCCCGCGATCGATCCGGGCGCGAACCTCGGCCACGCGACCGCGACCACCGTGATCGCCGCCGATGGCTCGATGACCTCGAAGATCAAGCTCGAGACCAAGGGCATGTTCGATCTGATCGTGCGCTCGGCCGGCGCGATGCTCAGCAAGGATCAGCAACAAGAGGCGCTCGAGCAGGTCCTGCACCACGCATTGCCCGAGGCGCAGCTGGTCTCGTTCGACGTGTCGAGCGCGCTCGCGCTGTTCAACCCGATGGAGATCAACCTCGAGATCAAGGTGCCGAACGCGGCGCCGAAGACCGGGGACTATCGGCTGCTGCGCTCGGTCGTGACGTCGGGTGCGCTCGGCCTCGTCGAGAACGTGATGCCGCAGTTGCTCGGCAGCGAGCCGAACCGCAAGTACGGCCTCGACGCGCACGTCACGTTCCAGTACGACCAGGACGAGACGATCACGCTGCCCGCGGGCACGAACGTCGTCGCGCTGCCGAACGATGCGAAGGCGACGAGCAAGTCGTCGAGCCTGGTCGCGTCGTGCGCGAAGGCCGACGCGACGACCGTGAAGTGTCACCGCTCTTTCCAGTTGAAGAGTCGCTTCCTCGACCCCGGTCAGTACAAGGAGCTGCGCAGCGCGCTCGGCTCGATGAGCCAGGTCGCGCGCCAACCGGTGATCCTCGCGGGAGGTAAGTCGTGAACAAGGTCCTGCTGCTCGTCGCCGTGCTCTCCACCGCTGGGGCCTGCAAAGCGAAAGACGCCGACAAGGCCGCGCCGAAGGCCGTCGCGGCCGCGGACCCGTGGGCGAAGAAGGAAGCGCCGAAGGTCGACGCGTCGAAGGATCCCGATCTCGCGATGATGACCACGCTCGCGCAAGGTGGACCCGGTCAGACCGAGTATCCGCAGGCCGACGCGGTGGTCGCGCTCGAGCACGACGACTTCACGCTGAAGCCGGATGGCACGATCGTCCATCACACCAAGTCGATCGTGAAGCTGCTCGACGCGCAGCGCGCGAAGGAGAAGTTCGCGGACGTGCACCTGCCGTTCGACGGCAAGCGCCAGTCACTCTCGGTCGATACCGCGCGCACCGTCAATGCCGACGGCGAAGTGCACGCGGCCTCGCCCGAGGAGATCGGCGACATCGTGCCGTCGTATGTCTCGGGCGCGACGATCTACTCCGACGTGCGCGAGCGCGTCGTGTCGTTCCCCGCCGTCGACAAGGGCTCGGTGATCGAGCTCGAGACCACGCGCACGACCAAGCCGGGCCCGGATTCGCCGATGGGCGCGGAGGTCTCGCTCGGCGAGTGGGATCCGATCCTCGATCGCACGATCACGGTGACCGCGCCCGCGGGCACGACGCCGAAGTTTGCCGTCGAGGGCCTCGATCTCGAGCCAACCGAATCGAACACCGCGGCTGGTCACACCTGGACGTTCCACGTCGCGAAGCAAGCCGATCGCGCGCGCGAGAGCAGCTCGCAGGTCGACGAAGCGGTGTTGCCGCGCCTCGTGATCGGCTTCCAACCGTCGTGGGCCAAGGTGCTCGAGCCGATCGCGGCGCGGTTCCTCGACAAGCTCGCGGTCACGCCCGACGTCAAGTCGGTCGCCGACAAGCTCGTCGCGGGCGCCGCGAACGATGCCGAGAAGGCGCAGCGGCTGTTCGCGTTCGTCGCGCATGACATCCACAGCGTCGACGTGCCGCTCGGTGGCGCCGGCTACGAGCCCCACCCGCCGGCCGACGTCCTCGCGAACAAGTACGCCGACGCGCGCGACAAGGTCGGCCTTCTGCTCGCGCTCGCCTCCGCCGAGAACATCCAGGGACGCCCGGTGCTCGTACGCTCGGGCAAGGTGCCGGTGATCCAGACCGTGCCGACGCTCGCGCAGTTCGATCACATCGTCGCGAAGCTCTCGGTCGATCAGAAGGACGTCTGGCTCAACCCCGCCGACGAGCACGGCCAGTACGACTTCGTGCTCGCCGGCCAGGACAGCCTCGTGCTGCCGATCGCGAAGGGCGGCTCGGAGCTCGGGCAGCGCCCGGCGGCGGATCCGTCGTCGTCGGTCTCGCATGTCACCGCGAACTACGTGCTCGCCGCGAACGGCGATCTCGATGCGACGTACAAGTACGAGCTCACCGGTTGGTTCGCAGATCGCGCGACCAACGAGCTCCGCGCGTTGAAGGGCGAGAACCTCGACAAGTTCTTCCAGAACGCGGCGGGCGCGCTGTCGGCGTCGGCGGTCGACAAGGGTCACGACGTCAGCGACACGATGGCGGTGCACGGTGGCATCTCGGTCACTCACCACGTCGCGGTGCCGGGCTACTCGTCGGCGCAAGGCAACTTCCGCAACTTCGAGATGCCGCCGGTCACGCTCGGCGTCGCCGAAGATGTGCCGGCCGCGGCGCTGTCGAAGCGCAAGTACCCGCTGTGGATCGGCGCGCCGCGCACCGAGACCGGCGACGTCACCGTCCAGATCCCGTCGGGCTGGAAGGTCGCGTACGTGCCGGAGAAGCTCGAGGGCTCGGTCGACGGTGTGGCGTTCTCGTCGGCGTGTGCGGCGACCGGTCAGACCGTGTCGTGTCACGACGAGCTCAAGCTCGACAAGCTCGTGCTCGAGACCGCGCAGTACGCCGCCTTCCACGACGCCCTCGCGAAGCTGCAAGCGTACGAGCGTCGCGTCGTGTTGCTGACCCGGGCGTAGCGCGCCTACGGCGTGACGAAGATCGGATTCGCCATACCGAACGGAATCCGCCCCGGATGCACCGGCTCGAGCGCCGCCGTGCCGTACGCCGCGATCACGACGAAGCCGCCCGACGCGCGGACCTGGACCGGGATCGCCCCGTGCCAGCGGATCACGTGATTGTTCGGATCGGCGTCGCCCGGCATGATCGGAATCGTGTCGACGGTCTGGCCGTCGACGATGACCTCGATCGCGGTGACATCGACCCACGTCGCGGCCTGGATCGTGACGTCGACGTTCTGCGGACTGCCGGCGCCGGTCGTGGTGTCGCCGGGACCCGTGGTGCCGATCGCGGCGGAGACGTAGATGCCGCCGCTCACCGTGGCGTGCCCGGCGGCGAGTTGATCGCGCACGGCGTAGGCGTTCAGTTGGGTCGGATCGTCGGTGCCGACCGCCAAGCACGTGCGTGGATAGCCGACCGGCGACGTCGCGATGCCGTGCGAGTCCGACGAGCCGACCGCGAACACGCGGCGACCCGCGCGCAGGATGCCGAGCCAATCCTCGACGGTGCCGCTGCGGTTGGAGAGCCAGCCCGAATCGTTGAACACTTCGATCAGCGTGAACTTGGTGTCCCAATCCGAGACCATGCTCGCGGTGCCGGTCGCCGGGTCGTAGCCGACGTACGGGAAGTAGTTCTTGCCGCTGTGCGGATGGTTGATGATCACGACCGGTTGCTCGGGACGCGCGCGCACCGCATCGAACACGTCGGGTGGTGACATCGTCGTGAACGGATCGTCGGGGCGCGCCGCGGTCGGGAACGATTGCCACTTCGGTGCGCCGTTGTTCGGCTTGGTCGGATCGGGGATCAGCGGCACCACGCCCATGTGGCCCCAGACCTCGAACGAGGTCAGCTCGATCGAGCTGATCGAAAACGCGAACGCGCCGACACCGAGCGCCGCGATCTCGGCCGAGAAGTCGCCGACCCACTCGTGATCGCTGCGCACCGGCATCTCGACACCGTCGGCGACCGCTTGCGCGACCTTCGTGAGCGCGCGATCGCCCGAGTCGTTCGAGCGCCAGGTGTGGACGTGGAAGTCGCCGCACTGGATGTTCGGCGTCGCGACCGAGCGCTCGAGCGGTGCCGTGACCGTGACGGTCGCATGGGCCGCGACGGTGACGGTCTGCTCGACGAGCTCGTACTCGTAGCCGCGCGACACCACGACCTTCCAATCGCCGGGAGGCGCCGCCAGTGTGACGTCGCCGGTGGTCGCGTACTCGACGTGCAAGCGCCCATCCGCGATCGCGGGCTCGCCGTAGTGCGCGGGGACGCTCGTGATCGTCTGCGTGGTCGGCATCACCTGCACCCGCACGGGCACGGCGGTGCCGTTCTCGGTCGCGACGACGTGGATCGATCCGGTCGCCGGAAGATCGACGTCTCCGGTCGCGCCCGCGCCGATCGTCGTCGAGCCGAGCGCGTCGCCGCGCTTGTACGCATCGACGCGGACGTTCGCATCGATCGGGACGTGCAGCGTGTAGTGACCGTTCGGATCGGTGGTCGTGCGCGTCAGGTAGGAGTCCATGCCCGTGACCTCGATCGCGTGGACGCGCACACCGGGTGCCGCGACTCCGGCGCGCGTCACGGTGCCGGTGATCTCGCGCTGCGTGTCGCCCCGCGTGCGCGCGACCGCACCGACGATGCCGTCGAGGCCGGGGCCACCGATCACGAGCTGGGCGTGAGCGCGGTCGGTCGTACCGCACGCCGCGATCGTGAAGCCGGACGTGAACGCACCGAGGAAGCCCGAGACCGCGAGCGAGCTGCCCATCGGGCCATCGGCCGCGATGTAGCCCCAGCTCGTCGCATCGTCGTCGACCGACGCGATGTACGGCGTGTTCGCGAGCCGCGGGTCGAAGCCGAGTCCCGGCTGAAACGTCGGCATGCGATCGGTGTACATCAACGCGTGCATCGTCGAGGCCTCGACGGTGTCCTCGCCGCGCGGCGACGCGTAGTGCATCGTGATGTCGACGTGCTCGCTGCCGGGCGCGAGCGTGTAGTCGATCGCCGCGTCGATATCGGTGAGGTCATCGGCGTAGACCACCGCGATCACCGATTCGAAGAACGGCACCGGGTGCAGCTTGCCGCGCGCGCGGATCACCGCGGGGTTGCCGTCGCTGCCGTCGTTGATCACGGTGACCGAATCGGTGACGACCGTCGAGCGGCCGGTCAGGATGAAGAACTCGCCGAAGTTCGCGGGCTCGATCAGCGCGCCGTTCGCCATCCGCGCGACACCGACCGGGCGGCCACCCCACGGATCGTAGAGGTCGCTATCACCGACGTCTTCGATCACGAGCGCGACCTTGTCGTTTGCGAGCACGAAGTCGTTGTCGGCCCAGGTGACGAGGCCGGAGCTCACCATCGGCAGTTGGCTCGCGTGGATCCGACCGGCGCGCGCTTCGGTCGCGCTCGCACCGAGCGGATCGGGATGACCGGTGGTCGATCCGACCGCGAACGGTTCGGGCGGCGAGGGGCACGCGGGCCCGACGGCGTCATCACCGCACGCTGCGAGCACGACGAGACAGATCAGCGCCCTCCGCATCGCACGAGCGTAACGCCGATGCGGCGAATGCGTCACGTTCAGTTGCGTAGACCGCTACTTCGTCACGGCGATCGACCACGGCTGATCGCGGCCGGAGAGGGAACCCTTCTGCCCCTTGTCGGTGCGCTCGATCCGGATCAGGTCGCCGTGCTGGAGCTGTACGCTCGCGGCGCCGGGCGTACGTGCGTTGCCGTCGCCGATGTGCCACGCGAGCGGAATGCCGTCGGCGCGCACGACGACGTTGAACGTGCCGGTGTCGCCGGTCCAGCGCAGCACGTCGACGTCGCCGCGGGTATCGAGGTAGCCGCGGAGCTCCTTGGTGAGCTCGAGTGGGTTCGCGTCGGCGTCGGTGCCGTTCGGTTCGACCTCGCCGGCGGTCGGATCTTCCTCGACGACGGTCACGGTGTAGAGGTCGCTGACGTTCTCGACCGGCAGATGCTGGTTCGGTAGCAGCGTCTGATCGATCGAGATCACGAGCGAGCCATCGATCGACCGGCGGTGCAGCATCTCGCCTTCGCCGAGCTGGCCCTCGTCGGCGACCGCGCCGTGCAGGCCATCGCCATCGGTGAGCGCGAGGTTGACGTCGACGTTCGGCAGCCCGCTGACCCGCACCGAGACCACGCGCTTGGTGCCCGCGGGCCACGGCACGATGAACGTGTCGCGATCGCCGGCCTCCGGCGAGTGACGCTTGCCGAGGTGGCCGGTGACAGTCCGCGCGATCTTGTTCGCGTGGGCGATGTCGTCGTTCGGCTCGCGCTCCTCGGACAGCACCGGCTGCGGCCGGGTCAGCACGTACGCGGCACCGCCGGCGGCACCGGCGACGAGCGTGATCATCAAGCCGAGCGTGACGTAGCGCTGGCGCTTCATGCCGCGCTCGAACGCGTCGATGTCGGAGCGGCGGAGCCGAACGTCGCTCTCCTCTTGGACCGGAATCGCGAACGCCCGGTTGCGCGATCGCGAGCCCGCGCCGGTCGCGCTGCCGACGGTGTCGGCATAGACCTCTTCGATCGCCTCGACCAACGCGGTCGCGGTCTGGAACCGCATCGTCGGATCTTTCGCGAGCGCCTTCGCGCACAGCGCGTCGACCTGCGGATCGATGCCGAGCTTCGGCGCACGCATCGACGGTGCGTCGGGGTCGACGGTCAGGTGCTTCGTCAACACGCCGACCGCGGTCGAGCCGGTGAACAGGTGTTGTCCGGTCAGCACCTCGAACATCAAGCAGCCGAACGAGTAGATGTCGCTGCGCGCATCGACATCGTCGCCGCGGATCTGCTCGGGCGACATGAAGTACGGCGTGCCGACGATCTGTTGGCGATCGGTCGCGGTGGTCGGTGCTTGCTGTTGCTCGAGCTTCGCGAGCCCGAAGTCGAGGACCTTCGCGTAGTCGCGACCGTTGCCGGTGCGGGTGATCAACACGTTCTCCGGCTTCAAGTCGCGATGCACGATGCCGAGCTCGTGCGCTTCGCCGAGCGCGCCGCAGATCTGCGCGAGCAGCGGCGCCGCGCGCGACCACGGCAACGGCCCGTCGCGCGAGATGATGCTGCCGAGATCGAGGCCGCGGACGTACTCCATGATCAGGTACAGCGCGCCTTGCGCCGTCCCGAAGTCGAACACCTGCACCGTATGCGGGTGGTGCAGGCGCGACACCGCCGCCGCTTCGCGCTCGAAGCGCTGCACGACATCGGGGTCGCTCGCGAGATCGCGATGCAACACCTTCATCGCGGCGACCTTGCCCATGCGCAGGTGCTCGACGCGATAGACGACGCCCATGCCGCCGCGCCCGATCACCTCCATCACCTTGTAGCGACCGTCGACGACCTTGCCGAGCCACGCTTGATTCGAGTCGTTGAGCCGGCGATCGATCACGGCCTCGGTCACCGCGTCGGTGCTGTCGGTCACCGACGTCGGCTCGACGCGCGCGGCATCGAGCGCACTCGCGCGCGTCATATCGGCGCCGCACTCGCGACAGAAGTGACACGGATCTTCGAACGAGCTCCGGCACCGCGGGCACACGAACTTGGGCGCCGGCGTGGACGACACGGTGTGATGGTACCGCGCGATGTGTGGCTCGGCGACGCGCTGTTGAGTGAAGGTTTGTTGCCGAGCGGCAACCTACTTGTCGAGCAACGGCTTCCAGGACCAGGCAGTTCCACGCAGCGTGAGCAACCCGGCCGCCGGTGGGCGAGTCTCGGGAAGGCGTGGCGTCGCGCCGGCGGTGCCGGGCGACAGGCCGACGTGCGCACCGTCGCGGCCACCGGCTTGCGCCGCCGAGGGTGCCGGCTGCGTGGGGCCGTGGAGGACCAGGTCGATCGCGGGGGCGGCGAGATCGAGCTCGCCGGACGATCCTTCGCGCGGCGCCTCGGCGAGCGCGGCGATCCGCAACCCGGGCCGCGCGGCGAGCTCCTGGTAGAGCTCGACCACGTCTTCGGCGTGCCACGCGCAGCCTTCGCCACCCGCGGCCAAGCGCAGCACGCTACCGGTGCCGGCGACCGTGCCGATCGTGACCTCGGGCAGCTCGATCCAGCGCACCAGCCGACCGTCGATCACCGGGTTGCCCTTTGCGGTGAGCGCCGCGATCGCCGCGGTCTCCGCGCCGACCGCCTCGAGATCACCGGGCAGCGCGATCACCGGCGACGTCGGCTTCGCGAGCACGCCCAACGTCGCCTCGAGCTCGGGCTCGGTCGTGGCCATGCCGCCGAGCACCAGCACGAGCTCGACCTGTGCTGCGTCCAACTTCGCGCGCATGCGGCCGAGCGCCGCGAGCGTCTTCGGATCTGCGCCGCCGGCATCGGCGATCACGCCGATCACGAGCTGCGGGGTCGCCGCATGGGTCAGCGAATGCACCGCGACGTGCCACCCACCGACGCTACCGGGTGCGAGCTCGGGCAGATCCGCGGCGACACAGCGCCACGGCGTACGGCTGTGCCCGGCCGCGTCCAGCGTCGCGGCGATCGCATGCGCGACGCTCGGCGCGGCCGACATCGGTTGCTTCGCACCACCACAGGCGACGAGAACGACGAGACTACTCGCCCGTGACATGGCCCTTGGCCGCGCGCCACGCCTCGAGCACCGTCGGAGATTCGTAGTACGCGGACAGCTCGCGGTGCGGCTCGCGACTCAGCACCTGCTCGTAGATCGCGACCGCACCGGCCTTGTCGCCGCCGGCGACCAGTGCCTTGCCGAGCAACATGCCGACTTGACCGAACAGCGGCTCGTCGAGGAATTCCATCTTCTTGCCGGCGTCCGCGAGCGACTTCGCGACGTCGCCGTAGTTGCCTTGCAGCGCAGCGATCCGTGCCGCCGGAAGTGCCGCGGCGGCGGCTTCGTTCGCCGCCTCGTGATCCTTGCGCCGCGCGAGCGCCTCGGGCTCGGGCGCCGGCAAGCGCTCCGCGTGCACGCGGACGTTCATCACCGGCACGATGATCGAGTCGCCCTTCTCGATCGCGGTCTTGTCGCCGAGGTTGTTGTACGTGCGCAGCATCTCGACCTGCTTGGCGTCGCCGAAATAGAACTGAGAGATCGCGGCGAGCGATTCGGTGGTCTGCGCGACGTGCGTGACGCGAAACGGCAGCCGCAGCACGACGCCGGCCGCCGGGATCTCGGTCGCCTGCATGCCGTTGTACTGCGCGAGGAACACCGCGCGGTCCGGATCCCCGAGGTACTGCTTCGCGAGCTTAGGCAGATCATCGCCCTTCGAGGTCGTGATCTCTCTGGTCACCGGAACGCGAATGCGCTCGCCCGGATTGAGCTTGCGATAGGTCTTCCACTTGTTCTCGTCGACGATGAACACGACCGTGCGCGCGTGATCTCCGTAGAACTCCGCGGCGACCAGATCGATCGTGACGCCGGGCTTGACCTTGTAGGTGATGTAGTCGGGCTCGTCGGCGTGCGC
>JBDTJY010000108.1:0-15399 GCA_039935615.1 Kofleriaceae bacterium
GACAAGCCCGATCGCACGCAGGCGCAGCTCCGCGTCGGCCACCTCGCCGTGCGCTACGGCCACCCCGACACCGCCGCGCTCGCGATCGCGGAGGCCGTGTTCGGCGGCATGCTCAGCTCGCGGCTGATGCAGGAGATCCGGGTCAAGCGCGGCTGGAGCTACGGCGCCGGCTGCGCGCTGCGCCGCTCCCGCCTGCCCCACTGGTTCGAGATCTGGATGGCTGCCGGCATCGATGTCGCCGGCCAGGCCGTCGCCCTCACGCTCGAGCTGTTCGCCGACTACGCCGCGAAGGGCCCCACCGACGACGAGGTCGACTTCGCGCGCAGCTACCTCGTCGGTGCGATGCCGTTTCACGTCGCGACCGCACGCCAGCGCATGCAGCTCGCGGTGCGCGACAGCTTGTTCGATCTGCCCGCGGGCTACACCGCGAATCTGCCCGAGGCGCTCGCGCAGCTCGCCGGCCCCGACGTCCGCGCCGCGTGCGCTCGCCACTTTCATCCCGAGAACGCGGTGACCGTCGCGGTGACGACCGCCGAGCTGGCGCGACCGGCGCTCGAAGCGGCGAACGCCGGCCCGATTACCGTCGTCCGCCACGACGAGTACTAGCGCACGAGCAGCTTCGGGCCGGTCGCGAAGCCGGCCTCGGCAGCGACCCACGCGAGCGCTTCGCGCAACACCGCCGCCGACGGCCGCGCCACCGGATCTGCGACGAGCACGGTCGCGAGCAGGGCGCCGAGCCCACTCGTGGTCTTCGGGACCGTGACATCGGCGCTGCGGATCGCGAGCAGCATCCGGTAGTCATCGTGCGCCTGGATCGGATGCCGGCCGAGCAGCACGCGCGCGAGCATCATCGCCAACGCCCAGACGTCGCTCGCGCGCTCGACCCGCCCTGCCCCGACTTGTTCCGGCGCGAGGTAGCGCGGAATGTGCGGCGCCAACGTCCCCACGGGCAACGGTGGCAGTGGTTGTTTGCCGCGCGCCATCGCGAAGTCGACGAGCTTCGCGGTGCCCTCCGCGATCGTGACGTGGTCCGGCCCGACGTCGCCGTGGACGATGCCGAGCGCGTGGAGCTCGACGAGCGCGTCCGCGATCTGCACACCGAGCTCGATCGTCGACGGTTCGTCGAACCGCTCGCGGAGCAGGCGATACAGCCGCGGCTCGTCGGCGAACACCATCCCGACCATGTCGCGGCCGTGCGCCGTGTCGAGCATCCGCGCGAGGTGCGGTCCGCGAAACAGCGCGAGGATCGCGTGCTCGCGCGTGATGAAGTCGGCCGCATCGTTGATCGCGTACTTCAGCGAGACCGGCCCCTGTTCGGTCGCCGAGCGGCGCGTCGCCGGCACCGTGACGATGCCGTACTGATGCGACACGTGCGAGTCGCGCCGCATCGCGACCTCGTAGGCGACGGGCGCCAACCGAAATAGCCCCGGCCAGGTCGCGAGCGGTTCGTTGCCGAGCAGCAGCGACGGGACGAAGCCGCGCACGAACTGCATGTCGGCGAGGCCGGCGAGCCGCAGGGGTTCGAGCCACGCCGCACCGTGCTCGTCGAGCAGCGTTGCCGCGGCCGCGGCATCGCCTTCGCACTGCGCGTGGATCAGCGCGCCGCGCGGATCGCCGCGCTCGAGCCAGTAGTCGGCGAGCACGCGACGAGGCGCGTCGTCGTCGAGCTCCGCGGCGACCAAGCCGAGGAGCTGGCGCTCGCGCGGTTCGAGCGCGGCGGCCGGCGGCAACAACTCGACCAGATAGCCGATCGTGATCGCCACGGCGCCGACGCGGACGAGGTCGCCGGCCTCGACGTGACGCGGGCGCTCGATCTCGAGCAGCATCGCCGAGCCGCTCGCGACGTAGAACGTTCGATCGTCGTCGATGTGGAGCTCGAACTGATAGCCCGAGGCGGTCCGTGAAAACTGCGCGCGCCACGGCCCGTCGAGTCCCGGCCCGATCACCCACGTGGGATCGCCACCGAGATCGAGGCGCACCCCGATCTCGAGCGTGCGCGGTCCACGCGCGTCGTGGATCGTGATCCTCATGCGAACAACGTGCGCTCGCGAGCGTGGATGGAGGTTAGGGAGTACAGGTGTAGAGACTATTATGCCCGCCGAAGCCGTCGTCGACGACGTTCGGATCGTTCGGGTCCGGAATCCACATCGTGCTGTCGACGACGAACTTGTACTGGTAGGTGCCGGGCGTGAACTGTCGGGTCCCCGTCCACGCGCCGTCGGTGCCCTTGGTCAGGGGGAACGCTCCGTGGTCGGGGTCGACGCCCCAGGCGCAGAAGTCGCCGCTGACCCAGGCCGTCATGGCGGCGCCGTGGCCGTCGAGGCGGAACATGTCGTCGCAGACACCCGAGGGCGGGGCATCCGGGCTCGCATCGACGGTCGTAGCCGGGGCGTCCGCGCCACTGCCGGCAGCATCGACGTGATGCGTCGAATAGCCCGGTGGCTGACAGGCGGCCAAAGCTGCCCACGTTGCGATGACGATGACAAACGCAACGGCGCGCATGCGGTGCGGAACGTAGTTCAAAGCCTATGCCACGCGAACCGAAATCGACTCTCCAGCGGCTGAGCGGAGATATCGGCGCGGCGTCGCGAATGGCAGCGCCGGAACGTTTCGTTTCGCAACCCGAGCGGCCGACCGGGCCGTATGAAATTCACGACTTCCGGCGGCATACATATTGGAAACGCGCCGAGCCAGATGCTCCGACGGTTGATCCCGGCTCTCGCGTTGGTCGCCGCGGCCGCGCAACCCGCGGCGGCGGTCGATCCCGTCGCGTCGTTTCGCTACCTCGTGACCGGCAACGGCTTCGGGTTCCAGGTCTACGACCAGGACGCGAACGCCATCAAGCAGTTCCTCGAGCGCCCCTACCGGTATCTCAAGTCGAACCCGGCGAACCCCGACGGCGAAGGCATCGTGCGCCGCAACCTCGCCTACGACACCTACTTCGGCATCAAGGCGGGAAGCTCCGCGACCTGGCTGAGCAGCACGACCCCGAGCGAGGTCGGCTACGTCGAAGAGACCAACATGATCCGGACGTCCGTCGCGTACGGCGGCGTGACCGCCGAGACGTTCATGGTCTCGCCGTTCGGCTACCAGGGCAACGCGCACGTGATGCTGCTCAAGGTCACGAACTCGAGCGGCAGCGCGGTGCCGGTGACCGCGTTCGCGATCCACAACTTCAAGCTCGGCTCGGCGTCGAACCCCGATGCGCCCGATGCGAACGGCGAGACGATCGCGTGGGACGGCACGGTCGCGACCGAGACCGGCCCCGGTGGTGGCGCGATGGTCTACGCGCCGATCGGCGGCGCGGAGATCTCGAGCTGCAACGCGAACGCGTACACCACCGTGCAAGGCGGCGGGCTGCTGACGATGCAGGCGAGCTGCAGCGGCACGGATCAAAAGAACGCGGAGCAAAAGGACCTCGGCACGCTCGCGCCGGGAGCGAGCGCGTGGTGGGGCGTCGCGATCCTGTTCGACGCCGACGGCAACGCGAGCGGCGCGGCGGCGAACTGGGCGACGTTCCTCAACGGGCGCACCGCCGACAAGCTGCACGACGATCTGCTCGCCGAGTGGGATACGTATCGCGCGGCACCGCCCGCGGGGTTGAGCGACGCCGAGACCAAGGTCTGGCGCCAGGCCGAGGCCGTGCTGCGCATGGGCCAGATCATGGAGCCCTACCAGGAGACGCCGCGGCTGAAGAATCACGGGATGATGCTCGCGAGCTTACCGCCGGGGGCGTGGCACACGGCCTGGGTGCGCGACGCGACCTACGCGACGACCGCGCTCGCGCGCAGCGGCCACGCGGATCGCGCGAAGGATTCGTTGAACTTCTTCCTCGACGCCGACGCGAACAAGTACGGCAGCTACCTCAACAACGTCCAGTACCGGATCTCGACGGTGCGCTACTACGGCGACGGCGAAGAAGAGGCCGACTACTCGGGCTCGACGACGCGCAACATCGAGATCGACGGCTGGGGACTGTACCTGTGGGCCGCGCGGCAATACGTCGACGCGTCGGGCGATGCGGCGTGGCTGTCGGAGACCACGAAGAAGGGCGACACCGTCTACGACGCGATCAAGTCCGGCGTCGCCGAGCCGCTCGCCGCGAACATGGAGCCGTCGGGGATGACGATCGCCGACGCGTCGATCTGGGAGGTCCACTGGGGCAACCGCCAGCACTTCCTGTACACGACCGCGACCAGCGCGCGCGGGTTCTGCGACATGGCGACGCTCGCGCGCCGTGCGGGCCGGATGGACGACGTCCAGAAGTACAAGGACCTCGCGACCAAGACGGCGAACACGCTGTCGGCGGCGTTCGTCGACACCAACAACGTGCTCGCCGGCTCGCTCGAGCGCCTGCAATCGGGCGCGAACTATCACGATGGCTCGACGGTCGAAGCGCTGACTTTCGGCGTGATCGGCGCGGACAACACGACCGCGAAGGCGACGCTCGACGGGCTGCAACACCTGGTCACGCCGGCCGGTGGCTACAAGCGGCTCGAGGGCTCGCAGGACACCTACGACATCAACGAGTGGATCTTGATCGATCTGCGCGCGAGCGATGCGTTCCGGCGCGCCGGGCAGACGGCGAAGGCGGACTCGCTGCTCGCGTGGGTGAGCAGCCAGGCGTCGGCGAACTACAATTTGCTGCCGGAGCTCTACAACACGATCTCGTCGGGCGGCGCGATCGGCTCGTACGCCGGATCGATCCCGATGGTCGGCTACGGCGCCGGCGCGTATCAACTGACGCTGCTCGATCGCGCGGGGGCGTACGAGCACGCCGATTGCGGCGACTACGATCAGGGTGACTATCCCGACGGCGGCACCGGCGGTGGACTCGGCGGCGGTTCGTCGACGGGCGGCGAGCGCACCGGCGTCGCGTGTGCGTGCCAGGGCGGCCCGGGCTCCGGAGGCAACGCGGTGATGCTCGTGCTCGTCGGCTTGTGGGTCATTCGGCGACGCCCATGATCGAGCTGCGCCACATCGGCAAGACGTTCCCGGGCGTGCGCGCGCTGCACGACGTGAGCTTGACGATCGCGCCCGGCGAGGTGCTCGGCCTGGTCGGCGAGAACGGCGCCGGCAAGTCGACGCTGATCAAGATCCTCGGCGGCGTCTACAGCGAGTTCTCCGGCGACGTCGTGATCGACGGGTGCGTGCAGAGGTTCCGCTCGACGCGCGACGCGCGCGAGGCGGGCGTCGCGATCGTGCATCAGGAGCTCGCGTTGGTCCCCGACATGTCGATCGCGGAGAACCTGATGTTGGGCCGCGAGCCGACTCGGTTCGGCATGGTCGCCTGGCTCGGCATGATCGATCGAGCGGAGCTCGAGGCGAAGGCGCGCGTGATGCTGGCACCTGTGTTGGGTGCAGACGCTCACGCGTTGGACTATGCGCAGCCGGTCGGCGAGCTCGGCGTCGGCGTGCAGCAGTGTCTGGAGATCGCGCGCGCGTTGGCCGACGACGCGAAGGTGCTCGTGCTCGACGAGCCGACCGCCGCATTGTCGGAGGCAGAGAGCGAGAAGTTGTTCGCGCTGATCCGCGCGCGGCGGGCGGCCGGTGCGGCGTTCGTGTACATCTCGCATCGACTCGAGGAGATCGCGGCGCTGTGTGATCGCGTCGCGGTGTTGCGCGATGGCGAGCTGGTCGAGGTCGTCGCGCCGACGGTGGATCTGGTGCCGCTGATGACTGGAGCCGGAGCCGGAGCCGGAGCTGGAGCCGGAGCTGGAGCCGGAGATCGTGGACGTGCACGTGCACGTGTCACGTGCACGTCGACGTCCACGGTCCTACGCGTGGACGATCTGCGCGTCGCGCACCCCACGCTGCCGGGCCGCGTCGTCGTCGACGGCCTGAGCTTCGAGGTCGCCGCCGGCGAGGTCGTCGCGCTTGCCGGCGCGATGGGCTCGGGCCGCACCGCCACGCTGTCGGCGCTGTTCGGCACCGCGCGCGCCGGACACACGGGCTCGGTGACCGTCGACGGCAAGGCCGCGGATCTCTCCAGCCCGCGCGGCGCGATCGCCGCCGGCTTCGCGTACGTGCCGGAGGATCGCAAGGCGATGGGCCTCGTGCTCGGCCTCACGGTCGCCGACAACCTCGCGCTGTCGGCGCTCGGCCGGATGTCGAAGCTCGGCGTCGTCGACGATGCGAAGGCCGAGCAGTCCGCGCTCGGCCGATTGCGCGAGCTCTCGATCAAGGCGCCCGGGCTCGCCGCGGAGGTCGCGACGCTATCGGGCGGCAATCAGCAGAAGGTCGTGATCGGCAAGTGGCTCGAACTCGCGCCGCGCGTGCTGCTGCTCGACGAACCGACCCGCGGTGTCGACGTCGGCGCGAAGGCCGAGATCTACGCGCTCGTCGAAGACCTGACCGCGCGCGGCCACGCGGTCGTGCTCGCGTCCTCGGATCTGCCCGAGGTCGTACGGCTCGCCGATCGCGTGATCGTGCTGCGCGAAGGCGTCCGCGCCGGCGAGCTCCGCGGCGCCGACATCACGCCGCTGTCGATCATGCAGCTCGCCGTAGGCATGCAGCTCGCCGTAGGCATGCAGCTCGCCGTAGGAACGCCGGCGATGCAGGAGGTCTCTCGTGAAGCTCGAACGTAGTGCCCGCGTGGCGATGCGCGGTGATTCCAGCATCTGGTTGATGGCCGCGGTGCTCGGCCTGTTGTGGGCGGTCCTCGCGGTGCTGCCGCAGACCCGCGGCGTGTTCCTGACCCAGAACAACCTCGCGACGCTGCTCGTGCAGTCGTCGGTGCTGCTCGTGATCTCCGTCGGCATGACGATGGTGATCCTGATCCGCGGCATCGATCTGTCGGTCGGCGCCGGTGTCGCGCTGACCGGCACGGTCGCCGCGCTCGTCCAGATCAAGTTCGGCGGCTCGGCCGAGCTCGCGATCGTCGCGGCCGTCGCTGTCGGTGCGTTGCTCGGCGCGTGGCACGGCTGGTGGGCGTCGCGCGGCATCCCGGCGTTCGTCGTCACGCTCGCCGGGTTCAAGGCCTATCGCGGCGGCGCACTCGTGCTGTCGGGCTCGAAGGGCCTGTCGCCGATGAGCCACGATTTCGGATTGCTCGCGTCGAGCCTTCCGGTGTCGGCGACGTTCGCGATCGTGCTCGTCGCGCTCGCCGCCGGCATCGCGCTGACGGTACGGGATGCGGCCCGCCGCAAGCACTTCAAGCTCGAACCGCTGACGTCCCGCGTGGTCGCACTCCGCGTCGGCGCCCAGGTCGTCCTCGCCACGCTCGTGCTGATCGTGTTCGCCGATCGCGGCATGCCCGTTCAAGTGCTGATCGCCGGCACGGTCGCGATCTGGGGCGTGTTCGTCACCCAGCGCACGCGGTTCGGCCGCCATCTGTTCGCGATCGGCGGCAACCCCGATGCGGCGCGGCTGTCCGGCATCGACGTCAAGAAGACGACGATCGCGGCCTACGTGATCGTCGGCGTGCTGACCGCGATCGCGGGCGTGATGCTCGCCGCGCGGGTCAACGGCGTCACGCCGGGCAACCAGGGCAACCTCCTCGAGCTCGATGCCGTCACCGCCGTCGTGATCGGCGGCACGGCGCTCGCCGGTGGGCGCGGCTCGATCGCCGGCACCGTGCTCGGCACGCTCGTGTTCTCGACGCTGTCGAACGGCATGAACCACCTGCACGTCGACTCCAACTGGCAGCTCATCTTCACCGGCCTGGTCCTGCTCGCCGCCGTTCAGCTCTCGCAAGGCAAACGCACATGATCCGTTTCATCGCTATCGTCCTGACCTGCCTGCTCGCCATGCCGGCGTGCAAGCAGAAGGACGGCCCCGAGGTCGCGTTTCTGCTCTCGACGTTGCAAGAAGAGCGCTACCAGAAGGACGTCAAGTACTTCGAGGCGCGCGCGGACCAGCTCGGCCTGCGCTACGTCACGCTCGCCGCCGACAACGACAACGCGAAGCAGATCGCGCAGGTCGAGGACGTCCTGACCGAAGGCGTGAAGGTGATCGTCGTGCAGCCGACCGATTCGCAAGCGGCGTCGAGCTACGTGCGGCTCGCGCACGAGCACGGCGCGAAGGTCGTCGCCTACGATCGCGCGATCGTCTCGCCCGACCTCGACTATTACGTCTCGCACGACTCGTACAAGATCGGCGTGCTCCAGGCCAAGGCCGCGATCGCCGCGACCGGCGGCAAGGGCAAGTACGTGCTGCTCTCCGGCCAGGCCGGACACTCGGTCGCGATGGAGATCACGCGCGGCTACGACGACACGCTCGCGCCGTACATCGCGCGCGGTGACATCGAGATCGTCGCCCGCCAGACCCACTCGTCGTGGTCGCCCGAGCAGGCGCTGCGCACCGTCGAGGATGCGCTCACGCACAACCACAACCAGATCGACGCGATCCTCGCGAACAACTCGGGCATGGCGCGCGGCGCGGTCCAGGCGGTGCAGTCCGCCGGGCTCACGCACGTGTTCATCGCCGGCGCCGACGCCGACGCCGCGAACATCAACTTCGTGTGCGAGGGCAAGCAGACGATCGAGGTGTTGAAGGACATCCAGCCGCTCGCACGGACCGCGGCCGAGGTCGCGAACCAGCTCCTCCACGGCGAGGCGCCGACCACGACCGCGACGATCGCGCTCGCCGGCAAGCAAGTGCCGGTCGCCGCCGTGCGCGTCGAGGTGATCACGCCCGACACGGTGAAGTCGTTGCTCGTCGATAGCGGCTTCCTCACGGCCGACGAGCTGCCCTCGTGCAAGAGCCACCTCGCGAGCATCCCGTAGTGAAGCGCCTCGCAGTCACCCTGTTGTTCGTGAGTGGCGTCGCGTACGCCGGCGATCCGCCGCCCGTCCCTGTCGACCCCGGCGGCGCGCCCGCCGTCCCCGAACCCGCACCGGCGCCTGGGCCTGCGCCTGCGCCTGCGCCTGCGCTCGACGCGCAACCGGCGCGGCCGGTCGTGCTGCCAACGCCCGCGACGCCCGATCCCACGCTCCACGATCCGAACACCACCGACACGGTCGCCACCGAGCCGCAGGGCTCGCCTAGCGCGCCGGGCATGGAGCTCAGCGGCGTCAAGCTCGAGCTCCACGGCTACGCGCGCATGCCGCTGATGACGCAAGGCACGCGCGAGCCGTACCTCGTCGACAACGACTACTACCTCTCGGGCTTCGCGTACACGCGGCTCTACGAACCCGATTGGTCCGAGCTCCACTTCTCGGCCGGCAAGGGCGACTACAAGGTCGAGTTCGGCATGTTCGCGTCGCTGTACTCCGACTACGCGCAAGCCGACATCGCCGACCAGCTCGGCATCGCGCAGGCCTCGGTCACCGCGAACAACTTCCTCGACGTCAAGCGCCTGTCGGTGCAGGTCGGCGTGTTCTGGGACCGCTACGGCTACCTCGAGCCGTACGACACGTACATCTTCGGTCGGACGCACCAGGGTGGCGCGAAGGCCGCGTACGTCTTCGACGGTGGCCTGCGGCTGCAAGGCGGCATCGGCTTTCACCAGGCCGACCTCCAGCAAAACCTCGGGATGACGCCGATCGCGCACGTCGCGGCGGTGCAGCCGATCGGCTCCGTCGAGCTGGGCGCGTACGTCCTACGCACGTGGACCCGCGATCACCGCCAGCTCTCGCCGATCCAGGACGGCACGATGTACGTCGCCGGTCTCGACGCGCACTACAAGCTGCCGCACGACCGCGGCACCTCGTACCTCGCGTTCGGCTACTACCACATGGACAAGGCGCTCTACCTCGCGCCCGCACTCGAGGTCGAGCACTCGACCGGCGGTCGCGGCATCACCGAGAACGTCCTCGGCCTCGACGGCAGCAACGACGGCAGCGGCACGATGTACACGCTCGCGACCGACAACTCGATCAAGCTCGATCCGCGCACCGCGGTCCGCGTATTCGGTATGGGCACGTGGGTGCGCTCGCCGCAGGTCGACGAGATGGATCCGCTCCACAACAAAGATCGCCGGCTCTACTTCAAGTGGGGCGCCGAGCCGAGCTACTTGTTGCTCCCGAAGATCCGGGTCTCGATGCGCTACGACCGCGTGATCCTCGACGTCTACGATTCGGCCGACAGCTTCCACGTGCTGTCGCCGAAGATCTCGTTCCCGCTCGATGGCTGGGGCGAGCTGTTCATCCAGTACTCGCACTACTGGTACGGCGACAAGATCCAGCTCCGCTCGGGCCAGGTCCCGCTCGAGACCATGCCGGACTCGAACGTGTTCAAGATCCAGGCGCAAGCCGTCTGGTAGTCACTGATGAACGATCGCGGTCGGCACCGGCACGTGCCGGCGATCGAGCGAGTACAGGTCCTCGCGCACGTTCGCGATCCGGCGGGCGGCGTTGACCGTCAAGCCGAGGGCGGCGACCACGAGCGGGACGGAGACGTAGAGCCAACCATGCGCTGCGAGGTACACGGTGCCGCCGACCATCCCGAGATCAACCACTTGCATCACCCAGAACACGATGCGGCTCGTGCGTAGCCGCGCGCGCAACGTGGTTCGGACGTTGTCGTAGTCCTTGCGGAACTCGAAGCCGCAGCCATCGCACTGCCAGGCGCTCGCTTCCTGCGGCAAGTGGCACTTCGGACACGCCGTCATGGCTCACGAGCGTACTCGATCTCCGACGGAGTGTTGAAGGCCTACCGGGGCCCTCGCTCCAACGGGTCGAAGATGTCAGCGGCACCGATGAGCGTCTCTAGGGACCACGATCGTCGATGGCTTTCCGTCGCTAGGACGGAATCTCGTCGGCCGGAACGAGCTCGTCGGTGTTCGGCCGCGGCACGATCTCGAACCGCGCGTGCGCGGGGACTTTCTCGCGCTCTTCGGGCGTCATGAGCGCGAAGTCGAGCTGGCCGAGGCGCTCGATCTCGGCGAGCGCGTTGAAACCGCCGATGAACTGGCCGCGCAGATAGATGAACGGCACCGTGTGCTGCTTGCACTCGTTGACCAGCGGCACGAGCTTGGCCTCGTTCTCCGGCTCCTCGAGATCGACGTAGTCGTAGTGGACCTTGAGGCGCTCGAGGATCGTGATCGCGCGCCCCGTCCACGGATCGCTCTTCTTGCCGAAGATCTGCGCCTTGATCGAAGGATCGCCGAACCCGACCAGCGCACCGGAGGGCTTCGTCGCGGGCGTCGGAGCCGCCACCGCCGCGCGCTTGGTCTCGGCCGCCTTCGCCTTCGCCGCGGTCTCCTCCGCCGACACGAACTCCTGGCCGACCAGCTTCCCCCACGCCTTGCGGGCGCGGATGTAGCGCGGGTCGGTGTTCATCTTGTCCTGGATGAAGTCGCGCAACTCGCCACCGATCTCGTCGGCGCGGTTGAGCGCCGCCATCAGCTTCTCGGCGGCGACTTTGGTGAACTTGTCGTCGGGCTTTTCGGCGTCCGGCATCGCCGGTAGATACCACGGGTCAGGCGCCGAAGACTTTTTTCTTGAGCTCGCCCGACGACGCCGCGTTGACGAGCTCCTCGCGACCGCCGAGGCACTCGCCGGCCACGAACACCACCGGCAGGCGCTTGCCGTCGGAGTCGCGCTTCACCGCGTACTGTGCCGCCGCATCCTCTTGGATGTTGGTGACCTTGTACTCGATGCCGTTGGCGTCGAGGATGTCGGTCAGCTTCTGAGCGTCGCGCCGCGTCTTGTCCATGTGATAGACGATCACCGGCGCGACCGTCGTCTCGGACGCCGGTGACGCTGCGGCCGCCGTCGCCACGGGCGACTTCGACTCGAACGCGCGGCGTTCCGCGAGCTCGGTCTCGTCGGCGAGTGGCCGGCCGAGCGCATCGTTCGCTTTACGAATCGATGCGCCGACCTTGCCCGGCAACTTCGCGAGCGCGCCGTGGGCCTGCGCGCGAGCTTTATCGAACCAACTCACCGCGAGGCGCCGAGGTTAGTTGACGACGCGCAGGCTCTTGCGACCGGCCGGAATCGGCGGCGCTGCCTGATCTTCCGGATCGATCTGCGGAGCGATCGAGACCACGCTGTTCTTCTTGTTGGTCTTCGCCGCCGCGTTGCGCGCGATCGCGAGGAGCTTGACGTGAGCCTCCTCGTGCGACTTCTCGGCCTTGCCGGTCACCAGGTTGACGACCTTCGTCTTGAGGTACGACAGGCGGTTCTTCTTCGCGCCGACTTCGTAGACGAGGTCCGCCGCGGTGCAGCCCGCCATGTGCGGCGAGCGGTGGAACGGCGACATCATCGACGGGTGCTTCTCGAGGTACTTGCGGACCTCCTCGATCGTCATGCCGACATCGGCGCACGCCTTGTCGAGCTCCTTCTGCGCGAGCTGCTTGGCCTTGAACAGCTGCATCTGGACGCGGCTGTAGACGTTGACCGCGCCATCACCGTTGGTCTCGATCGGCAGGAAGATGCCCTGCGGATAGAGCTCGGTGATGAACGACTGGATGCCGTCCGAGACCGACGACGACGGCATGCATCCGAACGGCTTCACCGAGAGGGTCATGTTGACCTTCGAGTAGGCGACGTTCTGGATCAGCTTGCCGATCTCCATGTGGCCTTCGCCACCGCGGAGGTTGTTGTCGTAGAACGCGTGCGAGACCTCCGCGATCTGCTGCATGTCGGGGAGGTGGTAGTCGTTCAATCCCATCGCCTTCGCGAAGGTCTGGAACAGTGCGCGCAGCACCTTCTCGCCGGCCCACAGCGTCGCGAGCCGCTTGCGGACGTCGACGCCCTTCAAGCTGAACTTCGAGCCGCCCTTCTCGTCCTTCGACTTGTCGACGCCGCGCAGGTTCGCGCGCTGCGCCGTGTCGTAGCGACCCTGCCACACCATGTAGAGCAGCCACGCGATGACGAGCTGGATGTCCGGCTCCGCACCCTCGGCTTCGAGGAAGCGCTGCAGGCCGTAGTTGCCATCACCTTCGGTGGTCATCGCCCAGAACTCGCCGATGATGCCGACGCGCGGCTTCGGACGGGTGCGGTCGACCTTGACCTTCGACAGCTCGCGGCGCGCCTTGTAGAGCGCGACGGCGAGCGACGTGTTGTTCTCGAACGACTGCGAGATGATCTGCTTCGAGATCTCGAGCGCGCGATCGGTCGCACCGGCCGCAACTTCGTACGGACGAATGCGATAGCCGAGCGCGTTCAAGCAATCGCCGACGAGGATCGCGCGGACGACGCCCCAGAAGAACGTGGGGTTCATCTCGAGGCCAACGCCCTCGCCGGTCGCCTGCTTGAGGCCGCCGGTCTGTTGGAACAGGAGGACGCGGAAACCGTCGAAGCCGGAGTCACGGAGCGCCTTGCGGTACTCGGTGACGTACGTGCCGAACCGGCACGGGCCACAGGCGCCGGCCGTGATGAACACGTGGTTCTTGACGATGTCGTCCTTCGACATGCCCTGATCGCGCAGGTTGTCGAGGTACTTCACGAGATTGCCGACGGTGAAGTACGTCGGGTTGCACTGGCCACGGTTGCCGTACTCGCGTCCGAACTGGAGCGCGTCGTTATCCGGCGTGTCCATCGCCATCACCTTGTAGCCAATGCCACGCAGCGCCGCTTGGATGAACAAGTCGTGCGCCATCGTCAGGCCGGAGACGAGGATGGTCGTGTGCTCGCGCTGCTCGCGCGTGAACTCGCGCGGGACCGCGTCGAACCAATGCTGGTGGTTCTCGACCGGCAGACCGAGGCGCTTGCGCTCCTCGATCTCGAACTTCTTCAGCTCGGCTTCGATACCTTCGAGGGACAGCGCGTCGATTTCGGTGTTTTTTTCGTTCGTAGTGCTCATGAGTTCTCCTGTCTTCCCTTAGGTCCGCATCACATTGAGGCCAGCAGTGCGCTTGCCCTTCGGTTTGTTCGCTTCTTCCGCAACCATCCACTCGGAGACCTGCGCCTCGAGCGATTTCATTTCACGATCCAGGCGCTCGTCGATCTTGCCGACCGACGCGAGCTTGTTCGCCAGGCTCTTCATGAGCTCCAGCTTCTTCACGGTGACCGAGCGATCGAGCTCGACCTTCTTGGTGCCGTTGTCCTCGAGCTTCTCCTTGAGGAGCATCAGCGTGTACGCGTACGTCTTGACGCGGATCTTGATCGAGCCAGACGGCTTGTTCGCGTCGATGTCGTGGAGCGCCGAGTACGCCTTGCCCGCCGATGCGATGATCGAATCGATCAGGCCGTAGGTCGGGGCGTCGTGGCCGCACTTGAAGCTCGAGAGATCGAGGCACGCCATGTTCGGGTGGCGAGACGCGTACTTCGCGGCCCACACCTTCTGCACGGAGTTGGTCGAGTAGTTCTCGGGCCACACGTCGGTGACGTCGAGACCGCTCTCGATCACGCCCTTCGCGATGTCCTCGGCGAACAGCCGGTCCAGCGTCGGCTTGTCGCGCGGCAGTGACCGCATCGACAAGATCGGATAGCCGAGCGCCTGGAACTCCTCGAGCACCGAGTGGTTGAGGCCCGGATCGTTGTGGTACGGGCGGCCGAGCATGACGAGCGCCACGCGGTTCTCGCGGGTCACCTCGTCGAGGATCTCGCGACCCTTGCGCTCCATCTCGTCCTCGAACGCCTGGACGGCCTTGAACGCCTCGTCGACGGCGTGGTCGTTCTCGTCCTGGGTCAGGCCGAGCAGCGGCCCCCACTCGTCGAACATCTGCTTCTTGCACATCAGCGGCTCGTTCAGCGTGATCGCCGTGTCGAGGTAGCTGATGTTGCGCTCGGCGAAGAAGTCGGTCTCCTTCGTGAACGCCGCGCGGATCACCTTCGGCGTGCCCGAGACGACCGGGCAGCTCGCCGTATCCATCTGGTTCACGATGAACGTCGGGATGTGCGTGATCGACGGGAAGAAGATGTAGTTGAGCGGCTTCTTCTCGTGGTGCTTGAACAGCAGGTTGTGGATGTGCGCCTGGCAGACCTTGCTCGGGTAGCAAGGATCGACCGAGCCGTACTTGCAGCCGGCCTGCCACATCTCTTCGCCTGACTCGTCGGAGAACACCACGTTGCGCGAATCGATGCCGATCGCTTCGAGGTACGTGCGCCAGAACGGGCCGGTCGAATACAGGTTCAACACGCGCGGGATGCCGACGCGGACGTCTTTACGCTTCGCCCAGACGTCGGTCGACGCGCGCTGGAACGGGCGCTCGACCTCTTTGTGACGAACCGCGCCGAGCAGCGTGCGCTTGACGACGATGTCCTTCACGGGCGTGCCGTGGCTCGGCATCGGGACGTGCTCGTAGAAGCTCTTGAACGCGAGCTTGGCCTCGTAGTCGACCAGGTTCGGGTACTGCTTCATGCGCTTCTGGCGCTCTTTGTTGAGCACCTTCAGCGCGTCCATGTTCTCGACCGTGCCCTTCTCGCACGAGAAGCCGCTGATGTAGCGAGCGGTCTTGCCGTCGAGGGTCTTGGTGTCGATGAACGTGCGCGAACAGTTGTTCGGGCAGAAGTTGCAGCGCGTCTTCTCGTCGTTGATCGAGACGTACTCGATGTCGACGGCCTGATCGAG
>JBDTJY010000109.1:0-41932 GCA_039935615.1 Kofleriaceae bacterium
ACATCTTCCAGTACACCTCGTACATCCCAGGTGCGCACCTGGTCACCTTGTCGCCTCCGACCGCGGACGGCACCAGGACGGTGATCTGCTGCGATCAATCGCCCGACCTCGCAGGCATGGACATCCAAGCCTACGACCTGTCGTTCGATGCGAAGCAGGTGGTGTTCGCGGGTCACTCCGCGAAGGATGACCACTACGGTCTCTACCTCCTGAAGCTCGACTCCGGTGACGTCACGCAGATCGCCAGCGATTCCGCTCGCGACTACGTCTCGCCGATCTTCCTCCCGGGCGACCGGATCCTGTTCACGACCAACGCGGTCGTCTCGAACCCGATCACCGACCCGGATCCGAAGCAGCACCGCGACGAGTACGAGCGCGGTGAGACGATCCAGATGGGCACGATGAACATCGACGGCACGGACGAGGAGCTTGGCCCGCGCAACCTCTCGCACCGTACCCAGCCCAGCCTCGCCTCCGACGGTCGCGTGATCTTCACCCAGTGGGATCACCTCGGTGAGGAGAACGCGGGTCACCTGATGTTCATGCAGCAGGACACCACGAACCTGCGCGAAGCGTTCGGCAAGGAAGGCACCGCTGCCTCGAACTCGACGCTCAAGGCGCGCGAGATTTCTCCGGGCCGCTTCGTCGGGATCGCGACCGCGCGTGACCGGACGATCCAGTCCGGCGCGCTGATCGACATCCGCCTCGGCATCCCGTCGGAGAGCGACGGCGTCGTCCGCGCCGACACCAGCATGTCGGAAGCGAACGCGAGCTACGTCATGCTGACGCCCGACGTCCCGCTCGACAACTCGCCGTCGGCGAACACGATCGGTCGTTACTACGACGCGTTCCCGTTGAACGCGAACGAGCACCCCGACCTCCTCGTGTCGTGGGCCGATGGCCCGGTCGAGTCCGGCGTGCTCGGCGCGGCCGGCCTGTCGGCGAACTTCGGTGTCTACCTCTACGACACCGCGCACCTGCAGCGTCACCCGATCCTCGATGACCCGGAGATGTGGGACATCATGGCTCGCCCGCTCCAGCCGCGCACGGCGCCCGCCGTCACGGCGTCGCAAGCGGACGGCGCGCTCGGTCCGCAGGCGGTCATCGGTGCGATGAACGTCTATGACTCGACGCTCCACACGTTCCAGGCGAACAGCATCTACGGCGTCCGTGTGATGGAAGGCTTCTCCTCGGAAGAGGGCTTCCCGCGCATGTTCGGCACGACGATGTTCGAAGGTCACGCGAACCTCGGCGTCGCCCAGGTTCAACCGGACGGCAGCTGGCTCGCGAAGATTCCGGCGAACGTGCCCGTCCATCTCCAGACCGTCGACAACTTCGGCATGTCGCTGTTCAACGAGCCCGTGTGGTTCTCGGCTCGCCCCGGTGAGTCTCGCGTGTGTGGTGGTTGCCATGAAGACCGCGCTCGCGCGACCGTCATCAACCCCGGCATCACCCAAGCCGCCGCGGTCGGTCCGAAGGACGCGATGGGCATGATCCCGCGCGACAACCGCATGACGGCCGCCGGTGACCTCTACAACGCGAACCTCATCCAAGCGGACGGCACCGGCATCGACAAGCTCAACGACGTCGCGTGGGGCGCTGCGGACCCGACGACGGCCGGCAAGGGCTCGGTCCAGCAGGTGTTCGATGACAACTGCGTGAGCTGCCACGGCGCCGACAACAAGGCCGGCATCGCGGGCTACACGATCAGCGACGCGATGGGCAACGTGGTCTCGACCTGGACGTTCAACCTCTCGGCCGCGCCGGTCACCGTCAACTACGGCACCGCCGACGGCGGCACGCCGGAGACCTTCAGCGCGTCGTACTTCACGATGGCCGGTCCCGACATGGAAGCCATCGAGAAGAACAACCTCGTCATCACCGGTAACTTCAAGGTCTACCTGAACCCGGAAGACGCGGCGAACTCGATCCTCATCAAGAAGGTCAACCCGACGCAGTTGTTCCCGACGCCGAACGCCGCCGTTCGCGCCTTCGCCACCTCGCCGCACTCGATGGTTGGTTACGACAGCGGTCGCGAGTTGACGCCGACCGAGTTCTACAAGCTGATCCTCGCAGCCGACATGGGCGTCAACTACTACGCCCGTGGCAACAACCCGCACAGCGCCACCTACTAACCGCGGAAAGGAGAAACACCATGAAGACCATGAACAAATTCGCCGCGGTCGCACTGACCCTGTGTATGGCAGCGACTGCGAATGCAGGTAAGGGCGGCAGCGCCGACAAGATCAAGGCAGCCGTCGCATCGGGTTCGACCGATGCGATCATCGCCGAGGTCGAGCGGACCGAAGGCCTGATGTGCGCCGAGTGCATCACGACGGTGCAGAACCTCACGACCGACGACCGTTATGCGGTGCGTGAAGTTGCAGCGTGGTGGTACGCGAAGCGCCCGGCGCTCGCCGGCAAGATGGCCATGCAGATGGAGAAGGATCTCACCGGCGACGCGCTCCACGTGCGCAACGCGGCCGACTTCCTCGGCGGGATCAAAGAGCTCAAGGCGTTGCCGATGCTCCGCACGGCGATGACGAGTGGCACCTTGAACAGCGATGCGAAGCTCGCGCTCGTCGGAGCGGCTCGCTCGCTGGCCCACGTCGGTGGCAACCCGATCCTCGAAGTGGGGATGACCGATGGTGATGCGAAGGTCCGGATCGCCGCGATCGACGCCTGGCGTGAAGTGATCCACCAGGACGGCAACATCGGTGTCATCGAGGCGCGCCTCGCCGATAGCGACTCGATGGTGCGTGCCCACGCAGCCACCGTGGTCGGCGCGAAGCACGACATGAACGCGCGCGCCAGCCTCGAGACCCTCGTCGTCAACGACGCGGACCCGTATGTGCGGCGCAATGCCGCGTATGCGCTCGGCAAGCTCGGCTCGGCCGAGTCGCGTGCGGCCCTGACCCTCGCCAGTGGCGATTCGTCGGGCCTCGTCAAGAACGTGGCGAAGGCTGCACTGTCCTCGCTGAAGTAAGTATTTCCCCGCTGGGAAATCGGCTCGATTTCCGACGACAAACGTGATCACCGCCGCGCTCCGAAAGGGCGCGGCGGTTTTGTTTTTCCGATAGACTAGAGGATATGAGGGGCACCGTTTGCGCGGGCGCATTGGCGCTCGTGATCGGCTTTGGCAATGGCTGTAGCTCGTGCGATTCGCCACCCGGCCGCACGTACTACGAACGCAACATCGAGCCGATCCTGCTGCAGAAGTGCGCGGGGAATACATCGGGGTGTCATGCGACCAACACCGACGATCCGTACTCGTTCGCGGCCGGCAACTTCGACGTCTCGACGTTCGACACGGTGCAGAAACGCCGCGACGTGCTCACCCGCTTCGGGCCGTATCCACAGCCGTTGTTGCTGATCAAAGCGATCGCGCCGGAGATTCCGGATCCGATGGCGCCGTCGCGACTGCAGTTCCAGTACGGCATCGATCCGACCGATCCGACCGGCAACACGCCGGCGTTCCGCGACATCGAAGTGCTGCACGCGGGTGGCACGATCATCGAGCTCAACTCCGACGCGTACTTCACGCTCGAGACCTGGCTCGAGAACGGTGCGACCGCGAACGGCCTCAAGCCACCGACCCCAGCGCAGACCGGGAACGGCACGTGCTCGACCGCGATCCCGTCGGGGTTCTCGACGACGGCCTTGATGATGAACCCGAAGTACGCAGCGGGGCTCGACAAGTTCAAGAGCGACGTCATGCCGATCCTGAAGCAGCACGGCTGCACGTCGTCGAACTGCCACGGCGCACCGCAATCGGACTTCTACATCACGTGCGGTGACACCGACGACGAGCTCGCGTTCAACTTCACGCAAGCGTGGTCGTTCGTGAACACGCCGGTCGACGATTCGCAGATCCTGCGCATCCCGCTCGCGGTCAGCGCCGGCGGGCGCGGCCACACCGGTGGCGATCAGTTTCCCGGCACCGACGACGGCGACTTCAACACGATCCGGGACTGGGCGACCTCGGTCGGCCTCCTCGATTTCGCGAACGGCGATCCGGTCAAGCAGTACTTCAAGGACAACGTCCAACCGATCCTGATCGCGCGGGGCTGTCAGTTCCAAGCGTGTCACTCGCCGGCCGCGACCAACGACTTCAAGTTGCGCGCGGGCACGCAGGGGTTCTTCTCGTCGCTCGCGCTCGAGAAGAACTACGAGCTGCTGCGCAACGACTTCATGGCGATGGAGTTCCCCGATTCGCGGCGTGGCCGCGCGATCGCGAAGGCGCTGTTGACCGATGACCCGCGGACCTCGACGGTCGGCGGCATCCAGCATCGCGGTGGCCCCGTGCTCGAGACGCCGGGCCTCGCCGCCGATCCGGCGGGCACCACGATCGTACCGACCACGCCGAACTGTGCGACCGCGCCGGCGAGCGCGACGCCGTTCTGCATCGTCCAAAAATGGGTCGACATGGAGCGCGCGGCGCTCGGCGCGCAGGTCCAGTCGATGAACCAGAACGATACGATTCCGATCGTGTACGTCGATCGGCCCGCCGGGCAGGGCGCGGGTCGACTCGAGTTCGACACGTTCCAGGGCGGCGCAGATCTGCGCGTCGTCACCGGCACGTTCGGCGCCAACTACGGCCGCGGCCTGACGGTCGACAATGCCACGCAGGCCTCGTTGATCACCGGCTGTGCGGGCCTCGGCGCGACCCCCGACATCGGGCGCCCGAGCGTCAAGAACGATGGTGACACCGTCGCGTTCGCGGGCCGTGCGAGTGCGGCGGCTGGTTGGCGGCTCTACACCGTCAGCATCGCGACCAAGACGTGCACGGTGGTCAACAGCGGCTCGACCGGCGCGGTCTCCGACTTCGATCCCGCGTGGTCGCCGGACGGCACCTACCTCGTGTTCGCGTCGACGCGCGGCAAGGCCGGCACGCCGACCGAGACCCGCGTGCAACCGCGTCCCCAGTCCGATCTGTGGCGCATGCAGATGCCGAGCGGTGCGCCCGAGCAGGTCACGGTGCTGTCGAACTCCGAGGTCAACCCGCAGATGATGCGCGAAGGCCGGATCACGATGTCGACCGAGAAGGCGAGCGATGGCTTCTATCAAGTCAGCGGTCGTCGCATCAACTGGGACCTCAGCGACTACCACCCGTTGCTCGCGCAGCGCGCGCAGTCCGCGTACGTCAGCCCGACCGACACGACGACGCTGAACAACTCGATCGGCTACTCGCAGGCGACCGATATCCGCGAGAGCAGCGACGGCAACTTCCTGATCATCCTGTCCGACAGCATGGGTGGCATCCCGGTGCTCAAGGGCGGTGCCGGCGCGCTCGCGATCTTCAACCGCAGCATCGGCCCGTTCGAGCTCGGCCGCGGCGATCCGGGCTTTCTGCAATCGGTGCGCTTTCTCGGCAACGGTACCGAGACCGGCCACGCCGGCGCGACCGCAGGCTTCCGTGGTCCGGCACCGATGCCCGATGGTCGGATCTTGGTCTCGCATGCGGCGTTGCCGGCACTCGCCTGGGACATCGTCGCGATCGATCCACGTGACAGTACGATGACCTCGCTCGGCATCACCAAGACCAACGGTGCGGTCGTCGATGCGGTGCTCGCGTACAAGTATCCGGCGCGCGTCCTGTACCTCAATCGTCGCCAGCTCGTGTTCGGTGGCGCGGTCACCGCGGACGACACGAGTCACGCCGTGCTCTACATGCCCGACGCGCCGATGGTGTTCACCGTGCTCACCGGCAACCTGCGCCGCGGCCGCCCGGTCGACATCTTCCGCAAGGCCAAGTACCTCGCGGTCTACACCGAGGGCATGTGTCCGGCGGGGCCGTGCTCGCGCACGACGAACGGCATCTACGAGAACCGCACGATGATCGGCAAGGCCCAGCTCGCGGACGACGGCTCGGTCAAGATCCGCTTGCCCGCGCAGACCGGTGTCGTGCTCGAGCTCCAGGACGACAGCGGCAACTCGATCGTCAAGATGACCGAGGAGCATCAGCTCGGACCGGGCGAGCAGATCTCGATGGGGGTCCGCGAGACCATCGTCGGTACCTCGGGCGCGACCGTGCAGTTGTTCGACGCGGTGTGCGGCGGCTGCCACGGGTCGGTTTCGGGCAAAGAGACCGATATCGTCGTGACCCCCGATGCGCTCACCGGCGCGTCGTCGTCGATCAGGCAGAACGACACGGCCGAAGACGTCGGCAACTGAGCGCACCGAAATTCCCCATTAACCGATCGGGCACCCGAGCGTACCCGGTTCGCTCGTGAGGTTCGCTATGCTTCGGGGGTGGTGGCGAGCGTGTTGTCTAGCGCGGATCTCGTGTGCGTTCGCGAGCTGTCTCGAGAGCTCGCGACGATCCGGCTCGACCGTGGTCCGTCGGGCGTCGCCGGCATCTTGCCGGCCGCGCGTCAGTTCCTCGAGTGCGACTCGCTGCTCGTCCTGTCGCCGATCGAACGCCCCACCGGCTGGGAGATCGAGCGCTTCGAGCACGACAACTTTCCCGACGGCGAGGCGTTCCAGCGCCGGTTCCTCGACTTCTTCGAGACCGCCCCGCGTCGCTTCGCTTGGTACGACGCCTCGCGTCCCGAGCCCGAGCAGCGCAACCGCGTGATCGACGCACTCGACATCATGCCGCCCGACGAGTTCGAGGTCTCGCGGATCTATCGCGAGGTCATCGTGCCGGCGGATCTCCATCGCCGCCGCCAACCGCGCGTCCTGGTCTGCGACGGTGCCTCGCTCCTCGCCTGGTTTGGCTCGTTCCACGAGCACCCGTTCACCCCCCTCCAAAACCTCAAGCTCGCCGCGCTCGTCCCCGCGCTGCAGCGCCGCCTCCGCGTGGAGCGCGAGCTCCGCCACGCCACCCGGACCCGCGTCGTCCTCGAGCACGCGCTCGATCACCTCGGTGCACCCGCGTTCGTCGTCGGGGCGGCCGGCCAGATCCTCGAAGCGTCGAGCTCCGGCTTCGCGCTCCTCGCCGCCCGCCGCGCCGATCTCGTGCTCGCGATCGCCGACGCGATCGCAGGCAAGCCGTTCGCGCTCGGAGGGCTCGCGCTCGAGCTCACCCAGATCGCCGACGCCGGGGCGCCCGCCTGTTTCCTCGCGATCGTTCGCGCGGGTTCGTCCGACACGCGGATCGCGACCAAGGTCGCCGCCGCCGCCTCGCGCTGGTCGCTGACCTCTCGCCAGCGTGCGGTCCTCGAGCTCGTCGTGCGCGGTGTCGCCACGTCGACGATCGCCGCGCAGCTCGGAGTCAGCGCCCGCGCGATCGAGCTCCACCTCACCGCGCTGTTCGGCCGCGCCGACGTCGACAATCGCTCCGCGCTGATCAGCGTCGTGCTCGCCGCGGACTGACCGAAACCGGCCCGAAACGCCAAACGGCCCGCCCGTGCGAGCCGTGCGAGCCGTGCAGGGCGCGGTTACTTCTTCGTGCCGCCCTGCGCCTGGATCACGGCATCGACCGCGCCGCCGTTGGACTTCATGTCGGGGTGGTCCTTGTTGTCCTTGTCGATCACCGAGTTGATGATCGTGTTGTGCGCTTGCTCCGGCGGCTTGTGCGCTTCGCGCGAGGCCATGACATCGGTGCGCACCTTCGGATCCTCGACGACGAGGCCGAGCGCGCCGTAGTCTTTCAGGCGATCGACCGCGCGCACATCGAACTCACCGGCGCGCCACGAGATCGTGCCTTGGTTGACCGAGCCGGCGCCGTACTGGCCTTCCATCACGGACTTGAACGTCTCGAAGTTGCGCTTCTCCTCGGGGATGATCGACACGTCGAGCGAGAGGTACATCTTCCACAGCTTCTGATCGTAGAAGAAGAAGAAGCGGCGCTGGTTCTTGCCACCCTCGTTCTCCCACCGCTCCATCATCGACTCGTTCGTGTTGTGCGCGAACTCGGTCTCGACGATCGAGACATCCCACGGCGAGGTCTTCGCGTCGAACGCGATGAAGCTCTGCGAGATCCGAGCGAGCTCGCCCTTCTTGTCCTTGCGATAGCGATCCTGGACCGCGATGTCGGTCGTGCCCTTGATCTTGTCCTCGTAACGCTCGTCGATCTGCTTCTGCAGCACCCCGAGGACCTCGTCCTTGGACATGCCGAACTTGAAGCCGCCGAACTTCTCGGCGAGCGCCTTCTTGTGCTCCGCCGTGACCATCGGCACCGGCGCGGGCGGCTTCGCCTTCACCGCCTTCGCCGGGGCCTTCGTCTTGGCCGTCTTGGCTGGTGTCTTCGCCGGTGGCGTCCCCGCCACAGCGACGGAGCTGACGACCACAGCGAACAGTGCGGAATTGATCAGGCGCATACGACCCCTTTCGACGAGCGAAGCTCTCCGAGATTCATTACATGAAGAACGAGAAGCGCGAGCCCTTGTTGGCTTCGGTCTGGAGCGCGGTCTCGAGCTTGTTGCCGTCGTCGAGCAGACCACCGCTCGCCTTGCCGTCCGGGCCGACTTTGCCGTGGATCCGGTCGTAGATCGCCCGCACGCGACGCGTGTAGTAGAACTCCGACACGGTCGGCTCGCCGCCTTTGATCAGCGAATCACGGACGCCGTTCTGGAGCAGCGGGATGATCTTCTTGGTAGGCACATTGTCACTGCCGTCGCGGATGTAGTCGCCCTTGATCGGCGTGCCACCCGGTTCGTTCTGGTAGGCGAACGCGCTCGGCGATTCACCCTCGCCGCACTTCGCGACGGGGGCGGCACCACCGCAGTACACGCCGGACAGCACGACGATCTTCGCACCGAAGTCGCTGTGCTCGGTCTCGGTCGGCGATTGGATCAACACGCCGTACTTGAACTGACCACCGACCGCGGCGGCATCGACCGCATCGGCCGCTTCTTTGCCCTTCTTGAGCGAGATGTCATCGCCGAGTGCCGCCTTGTTGTGCACGTCGATCATGTCCTTGATCTCGGTGATGCCGGCGTAGAACGCCAGGATCTGGCCCGCGATCACGGGATCGAGCGTGTTCTCTTTCGCGCGGAACACGAGGTCGGTCTTGACCTCGAGCTTCAACGCCGCTTCCTTCAACTTCTTGTCGAGGTCGAGGTCGGGCTTGAAGGCGCGCTTGGTCTTCTCCTCGTCGAGCGCGGTGTCGAGATCGGAGAGCTCCTTCTTGAGGAACGCCACCGTCGACGGCGTCGTCTTGTCGCCGAGGATCGCCCTCGCGCCCTTGAGGCCGTCGTTGTACGAGCTCGCGCTCGTTCCAACTTTGCCGACCGTGATGCCGACGACCAGCGCGATCAGCGCGGGCACCAAGATCTTGAGCAGCGTCGATGCGTGGGACTCGGCACCGATGTTCTCGACGGGAACACCGTCGTTGACGATGATCATCTCGGGCGCGCGCTGCACCGTGTGCTGCTGCGCCATGTGATTCATCGCACCGAACGGATCGTCGTGTGCGTTCGGAGCTTGCGGCGGCGGCGGTGCCGGCGGCACGAGGCCCGGTGGTGGTGGAAGGTTCAAACCCGGCGGAGGCACCACTCCACCGGACTGCCCGTTGGAGCGGGTCTGGCTGGTTGTGGCGGGAGCAGCAGCGCCCTTCTTCAGCCCGAGCCTTTGCTTGAGCTCCGAGATGTCGCGGCTACCCGTCTTCTTTGCGTCGCTCAATGGATTTCCTCCGGAGGGGACTTTATGAACCCACGGACTTAACTGTCAAGGATGCCCGAGGCTTGGACAGGTTGCCCGATGTGATGTCGCCGCGACACCACACCCTCCAAATATGTGAAAAAGCGGTCACACCTGGCAGGGCGAAAATCCGCCTCGAGAAGTGGAAGCATGTGTAATTGCTGTGCGTTTTTCGTCTGACCGGCACGAGATCGGTCACTGGCGAGGATGGCCCGTCCAGTGCAAAGTAAACCGATAGGACGTTCGAAGCGTCCTAATCGCAGACTCGAAAGGCCCAACCCACGTGAATCGTCGCCTTCCACTTATTCTCGGTGCATCCCTCGCGGCGCTGGCTTTCACCTCGTTGTCGGGGACTGCGGAAGCCGGGCACGCGCATTTTTCCGGCGGCGCTCATTTCTCGGGCGGCGCCCGTATGGGTGGAGGCGTTCACGTCGGCGGCGGCGGCGGGTTCCACGCCAGCGTTCATTGGGGCGGCGGCGGTGGTTACTACCACCCGCACTCGTGGGGCGGCGTCCGCGGCAGCATCTACGTCGGCGGTTATCGCCCGTACTACCGCCCGTACTACAACTACTACTACCCGGTGCCCGCGTACTACGGCGCGAGCTACTACCCGGTCGAGAGTGAAGCCACGTACGCGACGCCCGCGTCGACGGTGGCCGTCGTCGCGGAGCCCGAGTTGCCGCGGCTCGGCATCGGTGGCTTCCTCGGCGGCGTCGCGACCGATTACAACACGCAGACCAACACGCAAGAGACCGACATGGGTCTCCTCGGTCGCTATCGCCTGACGACCGGCCTCCTCATCGAGGGCGAGCTCGGCAAGACGTCGACGTCGGTCAACGGTGTCGATAACGTTCGCGTCGATCGCCGCCTCGGCGGATCGTTGATCTACGAGATCGGCGCGTACAACCGGTTCGCGCCGTACGTCCTCGTCGGCATGGGCGTCCAGCAGGCGAACGTCGACGGCAGCTACAACACCACGCAGGACTACGGCGAGATCGGCGCCGGCCTGCGCTACGCGATCAGCCGCAACTTCCACGTCACGTTCGATCTCCGTGCGGGCTCGCGCTCGTCGGTCTCGAGCGACAACATGGACGCGGTCAGCGGCGTCGCGCGCACGGTCGCGCCCCCGTCGAGCGACAGCAGCCAGAGCGAGGACTACACGCGCGGTCGCCTCGCGGCGATCCTCTACTTCTGATTTTCCGTCTCTGTCCTGGTGTGCAGCGGCTCCAATTCGGAGCCGTTTGCATTTTCGGGACCCGAGGGGCGATCTACTTTCGGCGTGCCCGGCGAAGCAAGGGCGCGACGCTCCCTAGCCCGAGGGTTCCCCCTGCGGGATAGAATGCTCCCAGCATGATTGCAGTCGACCAGCGCAGCGTCGTCGCTCGCGACGGCACGCGGATCGGCTATCAGGTCCGCGGCGAAGGCCCGGTCGTCGTCCTGGCCAATGGCCTCGGCGGCACGTACGTCGCGTTGAAGTACCTCTACGAGGCGCTCGGCGACTACAAGGTGATCTGTTGGGACTACCGCGGTCTCTACACGTCCGAGGCGCCGAAAGATCCGCAGGCGAACACGATCGCGCACCAGGTCGAGGACCTGATCGACATCCTCGCGCAGGAGCAGGTCGGCGACTTCGTCCTCGCCGGCTGGTCGATGGGCGTGCAGGTCGGCTTCGAGACGATCCGCCGGCACCGCGATCGCGTGAGGGGCATGTTCGCGATCAACGGCACCTACGGCAAGGCGTTCCGCACCGTGATGGGGAGCCGGGTGATCGGCCGCGTGATTCCGACGCTGTTGAAGTTGATCAAGGCGCAGGCGTCGCTGTCGGGGCGGGTCACGCGCATGGTGGTCGGCTACGACGGCGTGTACTCCGCGATGAAGCGGTTCGGCTTGGTCTCGAAGACGATCGACATGGAGATCTTCCGGACGGTCGCGCGCGGCTTCGAGAACATCGACTGGACGATCTACTCGGATCTGCTGGCGCGGCTCGACGAGCACGATGCCGAGGACGTGCTCGCGACGATCGACGTGCCGGTCTCGATCGTCACCGCCGACAACGACCTGATGACGCCGCCGGCGACCGCGGAGCACATCCATCGCCTCGTGCGCGGCAGCCGGCTCGTGATGATCGAAGGCGGCACGCACTACACGCCGGTCGAATACCCGGCGATCCTCGTCGAAGAGCTCGGGCGCTGGCTCGATCGGATTCCGGGCTGGGAACGCAAACGTGATGGAGCCGCCGCGTGAACTGTCCGAGCTGCAACACCGAGGTGCTCGACATCGACGTCAGGTGTCCGAGCTGCGGTGCGGCGCTCGGAGCGACCGGCGCGCATCGCATGATCGGTCAGGTCGTGCTCGGCGTGTACGAGCTGGTCGACGTGCTCGGGCAGGGCGGCATGAGCGTCGTCTACAAGGCTCGTCACAAGCTGACCGAGCAAGAGGTCGCGCTGAAGATCTTGCCGCCGGAGCTCGCCGCCCACAGCCAGTTCAAGTCGCGATTTCTCGAGGAGGCGAGGGCGCTCGCCGCGCTCGATCACCCGAACATCGTCCACCTCTACAACTTCGGGCAGGAGAACCAGAGCTTCGTCCTCGCGATGCAGTACGTGCAGGGCAAGACCTGGGAGCGCCAGATCCTCGAGAGCAGCCGCCTCCCGTGGGCGCAGAGCGTCAAGATCGCGGTCGACGTGCTGAAGGCGCTCGAGTACGCGCATGGTCGCGGCGTCGTGCATCGCGACATGAAGCCGTCGAACGTCCTCGTGCGCGCGCACGATCACATGGCGACGGTGATGGACTTCGGCATCGCGAAGATGACGACGTCGACCAAGCTCACCGCGACCGGCCAGACGATGGGCACGGTCCGCTACATGTCGCCGGAGCAGGTCCGCGGCCAAGAGGTCGATCTCCGCACCGACATCTACTCGCTCGGCGCGACGCTGTACGAATCACTCGTCGGCGACACGCCGTTCGACGGCTCGACGCACTTCGAGATCATGACGAAGCATCTCTCGGAGGCGCCGAAGCGGCCGAGTGCGCTCGGGATCGAGCTGCCGATCACCGTCGAGGATGCGTTGATGCGCAGCCTCGCGAAGCGCGCGACCGATCGGTTCGAGTCGGCGCGCGACATGCGGCTGCTGCTCGAATCGGCGCTGCGCGAAGGAGATGTCGGGCTGTCGGAGACCCAGCGCGTCGGTGGCGCCGTGGTCGCGGATCTTCGGCGGACGCCCGCGGCCCGTGCCGCACGCCCCGCGACGAGCCTCGCCGACGAGCTCGAGCCGCCACCGCCGGCGATCGTCGTGCTGCCGCCGGGCCGGCGTCGCACGTCACTATATGTCGCGCTCGCCCTGCTGGTGTTGGCCGGTGGCGGGGTGGTCGCGTACGTGACGCTGTTCAACAAGCCCCACGCCTACGAGTCGGTCGCGAAGATCCCGGGGGTCACGCTGACCGCAGGCAAGCGGTTCGGGGCGCTGCTGGTCGAGACCGACGGCACGGTCAAGCCCGACGAGGTCTACACGGCGTATACGACCGGTGCCAAGGCCCTGCTCGAGTCGAGCCCGAAGCTCGCGACGGTCAAGATCGAGATCATCGACCACATCGTCGTGATCCCGGCCAGCTACCTGTGCGATCGGACGCTTTTCCCGGGCGACATCCCCCGGGACTGCGCGACCGCGAAGAGCGAAGTCACGTTTGGCAAGGACAACAAACACCTGCTCCTGGTGGCGAACCAGGCCGGTGCGTTGCCGGCGGCCATGCGGACGGGCCTCGCGCAAGCGGTCTGCATCTTCGAGAACGACAGCGCTTGCGATGCGGCGAAGAAGTTTGATGCCCCCGTTACGCCCGCTGGCAATTGACATCTTGGCGAAAGGCCACGAATAATCGCCAGCGGAGGGGCCATGTCCCGCACGGTTATCGCCGCGGTCGTCGCTGTCGTCATCGCAGCGCTCACAGCGATCGCGTTCTTCATCACTTCGACGAGCTTAGACAGCAAGATCCGCAACGACGCCGAAGGGCAGCTCCGTCGCGCGTATCAAGTTGTCGGCTCGATCAATCAACTCGAATCGATCGACGTCGCGAACAAGGCCGAGCGCCTGGCGGGCGATCGCGGCTTCGCGGCGGCGCTGACCTCGCAGTCGTCCGCCGATCGCGACAACCAGGCGCGGATCGCATTCTCCAAGTTCACGTCGAACGAGAAGGAAGGCGACCTCAAGCCCGACATCATCGCGCTCGTCGATGCGCAGGGGAACATCGTCGCCATGAGCGACGTCCCGAGCGTCGTGCCCAAGCAGTGGAAGAAAGAGGGCGAGAACAAGCAGGGCGATACGATCATCCCCGCGCTCAACGTCGTGCTCGGTAGCCGCACGATCATCAGCGACATCTGGAACGATGGCAATCGCATGATGAAGATCGGCGTCGCGCCGATCATCGATCCCAACGGCGTCGCGAGTGGCGCCGACCCCGACGGCGTCAACATCCTCGGCGCGGTCGTGATCGCCTACGCTCAGACCGCGAACCAGGCGCAGCACGACAAGCTGCTGCTCGGCACCGAGATCGCCTACTACGACGGCACGCGCGTGGTCGCGTCGAGCTTCCGCAAGGGCGCGAACGAAGAGGACACCGGGAAGGCCGATGCGCTCACCGACCTCGCGAAGTCCGGCAAGGTCTCGCCGACCAGCGGCCAGGTCCGCGTGGTGCTCGATGGCGTCCCGTACGTCGCCGCGTCGGTGACGATGCCGCGCTCGATCTCGAACACGCGCCACCTCGCGAAGGACTATCCGCCCGTGATGGCGCAGGCGATGGTGCTGTCCGCGATCGTCGATTCGCAGAACACCAGTGGCACGATCAAGCTGTTCATCATCCTGCTCGGCATCGGTGCGCTCGGCATCTCGCTGGTCGGGCTCTATCTCTCGCATCGCCGCCTGATCGCGCAGGTCGATCAGATCGAGCTCGGTGTCACCGACATCATCAACGGCAACGTCGATCGGACGTTCCGTCCGGTCGGGCTCGAGCTCGACGGTCTCGCGAACGCCCTCAACGTCATGCTCGCGCGCCTGCTCGGTCGCCCCGAGCCCGGCGAAGAAGAGTTCGACGAAGACGGCAACCCGATCATCCCCGGTCGGGTCGACTTCGAAGAGAGCGAAGAGGGCGGTGCTCCGCAGACCGATCCGGATCTCGCGCGGCTCGCGCAGGAGTCCGAGCCCGACTACTACAAGCGCGTGTTCACCGAATACGTCGCGGCTCGCAAGGCCGTGGGCTCGCCCGATGACGTCTCGTTCGAGAACTTCATCGCGAAGCTCAAGGTCAACGAGGGCAAGTTGAAGGCCCAGTTCCAGTGCCGCGCCGTGCGGTTCCGCGTTGTCACCAAGGACAACAAGGTCACGCTCAAGCCCGTCCCGATCTTCGCCTCGTAGTGGGCCTCGGAGTGGGCCTCGAAGTGGGTGACGACCTCGCGCGCTTGCAGGGGCGCTGGCGCCAGGTCGCCGGCGAGGCCGATGGCGTGGCGAGCACCGGCGACGAATACGGTGCGGTCGGTGCGCTCGTGACCACCTTCACGGGGACCCACTTCGTCGTCCATCACGACGATGGTCGAGTCGTGCTCGAAGGCGACTTCGAGATCGATTCGTGGGCGAACACGATCGACTGGATCGATTCGATCGGTCCGGACGCCGGCAAGCGGTTGCCCGCGATCTATCGGCTCGCCGGCGAGACGTTCGTGTTTGTCGCCGCCGACGGCGAGCGACCTCGCTCGTTCACGACGACGGCGGGTCAGGTGATGCGCAGCTTCGTGCGGTTGAAATAACGCGGTCGCTGATCGCCCGCACACCGGACAACTAGCGCCAACTAGCGCGGCTTCGGCAGGCGTTGCGCCGGATCATAGAAGAACGTCTCCTCCGCGATCAGCTCGCCGTCCCAGCGCTGGTAGGCGAGCTCGTCCATCCGCGTGAACGTCCCGTCCTTCCAATCGAACTCGAAGGTCCACCGGATCACCACGCGATCCCCGTCGACGAACACCGGCCGCACGCAGTGCGAGCTCATCTTCGTCGTGCGGCCCGTCACCTTTCGCTCGTTCGCGGCGTGGGCATCGCGCCCCACGCGCGGTGCGTTCTGGTTCTCCTGCATCGTCGAATCAGCCGTATAGAACCGCTCGACCGCTGCGACGTGGTCGTTGGACTCGACGCACCTAATGAAGCTCTCTAATATTTCTTGGCTGGGCATCGAGCGCCAGTCGAGCATACACTCCGGCGCCATGCGACCCGTTGTACTTGCTCTAGCGCTCGCCGCGTGCAGCTCACCGCACGGCACCACGGGCGACGGCGGTGACGATGTCGACGCGTCGACGATGACCGCCGACGCGAACGTGCACGGCACGACCGCGATCTCGATCATCGTCGAGCCCGATGGCAACGATGCGAAGCAACTCGTCGACGCGATCAACGCGGCGACCACGTCGATCGACGTGACGATGTACGAGATGTCGAACAATTCGATCATCGGCGCACTGGTCGCGCGCGCGAAGGCGCACGTGCCGGTGCGCGTGATCCTCGACGGCTCGACCATGAACAAGTCGTTCAATACGCCGGCGAAGACCAGCCTGACGACCGCGGGTGCGACCGTCGTGTGGTCGAACCCGACGTTCACGTACACCCACGAGAAGTGCATCCTCATCGATGGCACGTCGGCGTGGATCATGACGATGAACGCGACCGGCACCGCACCGAGCGGGAATCGCGAATACCTCGCGATCGACACCGATGCGGCCGACATCACCGAAGCCGAGGCGGTGTTCGCGGCGGACTTCGCGATGCACGCGATCACGCCGACCGGCGCCCTGGTGGTGGCGAACTCGAATGCGCGCGCGGATCTGGAGGCGTTGATCAACGCCTCGACCACGACGCTCGATCTCGAAGGCGAAGAGTTCAGCGACCTCTACACCGGTGGCATCGTCGATTCGACCGTGACGGCAGCCCATCGCGGCGTCAAGGTGCGCGTGATCATCGGTAACTCGTCGCCGGATCAAACGTCGATCAGCCGCGTGAAGGCGGCGGGTGGAAAGGTCGTCGTGACCGGCCCGATGTCGGGCAACGGTACGATGACCAACCCGTACATCCACGCGAAGGCGATCGTGATCGATTGCAGCGGCACGACGTGTGCGCGCGGCTACGTCGGTTCGGAGAACTTCTCGGCGGGCTCGCTCGGCTACAACCGCGAGCTCGGCGTGATCTTCACGGTGCCGGCCGAGCTCGCGAAGGTCGAGACCGCGATCTCGACCGACTTCGCCGCCGGCGTCGCCCAATAGGGTACGGTCGGCCATCATGGCCGTGCAGACCGGGCTCGCTCGCCTCGCGAGTGATGGACTTCCCGCCCTCGCGGGCAAGCGCGTCGGGTTGCTGTGCAATCCGACCTCCGTCGATCTCGAGCTCCGGCACGCGATCGAGCTGTTGCGCGGCAAGCTGAACCTCACGGCGCTGTTCGGCCCCGAGCACGGCGTCCGCGGCGACGCGCAGGACATGATCGCGGTCGAGTCGCGCGACGCGCGACGAGAAGCCACGCCGAATGGCGCGGCGGAGTCGATCGCCGATGCGCGCGACGCGGCGACCGGCCTACCGGAGTTCAGCCTCTACGGCCACACCGAAGCGTCGCTGACGCCGACCGCGGCGATGCTCGATCAGATCGACGTCCTGATCTACGACGTCCAGGACATCGGCAGCCGCTACTACACGTTCGTCTGGACGATGGTGCTGGCGATGCGCGCGTGCGCGAAGGCCGGCAAGCAGTTCGTCGTGCTCGATCGCCCGAATCCGATCGGCGGCGTGCACGTCGAGGGGCCGGCGATCGAGCCGGGCTTCGAGTCGTTCGTCGGGCTGGTGTCGTGCCCGAATCGGCACGGCCTCACCGCGGGTGAGATCGCGCGCTGGCGGCACGGCGTCGAGAAGCTCGACCTCGAGCTCGCGGTGATCACGATGAGCGGGTGGCAGCGCGATCTGTGGTTCGAGCACACCGGGCTGCCGTGGGTGCTGCCGTCGCCGAACATGCCGACCGTCGACACGGCGCTGGTCTATCCCGGGATGTGCCTCGTCGAGGGCACCGAGTTGTCCGAGGCGCGCGGCACGACGCGACCGTTCGAGCTCGCGGGTGCACCCCACCTCGATAGCGGAAAGCTCGCCGCGGCGCTCGACGCGATGGACCTACCGGGCGTGAAGTTCCGGCCCGCAGTGTTCACCCCGGGATTTCAGAAGCACGCGAAGACCGCGTGCGGCGGCGTGCAGCTTCACGTGACGAACGCCAACGCGTTTCGCTCGTACCGCACCGGCGTCGCGTTCTTGAAAGCGGCGCACGATCTCGATCCCGAGCGGTTCGCGTGGCGGACCAAGGCCTACGAGTTCGTCGACAAGATCCCCGCGATCGATCTCCTCGCCGGCACCGCCGGGCTGCGCACGGGCATCGAGGCGGGCGCATCGCTCGACGAGCTGACCGGGCGCTGGCCGCGCGACGAGGGCGCGTTCTCCGAGGAAGTCGCCGAGTACCGGTTGTATGACTAGGGTCGCGCTGTTCGGCGGCAGCTTCAATCCGCCGCACTGCGCGCATCAGTTGGTCGCGCTCTACGTGCTCGAGACCTGCGAGGTCGACGAGCTGTGGTTCGTGCCGACATTCGTCCATCCGTTCGGCAAGGCGCTCGCGCCGTTCGAGGATCGCGTCGCGATGTGCGAGCTCGCCGCGCAGGCGCTCGGGCCACGCGTGCGCGTCAGCCGCGCCGAGCAACAGCTCGCAGCACAGCCCGGGTTCGTCGCGAGCCGAACGCTCGAGCTCGTCGAGATGGTGATCGCGGCGCAGCCGAACGAGTACCGGCTCGTGATCGGCGGCGACATCCTCGGCGAGACCCACAAGTGGTATCGCTGGGACGATCTGGTGAAGCTCGCACCGCCGATCATCGTCGGCCGGACCGGCTTCGCCTTGCCTCCTGGCGCGACCCAGACCGGCATCGTGATGCCCGAGATTTCGGCGACCCACGCGCGCGAGTTGCTCGCCGCGGCAGACCCGCAGGCCGCGTCGCTGTTGCCGCGATCGATCCTGCGGTATATCGCTGAGCGAGGATTGTACAAATGACCGCGCGCAACCCCACCACGTTCGTGATCGGCGCCGGTCCCGTTGCGACCGCACTCGCGGGCGCGATGCGCCTCGGCGGCGTCCCGGTGCTCGGCCTGTGGGCACGCAAGCCGCCGCATGCGCGCGCCGCAGGCTCGGCCGCCGGGGTCGCGGCGTTCTCGTCGGCGCCGCCCGACATCCTGCTCGAGGCCGAGGTCGTCGTGCTCGCCGTGCGCGACGGTGTGATCGGCGAGGTCGCCGAGATGCTCGTCGGCACCGGCCTCGTCAACAAGCGCCACGTCCTGCTCCACTGCGCGGGCGCCGCCTCCGCCGAGGAGTTGCTCGCGAGGGTCCGCGACAAGGTCGGCGGGGTCGGAACGATCCACCCGCTGTCCGCGATCGCCGACGGCAAGACCGCGATGCGCACGCTCAAGGGCACCGTGTTCGGTGTCGAGGGCGACGACAAAGGCCGCGCGACCGCGGCCACGCTGGTCGGCGCGCTCGGCGGCATCGTGCTCGCGCTCGACAGCTCGCAGATGGCCGCGTATCACACCGCCGCCGCGCTCGCCTCGAACTACGTCGTCGCCGCGATCGACGCGGCCGCTGACGTCCTTTCAGCCGCCGGGGTCACGCCCACGGACGCGGTGCGCGCGTTGATTCCACTCGCCGAAGGCGCGTTGAAGAACGTCAGCGCGCGCGGCACGACCGGAGGCCTGACCGGCCCGATTCGACGTGGCGACGCCGCGACGATTCAACGTCATCTCGAGGCCGTGCGCGGTAAGCCCGGCCTAGCCGAGATCTATCGCGCGCTTGCACGTAGAGCCCTCGAGATCGCAGGTCGGATCGATGGACCTGACGCGCCGGACCGAGCGGGCCTCGACGCGATTCGCGTTCTACTCGAATCGTGATCGTGTATTCTCAGCGGCCATGCGAAGCCTCGTCGTCGGTACGCTCCTCGCACTCGCTCTGATCGTCACCGCGCGGCCCGCCGCCGCGGATGATCCGGGTCGCGCGTTCAACGGTAGGATCATGACCTCGAGCAAGAGGTTCCCGCAGTCGGCGAAGAGCCCGTCGGCGTACACCGCGCTGATCCGCAAGCAGGCGCAGTCGAACTTCTACGAGGACAAGACCGACCATAGCTGGACGATCTACTTCGCAGCGTTCTTGAAGTCGCCGCTCAACGACGTCGAGTACGTCATCAAGTTCTACGAGCTCGGCAAGGGCAGCCAGCAGTTGCTCGCGACCAGCGAGGCCTTCAACGACGAGCGCGGTCAGAAGACGATCGTCTCGAAGATCCATCTCGACAAGAAGCAGATGGGCGTCAACAAAGAGCTCCAGATGACGATCGAGAACAAGGGCAAGGTCTACGCCTCGACCCGGTTCAAGATCCTCGGCGAAGGCGAGCACTTCAGCGGCAAGGTCGACTTCTCCGACGACGACGCGCAGAAGAAAGACGAGTAGTCACTTCACGTCGAGTGGGATCTCGAACGCGCTCGCGACCGACGGCGGGAATACGCGCAGCACGTACGGGCCAGCGTGCGGGAACGTGTACTTGAACACGTAGCCGGCGTTGCCGGTCTTGCGCGGATGGGCGACCAAGCCGGTCGGTCCCGATTCGTCGGCGATCGTGACGACGAGCTCGTTGGTCTTGATCGGCTGGCCGAGCTTGTTCTTGATCTCGATCCGCGGATGGATCACCTGCTTCGCGAGGATCGGATCGGGCACGCGGACGTGGATCACGATCTCGCCGTCGTCCTGGTTGATCTCGCGATAGCGCTCGGTCGAGCTGCCGAGCTGCTCGGTGACCTCGTCGCCCGAGCCGGTGGCATCGTCGGGCGACGCGGGCGCCGCCGCGAGCGGCGTGTGGAGCTGCGTCCACGCGAAGAAGCCCACGCTCGCGAGGGTGACCCCGGCGAAGGCACCCAGCACGAACCGCCAGCGCCGCGGCTTGTACGGCTTGCCGGCGACCTCGGCGAGATAGTCCTCGGGGAGGTCCGGACGCGTCGCCGCGGTCGGCCGGCGTCTTCGCGGCGGCTTCTTCACGGGGGAAGCATCGGCGCTCGAGGTCGCGAGCTCCGCGATCGCCACGTCGATCAGCGTGATCACCTCGTCGGCGGTCTGCGCTCGATCATCGGGCTTCTTCTCCATCAGCTTCGCGCAGATGCCGTCGATGACCTCGGGTAACTCCGGGTTTCGCTCGCTCGGCGCGGGCGGTTGCTTGCCGAGATGCGCGAGCAGGACCTCGAACGCGGAGCCCTCGAACGGCGTCACGCCGGTGACGAGCTCGAACAACAGGCAGCCGAGCGCGTAGAGATCGGAGCGCGCATCGACCGCTTCGCCGTGCGCCTGCTCGGGCGACATGTAGTGCGGCGTGCCGATCAATCCGTTCGCGGTGAGCCGCGACGCATCCGCGGTCCCGGGCTTGCTCGCCGCGATACCGAAGTCGACGATCGTCAGCCGGTCGTCGTTGTTGCGATCGCGGTGCCACATGATGTTCGACGGCTTGAGATCGCGATGCACGATGCCCGCGGCGTGGGTGTCGGACAACGCGCTCGCGATCGCGCGCACGATCCGCAGCGCGCGAGCGGGTGGGATCGATCCGTCGGCGATGATGTGATCGAGCGGCTCGCCCTCGACGAATTGCATCACGAGGTACGGCCGGCCATCGGCGAGCTCGCCGACCGCGTGGATCGCGACGACGCCGGGATGCTGGATCTTCGCCGCCGATCGCGCCTCGCGCGCGAACCGCTTCGCCATCACCGGATCGGCGGCGATCTGATGGGTCGGCACCTTGATCGCGACCACGCGATCGAGCCCGAGCTGGCGCCCGCGATACACGGTGCCGAACGAGCCGCCGCCGAGCTCGGCCTCGACCAAGAACTGATCATCGATCGTGTAGCCGATCAAGTTCGACGCGGCGGCGGCGGCCGCATCGAGCGGGCCACTCGGCGGTTGGATCTCGATCGATCCGGTCGCGGCATTCGGATCGACCGCGACCGCACCACGCGGCATGGTGCGAACCATGGATTCGGCGGCCATCTCGCGCATGAACGACGTGCCACAGTCGGGGCAGAACGTGCCCGACTCGTCGGTCTTCGTTTCACATCGCGGACAGACCCGCATCCGGATCAAAGGTAGCATCCTTCTCCATGAGGACTGCCGTTGCGCTGATCGCGTTGGCCACGTCGGCCGGCGCCCACGCCGGTGGCCTCACGCTGCCGACCCGCGGCCTGCACTCGACCGAACGGGCAGGTGCCCTCGTCGCCGGCGCCGACGACGCCGATGCGCTGTTCCTCGATCCCGCGGGGCTCGCGCGCATCGCCGGTGATGGGCGGCGCTCGCTGTTGTTCGACGTCGGCTATCTCTACGAGGCCGAACAATTCACGGCGCCGGGCGCCGGGACCGCCAACAACCAACAGCCCGGCACCGCGCAGTTCACGATCGCCGGCGCGCTCGGCGTCGGCGATCGCCTCGTGATCGCCGGTGGTGTCACGACGCTGCCCGCCGGCGTCCATCACTTCGACAACAACGGCGCGCAGCGCTTCGCTTCCACCGACGTCGCCGGTACACAGTACGTCACCGTCGCCGTCGGCGCCGCGTACGTGATCACGCCGCGGTTGCGGCTCGGCGCGACGCTGCAAGACACCGTGTCGATGCTCGACTGGTCGCTCGTCGCATCGGCATGTCCCGGCACCATGACCTGCGCCGCCGGCGACGCGAACTACGATCTGCCGCTGCACCTCACGCAGCACGACTACATCGCACCGAGTGGCTCGGTCGGCGTGCAGTTCGACGCGCTGCCCGAGCTCACGCTCGGAGCCGCCGTTCAGGCACCGACCAAGATCTCGTCGCAAGGGACCTTGATCGTGACGCCGCCGGCCTCGCCGACCTTCACCGGGATGCCGGTCACGGGGACGAATGCCACGACGAGCTTCTGGTTGCCGCCGAGCGTGCGCGCCGGGGTCGAGCTGCGTCATCACACCGACCGCGTCAGCATGCGCGTCGAGGCCGCGGTCGATGTCGAGCTGTGGGGCCTCCACGATGCGATCACGATCGCACCGGACGGCATCGCGATCGGTGCGATGGCGCTGCAGCCGATGACGATCGTCCGCGACTACCACACCTCGGTCGCGACCTCGCTCGGTGGTGAGCTCCACGTCGGCGAGGTCCGGATCGCCGCCGGTCTCGGCTACGAAACCTCGGCCGCACCCGCGACCACGGTCTCGACGCTCACGATCGACGCGCCGAAATGGCTGTTCGGTCTCGGCGGCGGCTACAGCGCGGACGGTTGGGACCTCGGGGTCGCCGCCGGCCTCGCGCAGCTCGCGAAGGTCACGGTCGATGCACCGGCCGTAGCGCAGCTTGCACCGCTGCGCGATTCGTCGGGCGCGCCGCGCTACGTCAACGCCGGGACGTACGGAGCGTACGATCTGACGATCGGACTGCGCGGTTCGCGCAGGTTTTAAGCGACGGCGCGAAGTGCCGCACCGACGTGCGGTGCGAGCGCGCTCTCGATCAGCGCGAGGGCGCGATCGGTGCGAGCCTGCAGCGAGTCCGCCGGCATGCTGAGGTTTGCGTGCATCTCGGCCGCATCGAGGCTGCCGAGCATCGCCGACCAGGCGAGATCCGCGATCTCGCGTGCGTTGACCTGGCGATACACGTTGCCGTGGATGCCGTCGGCGATACACGCGCCGATGTGATCTTGGATGCGAGCGATGCCGGCGGAGACCGCCGTGACCACTTCATCCGAGAGCTGCGGGCGAACCGCGGGCTGCGCGAGCAGGCGGAGGATGCGCGGACCTTCCGCGTCGCGCTCGGCCCAGCGGACCAGGATGCTCCACGTGTCGTGGAGGCGGCGGCTCACCTCGGTGTGCTCGCGGACCTGACCCATCTCGACGTCGAACACCGTCAGGGCGTCCTCGATCAGCGAGACGTAGAGGTCTTCCTTCGAGCGGAAGTAGAGATAGATCGCGCCGACCGAAAGCTGGGCCGCGCGAGCGATGAGCTCGATCGAAGCCCCACCGTAGCCGCGTTCCGAGAACACCGTCCGGGCCGCTTCTTGGATGCGACGGCGACGTGCCTGGCGCTCCTGTGCCTTGCGTTCTTGAGCGTTCGTCATGCCCGCGGTTTAGTCCCAATGACGCAACAGGTCAAGCCGGATGTTAGTCACAGCTCCTCGCCGGATGATCGCGTGTAGATTCGTCCAGTTGGCAGGTGCCGAGATCTTTCTGTCAGGGACCAAAACCAACTCCGCTAAATCTGACTCGAATTTCGTTTTTCGGCGAGTTCACACTCCGGAGCAAAACAGATCGCATTCCGAGACCGTGCGTTCATAACCAACCATGGTCGCCATCGTTTCTCGGGCCCGGACCGCTGTTGCCATCGCTGCTGCCGGGGCCGCGATCGCGGGTGGTCTACTCCTAAAGCAACGCACACCGAGCTGCGCGGTCGCACCGGAGCGCAGCGACCTTCTGAAGGCGGCGCTGCCGTCCACGACGATCCAACCCGGCGATCAAGACATCGCCGTGACGATCACGATGCCCAAGGCGGCTGAGCTCCGCCGCCCCAACATCGCCCTCGCGGTCGTGCTCGATCGCTCGGGCTCGATGCACGGCGAGCCGCTCGAGAATGCCAAGGCCGCCGCGAGTGCACTCGTGACCTCGCTCGCCGCCGACGACGCGTTCTCGATCGTGACGTTCTCCGATCGCGACGAGCTCGTCGTGGCGATGGGCAAAGCGACGAAGGATCACAAGGCCGAAGCGCTGCGCGCGATCGATCAGATCGTCGACGAGGGCGGGACTTGCACCTCGTGCGGGATCTCGCGCGGCACGACCGAGCTCGGGAGCTCGACGCTCGCGACCACCGGCGTCAAGCGCATGGTGTTGATCTCCGACGGTCAAGCCAACGAAGGCATCTGGGATCGCGACGAGCTCGTCCAGCTCGCGCAGTCCACCGCGGCGAATGGCATCTCGCTGTCGACCGTCGGCGTCGGCCTCGACTTCGACGAGCAGACGATGATCCGGCTCGGCGAGAACGGCCACGGCAACTACTACTTCGTGAAGGACACCGCGAACCTCGCGACGATGTTCCAGACCGAGCTGACGAACATCAGCACCACCGTCGCGACCGACGTCCAGTTGCTGGTCACGCCGACCGCGGGCACGCAGATCGTCGACGCGTACGGCTATCCGATGACCCGGACGAGCGACGGTCGCATCGCGATTCCGGTCGCCGACCTCCGCGCCGGCGAGAGCCGCAAGGTCGTCCTCCACGCGCACGTGATCGACACGCGCGTCGCGCGGTTCGGCCTGACCTGGAAGGACCCGGCCGACAACGCGCGTCGCGAGACCTACACGACGCTGTCGACGACGTTGACCGACGACGCGAGCGCCGTCCGCGCGACGCGCGACCTCGACGCGACGATGGCCATCGAAGAGGCGCGCACCGCGCACGTCCTCGAGCAAGCGACGACGACCTACGAGCAATACGGCGCCGAAGCCGCGCAGCGCGTGATCGAGCGCCAGCTCGTGCACGTTCGCGCGACCGGCCTCGCGCCGGCGAACCTCGACCGCATCGAGCGCGCCGCGAACGGTGCCGTCCACAGCTTCACGACCGACTCGGCGGACCAAGCCAAGAAGGCGACCCGCACGACCGCCTACGAGCTTGCTCGCTAGGGATTGAGATCGGCGAGCGTGAACTGCAGGTCGCGCTGGATCAGCACCGCGCGGTTCGCGGCGACCTCCTCGAAGCCGTCCTTCGCTTCACCGTCGCCACCGGAGACCAGCAGCACGCCGCGGAAGCTCTCGTCGCGCTCGCCGCGCTCGCCGTCGACCCACAGCCGGCGCAGCTTGAGTGGGTGATCGAGGCGCGCCGCGACCATCGAGCGACCGTTGGATGCGACGAGGTTGCCGAAGCCACCTTCGACGCCGGTCTTGGCCTGTTCGGCGGCGACGAGCTTGATCGTCGCGGCGAGAGCGCGGCGCGTCGAGGCGGTCGAGAGGTTGGGATCGTCGACCGAGCCTTCGTCGTGGAGCATCGCGAGGAACACGTGGAACACGAGCTCGCCCGGCGTGCGACCTTTGAGGTTGCGGCGGAGGTACTCGGGCACGTGCTCGATCAGCCGCGCCGCTGCACCGTCGAGGAGCGGTGTGCCGGTCATCGAGAACATCCAGCGGCGGAAGCGGAAGGGTGGGGTGTTGTCGGTGCCGCTGAACCCGTCGTCGGCGCCGACCGCTTGCGCGATCACGCAATCGCTCTGGATCTCGGCGAGCGGACCGGCGAGCTCGACCGGCTTCGCGCTCGACTTCGGGTTGCGCACGAGCAGCACGTCGCCACCGTGCGAGTACGCCATGCCCCACCGCGTCACCGGCGGCGCCGCGAGGAGCGTCGCGCGCACCGGGGCCAGGGCGGCCCAAAGCCGTTGCGGTTGGTTGCACATGCAGGCGAAGAGCTTCATTGGCGATCTCGACTACGTACCGTCGCGGCTTGCGCTCGCGGAACCCATCACTGCCCCGTTGATCAGAGTATAGGGCGTCGTTTCTGTCTCGCCAATATCAGCGTTTATTCACCGTGCTTTCAGCCGATTGCAGCGAGCGCCTTGGTGAGAAGCTCGAACGGCTGTGCGCGATCGACCTCGTTGAAGACCTCGTGCAGAAAGCCCCGAAGCTCGTGATAGTCGGCGTTCTTCATCGATGACGCCACACGTTTGCTCTGGGCGGGGTCGGTGAGGGGATCGTCGGCACCGACGAGCCAGGTGCTGGGCAGCGTGATCCCAGCGGCATTCGCGGCGACCGCCTCCTGGGCCTGGGTCGATTCGACGAACCAGCGCGACGTCGCGACGTTGAAGTTGAGGGGATCGGCATCGTGGATGCGCTGCATCTCTGGATCGTGCGTGAGCTGGGCGGCCTCGATGCCGTTCGGCTGGGCGAGCTTCGGCGCGATCCGACTCGCGACCTTCGCGAGCAGCTTCTTCCAACCTGGCACCGCCAGCCGCAGCGCGAGGTACGGCGAGCTCACGATCAACGCCTTGGCCTCGACACCGTCGCAGGCGGCGCGCAATGTGATCAGGCTGCCATGCGAGTGGCCGAGCAGCACGAGCGGGGCCGGCGACGGCACGAGGCCGCGCGCGACCTTCATCACCGCGGCCAGATCGTCGGTGTATTCGTGAAACGCGCCGATATAGCCGCGCACGCCGGGTGACTTGCCGTGGCCGCGCACGTCGTAGGTCAGCGCCGCCCAACCCGCCTGCATGATCACGTTCGCGACCTCGCGGTAGCGACCACAGTGCTCGGCATACCCGTGGGTCACGACGACGATGCCGTTCGGGCTCGCGCCAGGAAGAAATGCTTCGCCGTGAAGCTCGCCGTCGGCGGTGGGGATCGGAACGAGCTTGGTGGGATCAACAGGACCGGGTGCGGGCATCGAAGACCTTCTATATCAGGAAGTTGCCCACTGGATCGGCGGCCCATATTCTCGTCGCGATGCGACGCAACACACTTTTATTGCTCGTGTTTTTGGGTGGCTGCTTCGAGGTGCACAACGAGCGCGCCATTGCCAAGAGCAGCACTCGTCTCGATATCGCGAAGGACTTCCTGCGCAAGCACCAGCTCGAAGGCGCCGAACAAGAATGCAATCGAGCGCTGGCCCTGAATCCTGCCAACGACGAGGCGTACCTCGTGCGCGGCCTGATCCAGATGATGCGAACGATCGACACGCAACGCACGATGGAGGTCGACACCTGCCTGACCGGCCTCGATCGCGACGCGACGATGCACGATCTCGACGCGTTCCTCGCGAAGGCAGATCTCGACTTCGAACAAGCTGCGAAGGTCACTCCGGACTATGGCGAGGCGTGGGCAGATCGAGGCATCGTCCACGCCTTGGAAGAGGACTATCAGGGCGCGACGGATTACTTCTCGAAGGCGCTCGAGTATCCGAACCGTCTCGATAACCCGGCGCTAACCCGGGCTCATCTCGGGTGGGCGTTGTTCCACCAACAGAAGTATGTCGACGCTGCGAAGGAGCTCCGCTCCGCAAAGCAGTTCCAGCCAAAGATGTGCGTGGCAACTTATCGTCTTGCGAGGGTTTACTTCGCCCGAGAGGAATGGGAAAAAGCCGCTGACCTATTCCAGACGGCGTCCGAGGATCCGTCCTGTGGATCCCAGGAAGCTAGCTACTACCTGATGAAGACGCGCATGCAGCAAGGGCTCGTTGCAGAGGCGAAGACGGCACGCGATGCGTGCCTCAAGATCTCTCCGGAAAGCTGCGTCGCCACGCAATGCCGCGCCGACGGTCGAGGTTTGGGGCGCTGATGGAATCACGCGGCACGCGATCGGTTGCAGTCGACCCGCGCACGGGCCTCGCGATGTGGCTCCGTGCCGGTCGTGCCGAGCGCAAGTTGACGCTCGACGACGTCGCCCGCGTGACGAAGATCCAGCCGCGGATCCTCGAGAAGATCGAAGCCGGCAACCTCGAAGGTCTGCCGGCCGCCGTGTTCGTCCGTGGCTTCGTCAAGAGCTTCGCTCGCTGCGTCGGCCTCGACGAGGGCGAGGCGCTACAGCGCTACACCGAGTGCACGAGCTCGCCGGTCGGCGCGACCTCTTCGGTCGCGCGCGCGTTCGTGGAGACGTTGGTCGCCGCACCCAAGAGCGAGTCGCCCAAGGTGCTCGAGGCGCCGCCCGAGATCTTCCCGGAAGCCTCGATGGAGATGAAGTCGCTGCCGATCGCGGACGACGAGATCGAGATCAGCATCATCGAAGCAGCGCCCGAAGAGATCGTGCCTGTGGCAATCGAAGTGGTCGAGGCGCCCGCCATCGAGGTCATCGAGGTCGCGGCCGAAGAGCTCCCGAAGAAGCCGAAGCGCAGCCGCAAGAAGGCCGCCGGCACCGCCGCGCCGCGCACGCGCAAGAAGAAGCCGGGTCAAGCCGATCTCGCCGTCGGCGCGGTCGAGCCGACCGAGACCGATGTCGTTACCAATGCCGTGGTGATCGAGACGGCGATCGTCGCCAGCACGGACGCCGTAGCTGCGGCCGTCGCCGCGCCGATCGAGACCGACGTCGCACCGCGCTCGATCTTCGACGCGCCGACCGACGAAGAGCTCGCCGCCCAAGCGAGGATCGTCGACACCGACAACGCGGCCGACGCGCTGTTCGCACCCGCCGATGGCATCGTGCGCGGCGACGGCATCGTAATCGATCACGACGACGAGCTCGCGCAGGGCAGCGAGCCGGTGGTCGCGAATCCATGGCAACCGACGATGCCGCCGATCGCGGCGAGCGCGCCGTGGAAGCGCCCCGCCTTCAAGGCGTCGGCGTACACCGTGCCGAGCCTCGTGATCGACGACTCGGATCCCGACATGGCCGAGCGCGAGCGCGACGATCGCGAAGCCGCACTGCAGACGAAGCAGGGGCCCGGCCCGCACCGGGTCTCGTTCCTGCCGCCGATCCTCCTCGATCGCGAAGACAAGTCGAGCCGCCAGGGTGGCCTGACGCTCGCCGTGATCCTGCTGCTGATCGCCGCGACGCTGACGCTGAGCTATCTGATGCGCCGTCCGAGCGTGAGCGGCGATGGCGTCACGCAGATCAGCGCCGCTACGACGATCATCGCGTAGCCTGCTAGACCAATGGCTGACGGGGACCTCGGCGTCGTCCTCCGGACGACTCCGCTGCGCGAATCGGATCTGCTCGTCGTGTTGCTCACCGAGCACCACGGCCGGATCACCGCGGTCGCGCGCGGCGGCCGCAAGTCGCAACGCCGGTTCGCGGGTGCGCTGCAGTTGCTCGTACTCGGTCGCTATCAGCTCGGCCGACCGCCGCGCGGCGATCTGTGGAACCTCGAGAGCGCCGACATCGTGCGCGAGTGGAGCGCGCTCGCGAGCGACGTCGTCGCGGTCGCGCATGCGAGCTACATCGCCGAGCTCGCCGGCGCGCTGATGCCGACCGAAACTCCCGAGCCCCTCGCGCTCGAGCTGATGGTCGCGCTGTGGGACGCGCTCGCCGACGGCGGTCCATCGCCCGCGGTGTTGCGCACGATCGAGCTCGCGCTGATGGATCTCGCGGGTCATCGCGTCGCGCTCGATGCGTGTGCCGCGTGCGGGCGCACCGAGCTCGCGCAGGCCGTGTTCGATCCGTCGCGCGGCGGCGCGATCTGTCGACCGTGTGCGGCGACCAGCCGTGGCGCCGGCGTGCAACTGATCGGCACGAACGCGCTCGACTATCTGCGCGCCGCCGCGGCGGTCGAAGCGCCGGCCGACGCACGCGTGCTCGATCGCGATCCGCGGTTCGAGCCGAGCGATCGGATCGCCGCGCGCGAAGCACTGATCGCGATGGCCCAGACATTGATCGGCAAGCCGCTCAAGTCGCTGGAGTACATCGCGAAGTTGGCGTCGGCCGGGCGCAAGCCGTAGTAGTATCCGGTCAGATGAGGTCACTCGCGGTCGTGCTCGGACTGTTCATGGCGACGATCGTCGCGACCGGCGCTGCCGCCGCGGGGCCAGGAGATGGTTCCGGCGACATCGATATGGATCCAGAGCCCGGCTCCGGCTCCGGCTCCGGCTCGGGCTCGGGCTCGGGCTCGGGCTCGGCCACCACGCCTGCCGCCACGCCGACGCCCCCGGATGTCGATGCGAGCGCCGAGCCCGCGGTCGTCAAAGATCCGAAGGCCGCGAAGAAGTGGCTGACCGCCGCGCAGCAGCTCGTCTCGAAGGGCGACTACTACACGAATCGCAAGAAGCCCGACGACGCGAAGGCGCAATACACCAACGCGGTCACCGCGTACGAACACGCGATCGAAGCGGGCGATGACGTCACCGTCAACTACGCATTGGCGCTGGTCGAGGACAAGCTCGGCGCCGAGGTCGACGCCTATCATCATATGAAGCTCGTCGTCGAAGCGCAGCCGCCGGTGAAGGCCGACGTGCTGAAGAAGGCGCAGACCAAGCTCGACGACATCACGTCGAAGGTCGGCATCGTCACGCTCACGGTCGACCCCGAAGGCACGACGGTCACGGTCGACGGCAAGGGCTACGGTGACGCGCCGCTCAAGGAGCCGATCGTGCTGATGCCGGGGACGTTCACGGCGAACTTCACGCTCGTCGGCTATCAGCCGAAGGACGTCGAGCTCAAGGTCGAAGCAGGGGCGGGCGTCGAGAAGAAGGTGACGCTCGAGCCCGTGCCGATCAAGATCACGCCGAAGTACGAGCCCGAGCCCGAGCCGGCACCGGTCGTGGTCCAGCCGTCGAAGACGCCGCTGATCGCGGGGCTCAGCGCGACCGCGGTGTTCACGGCGGGCGCGATCATCTTCGGCGCATCCGCGATCAGCCAGCACAACGCCTACACCGACCCGACCTTCACCAAACAGGAGCGCGCGGACGCGCAGTCGTTCGGCAAGACGATGTCGCACCTGTGCGACGCGTCGATCGGGCTCGCCGTGGTTTCGGCCGCGTTTACGGTCTACTGGTACCACTGGAGATATCAGAGAGAGCTCGATGCACCGCCGCCCGGCTTTCAGCTACGCGCCGTTCCCAAGGTCGACATGATTCCGTGGGTCCAACCTGACGCGGGCGGAATCGCTGCCTTCGGGTCATTCTAGAGAGGAACTATGGCAACCCCCGGCTATCCCCAGCAGATGCAGCAGCAGAACCCGATGATGGGCGGACCGCCGCCGGGATTTCCGCCGCGGCCGATCAAGCACGGCGTGTCGAGGGCCGTGCCGGTCGTCGTCTCGGCCGGACTCGCGGTCGGCGTATTCTGCGGTCTGTTGTTCGGGCTCGGGACGGGCGATCCGACTGCGTCCGCCGCGCCGGCGAAGGGCAACAACGTTCACGTGACCAGCGAGGAACCTCCGGCACCGCCTCCGAAGACCGCGCCTCCGAAGACGGCGGCGACGGCGACGGGCAGCGGTTCGGCGAACTCGGTCGCGACCGCCAAGGGCTCGGGCGCCGGATCGGCGACGGCGATGGTCGGCAGCGGCGCGGGATCCGGATCGGCCGTCGCGGTGAAGGCCGTCGACACCGCGAAGCTCACGATCGAGGTCGAGCCCGCCGCCGCCGCCGCGGTCGCGAAGATCCAGATCGATGGCAAGGACATCACCGGCACGTCGATCGATCTCCCCGCCGACAAGAAGTCCGTCAAGGTCTCGGTCACGGCGACCGGGTTTCATTCGGTCGACAAGAAGGTCGATGTCACCGGCGGCTCGGAGACCAAGCTCCAGCTCGAGCTGACCAAGCGCGCGACCGGCGGCACGAGCTCGCCTGGCTTCGGTGGCGCGAGCACCGGTGGCAACCACGTACCGACCGCACCCCCGAAGCCGAAGAAGCCGTCGAATAACGGCATCATCGATATCTGACGATATCTAGTGATATAGACCGCGAATGCTTCCGAAGCTTCGCGTGGGTCTCTCGCCGGTCTGGGGTGCCTCGTTCCTCGCGATCGCTGGTGTCGATCTGTGGACGTACACGTTCACCCACCAGAACACGCAGCTGATCTTTGCCGCGATCATGGGCCTGGTCGGCTTCTCGCACCTGATGGGCGCGCTGCTCGTGGTCGACGATCGAACGATCGAGCTCAAGAACCCGCTCGGCATGACGCTGAAGACGTTCGTGATCGAGTCGCCGTCCGAGCTCGAGATTCAGGGCCGCAAGCTGTTCATCACGAGCGGCGGCAAGCGCAAGAAGATCAGCGGGCTGATGGCGAACGGAACGCAGTGGCGCGAGCTCGCCGCCGCGATCAAGGCCGCGAAGTCGTAGCTACGGAGCAGGAGCAGGAGCCGGCGCGGCGGGTGGTGCGGGTGCCGGAGCGGGTGCCGGAGCGGGTGCCGCGGTGGGCATCGTTCCCGACGTGGTCGTTCCGCCGACCGCGTATGGCTTCAGCTTGTCGTGGATGTTGAGCTCGAGCGCCGACGTCCGACCTCCGACCCACGGCGGCACCGCCGGATCCTCCGGATCCATCGTTTCGGGGATCGAGCTGAGGCCGTGCTTGCGCAGTACGATCTGCTTGACCGACAGCTTGTACGAATCCGCGCCGGCCTTCGAGAGCTGCACCTCGAACGACAGGTCGATGCTGTCCTGCTGGTACTCCGAGAAGTTGTTGCCGACCGACGCGTCGAGCTGACCGTCGGGCGTGAACCACTGCGGATTGGTCACGAGCTTCATGCCATCCGGGTCTTCGAGCTTGAGGTTGTAGTGAGCCGCCTCGATCGCCGCTTTGGCCGCGGCGAACAGCGTCGCAGCCGGGGCCTGGTAGGTGGTGTCGCGTGCGGTCTTGAGCTCGGACGCGGAGGGGCCACAACTGGCGATCAGCGCTAGCACGATGAGCTTGTTCATCGCCGATCCGTACAACGGCGCTGCGGCGAGCGCTAGCGGTCGAGCCACGCTCAACATTTGTTCGTGGCGTTAGCCCTTGACGGCGCCCGCGGTGAGGCCACCGACGAGGTACTTCTGCAGCACGTAGAACACGGCCATCACGGGCACCGACGTCACGATCGCGCCGGCTGCGAAGATGCCGTACTGGGTCGAGAACTGCCCGACGCTCGACTGGATCAACACCGGCAGCGTGTAGCGCGACTCGCTGGTCATGAACGTCGACGCCAGGATGAACTCGTTCCACGCGGTCATGAACGAGAACAGCCCGGTCACCGCGAGCCCGGGCTTCGCCAGCGGCAAGATGATCCGGCGGAAGATCAGCCACGGCGATGCGCCATCGATGCGCGCGGCTTCTTCGAGCTCGCGCGGCAGCGAATCGAAGTAGCCCTTCAGCGTCCACACGCAGAACGGAATGGCCGTCGTCGAATAGACGAGCACGAGGCCACTGATCGAGTTCAGCAGGCCCAGCTTGTCGAGCACGACATAGAGCGGCATGATCAACAGCGTCGCCGGGAACATCTGCACGACGACGAACGTGGTCAGGCCCGCCTTGCGCCCGGGAAACCGAAACCGCGATAGCGCGTACGCGGCGGTGCACGACAGAAACACGCCGACGACCGTCGTCGCGAGCGCGATGACGACGGAGTTGAGCGCCTGGCGCAGGAACAAGTGCTCGCCGTGGCTGCCTCGCGAGCCAAACAGCGCCCGGAAGTGATCGAGCGTGACCTCCTTGGGAATCGGCGACGCCGACAACGCGAAGTCGCGCCCGGGCTCGAACGCTTTCTTGCACACGAGCATCACGGGGTAGAGCACGACCATGACGAGCAAGACCAAGGCGACGTGCGCGAAGATCCGCAATAACGCAGGCATCGAGGATCTGATCCGCGTGGCCAATCTCGCCCAGATCGCTGACAGTAAACGCGTCACGAATCGTCTCCCTTGCTGCGCACGATCCGCGCGCCGAACACGTTCCACAGCAGCAGGATCAAGAAGATGATCGTTCCGTACGCCGCGGCCATGCCGTAGCGATCGCCGCGCTCGAACGCCCAGCGATACGCATCGGTGACGAGGATGTTCGTCGAGTCGCCCGGCTTACCGCCCGACACGAGGAAGATCACGTTGAACATGTTGAACGTCCAGATCGATCCGAGCGCGACCGCGGGACCGAGCGCCGGGCGCAGGTGCGGCAGCGTGATGTGGCGGAAGCGCTGCCACGGTGACGCGCCGTCGACGGCGGCCGCTTCGTAGAGCTCTTTCGGAATCGTCTCGAGCGCGCCGAGGGCGACGACCATCATGAACGGGAAGCCGAGCCACGTGTTCGTGATGACGTTCGCGGAGAACGCCGCGGTCCACGACGTGAACCACGACACGCCGTCCATGCCGAGCCCGTGCAGGATCGAGTTCACCGCGCCGTACTGACCGTCGAACATGCCGTGCCACATCAACGCGGTGATGTAGTTCGGGATCGCCCACGGCAGGATCAGCAGCATGCGGAACAGGCCTTTGCCGCGCAGCCATTTGCGCGACAGCAGCAGCGCGAGCGCGACGCCGATCGTGACGTGCAGGAGGACGTTGCAGATCGTCCACAGCACGGTCACGCCGAGGATGAACCAGAAGTTCAACGGATCGTCGAGCGCTCGCCCGTTGCCCGACAGGATCTCGATGAAGTTGTGGATGCCGACGAACGTCCACGTGCCTTGGTGGTGATCGTAGAAGCCGAGCAGGATGCCGAGGACGAACGGTGCCGCGACCAGGACGAGCATCGACAACCCGGCGGGCGCGAGGAAGCTGACGGCGACACGGTTGCGCACGAGCCCGCGCGCGAGCTGATCGGTGAGACCGGAGCGCTGCAGCATCACGGTCGCGGCAGACAGCAACACGATCACGGTCGCGGCGAACCAGGATTGCCAGAGCAGCGCGGGGATCGCGAGCACGGCGATGCCGGCGAACGCACCGGTGCGGGTCGCGCGACCGCCGACGAGCGCACCCGCGGCGCACAGCGCGCCACCGAGGCCGAGCACTCCGATCATCACGAGCAGCGGATACCCGGCGGGGGACGCGGGCGCGGTGATCGCGACCGCGATCTCGTCGTGGTGCGCACTCGCCGCGATCGCGCGACCGCTGCCGTCGCGCAGGAGCTCGACGAACGGTGCATGCTCGCGATCGAACCGCGCGGCGGCGTCGTAGAACAGTTTGTCGTCGGGGGCGCCGCTGCCGGCGAGCAGGCGCCAGGTCTGAGAACCCGCGGGGCCGTCCTTGATCTCGCGATGGCGAAGCTCGCGATGCTTCGACGACGCGCTCGCGGGGCCGACCAATCCGCCGTGCACGGTCGGCAGGATCTCGCCGTCGGCGACGAGCGAGTCGACCGAGCGCTGCGCGAGCGCCAGCTGGCGCTCGATCACGTCGTGGTTGCGCGCGGCGACGAACGCCACGCTCGCGATCATGATCGCGAGCAGCGCCGCGACCGCGAAGTCGCGCAACTGACGTTGCAACACCCCGGTCATCTAACTTCCGCGTTCCTCGCGCTCATCTCTTGATGTAGTCCTTGACCTCGCGCTCGACGCCGAGCAGGCGCTCGCCCGGCTCCGCGCGACCGGCGAGGACCTCACCGAGCGCGGTGCGATACGGCGTCCACACCACGCGCATCGTCGGCGAGGTCGGTAGCGGCACCGTGTGCTCGAGCTGGTGACGGAACACCGCGAGCGGTTCGTCCCGAGCGACCTCGGGATCGAGATACGCCGCGGGGTTCGGCACGACCTGATGCGCGAGGTGCGCGCGCATCGTCGCCGCGACATCGCCGGAGAGAAAGTCCATCACCGCGAACGTCGCGTCCTTGTCGTGCGCGCGCGCCGACATGATCAGCGCCTCGGCGGTGCGAAACGGCGCCGCCGGCTTGCCGGTCGCGCTCACGATCGGCAGCTCCGCGACGTGCCACGGCACGCCCGGGCGAATATCGGCGCGAAACCACGGGCCCGACATCACCATCGCCGCGCGACCTTCATTGAACAACGAGGTCACGAGTGGCGCCTGCGCGTCGTCGGGCACCGCGCCGCTCTGCACGAGCTGCTTCGCGAACGTCATCGCATTCGCGGCGGCGGGCGTCGCGATCGTCAGGTTGCCGGCATCGTCCATCACGCGGCCACCGAAGCCGTGGAGCCACGCGGCGTGGCCATACAGATCGACGTTCGCGTACGCGAGCGCGTAGCCGTGCTTCGCGGTCATCGCCGGCGCGAGTTGCATGAGCTCGTCGGTGGTCTTCGGCGGTTCGGCGACGAGGTCGCTGCGGTAGTAGAGCGCGAGCGACTTCATCGCCATCGGCAGGCCCCACAGCGAGCCGCGATACGCCATCGCGCTGAACGAATCGGGCGTGAACCGATCGGCGCGCGCGTCGTCGACCCAGAACTCGATCGGCTCGATCACGCCGGAGTCCGCCCAGTCGCCGATCCGATCCTGCGGATAGATGAACAGGTCGGGGCCGTTGCCACGCGGAATCGCCGACGACAACTTGTCGCCGAACGCGTCGTACGGAACCATCACGAGATCGAGCGGCGTGTCGGGATGCGCTGCATTCCACGCCTGTGCGGTCTGCTCGAGCGCGCTGCGTTCGTCGCCTTGATACGAGTGCCACAGCACGATGCCGTGGTGATCGCCGCACGCGAGCAGCAGCGCGCAGAGCAGGACGATCTTCACAGCCGGGTCTCGCTCGCGCCGTCGAACAAGTGGATCGCGTGCGGATCGAGCCAGACCTCGACCTTGTCGCCGGGACGCGGCGCCGAGCCGGCGGCGGTCCGCATCGTCAGCGGGCCCGCGGCGGATTCGAGGTGCAGCACGACTTCGGCGCCGAGCACTTCGCGCATCGCGACCTCGCCCGACAGCGACACATCGTCGCCGCTGTTGGTCAGCGAGAGCCGCTCGGGGCGAATCCCGACGACGATCCGATCGACCGCCGACTTCGCGGGCCGCAGCACTTGGAGTTGGGCTGCGCGATCGAGCGGAATCTCGAAGCCCGGTCCGCGCGCGCTCTGGCGCTCGCCGACCTGCGCGAGATCCGCGGCGAGGAAGTTCATCGTCGGCGTGCCGAAGAAGCCGGCGACGAAGCGATTCGCCGGGCGCTCGTAGATGTCGCCCGGTGTGCCGGTCTGCTGGACGACGCCGTCCTTCAAGACGACGATCTGATCGCCGAGCGTCATCGCTTCGATCTGATCGTGCGTGACGTACATCCCGGTCGCGTTCGAGTCCTTGTGGATGCGCGCGATCTCGCGCCGCATGTCGCCGCGCAGCTTCGCGTCGAGGTTCGACAGCGGCTCGTCGAACAAGAACACCTTGGGCTTGCGCACGACCGCGCGGCCGATCGCGACGCGCTGGCGCTGGCCACCCGAGAGCGCCTTCGGCCGGCGATCGAGGTAGGTCTCGAGCCCGAGGCTGACCGCGGTCTCGCGCACGCGCTTCTCGATCTCGGCGTCGGGGAGGTGGGCGATCCGCAGCCCGAACGCCATGTTCTCGAACACACTCATGTGCGGGTAGAGCGCGTAGCTCTGGAACACCATCGCGATGTCGCGCTCGGCAGGCGGCAGGTTCGTGACGTCGCGGCCGTCGATCTTGATCGTGCCGGCGGTCGGCTCTTCGAGCCCGGCGACCATGCGCAGCGTCGTCGACTTACCGCAGCCGCTCGGGCCGACGAGCACGACCATCTTGCGCGCCGGGATCGTCAGATCGAGCGCCGGGATGACCGGCCGGGTTTGGCCCTCGTAGACCTTACGGATCTTGGTCAGCTCGACGTCACACATGCACGCGCGCACGAGCAACGATTGCGCCAGGGCCGGGACTAACCGTCTCGCGGACTTGCGCGGAGGGTCGGGTTGGCAAACCAAACACTCGTTTCCAAAGTAGACGCCTCGGAAATCTGACTGTCCGCCGGCCGAACCCCCCGAGATTGTTTTGGGCGGGGTAGGGCACGGGGGTTGCTGATGGCAACGCCATGCGTCCGGTCGTCACGTTGGGTCTCGGCATCGCGTTCGGGCTCGTGTTGGTCACCGCGGCTCACGCCGACGGTCGGGTGGCGGTGCTCGATGACCCGGCGCTTCCGTCCGGGCCGCCGGGCACCACCCCGACGATCAGCGCCCGAGCGGTCGACCCGCTGGTCGTCGATCCCGCACCGCTCGACAGCCTCGCCGCCAACGACGCGATGAGCGATCGCTCGTTCGGCCGCTCGACCGCGATCGGCCTGGCGCCGGCGCACTTCGATCTCTCGATGCGGACCGCGATCGAGCACGGGTCGATGTGGTCGGTCGCCGCCGGACTCACGAACAGCGTCGAGCTCTCGGCCGATGCTGGCTACGCGCGCCACGTCGCCGACGACTACGGCATCGGCGTCAAGCTCACGCTGGTGCGCCACGCGACCTACGCGCTCGCGGTCGACGTCAGCGTGCACTCGACGAGCGAGGCCAGCATACGCACCACGATGGGCTCGGCCGACCTCAAGCTCACGACCTGCGCGCTCGACGGCAACCTGCTGTTCACCGCCGGCGTCGGCTTCACCACGAGCTACTCCGACTACGACAACCAGACGACGCCGACGATCGAGCTCTCGATGATCTTCGGCCGGGGCGTGGTGCGCCCGCTCGTGGAGACGTTGGTGTTCGCCGGCGACTCGTCCGAGACGCTCGCGTTCGGAGGCCTGCGGATCGGTGGACGTCACGTCGGGGTCGATCTCGGCGTGGGCCTGATCGGCACGAGCTTCACCGAGCAAAGCAGCTTCGGGATGCTGGTAGGTCTGGGTGTGCGGCCCTAACTCCGTGTAGCCAGGTCGTTGCCAGCGAATACGTGTAATTGACCGATCAGGCGAAGTCGGTTAACCGTATGCAGTCTAGATGGCACGACCCGCAGTACCTCGTCGCACGTTTGGCGGCTCGTTCGGCGGCCGTCGGCGTGCGCGGCGCGTGCGACAGATGCAGTCGGTCGACATCGACACGCCGCTACACACCGTCTCGACGCCGGTCGATGGGGGCACGCTGCGCGTGCTCGGCTCGGGCGACGTCGCGTTCCAGGCGATCCTGGGTCGCATTCGCGACGCGAAGAAGTCGGTCGAGATCCGCGCATTCCTGTGGCGCGACGACGAAGCCGGCAACCTCCTCGGCGAGGCCGTGCTCGCGGCCGCCGACCGCGGCGCGAACGTGATCATCCACAAGGATCGGATCGCCGCAGTCTACGAGTACACCGGCGGCAACAAGCAGAGCTTCTTTCACAAGCGCGTCGACATGGTGCGCGGCATCCAGGCGTGGTTCCTCGGTGCGGTCTATCGCGCGCCCGGTTCGTTCAAGCAGCGGCCGAATCAGTTGGCCGAACGGATCCTCAGCCACGACAAGATCACCGTCGAGCACATGCGCAAGCGCTTCGATCACTCGAAGATCTACATCGTCGACGATCACTACCTCGCGCTCGGCTCGATGGGCATCGGCGACAACCATCGCCACGACTGGATCGACCTGATGGTCGAGGCCGAGGGCGAGCAGCACGTGCAGCGGCTGCGCGAGCGGATGTCGGGCATGGACGAGTTCGATCCATCGCGCGGCCTCGACTTCCTCGTGCACAGTCGCGAGGCGCATCGCAAGAAGAGCTGCCCGATGATCTCGCATCGCCTCGCGCTGATCGACGCGGCGCGCGAGTCGCTCACCGTCGAGATGGCGTACCTCGGCGACAATCGGTTCACCGCCGCGCTGTCGCGCGCGGTGCAGCGCGGCGTCGCCGTCAAGCTCGTCACCGCCGATCACGCCGACGTACTCGGTGCGACCAACCGCGCGACCTGCGACGCGCTGATGCGCCTGACCGGCGCGCCGCAGAACCTCACGATCGTGCTGCTACCGCGGATGGTGCACTCGAAGGTCGTCGTGATCGATCATCGCTGGAGCGACGTCGGCTCGGCGAACTTCACCGCGCTGTCGCACGGCGTCTACGACGAGATCAACCTGTACGCCGACTCGGCCCCGTTCGCCGTGGCCGTCGAGCAAGAGATCGAGAGTCACTGCACCGACGGACTCGTCGTCGATTCGCGCCTGCGCTGGCGCCGGATGTACTCCGGTCTCGAGCGCGCGATCGTCGCGTATCAATCGAGGCGCGGCGGATAGCCATGTCTTCGCAGGTCGTAGTTCTAGATCCGCAGAAGCGCGAGCGCCGACGACAAATCCTCGAAGCGGCGAAGCACGTGTTTGCCGAGGCCGGCTATCACGGCGCTTCGATCCACGCGATCATCGCTCGCGCCGATATCGCGCGCGGCACGTTCTATCTGTACTTCGAATCGAAGTCGGCGGTGTTCTCGTCGATCCTCGACGAGGCGATGGAGAACCTCCGCCGCCACATGCATCGCATCGATGTCGACAACCCGAACGTACCGCCACCCCAAGTCCAGTTGCGAGCGCAGATCGTCGGAGCGCTCGAGTACGTCGTGCAGGATCAGCCGCTCGCGATGCTGCTGCTGTCGGCCGGTCACACGCCGGATGCCGAGGCCGCGGAGCGTCTCGATCAGTTCTTCGCCGAGGTCCGCGACCTGCTGCGCCGCGCGTTCGAATCGGGGCAGGAGATCAAGCTGCTCCGCAAGCTGCAACCCGACCTGCTCGCCGCCGCGATGCTCGGGATGATCCGCGGCGTCGTCGAGCACATCATCACGCAGCCCGAACCGCCGACGGTCGAGAGCATCGTCGACGAGATCCTGATGGTCGCGTTGCGCGGCGTCCTCGCGTGACGCTGACTCACCGCTGATCGGTCTGGTTCGACCATTACAACCACCTGGGATGACATCGGTCTTCGATCCCGGCGGTGCGCTACGGGTTACGCAGTCGGTAATCCGTTTCGCAGGGATCAGCTGAAGTTGCCAGCATTTAAGTCTGGACTGACACGTCAGTCTATCTATACTCACCTCGCCAGACTGACGCGTCAGTCTAGTCGTACTTCTAGCTCGAGGACACATGACCAAAACACCGGACAAGGTCGTCATCGGAATCGATGTCGGCTCCACCACCGTGAAGATGACGGTGGTCGACCCGACCACGAAAGAGATCTTGTGGAGCAAGTACCTGCGCCACGAGACGCGGCAACCCGAGATGACGCGCGAGATGCTGCGCGAGATCCACGCCGCGTATCCGACGCTGGCGAAGAATCAGATCCGGACGTTCATCACCGGCTCCGGTGGTTCTCCGATCGCGCCGCACCTCGGCGCGAAGTTCGTGCAGGAAGTGAACGCCGTGACGATGGCGGTGGAGAAGCTCCACCCCGACGTCGGCAGCGTGATCGAGCTTGGCGGCCAGGATGCCAAGATCATCATGTTCAAGAAGAACGAAGAGACCGGTGACAAGACCGCGCAAACGTCGATGAACGACAAGTGCGCGTCGGGCACCGGCGCCACGATCGACAAGTGCGTGCTGAAGGTCGGCATGCCCCGCGAGGAAGTTCCGGGCCTCAAGTTCGATCCCACGAAGCTCCACCACGTAGCCGCGAAGTGCGGCGTGTTCGCCGAGACCGACATCGTGAACCTCGTGAAGAGCGGCATCCCGCGCTCCGAGATCATGAACTCGCTCGCGGACGCGATCGTCTCGCAGAACCTCGCCGTGCTGACCCGCGGCAACACGCTCAAGAGCAAGGTCCTCCTGCTCGGCGGTCCGAACACGTACCTGCCGTTCCTTCAGGAGTGCTGGCGCCTGCGCATCCCCGAGGCGTGGGCCGAGCGCGGTTACGAGTACGACAAGACCGTGCCGATCGAAGAGCTGATCTTCGTCCCCAAGAACTCCGACCTGTACGCCGCGTACGGCGCGGTGTTGTTCGGTCTCTACGAGGCCGAGACGGTCGGCGCGTATCGCGGCCTCGAGCCGCTCGACGAGTTCATCGCCCACGGCCGCAAGTCCAAGCTCGGCGAGTCCGCCG
>JBDTJY010000110.1:0-47377 GCA_039935615.1 Kofleriaceae bacterium
CCGTACTTTCACGACGGTTCCGCGGCCACGCTCGCGGACGTGGTCAGCCGCTACAACGACAAGCTGAAGCTAGGGCTCACGACGGCCGAACAAAGCGATCTGACCGAATATCTGAAGTCGCTGTAACACGGTCGCTCGGCCTCGAACGAGCAACGTGATGACGGCGCGCGTGGCAACCGCGATACCGTCGCTGCCATGAGGTCCGAGTCCGCAAGCCTCACCGGCAGCGCCGAGCAGCGTGAGCAGGGCTTGTGCGATCGCCTTGCCGGCTACTGAAGCACGCCGAGCGGTGTCGTCTTTGACGATGTACTAGACTCCTGGTACATCAGGTGCCATGGCCAGGACGACGAGCTTCACGCTCGGGGAAGACCTCGAACAGTTCGTGCGCGAAAAGGTCGACAGCGGAGCCTTCGCGTCGGCGAGCGAGGTGCTGCGCGACGCATTGCGGCGCATGGCGGACGAAGAGCGCAAGGAGCGCGACTTGCTCGCCGCGCTCGATGCCGGCATGGCAAGTCGCCGCGCCAAGCCCGGCGTCTGGGAGCGTGTCAACGCGAAGGTTCGTCGCGTGCAGGCAAAGCGCTGACCATGGTCCACTACACCGAAGAGGCCGAGAACGACCTCTTCGAGGTCGGCGTCTATACGTGGACCGAGTGGTGCGAAGAACAGTTCCTCAAGTACATCGCGCTGCTCCGCGAGACGTGTGAGGACATCATTCCACGCAAGCATCAATTCGCTCTGTCCGTGCCGAAGCGGCCCCTGCGGTTGCGGTGGCGGTGCGAGCGCCACGTCATCTACTTCCGCAAAGTAGATGGCGGATTCGAGATCGTCCGTATCCTCCACGACCGCATGCTTCCGTCGAAGCACCTGTGATCCCGGCGATCCGTCCGGATCAGGGCGGATACGGAAGGACAGGACAACGAGCTAACTAACCGGAGTGCTTGCAAGGCCACGCGACTCCTGGTGAGTTGTGGTGGCTCCGGTCGGGTTCGAATCCTGCTGGGCGTACTACGGCCGGTCGTCAATACCTGCGGCGCGCGAGCTCCGCTTCGTCCTCGGCGTCGAGCTCGTGGCGCGGCGCGATCCGGATGACCTTGCCGTGCAGCCGGTACCACAGCCCGTGACTGGCCAGGAGCGCGGGAAACACCCGATTCCAGGGTGCCTTCGCGACCACCGTCACCGCGCCGCCGATCGACTCGGGCACCAGCGCGTCGTACCCATTCAGCGAAGCGAGGGACACGAGCATGTCGCGCATCGGCGCACCTTTCATGTCGAGGTCGACGGTCTTGCTGGACGGAAACACGTCGTCGGAGCGATGCAAGCTGGCGTGCAACTTGGATCGCTCGAGCGCCGCCTCGTCGTCGGCATCGAGGTCCTTGCGGGATGCGATCCGGACCAGCTCGGCATCGGGCTCGTACACGTACCAGAGCCCGTGCGCCTCGAGGATGTCCTCGAACACCGCGCCGCATGGAATCTTTCCCGCCTGAAATGTCAGCTTGAAGTCGATCGAGTCTGGAATGACGACGCCGACGCCGCACTTTTTTGCGAGCACCCGGAACACGTCATGAGCGCCGATGTTCTTGAAGTCGAGGTCGACCGCGGGCCCGGCCGCGAGGCGCGCGTGGGGCGCGAGGACCGGCGCTGGAGCTGGGATCGATCGAGGCCACGCCGGGGCCGGCCACGCCCGCGAGACCGTGGGCTCGGGCGAGTGGCGAAACCCGATGGCGTAGCCGGCGGCGCCGACACCCGCGAGCGCGAGGCACGCGGCAGCGGCGATCATGAATCGCGGGACCCAACGAACGGCGGGGGATGGCGTCATCTTCGTAGTCTCCAGGTGGTCGAGGGTGTCGAGGGCGAGCGCGGCCGACGCGAACCGATCGCGTGGCTCCGCGGCGACGAGCTTCTGCAAATACGCGCGCAGTTTCGGTGAGACATTGACGGCGTCCCACGCCGGGCTCTGCAGGAGCTTCCACGGCTCGCGCCGCGTGAGCAGATGAAGCAGCGAGGCGCCGAGGGCGTAGGTATCGGTCGTCGCGTCGACGAGCCCGACCATCTGCTCGACGGGCATGTAGCCGAACGTGCCGATCGACGTCGAGCCAATGGTCGCGCCCTGGACGTGCGCGGCGCCGAAATCGACCACCGCGATCGATCCATCCGCGCGCTGCACGAGATTGCTCGGCTTGATGTCGCGATGGACGACCATCGGCGACAGCCCTTGGAGGTACACGAGCACGCGGAGCACGTGCCGTGCGAGCTCGATGATCTCGGCCTCGGCGTAGAAGTGTTCGCCGAGGCGCGCCGCGAGCGACTGGCCGTCGACCAGATCCTGTGCGAGGTAGTAGCGCGTGTGGACGCCGCGGCCTTCTTCGAAGCTGGCGACGAACCGCGGAATCGCGGGGTGATCGAGCGCACGAAGCATTCGCGCCTCGCGTTCGAACGCCGCGCGCGCCTCGGCATCCGGCGCATGCACGAACGCGAGCTCCTTGAGCGCGACCTTCGTGCGATCGGCGTCGCGCGCGACGTACATCCGGCCGTGCGAGTGCTGCACGAGGACACGCTCGATCGTGTAGCCACCCGCACGAACGCACGCGCCGCACGATTCGCACTGATCCGCGCGCACGACATCGTCGCACGCCGCGCAGAACGTCCCGGCCGCGCCGGCGGCGCGCAACGCGAGCTCGAGCTCGGCTTCCTCGGCGACGATCGCGCGCGCGGCCTCGTCGGTGGCCAGGTATTGCTCGAGCGCGGCGATGTCGCCGTCGTATTCGCCGATCACGTAGAGCTCCAGATCTTCGCGGGTCGGCGGCTTCATCGCGGGTTCTCCTCGAGTGCAGAACGGATGTGCTTGCGGGTCTCGCACAGGATCTGGCGCACGCGTTGGAGCGAGAGCCCGACGTCGCGCGCGGCCGCTTCCGGCGAGCCATTCGGCGTGGCGTAGACCAGACGAAAGATCCTCCTCGCGGTCGGCGAAGCGGTCGCTAACGCCGCGAGCACGCGCTCGATCTCGCGCTTGCCGTCGACGACGCGGTCGAGCGCGGGCGCGTCCGGCGGATCGGGCACCGCCGCGAGCACGCGCTTCTCGGTCTTGGAACGCTGGTGCTCGTTGAGCGCGAGGAACCGCGCCTGGCGGATCACGAGACCCGGTAGCTCGAGGTCGGACAACGCCCCAGCCGCGTGGCGCTCCATCAGCCGCGTCCACGCCGCCTGCACGATCTCGCGGGCTGCATCCGGTGCGAGCCCGAGCGCCAACACCGACAGGAAGACCCTCCGGTCGTGTTGGCGAATCGCATCGCCCCAGAGGTCTGGTTCAGGCACCACCATCAAGTCCACCCCTCGAGAACAAGCGAGCTCCGAATCTATATCGGACGTACTGGCATACCCGCTGCAGTTCTCGACGGACATGCAGGTGCGCCGATTCTTCAAGCAGCTCGGCACGGCCATCTACAACGACAACCTCACCGACTCGGCTGCGATGATGGCGTACTACGCCGTGATGGCGTTGTTTCCGATGGTCGTCTTCGTCGGATCCCTGGCGCTGCTGGTGGTCCCCGAAGCGACCGTCATGCAGGGGGTGCACATGGCGGCCGAGGCGCTGCCGCCCAGTGTGCGGTCGTTGCTCGTCGAGCGCGTGCACGCGCTGATCGCCGCGAATAGCGCGGGCTTTGCGATCGTCGGCGCGGTCGTGGCGCTGTGGGGCGCCTCGCGCGGTGCCGCGGGCCTGACGACCGCACTCGGGACGATCTATACGAAGGCCGAGACCCGCTCGTGGTTTCGCCGGCAGTTGGTCGCGGTCGTGATGACGATCGCGATCGCCGTGCTGGTGATCGTCGCGCTGTCGCTGCTGGTGGTCGGGCCGGCGCTCGGTCATTGGGCCACCGATTCGTTCGGCCTCGGCGACACCTTCGACACGATGTGGAGCATCGGCCGTTGGGTAGGTGCCGGGCTCCTGGTGATGTTCGTGTGGGCGCTGGCCTACAAGTATTTGCCGAACACCGATGCACCACTCCACATCTTCACGCCGGGCGCGATCATCGGCGTGTTGATCTGGCTCGGGTTGAGCGCGCTGTTCGGGCTGTACTTACAGCACTTCAATAGCTTCGATGCGACATACGGCACACTCGGCGGTGCGATCATCTTCCTGCTGTGGTTGTGGCTCTCGAATATCGTGTTGCTCGTCGGTGCCGAGATCAACGACGTGATCGCCGATCTGCGCGCGCCGCAGAGCTCGGGCGCGGCACAGCTCGCCGATCCGAACGAGGTCGCGGGATCGGCTGCGGCTGCCGCGGCGGCGGCGAAGCTGGCGGAGGACGCACACGACAACGCGAGTCTGCCCGCTGGTGCGGATGCCCCGCGTGCGCGAAATTCATACCTACACTCGTAACCGTGTAAGCTTCTTTCGATGAAGTTTGCTGCATGCCTCTTGGCTCTCGCGGTGGCCGGATGTCCCGACACGAAGACCGACCCGAACGACTCGGGTCTGCCTACTGTCGAGTTCGATCCGTCCCACGCGGTCCAGCCGTTCCCGAATGACATCGTCCTGTGCGTGACCGGAATCGACACGACGGGCGCACCGTGCACGATCGGTAAGATCGCGATTCCGGCGGCGGCATGCGAGTCCGACACGTCGAAAGCGATCCGCACGAACGTGCTGGGTCAGCTCGACGGCTTCGGCACGTTCGAAGCGGCGATGCAGGTGACGTTCACCGAAGAGGTCGATGCGAGCACGCTCGACGGTCACATCGTGATGTATCAGCGCACCAAGGGCGCGACGCCGAACGATCCCGCGAGTGCGCAACCTATCCCGGTGACGCTGATCAAGGGCACGACGCTGCGGTTCACGGCCGCCACGTGTACCTCGCCCGCGGTGGTCAACGCGGTGACGATCGTTCCGGACATCGTGCTCGATCAAAAGAGCACGTACACGGTCGCGGTCCTCGCCGGGGTGAAGACGGCCACCGGCGCGGACTATCTCCCTTCGGCGACGTGGTCGCTGGTCCGCCAGCCGGTCGATCCGGTCACCGTCGACATGCAGGGCAACATCGTCTCGGAGTCGACGCCCCTGACGCCCGGCGGCGACGCGAACGGCAACGGCATTCCGGATACCCAGGAGCTGCTCGGCCTCGACGGACTGTGGAAGCTCCACGCGCCGGCGATGACCTTCCTCAAGGCGCTCGGTAACGACTCGACGAACGTCCTGGTCGCGTGGGAGGTCACGACGCAGACCACGACCGACCCACTCGATCCGGCGGTCGCGGGCAGCCCGGCGGCGGCGCTTCCGAACACCGGCTTTGCTGGTCTCCAGTCGATCGTGTGCAATCTCGGGCCGACGTGTCCGAACGGGATCGATCGTACGGCCGTGCCGTACGTCCTGTGTGGTGGAGGCGATAGCAACACGTTGTGCTTTCTCGAGATCGCGCTCGGTTCGGCGTCGGGTGCAACGGGGGCCGCGATCTATACGACCGGCCAGGGCATCTGCACGCAGGTCGGATGCGCCGCGATCGGCGACATCCTCGGTGGCGTGATCGTGAGCGAGAACTATCAGGTCGGCACGCCGAACCCGCTCGCGGGCGGCGCCGCAGTTCCGGGTGCGTGGAGCGATCCGATCGCACCGTCGGGACAGAACCTGTCTCAGTTGCAGACCGTCGTGTTCATCCCGGCAACCCCAATGCCGGCAGGCGGCTATCCGACGCTGGTGTTCGGCCACGGCCTCGCGAGCTCGAAGAGCGCGCTGTTCGCGTTCGCACCGCAACTCGCCGCCTCGCCGGTCCATTTCGCATCGATGGCGATCGACTTCGTCAATCACGGCAGCCGAGCGATCAGGACCTCCAACACCGGGACCGACTGCGCCGACACGGGGAACGTCCCGCCCGATCCGGGCGACTTTCCGGAATGCTACGCGCCGATCTTTTCGGCGGACCTCGCCGCGACCCGCGACAACATCCGCCAGACCGTGCTCGATCTGCAGCGCGTGATCCGCGTCGCGAAGTTCTGCGGTAGCAACGCCTGCACGAGCGCGACCGCCGGCGGTTCGAGCGCGACGCCGTCGACGCTGAAGGTCGATCCGGCGCACATCGTGTACGGCGGCCAATCGCTCGGCGGCATCATCGGCTCGACGACGAGCGCGACCGCGCCGGATATCAAGACATCGCTGCTGAACGTCCCCGCGATCGGGCTGCTCGACGTGCTCGAGCACACCGACACGCTGTTCATTCGTTGCCAGCTCGTCGATGCGTTGATCGACGCCGGCGTGCTCGTCGGTGCCAAGTCGGACACGGCGACGCCGCTGTGCGCGGACGAATCGTGGCAAGCGCAGCCCGGATATCAGCAGTTCGCCGGCGTCGCGCGCTGGGTGCTCGATCCGGCCGACGGCGCGAACTTCATGTCGCGGCTCGCGAGCAAGACGATCCTGATCCAGGAGGTCGTCGATGACCAGGTCGTGCCGAACTACGCGACCGATATCGAGGGCGCACTCGCGGGGCTGACCCCGGACAACGCCGATCCGGCGGTGAGCGCCTCGCCGTCGCCCTCCGCGGCGATCACGACGATGCCGACGGCGAGCAAGTGGGTGAGATATCCGACCCTGCCCGCGGATGCGGCCTCTGGTTTCCCCGGCAACCTATTCGAGCACCCGTCGTTGTTGCGACCGAGCGCGGGCGTCGCTGGGCAGCTCGGCACGATCCGCCTGCAAACCGACGCCATCACGTTCCTCGGCATCAACCACTAAGGCCCTGTCATGAAGAAACTATGTCTCGTGTTCGTCGCAGGCCTGGCGACGACCGCCTCGGCTAATGGCTTCTTGCTCAACGAATTCGACGCGCGCGCGGTCGGTCGCGGCAACGCGTCGTCGGCGACCGATAGCGATCCGTCGTCGATCTACTACAACATCGGCGGCCTCTCGATCGCCGAGGGCACGCACGTGATGGTCGGCGGCTCGCTGGTCGCCCCGTTCGTGTCGTTCAACCAAGCCGACGGCAACAAGATCGACTCGAACACGTCCCCGCAGGTCATCCCGTCGTTCTTCGCGAGCACGCGGCTGTCCAAGCTGATCTCGGTCGGGCTCGGCTTCTACACGCCGTTCGGACTCGCGATGTCGTGGCCGGATAACTCGCCGACCAACGACATCTTGCATTCGCAGACGCTGCGCACGTACTTCTTCACGCCGTCGATCGGGTTCAACCTCGGTCAGTACGTGCCGGGGCTCACCCTCGGTGCCGGCGTCGACATCGTGCCCGCGACCGTCGAGCTCCAGCAGGACGTGTTCTTCGGCACCGATCGCGGTACCGCGCACCTCAGCGGCACCGCCACCGGGTTCGGCGGACGGGTCGGTGCGATGTTCCGTCCCGCGGCGCTCCCTGCGATGTCGATCGGCGTGATGTGGCGCTCGAACGTCAAAGAGAACTTCACCGGCACCGGCAACTTCGATGCGCCCGCGCCGTATCGCGGCCAGTTGCCGCCCGATGGCGATATCTCGACGTCGATCACGCTGCCGCAACAGCTGACCGCCGGCGTCGCGTACAAGCCGATGCCGCAGCTCGAGGTCGAGGCCAACGTGATCTGGACGAACTGGTCGCAGTTCAAGACGCTCGCGATCCAGGTCCCGTCCTCGGCGGGTGGCACGATGACGATCACGACCGACGAGGAGTACGAGGACACGGTCTCGGCGCGCCTCGGCGTCGAGTACACGCTGCCCGACGTCGGCGTCGGGCTGCGCGCCGGCTACATCTACGACCCGACGCCGATCCGGCCGCAGTACCTGACCGTGCAGCTCCCCGATGTCGATCGCAACGTCGTCACCGTCGGCGCGTCGAAGGCGTTCGGCAACTACGACGTGCACCTCGGCCTGTTGTACGTGCTGCCAGCCAGTCGCAAGACGGCGGACGACGTCGACATGCCGGTCTACAAGGGCACGTTCGACGTCTCGGCGTTCGTGGCGTCGGTGACGCTAGCCGGCCGGTTCGGCAGCTAGCACTTCTTCGACCTTCGGCTCGATCAGCTCGATCCGCTTCCACGCGCCGCTCTTGAACCGAGCGGCGAGGACGATCGCGAGCACGAACAGGTAGCCGCACAGGCACGCCATCGCGCCGTTCGCGCCGCCGTTCCAGCCCCGCACGACGATCAGCGAGCCGGGGATGAACAGCGCCCAGGCGATCAGGATCCGCACGGTCGCGGTCCACGCGGTATCGCCGGCGGCGCGCAGCGTCTCGTTGAGCGTCATGCCGGCCGCGTCGAACACCTGCCACAGCGCGCTGATCACGAGCATCGGGCTGCCGATCGCGATCAGCGTCTCGCCACCGCCGGCCGGCGCGAACAGCGCCAGCACGCGATGCGGTGCGATCACGTAGAGGATCGCCATCGCGCCTTCCCAGACGATCGTGCACAGCAGCGTGAGCTTGACGTGCGACCACACCTTGTCGCGGTGGCCCTTGCCGATCTCCTGCGCGGCCAAGATCGATCCCGCGGTCGCGAGGCCGAACGCCGGCATGAACGCGAGCGAGTTGACCGCGATCACGATGTTGAGCGCGGCGACGGTGGTCGCACCGAGCTTCGCGACGACGACGTTGACGAACAGATCGAACGCGGCGAACTCGAAGAACCAGTTGAGCCCGTTCGGGAGTCCGAACCGAGCGACCCGCCACAGCTCGCGCCGCGACAAGCCGAGCGTCTTTTGCGCCTTCGGTGCGCCGCCCCATCCGCGCCAGAACGAGATCGCGAGGAACGCGAAGCCGAGCCAGCTCGCGATCACGCAGGCTATCGCGGCGCCGTTGACGCCGTAGATCGGGATCAAGATCGCGTTGCCGACCACGGCGGCGACCATCGTGATCATGCCGGCGATCATCTGCATCCACGTGTTGCCGAGGCCGCCGTACCACGCACCGAGCGCTTCGATGCCGACGACGGCGAACACCGACAGCAGGCGGATCCGCATGTAGCCCGACATCAGATCGCGAACATCCGGGCTGTAGCTGACCAAGCCGAGGATCGGCGAGATGAACGGGATCGCGATCGCGGACGCGACGCCTGCGAGCAGCGCGAAGCCGAAGCCGTACCACGCGAACCGCCGGGTCTCCGCGAGGTCGCCGCGCCCGACGAGCTGCGCGACGAAGCTCTGCACGATGAACGTCAGGCCCATCGGCAGCATCACGAACGTCATCGTGTTGAGGCCGCCGGTCGCGACCGAGGCGATCGCTTTCTCGCCGAGGTCCTTGACCTGCAGCGCATCGGCGAACGTCATCACCGACTGGCTCATGCGGGCGAGCACCATCGGCAACGCCAACGTGAGTAAGGTGACCAGCCGCGAGCGCATCGGGGGGCGAACCATGCGGTCTAAGGACGGTTCGTGCAAGGATGACCGCATGGCGAAAGCCACGCAGGAGCTCCTCGAGGTCGCCGGCTTCGAGGTCGCCGTATCGAATCCCGAGAAGATCTACTTTCCGGAGCTCGGGATCACGAAGCTCGAGCTGGTCCGCTACTACCTCGATGTCGCAGAGGGTGCGCTGCGCGGTACGCAGCGGCGGCCGATGGTGTTGAAGCGCTACGTCAACGGCGCGGCGGCCGAACCGTTCTTCCAGAAGCGCGCACCGGCGAAGCGCCCGCCGTTCGTCGACATCGCGACGTTTCACTACGGCTCGGGCCGCCACGCCGACGAGTGCGTCGTGTCGAACGCGGCGGCGCTGGTGTGGGTCGTCAACCTCGGCTGCATCGAGCTCCATCCGCACGCGGTGCGCGCGACCGACATGGAGCAACCCGACGAGCTGCGGATCGATCTCGATCCGGTGCCCGGTGTGCCGTGGCCGCAGATCCTCGACGTGGCGAAGGTGGCGCGCGAGGTGCTCGACGAGCTCGGGCTCGTCGGCTGGCCGAAGACCTCGGGCTCGCGCGGCGCGCACGTGTGGGTGCGGATCGCGCCCGAGTGGCCGTTCGCGACGGTGCGCCGCGCCGCGCTCGCCTTCGCGCGCGAGGTCGCCCGTCGCGCGCCGGCGATCGCGACCGCGGCGTGGGCCAAGCAGGACCGCCGCGGCGTGCTGATCGACTACAACCAGAACGCGCGCGATCGCACGACGTGCAGCGTGTACTCGGTGCGCGCGACGCCCGATGCGCGCGTGTCGATGCCGCTCGCGTGGGACGAGTTCGTGACGTGCGATCCGCGCGACTACACGCTGCGCACCGTGCCGGCGCTGTATCGCGCGCGCGGCGATGCGCATGCGGCGATCGACGAGCACGCCGGTCGGATCGAGAAGCTGCTCGAGCTCGCCGATCGACAGGACGGCGGCGTCGCGGCGAACAAGACGGCGGCGAAGCAGCCCAAGCTCGCGGTGATCACGATCGCGCAGGCGAAGCTGAAGGGCGATGCGCTCGCGGGACTCGAGCGTTGGAAGCTGCGCCATCCGGCGCTCGTGCCGTTGCTCGCGCCCGAGGACATCATCGTCGATACCAATCGCGGTCGCGCGACCGCGTGGTACCGCGTGCGGATCAACCTCAAGAACGTGCCGGCGGAGCAGCATCCGCCGCCCGAGCCGCCGGATCCGGACTACGACTGGAAGATCGAGTGGACCGGTTCAGCGTGAGCCGCCGAAGATCTGCGTGATCTCGAACGCCGCGGTCTCCTCGAGCTGATCGTAGCGACAGTCACTCGTTGGTTTGTCGGGGCGCCAGCGTTGGAAGTGCGTGCCGTGACGGAACCGCGTGCCCTGGAGGTGATCGTAGGACACCTCGCACACGAGCTCGAGCCGGAGCGGTTCCCACGAGAGATCCTTGCCGCGATTCCAGCGCGATGTCGCCCCCGGTTTGCGCTGCGTCGCCTCGCCGTCCTGGAAGTCGGCCCAGTCCTTCCACGGATGGTGCTCGCGATCGCGCAGCGGCTTCAACTGTTCGGCGAGCTCGGCGCGCACCGTCTGCTTGAAGCCGGCGCAAACGCCGACGTGATGCAGCACGCCGCCCGCATCGTACAGCCCCAGCAGCAGCGAGCCGACGAGCGTGTCCTTGCCGCCCTTGTACCAACGAAAGCCCGCGACCACGCAGTCGGCGGTGCGCTGGTGCTTGATCTTCAGCATCGCGCGCTTGCCCGGTTGGTAGCCGAGCGTGTCGGGCTTCGCCATCACGCCGTCGAGGCCGGCGCCTTCGAAGCGCTCGAACCAATCCTTCGCGATCGCTTTGTCGCGCGTCGCCGGCGTGACGTGGATCGGAGGCTTGACGTTCGCGAGCGCTGCGAGCAACCGCTCGCGGCGCTGGAGCTGCGGCGTCTCGCGGAGATCTTCGTCGCCGATCGCGAGCAGGTCCCACGCGATATACGAGCTCGGCTTCTCGGCGGCGAGCATCGCGACGCGCGACGCGGCCGGATGGATCCGCATCAGCATCGCGTCGAAGTCGAGGCGGCCGGCGTGCGCGATCACGATCTCGCCGTCGAGCACGCACTTGTCGGGGAGGTTCGCGCGCAGCGTGACCTCGAGCTCCGGGAAGTAGCGGCCGAGGGGCTTGAGATCGCGCGATTGGATGTACAGGTCGTCGCCGGACTTGAACACCAGCGCGCGAAAGCCGTCCCACTTCGGCTCGTAGATCCACTGATCGCCTTCTGGAATCTCCGACGACAACTTCGCGAGCATCGGCGCGACCGGTGGCTGAAATGGCAACGCGAGCGGCACGCCGTCACGCTACCATTTACTCCGCTTGGAGGATCCCGATCGCCACGCCCGACGGGTCCTCGAGCACCGCGAACCGACCGACCGTCGGCACCGACGTCGGCGGCACGAGGCTGGTCGCGCCGAGCTTGTTCGCCTTGTCGTTCGTCGCATCGCAGCTCGTCACCGCGACGTACGGCAACCAGCTCTGCGGCACGCCCGGCATCGGCGACTTCAGCACGCCCGCGCGTGATTGGCCGTCCTTCTTGAGGACGTGATACGCGGCCATGCCCGGCATCTCCATCGCTTCGGACTCGAAGCCGCCGATCGCCTTGTAGAACTTCACCGACGCGGCCGGATCCGCGGTGTAGAGCTCGTTCCAGCAGAACGTGCCGGGCTTGCCGGCGGAGTCGCCACCGGGCTCGCGGCTCGTCGGCTGCCACAGCGCGAACGTGGCACCGAGTGGATCGGCGACGATCGCGATCACGCCGACGCCGACCTCGAACGCGTCCTTGTGGATCTTGCCGCCGAGCGCCGCGACGAGCTTCGCGCTCGCCGCCGCGTCTTCGACCTGGAGATGCGAGAGCCACGCGGCGTCGGGACCGCCGGCCATCGGCGGCTGATAGCCACCGATCGTGCCGCCGTTCGACGCGATCATCGTGTACGCGCCCTGCGGCATCGGCACGTCTTGCGTCGACCAGTTGAAGAGCTCGCCGAAGAAGCCTTGCGACTTCTTCAGGTCTTTGGAGGTGTACTCGAACCACACGAAACGGCCGGTTGGAATGTTCGTCATGCCCCTGGGTCGAACAACCGCGGGCCGGATCGACAACCGTCGTAACTGCTCAGGACTTCAGCGCGATCGGCTGACCATCCTCGACGAACGACAGCGACGCCGAGTTCATGCAGTAGCGCAGGTGGGTCGGCGGCGGGCCGTCGTCGAACACGTGGCCGAGGTGCGCATCGCAGCGCGCGCAGCGGTTCTCGACGCGGCGCATGCCGCGACCGATGTCCTCGAGATCGACGACGTGGGCCGGATCGAACGGCTGAAAGAACGATGGCCAACCGGTGCCCGAATCGAACTTGCTGACCGACTTGAACAACGGCAAGCCGCACAGCCGGCACACGTAGGTGCCGGTCTTCTTGTTATCGAGGAACACACCGCAGAACGGACGCTCGGTGCCCTGGTGGAGGATGACCGTGCGCTCCTCGGGCGTGAACTCCGCCGCGAGCGCGGCGACGCGCTCGTCGGACAGCCGGGTGGTGTCGTAGCCAGTTTGGGACGTGCTCATACGCACGGCATACGACGAAAACCGTGAAAAGTTACTGCTATCCTAGCCAACGATGGCGGACTCGGACGATCTGGCTCGCACCGCGACCGCGGTCGCGAGCGCGCAAGGTCCGACCGCTCCTGCACTCGGCACGACGCTCGGTCGCTATCGCCTCGAGCGCACGCTCGGCGAGGGAGGCATGGGCGTGGTGCACGCCGCGTTCGATCCGGATCTCGAGCGCCGCGTCGCGCTCAAGGTGCTGCGCAAGACCGATGTCGGCGGCGACGCCCGGCAGCGGCTGCTCCGCGAAGCGCGTGCGATGGCGCGACTCACCCACGAGAACGTCGTCGTCGTGCACGAGGTCGGCACCGCCGGCGATCGCGATTACGTCGCGATGGAGTTGATCGACGGCCAGACCCTGGCCGAGTGGCTAGCTGCCGAGCCGCGCGAGGTCGCCGAGATCGTCGCCGCGTTTCGCGCCGCGGGGTGCGGGCTCGCGGCCGCGCACGCCGCCGGCCTCGTCCACCGCGACTTCAAGCCGCACAACGTGCTGCGCCGGCGCGATGGCAAGATCGTGGTCACCGATTTCGGGCTCGCGCGCGGCGTCGAGAACGCGGAGGTCATCGCGCTCGACACGACGCTCGAGCTCGGTGCGGGCTCGCAACCGAGCGGGCTCTCGGGCATCACCGCGACCGGCTCGGTGCTCGGCACGCCAGCGTACATGGCGCCGGAACAATGGGTCGGCGGCATCGTCGGGCCGCCGGCGGATCAGTTCGCGTTCTGCGTCGCGCTGTGGGAAGCGCTGACCGGCGCGCGGCCGTTCAAGGGCGCCACGATCGACGAGCTCAAGGCCGAGGTCAAGCGCGGGCCGGCGCGGCTCGACGCCTCGAAGTTGCCGCGGCGGCTGCGCCGCATCTTGGTGCGCGGGCTCGATCCGGATCCCGCGAAGCGCTGGCCATCGATGGACGCGATGCTCGCCGCGATCCGTCGCGCCGATCGTCGCGTCGGGCTCACGTTCATGGCCGGTGGAGGTGCGTTGGTCGCCGCCAGCGTGGCGATGGTCGCGCTGCATCACAGCGGTTCGAGTTGCGATCCGCCGGCGCTCGATCCGAGCCAGGTCTGGCAGAAGGCGTTCGGCAAGGACATGCCGCCCGAGCTGTCCGAGTTGTTCAACACGCAGGTCACGCACTGGGCCGTCGCGCGCGCCACCGCCTGCACCGCCGAGCCGCTCGTGCGCCAGGTCCAACTGCACTGTCTCGACGGTGCGCTCGAGCGGCTCGACGTGATCCGGCAGGCGTTCGGCGCCACGCCGAGGGTCACGCTCGACGACGTGGCGGCCGAGGTGGTCGATCCGTCGGTGTGCTTGGGCCCGGCGCCACCGCGGTTGGGCTTGCCGCATACCGCCGATGCGATCGCCGCGTACACCGAGTACGCGAAGGTCACCGGCGACCCGACGAAGAGTCCGAGCGAGGCCGAAGCGTTCACGAAGCGGCCGGGGCTCGACGCGTGCAGCCGCGCCGTCGGCTTGGTCGCGGCGGCCAAGGCGACGCCGGACTTCCAGAGCAAGCGCGCGCTCGCGACCGAGGCGGTGACCAGCTCCGAGCAGTGCGACGATGATCGGCTGCACGCCGACGTGCTCTTGTTCGCGACGCCGCTCGCGTTCGAGGCGCCGATCATCGGCCCGCGCGGGATGGATGCGATCAAGAAGGCGGATGTCGCGGTGCAACGCGTGTCGGAACCGCAGTTGATGGCACGCGTCGAGCTGTGGCGCGCGGACGTCGCGAACCAACAGGGTCACAACAAGGAAGCGCTCGAGCTGTGCGATCACGCGATCGCCGCGTACGAGAACAACGGGCAGTTGCGCTACGCGATCAAGGCCGTGACCGGTGCGATCCAGGTGCGCATGACGCACGGCGGTGGCAACACCGGTCGCGCGCAGGTCGGTGCCTTGATCAAGCGCTGGCTGCCGATCGCGAAGACGATCCGCGCCGACGATCTCGTGCGCGATCTCGAGTACTACGCGGCTTACGACACGTTCAACAACGGCGATGTCACTGCCGGCCACGCCGCGCTGTTGAAGCTATGGAAGCAACACGCCGACGAGGTGCCGCCGCATCCGATCGAGGGCGAGGTCGTCGATCGCGAGGGCAAGCCCGTGGTCGGCGCGACCGTCGTGTCGGCGACGTTCTTGGTGGCGGACTCGGTCGGCGTGCCGTTGCCGATCTACAACGACGACGAAGACCACTTTCGCCTGCGCGCGACGGCCACCGATGCCGCGGGCCACTTCAAGTTTACGGATGCCGCCGAGGTCGGAGCGATGATGGCGCAACTCGGCGATCGCCGTTCGGTGCCCTCGAAGATCGTGGACCACGTGACGCTGGTGATCGAACCGACGCGGCGGATCGCCGGCAAGGTCGACCTCGGCGCCACGCCGAACACCGACGCCAACCTGATCGTCGTCGATCCGAACGACAAGTCGACGTTCGCGCGGTTCATGGCTCCGCTCGCGCCCGACGGCACGTTCGCGATCGATGGCGTGCCGCAGGGCCCGGTGAAGCTCGGGATCGGGGTCGAGCATCCCGATTCGGCGGTGCAGATCTCGTACACGCCGGTGCCCGCGTCGAAGGAGCCGGTCACCGGCTTGACGATGAGCGTGGCCTCGTCGCAGCGCACGCTCGACGTGCTCGCGCGCAGCACGATCGTGCAACCACTCGAGTCGGCGCAAGTGGTCGTGCTGCCGGGCAGGGTCCAGCTCGCGACGGTCGGCGAGCTCCTCGAGCACGAGCAGAACATGCTGGTCCGGTTCGCGCATCACATCACCGGCGAGACCGTGCCGAAGGAAGCCGCGAAGCAGTATCGCAGCGGCGACCTGATCGCACACTTCACCGACGTGCCGGAGGGTCAGCTTACCGCGTGCGCGGTCGGGTTGCCGGCGGATCTGCAGGACGAGGTGTTGTCGAACAAGATCCGCAAGCACCGCGGCGAGCTCGAGATGCGCTGCGAGACCGTCGATGGCGATGCGACGTTCGTGTTGATCAACACGCCGCCGACGAAGAATCTCGACTGACCAGATCGACTGAGTTAGCGCAGGTCGGCGCCGTCGAACACGCGATCGTGCTCGGGTGCTTCGCCGATCCGGATCAGCGCGGAGCCGAGCACGTCCGGCGTGGTCGACCTCCACTTCGCGCGCAGCGACCTCGAGAACAGGCCCGCGACCGCGAGCAGGCCATCGCCGACGACGGCGGCCGTGCGCTCGCCCGCGCGCGAGTCGTCGCGATCGCCGGTGATGATCGCGGGGCGCGCGATCACCCACGGCACGCCGGCGCCGCGGACCGCATCCTCGGCCTTGCCGCGCGCCTTCATGTACGCGCCGCGCGCGTTCGCATCGGCGCCGAGCCCCGAGAGGTAGACCAGCCGTGGCTTGACCTTCGCGAGCTGCACCGCATCGACCGCGATCTTGGTCAGGCCGTAGTCGACCTTCTCGTAGATGTCGCCGTCGAGCGCCTCGGCCTTCGCGCGACCGCGCGTCGTGCCGATCAAGATGTAGAGCTCCGTGACGTCGTTCGCGTCGAGCGCCTTCGCGAGCGCGGCCGGTTGCCACGGCGACGTATCGATCTTCGCGCCGAGCGCGCCGAGCTTGCCGCGCCACTCGTCGAGGCTGCGCGAATCGGGACGAATGTGCGCGATCACGGGCGTCGCGCGCACCGCGAGCTGGCGAACCACCTCGCGGCCGACGAAGCCGGTCGCACCGAGGACGAACGCGGTCACAGCTTCGCGAGCGCAGCTTGCATGCGCGCCTTCAACGGTTCGGTGACGGCCGGGTCCTTGATGTTGATCACGGGCTCGGTGTCGTACTGCTCGTAGAACACGCTGTCCTTCGCGTCGGCGGGAACGCCGAGCGCTTCGCGGATGCGCTTGAAGTCGGGGATGAAGCCGCGATCGATCAGCGGGATCACGGTGCCGGTGATCGTGCCGGTCAGGCCGCAGATGTAGACCACGACGTTGTTCGGCGTGAAGCCACCGGCGGCGAGGCCGCAGCGCTGCTCGAGCTCGTCGAGCCGCGGGCCTTCGAAGTACGCCTCGACGCGCCCGACATCGCCCTTCCAATCGGGCGCCTCCTTGGGCCGACTCACCGTGCCCCAGTACTTGAGCTTGTTGCGCTCGACCAACTGCGCGAGCTCGTCGCGATAGCCGAGGTCCGACGGGTACGACGCGCCGTGCAGCAGCACGTACTTCGAGAGGTCGGCGTCCGGATCGCGGCGGAGCTCGCTGCGGACCATGCTGACGAACGGCGCCGAGCCGGTGCCGGCCGCGACCATCACGCGCAGCCGCGGATCTTCGACGCCGACGGTATGCTTGATCGTGAACACGCCGGCCGCGACGGGGCGCATGTACATCCGGTCGCCCGGCTGCGCCGACTTCCACAGCATGTGGGTCAGCGGGTTCTCGGACTCGGGCTTTGCGACCCAGCGAATGTAGAACTCGACGGCGCCATCGTCCTCGGGGGCCGAGGCGATCGACATCGAGCGCCGCGTCGAGCCGAGCTCCGGCTTCTCGGCGTTGTTCATCCCGAGGACGCAGTACTGACCCGGCACGAACCAGGGCCGCTCCGCCGGCATCGTATCCGGCTTCACCCGGAAGATCGTCAGCGCATCGGTGATGTCGATGCGCTCGGCGAGTGTGGCGTTGTACTCCAGCAGCTTGGCCATCGGCCCGACGCTAACACGCCGGTCGTGGCTTTGTTCACGACGCGCTGGGGATCCGTCGAGCGTTCTCGACGCGTCGACCACGCGTCGTCGCGGTGCGCGCGATCCGAGTCGCACGCAGGACCGAAGCGGAGATCACGCACCGACGCGAAATCGAGCTTCTACGTACGGTGCTCTCGAAAAGCTCGTGCATGCGGCGCTGAACCGGCCTACCGTCGACGGTGATGAGACTTCTCACATGGGGGTGGGTGATCTTGGTCGCGTGTGGTCCTTCGCCACGTTCCAACACGGGTGATGACGGCGGCAGCAACACGAACACGATCGATGCGCCGGACCCCGGTTGCCCGCTCGGATGCTCGGCCGATCTGCACTCGGTCGTCGACTGCAACAACAACATCGTTACGACGTGCGGTGGTACCGACGCCTGCGATGGCGCTTCGCACACCTGTGGCGACGCGTGCACCGGCGCCGCAACGAACCACCATTCGATCGGCTGCGACTACTACGCGACCGACACCGAGACCGAGCAGCCCACGTATTGCTTCGCCGCGTTCGTCGCGAACACGTGGACCGTGCCCGTCCACATCAACGTCGACTACGGCGGCACGAGCGAGAACGTCGCGGCATTCACCCGGCTGCCGGTCGGCAACGGACCGTCGCTGACGTACACGGCGTACGATCCGGTCGCGGGCCTGGCGCCCGGCGAGGTCGCGATCCTGTTCCTCGCCGGTAACAGCGGCCTTGTTCCGAACTGCCCGGTCGCGAGCGCCGTGCCGGCAGCGGGTCACAACGGCACCGGTGTGTTCACGTCGTTCCACATCACGACCGATGTCCCGGTCGTCGCCTACGAGATCAACCCCTACGGTGGTGGCTCGGTCGCCGTCACCGCCGCGTCGCTGCTGTTGCCGACCACCGTCTGGGACGTCGACTACATCGCCGTCAATCCGGCGCCCTCCGGCGCGGGCAGCCCATCGCTCAATATCATCGCGCGCGACGACGCCACGGTCGTCACGCTGACACCGAAGGTCGCGGTCGCCGGCGGTGGCGGCATCTCGGCCGGGACGGCGAACGTGCCGATGACGATCAACCTGAGCAAAGGCCAGCAGGCGCAGATCACGCAGCCGGCCGAGCTCACGGGCAGCGTCATCTCCGCGAGCGCACCCGTCGGTCTGATGTCCGCACACAACTGCATGAACATGCCGGCCGGCGTGTCGTACTGCGATCACGGCGAGCAGATGGTGCCTCCGGTCCACGCGCTCGGAAATCGCTACGTCGGCGTGATGTATCGCCCGCGCGTCGCGAACGAGACCGCCACGTTCTGGAAGGTCGTCGGCACCGTCGACGGCACACAACTGACCTACTCGTCCAACGTCGGCGGCCCCACGACCCTCAACAAGGGTCAGGCGGTGAACTTCCTGACCGGCACTCCGTTCGTCGTCCAGAGTCAGGACTCCGACCATCCGTTCGAGATGTTCACGTACATGACGGGCTCGACGTACGTCGCCGAGGGCTACGGAGATCCGGACTTCGTCGTCTCGGTCCCGCCCGAGCAATACCTCGAGGACTACGTGTTCTTCGCCGACCCGACGTACCCCGAGACCAACCTCGTGTTGATCCGCGAGCGCGGCCTCGACTCCCAGTTCCACGACGTCACGCTCGACTGCGCCGGCATGCTCACCAACTGGCAAACCGTCGGCGATTTCGAGTGGACGCGTGTCGATCTCATGACCGGCAACTTCGCGCCGGTCGGCAACTGCTCGACCGGTCGCCACCAGGTCAAGAGCGACGCGCCCTTCGGCCTCTGGGTGTGGGGCTGGGGCACGCCGAACACGACCACAATGACGGCGAACGTCTCGTATGGCTATCCCGGCGGCATGAACGTCGCGCCGATCAACACCGTCGTGATCGAATAAGCGATCGACTAGCGCGGCTTCGAGACGATCAGCGCGCGGAACTCGTGAGGCACGAGGCCCATCAGGCGGTCCTCGATCCGATCGAAGCGGAGATCTCCGACCGTCGCGAGATCGAGCTTGCCGGCGACGGTCTGCTCGAGCAACTCGCGCGTGTAGCCGACCTTTGCGAGCTCGATCTTGGAATCGGCGGCGAGCGCACGCAGCGCGCGGAACTGGCTGCGCGTCGTCGCGAGGCCCTTCTGATCGCGATCGAAGTCGAGGAGGTCGATCACGAACTCGATGCCGCCGGTGAGGCCGGAGGACTTCGCGACCTGGTGCAACTGGCCGAAGTGGGTCGACAGCTCGGGGTGATCGAGGTGGGTCGACAGCCGCGGCCACGCGTTGGTGTCGCCGAACTCGGTGACGACCGCGGTCCCGCCGGGTGCGAGCCACTTCGCGATCCGCGTGACGAGCGTCTGGGCACCGGTCTGAAGGTAGAAGGTCTCGGGCGCGTCGTCGAGGTTGAGGGCGAGCTCGGCGGCGAGCGGCGAGTGGGCGCGGACGAGCTCGCGGTCGGCGTTGCCGGTGCCGTCGAGCGCGAGACCGAGGTCGGTGCGCGAGAGCTGGATCGCGGGCAGGTCGCCGACCATCTCGTTGCACAGGATCAGATCGAAGGCGCCGTCGGCGACGGTCGCTTCGAGCGCATCGCCGATGATCCACGTCGCGGTCGTGCCGAGGCGCTCTTGCTGCGCGGCGGCGAGCGCGGGTGCGAGCTCGAGGATCGTGTACTCGACGGTGCGGTTGCCCGCGCACAGACGTTCGATCGCGTCCTTCGCGACGTAGCCGAGCCCGGCACCGATCTCGAGCACGCGGACGCGGCCTTCGGGCACGAGGTCGCGCGTGACGAGCCGATCGATCAGCTGCTGGCCGTACGTCTTGCCATGCAACGCCGGGTGCGGGATGCGCAGCAGGTGCGACAGCGTGGTCTCTTGATGATCGAACTGCTCGTCGGCCTTGGTGACGTCGTGACGGTAGTAGTCGGTCAATGACACCGGCGGTGGCACCGGTGCACCGGGCTGCCACGGCGCGTAGGGCATCGTCGACGCGAGATAGGCGGGCGCCATGCCCGGCCGCTTCGCGTAGGTCGACCACGGCATCATCGAGAGCTTGAGCGCTTGCACGTCGGAGTGCGTGAGCCGGCGCACGAGCGCCTGCAACTTCTTCGCGTCGTGCTTGCCGCGGAGCTCGCCGAGCCTCTTCTCGCCGTCGAACGCGTCCCACATCGCGGTCTCGTCGGGATCGAGCATGACCTCGGTGACCGGGCGCTCGCCCCAGGCGGTGTAGAGCGTCAGGCGATCATCGTGGCGACGCCAGATGTTCCACTTGCCCTTGATCGGCACGAACGGCCACACGCCTTCGAGCTCGACCTCGTCGGGTTCGAGCAAGACGGCGTGACCGGACAGCACGTCGATGAACTGCGCCGGGTCCGCGCCGTCGAAGCGATTCGCGAAGCGCTCGAGCACGGCGACGGTATCGGATTCTTCGGCGAACGCTTCGATGAGCTCCGCGATATCGGGGCTCATCTCCATCAAGTAGCCGAAGAGATCGTGGAAGAGATACACCGCGCCCATATGGGCGAACCACGACAGGTTTCGCGAGCGCAGGAGCCGAGCCGGCAGGGCCATGGCGCGTTGGTACCATGTATGCCCGCGATCGCGGTTTTGCGGCAGCTCCGCCTTACGCCGACGATCCGGCGCCGACCACCGCCGACGTGTTCGCCTAGCCCAACCGACGATAGCGTATGCTCCCGCGGCGATGGGCTACCTGTTCGAGACCGACGAGCATGCGGCGATCCGTGCGACCGCACGACGCTTCGCGGAACATCAGATCGCACCGCACGGCGCAGCGTGGGAAGAGGACGAAGAGTTCCCGATCGAGCTCTACTCCAAGGCTGCCGCGGCGGGCATCGCGGGGATTGGCTATCCCGAGGAGCTGGGCGGGCAGGGCGGTGACATCAGTCATGTGCTCGTCGCATGCGAGGAGCTGATCCTCGCGGGCCGCTCGGTCGGCACCGTGGTCGGGCTCGGCACGCACGGCATCGCCTTGCCGCCGATCGTGCGGTTCGGAACGCCCGAACAGCAGGCGCGGTTCGTGCGGCCCTGTCTCGTCGACGGCAAGATCTCCGCGCTCGCGATCACCGAGCCCGGCGGGGGCAGCGATGTCGCCGCACTCACGACGCGCGCCGAGCGCGATGGCGATCACTACGTGGTCACCGGCGCGAAGACGTTCATCACGAGCGGCACGCGCGCGAACTTCGTGACCGCCGCGGTGCGCACCGGTGGCGCGGGGCACGGCGGTGTCTCGCTGCTCGTGATCGAGAGCACCACGCCGGGGTTCACGGTCTCGAAGAAGCTCAAGAAGACCGGCTGGTGGGCCAGCGATACCGCGGAGCTTCACTTCGACGGGTGTCGCGTGCCGGTCGCGAATCGGATCGGACCGGAGCACGGCGCGTTCCCGATGATCATGATGAACTTCGCCGGCGAACGGCTCGCCCTCGCGGCGCAATGCGTGGCGATCGGCGAGCTCGCCTATCGCGAAGCGGTCGCGTACGCGAAGGAACGCAAGGCGTTCGGCAAGGCGATCGTGGGATTTCAGGTCACGCGCCACAAGCTCGCGGATATGGCGAGCCGGATCGCGGCGGCGCGCGCGCTGACCAGCGAGGTCTGCACGCGGCTGCTGCGCGGCGAGCAACCGGCGGGCCTCGCGGCGATGGCGAAGAACACCGCGACGGACATGTGCAGCTTCGTCTGCGACCAAGCAGTCCAGATTTTCGGCGGCTACGGCTACATGCGCGAGACGCTCGTCGAGCGGCTGTATCGCGATGCGCGGCTGTATCCGATCGGCGGCGGGACGCGCGAGATCATGAACGAGCTGATTGGAAAAACGGAGGGGTATTGATGGTGAAGCGGCTGCCACTCGCACTCGTGATCGGTCTCGTCGTCCAAGCACTGTTCGACAGCGCGCGGGTCGTCCATTTCTCGCACCCGTCGAGCTGGGAGAGCTGGTCGGTGTTCGAAGAGGCGTTCGACTTCGGAACCTCGACGCTGATCACGTTCGGCTTGTTCGATCTCGCCCGTGGCCTGCGCGGTCACGCCGCGCTCGGTGCACGGATCGCGGCGTGGGCGCAGCTCGCAGGCGTCGTGATGCTCGCGACCTGGCTCGGCCTCATCCTGTGGTCCAACTCGGGACACGAGTCGGGCGCCGTGCTCAAAAACCTCGATCTCGCTACGCGCTACCTCGAGGGCCTCTCGGTCCTCGCGACCACGATCGGGTTGTGGATGGTGTCGCGGAACGTGGCGCTCGGTCTCGCCGGCGTGGTGATCGCGGTGATCGGCGTCCCCGTGCCGGTCGTCGCGGATCTGATTCACGGCCACCTGTCGCTCGGCGAGACGAGCGCGATGCTGATCACCTTCCTGCCGTTCGCGCTGCTCTCGGTGATCTGGCTCGCTCAGATCCTCGTCGGTGCTCGCTTCGTCGAGATGCCGCCGCCGGCAGTGCCGGCAAGCTTCGCGTTCACCCGTGCCGCGAACGCGGTGTGGTTGATGGTGATCGCTCGCTGCGCCCTGAGCGGCCTGACGTTCTTCGCCGCGCTCTCGGGTGGCATCGGCATGCTCGATCTGTTGAAGGGCGTGACGCTGCTGTCGCCGATCATCGAGGTAGTCGCGCTGCTGTTGTTTGCGCGTGCCGCGATCCAGCTTGGTCGCGCCGGCATCTCGCCGTGGCGCACCACGCTCGCCGGACTGTGCGCGCTGCTCACGATGGGCGGCATCGCCGGCCAGTTGCCGACGACGTATTCGTTGCTCTACGGCAGCCACGACTTCGGAGGAGAAGCCTCCTCGATGGTCACGTACGCGGTCACGGTCGCGCTGCTCGCCGCCGCGGCGTTCACGCTGGTGATGCTCGCCGTCGGCCAGCTCGCGCGCGATCGAAATGCGGAGGACGTCCGCGAGAATGTCGCGATTCGCACCGGCGTGTTCGTGGTGCTCTCGCTCGGCTCGTTGTTCGTGGCGACCTACGGGATGTCACGCTTGCCGCCGTCGCGCGGGTTGATCTTGTTCATCCTGCTCGCGATGGTCGCGGCGTCGTTCTACGCGCTCGCGCTCGCCGCGAAGATCTGCGCGCAAGGTGCGGAGCTCGTCGAGCGCGATCCGGTCGGCCTACCGTCGGCGACGCTGATCCAGCGAGGTGATTCGTGAAGCCGATGCTGTAAAGTTGGCCCACCGCGCCCCGCCGGGCGATCATTTCAGCGGTGCGTCTCGCGTGGATGTTGTTGCTCGTGTCGGCGACGGCGTCGGCCGAGCGCGTCGTCGTGCAGCGCGGCGAGACGCTCGAACACGTCGCGGCCGCGCACGGTTGTACGACCGAGGCCGTCGAGCACGCGAATCACGTCGACACCTCGCTCGTGAAGTTCGGCACCGTCGTCGAGGTGCCGAACTGCGGGCGGATCACGACCCGGGCACGCACGCGCGAGCGCGTCCCCGATGACGACGACGACGACGACGCGAAGGCGAAGCACGCCCTGGCGGTGATCGACGGTGCGGCGTGGGTGCCTCCGCCCGTGGTCAGCCCGGCGGAAGCGGGTGGCGCGCCGTGGGCGGGCTCGCTCGCGAACGCCTCGAAGCTCGAGGCCGGCGACGGCTACATCGTCAAGCGACCGGCGCGCTCGTTCGGCACGAAGCATCTGCTCGACCACCTGCGCGGCGCGATCGCCGAGGTGCGCGCGCTCTATCCGAACGTGCCGACGCTCGCGATCGGCGATATCTCGGCCGAGTACGGCGGCAAGATCAGCGACCATCGCTCGCACCAATCGGGGCTCGACGTCGACGTCGGGTTCTACTTCACGAACGGCGCGGTCAAGACGTTCGCCGACGCGGGCTCGACGTTCGATCTCGAAGCCAACTGGGCACTCCTCGCCGCGTTCACGCGGATCGCTGCGCTCGACGACGGCGTCCAGATGATCTTCCTCGACTACGACCTCCAGCACCGGCTCTACGACTTCGCGAAGCGCCGCGGCACGCCCGACAGCGCGCTCGAGTACATCTTCCAGTATCCGCGCGGGCGCGACGAGCTATCCGGGCTGGTCCGCCATTGGCCCGGCCACGGCAACCACTTCCACGTCCGGTTCAAGCCGTAATTAGGCCGTAACGACGGCGAGCAACCGATCGGTGTCGACCTGGTCGCCGACCGCGACGTGGAGCTCGCGCACGAACCCGGCCTCGGCCGCGCGCACGGTGTGCTCCATCTTCATCGCCTCGAGCACGACGAGGGCGGCACCGGCGGTGACCTCTTGGCCCTCGGTGACGAGGACCTTGACGACCTTGCCGGGCATCGGCGCGACCAGCCCGCCCTGCTTCGCTTCGGCGAGGTGCTCGGGGAACCGGGGCGCCTCGACCAGCGTCGTCAACACGCCGTCGGCGAGGACGTAGACCTTCGCGCCGGCCGCGATCACGCGCGCCGAGCGGCGGTGCTTGTCGAACTCGGTGAACGTGATGCGATCGCCGGCGATCACGACGCTCGTGATCGCGACGGTCTTGCCGCCGATCGCGAACGTGAAGCCGGCGCCGTTCGGCTGATAGCCGAGCTGGACATCGAGGTCGCCGTGCTTGTAGGTGACGGTTTGGTCCGCCGAGCGGACGTTGCGCCACCCCGGGACCGCGAGCGCGCACGGATCGCGCCGGGCCTCGATCGCGTGCAACGTGGCGGCGATCGCGGCGACCCGTAGATGATCGTTGCCGATGCCGGGGTGGCCGAGCTCGCCGGCGTATTGCTCGAGGAAGTGGGTGTGGATGTCGCCGGCGAGGAACGCCGGATGCGCGAGGATTCGCACGAGCTGCTCGCGATTCGTGACGACGCCGGGCAGCCACGCGGTCGCGAGCGCGCGGCCGAGGATCTGCGCCGCCTCGGTGCGCGTCGGTGCGTGCGCGATCACCTTGCCGAGCATCGAGTCGTAGTGGATCCCGATCTCGCTGCCGGCGACCACGCCGATATCGGTGCGGACGGTCTCCGGAAGCTCGACGGCGTAGAGCGTGCCGGTCGTCGGCAGGTACTCGCGATCGGCGTCCTCGGCGCACAGCCGGACCTCGATCGCCCAGCCGCGTGGTGGGGGCGCCGCGGCGTAGCCGAGCGGTTCACCGCGCGCGATCCGGATCTGCTCGCGCACGAGGTCGAGGCCGGTGATCGCTTCGGTCACCGGATGCTCGACCTGCAGCCGCGTGTTGACCTCGAGGAAGTAGAACGCGCCGGCCGGATCGACGATGAACTCGACGGTGCCGGCGCCGACGTAGCCGACCGCCTTGCCGAGCGCGACCGCGGCATCCCCCATCGCCGTGCGGCGCGCGGGATCGAGCGCGACCGACGGCGCCTCTTCGACGATCTTCTGATGCCGGCGCTGGATCGAGCACTCGCGCTCGTGCAGGTGCACGACGTGGCCGTGGGTATCGCCGAGGATCTGGATCTCGACGTGCCGCGGGCGCTCGACGTAGCGCTCGATCAGCAGCGTGTCATCGCCGAACGACGACAGCGCCTCGCCGCGCGCGCGCTCGAGCGCATCGGCGAGCTCGGCTTCCGCGCGCACCACGCGCATGCCCTTGCCACCGCCGCCGGCCGACGCCTTGACGAGCAGCGGGAACCCCACCGCCTTCGCGTGACTCGCGAGACCCTCGCGATCGTCGCCGTGATAGCCCGGGACGATCGGCACGCCGGCCTGCTCGGCGATCCGCTTCGCCGCTTGCTTCGAACCGAGCGCGCGGATCACCGCGGCGGGCGGTCCGACGAACGTCAGCCCCGCGTCGGCGACCGCCTCGGCGAACAGCGGATTCTCCGAGAGAAATCCGTAACCGGGATGGATCGCATCGGCGCCGGTGATCCGCGCCGCGTCCAAGATGTTCGCGATCACGAGGTACGACTCGCGCGCGGGCGCCGGGCCCACGCACACCGCCTCGTCGGCGAACCGCACGTGCGGCGCGTTCGCGTCGGCCTCGGAGTACACGGCGACCGTCGCGATGCCCATCGCGCGCGCCGTCCGCATCACGCGCAGCGCGATCTCGCCGCGGTTCGCGATCAACAGCTTCTTCAATGCCGGAACACTCCCCAGCTCGTCGAGCCGTGCACGGGAGCCGAGTACGCGGCGGACAGCGCGATCGCGATCACCGTGCGCGTGTCGCGCGGATCGATGATGCCGTCGTCCCACATCCGCGCGGTCGCGAAGTACGGGTCGCTCTCCTTCTCGATCATCTGCTCGGTCATCGCCTTCATCACGGTGAGCTTCTGCTCGTCGACGGCTTCGCCCCGCTTCGCGGCGGCGTCGCGCTGGATGATGTCGAGCACGCCCGCGAGCTGCTTGCCGCCCATCACCGCGATCCGGTGATTCGGCCACGTGAACAAGAACCGCGGCGCGTACGCGCGGCCCATCATCGCGTAGTTGCCGGCGCCGTAGCTCGCGCCGGTCATGATCGTGATCGCCGGCACCGTCGAGTTCGACACCGCGTTGATCAGCTTCGCGCCGTGCTTGATGATGCCTTCCTGCTCGTACTTCCGGCCGACCATGAAGCCGGTGATGTTCTGCAGGAACAGCAGCGGGATATCGCTCTGGTTGCACAGCTCGATGAACTGCGCGCCCTTCTGCGCCGACTCCGAAAACAGGATGCCGTTGTTCGCGAGGATGCCGATCGGGAAGCCGTGCAGGTGCGCCCAGCCACAGATCAGCGTCGAGCCGTACAGCGCCTTGAACTCCGAGAACCGCGAGCCGTCGACGATCCGCGCGATCACCTCGCGCGAATCGAACGGCACCTTGATGTCGGGCGACGCGATGCCGAGCAGCTCCTCGGCGGAATACTTCGGCGCCTCGATCACAAACGCACCGCCATTCGGCGGCGCTGCTCCGCCCGGCGTAGCCGGGCTCGCGTTCACGCGCCGCGTCGCGTGCGCGCCCTTCTTCCAGTCGAGGTGCGCCACGATCTCGCGGCCGATCCGGATCGCATCGTGCTCGTCGCGCGCGAGGTAGTCCGACACGCCGGAGATCCGCGAGTGCATCTCGGCACCGCCGAGCTCCTCGTGCTCGTTCTCCTCGCCGGTCGCCATCTTCACGAGCGGCGGGCCCGCGAGATAGACCTGCGCCTGGTTCTGCACCATCACGACGTAGTCGCTCATCCCGGGGATGTACGCGCCGCCCGCGGTGGAGCTGCCGAACACCAAGCAGATCGATGGAATCCGCTGCTCCGACCGCTGCGTCAAGTCGCGAAAGCCGCGGCCACCCGGCACGAAGATCTTCGATTGATTCGGCAGATCCGCGCCCGCCGATTCGATCAACGAGATCGAGGGCAGCCGGTTCTGGGTCGCGATGTCGTTACAACGGCCCGACTTCCACGCGGTCATCTCGCTGATCGCGCCGCCCTTGACGGTCGAGTCGTTCGCGGTGATCAGGCACTCGACACCGGAGACCCTGCCGATGCCGCCGATGAACGCCGCGCCGACCGTGTGACCGGGCACGCCCTTGCCGGCGAGCGGGCACAGCTCCAAGAAATACGAATCGCGATCGAGCAACATCTCGATGCGCTCGCGCGGCAACAACTTGCCGTGCGCCTTGTGCCGGCTCGTGTACTTCTCGCCGCCACCGACGGTGGCCTCGACGAGCGCGGCGCGCAGCTTCTCGACCGAGGCGGTGTTCGCTTCGGTGTTGGCGCGAAATTCCGGCGACCTCGGATCGACCCTGCTCGTAAGGAGCGGGTACGGCTGCTCGTCGCTGGGCGCGCGCGTCACCGCCGCGGATGGTACACGAGCCAGAACTTGCGGTAGCGTTCGGCCATGGCGAACGTGATCGAAGAAGCCAAGTCAGGCCGCGCCAGCTGCCGGACCTGCAAGAAGACCATCGCCAAGGGCGAGCTTCGCCTCGGTGTGGAGGTGACGACCCAGTTCAGCGACACGCCGAGCATGGCGTGGCACCACCTGCTGTGTGCCGCCGGCAAGCTCCCGGGCGAGCTCGAAGAGGCGATGACGACGTACGCAGGCGACATCCCGAACAAGGCCGAGATCGAGACGGCGATGTCCGACTCGTTGAAGAAGGGCAAGGGCAAGCCCGGCGGCTATCCGTTCGTCGACAAGGCGCCGACCGGTCGCGCGAAGTGCATGCAGTGTGAAGAGGCGATCCCGAAAGACTCGTTCCGCGTCGCGGTCGAGCGCGAGATCGATACCGGCGCGATGGTCACGCGCGGCGCCGGTTACATGCACCCCAAGTGCGCGATCGCGAACCTCGAGAACACCGGCGGTTCGAAGCAAGAGCTGATCGAGGGCATTCGCACGCACTCGCGCCTCGCGCCCGAGGATCTCGAGGCCGCGATCGGCGAGATCGAAGCCGGCGAGGGCTAGCCGCGAGCCGCGCGGCGCGGCTTGGGGGATTTCGCGGGCGGTCCGAACCGGATCGCGTTGCGCTCCTTGGCCTTCGCCGCTTCCTCGTCGCGATCCTTCGGCTCCGCGGTGGTCTCGAGCGAATCGATCAGCTCGCGCGCCGCCTTGAACGTCCTCGCGATGGCGCGCTCGAACGCCTTCTCGTTGGCCTTCGACGGTGCGGTGTAGCCGCTCAGCTTGCGCACGAACTGGATCGACGCGGCGCGAACTTCAAGGTCGGTCGCGGGTGGCGCGAAATTGAACAGGGTCTTGATGTTCCGGCACACGCCCCGACCTTACGTCATGATGTCGTGGATGCAACGGCTGCTGGTGGTCGCCCTGACGTGCACGTGTGCGTGCTCGGGTCAGGACTTGGCCCCGCCGGAGCCGGCTCCAACTGTCGTCGTCGCGGTCGCTCCCAAGGACGCGCGACCGGCGACCTCGCCGACGCTGCCGGTGCCCGGCGTGCACCTGCCGGACGGCGCGACCCCGCGATCGTACGACCTTCGCCTCGAGCTCGACGCGGATCGCGAGACGTTCAGCGGCACCGTCGCGATCCACGTGACGTTGGATCGCGCGAGCGACCGCGTGTGGTTGCACGCCGACGAGCTCGTGATCCAGGACGCGCATTGGGACGACGGTCCCCTCGAGGTCGTGACGGGTCCCGATCGCACGATCGCGGTGGTGTTCGGAGAGCCGCTCGCACCGCGCGACGTGACGCTGACGCTCGCGTTCACCGGCACGACGCGCCACGACGAGGAAGGGCTGTTTCGTCAGCAGGACGGCGAGCACTGGTACCTGTACTCGCAAGGCGAGTCGGAGTTCGCGCGGCGGATCACGCCGTGCTTCGACGAGCCGCGCTGGAAGACTCCGTGGCGCGTGACCGTGGTGGCGCCGAAGGATCAGGTCGTCGCCGGCAACATGCCGATCGCGCACGAGACGTTGACGAACGATGGCCGGCGCGAGGTCGTGCTCGCGGAGACGCCGCCGTTGCCGACGTACTTGCTCGCGGTCGCGGTCGGGCCGTTCGCGGTGATCGATGCGGGCAGGATCGGCAAGGCGCGCCTTCCGCTGCGCGTGCTGACGTTTCCACGCCGGGTGAAAGCGGCGGCTTCGGTCGCGCGCCAGACCGGGAGGTTGGTCGCGCTGCTCGAGGACTACACCGGAATTCCCCTGCCGTTTCCGAAGCTCGACATCGTGACGGTGCCGCACCTGTTCGGCGCGATGGAGAACCCCGGCCTGATCACGTTCGACGCGGACATCGTGTTCGACGGTGATCGTCGCTACGCCGTGATCGCGGCGCACGAGCTCGCACATCAGTGGTTCGGCAACCTGGTGACGCCGGTGTGGTGGGACGATCTGTGGCTGTCCGAAGCGTTCGCGAGTTGGCTCGGCGAGAAGGTCGCGGCGAAGAACGAAGGCCATCTGCCGTCGGAGCTCCACGTCGCGTTCACGCGCGAGAACGCGCTCGCCGCCGACGCCGATACCGGCGCGCAAGCGCTGCATCGCCCGATCACGTTCGACCCCGATAACGCGTTCGATTCGATCGAGTACGACAAGGGCGAGGCGGTGCTCGCGATGTTCGAGGCGTGGCTCGGCGAGGACGTGTTTCGCGCGGCGCTGCGCACCTACCTCCGCGATCACGCGGGCGGCTCGGTGACGACGGCGGATCTCGTGAAGGCGTTCGCGGCGACGCCCGAGGCCGCGCAGGCACTGCAGGCGTACGTCGATCACGCGGGCCCGCCGATCGTGGAGCTCGCGCTGACCTGCGAGGGCACGCCGGCGCTGCGAGCGCACGCGCGCGACGGTCTCCAAATCCCGGTGTGCGTGCGCATCGACAAGGTCAAGACCTGCGCGCTCGTCGGCGATGCGACCGAGCTTCCGATCACGACGTGTCCGACCTCGGTGCTCGCGACCGGCGGCGGCTACTACAACGTGGTGTGGACGACCCACGGTCCACGCGGTCCGCTGCCGGCGTGGTCGCACCTGACCGCCGGCGACAAGATCGCGCTCGCCACGGACCTCGGTGCGGCGACCGCGCGCGGTGATCTCACGCCCGCGGTAGCGCTCGCCGAGCTCACCGACCTCGCCGCGAACAAGGATCCGTACGCGCAGTACGCGGCGGTCGCGATCGCCCAGGCGCTCGATCCACTCGTCGCCGATGCCGCGCGCGAGACGTGGAGCACGTGGCTCGCCGCGCGACTCTCGGTCGGCGACGCGCACGGCATCCTCGGCGACAAGCTCCGGGGCGCGCTGCTCGACATGATCGCGCCGGCGCAGTTACCGGCGGCGCTGCGCAAGCGTGCGAGAGCGGCGGTCGCGGCCAGCCTCGCGAAGCACACCGCGCCGTGGGACGCGAGTGCCGTGCTCGCCGCGGAGCCCGATCACGCGGCGTTCGAGCAGCTCGCGAAGCTCGCGCACGATCCGAAGGGTGACCTCGATCAGCGCGCGGCCGCGATGGTCGATCTCTCGGCGTTCGGCCCGAGCGAGATTCCGAACGCGGTCGCCGAGCTCGCGACGCTGTTGCCCGCGCACGACGCGTGGAGCGCGGTCGGCCCGTACTTCGATCGTGCGGCGACGCGCAACGCGGCGTGGGCGGCGGTCCGCGATCGCGCCCCCGAGTTGTTCGCGAAGATGACGAGCCCGCAGGCGCGCGACCTGATCGATGCGACCGGCGCGCTGTGCGATCCGACCTCGCGCGCCGAGGTCCGTGCGACGATCGAGCCGCTGATCGCGCGGATCCGCGAGGGCCAGCCGCGCTTCGATCACGCGCTCGCTTCGATCGATCGCTGCATCGCCCGCCGGGCGAAGGCAGGCGACTTCGCGGCGGCGCTGCCAGCGCGCAACTGACGCGTGGGTTCAGCTCGCGAACCGCTGCGCATGCCACGCCGGCAGCTCGCCGAGCGATCGAAACACGACGTCGGCGTGCGCGAGTGCCTCCGCCGGATCCGAACCGGTCGCGACCGCACACACCGTCGCGCCGCACGCGCGCGCCGCCGAGATATCGTGGATCGTATCGCCGACGACGATCACCTCGTCGATCGACTCCGCACCATTCGGCGGCGCTGCACGAGCGATCGCGCGCGCGACCAGCTCGGGCCGTAGGATCGAGTCGCAGCCGTAGCCACCGACGTCAAACCACCCACTGAGGCCCGCGGCGGCGAGCTTTGCGTCGGCGCCTTCGCGAATGTTGCCGGTCGCGACACCGAGCCGAGCGCGCGGAGCGAGGTACTCGAGCGCGGCGACCGCACCGTCGAGGACCCGCACGCCGTTCGCGGCCATCTTGCCCGCGAGCTTCGGCACGTACGCGCGCAGGAACGCCTCGCGATCCTCGAGCGTCGCCGCGCGACCGAGCCGTCCGCGAAACATCTCGTCGATGATCGCGTGGTCGGTCTTGCCGCCGTAGCGAATCCCGACGCTCGCATTCGCGACGCCGTGGAGCTCGAGCATGACGTCGTCGAACGCGCCGCGTCCGGAACCATGTGCGTCGAGCAGCGTTCCGTCGATATCGAACAGGTACAGGATCACCGGCCTACTCAGGGCTTGGTCGGCGGAATGTTCTGCTGCGCCCATCGCTGCGAGACGTTCAACAGGCCGTCGAACGCGTCGCGCATCGCCCACGCCTTCTCTTTGTACGAAGCGAGCGAGCTCGCGCGCAGGAGGCCATCGCCGAACGCCGAGCGCACGCCTTTGCAGTTCGCGTCCTTCTCGTACTTGAGGGCGGTGCCCTCGTAGATCCGGTAGCAGGCTTCGAAGCCCTGCGCGGTGTTGGTGTTGTAGAGCGGCGCGCCGTTCTGGATCGCTTCGCCGATCGACTGGACGATGTCCTCGATGTCTTTCTGCGAGCAGCCATCGAGCACGTTGACCGCATGGAACGGGACGCGGCGCTCAATCTTGATGTTGTCCGGACCGGCGGGGCCGGCGTCGTCGTCATCGTGCGTGCCTTCGCCGTGGGCGTGCGCGAGATCTTTGGTTGCCCTCGCGAACTCGGCGAGCTCGATCGAAGACTGTTGCTTGACCATCGGCACGAGGTAGTTGCCGGGCACCGCGAGGTTGATGTTCTGACCCTGCGTGACGATCATCGTGGTCACGCCGATCACTTCACCAAACTGATTGAACAGTGGGCCGCCCGAGCTGCCTTGCGAGATCGGCGCGCTGATCTGAAGGATCGTGAGCTCCGCCGAGAGCTGGCGGACCTGCGAGATCAAGCCATCGCTGACCGAGTAGTCCATGCCGAGTGGATTGCCGATCGCGTAGATCCGATCGCCGGCCGACACGACGTTCGAGTCGCCGAGCCTCACGACCGGCAGGTTGCCACGCGGCTTGATCCTCATGAGCGCGAGGTCGTGACCGCGGTCGACAGCGGCGATCGACACGACCTGGTACTCGCCCTGATCCTTGTACAGCTTGATCTTGATCGTGGACTCGCCCTCGATCACGTGGAGGTTCGTCGCGATCAAGCCGGTGCGATCGAGGATGAAGCCGGTCCCGACGCGATCCTCACCGGCCTCGACGCGAACGATCGCGGGGCTCGATGCATCGACGATCTCTCTCGCCGACATTCGCGTGTGCGGCGCATTCGCGGCGCCGCCACCGCACGATGCTACAGCCGAGACCGCGAGTACCGATGCCAGCCGCATGCCTGCAATTGTACCGCCTCAGGGCGCCGTTGCCGAGCCCGCACTCGCGCTGCCAACACTGTCTTTATCACGCTGTTCGAGGTGGATCTCGAGCAGGGCCTTCTCGCCCGCCTTCATGAACCCGTGCCGATCCTGACGTGGGTCGATGCCCGACTTCACCCCCGCCTCGAGGTTCTGTTGATAAAGCCTCATGCGGAGCTGGTCGGCGTCCGAACATTCCGACGAGGTCTCGCAGGCGTTGAGCGCGCGATTCGCATAATCGAGGCCGGGCACGACGTCCAGACGGTCGACAAACGCGGTCGACGCCGCCCACAGCGCGCGCCAGCGGGTCGGCGATTGCTTCGCGCGTTCGCTCGCGAGCACCGAGAAGTCGATCGCCCAGTCTTTCTGCTGCGCATCGTCGAGCTTGTGCGTCAAATCGTCAACGGCTTGGCCGTCACCGGGTCGTGCGATCGTCCTTGCTTCTGCGAGCGCGAGCGCGAACTGTTCCGCCGCGATCTTGTCGGGAGCTTGCTTCGAATCGCCGATCACGGGACGCGTGTACTGGCCACGTGGCGGAAGAATCGCGAACACCACGATCACGGTCACGATCCCGATGTCGACGATCCCCACGAAGCGCGGGACGCGGAGCTGCATGCGAGTAGGACACTACAACCCGCCGAACGTTCCCGTCTCGTTGCACGAATTGGATCCGTGGCAAAAGGCGGCGCCATGTCCCAACACGCGACGGCCTCGGTCGCTGAACCCACATCCAGCGCACATATCATCTCGAATACTTGGTTCGTGGATCGGCCGTTGCACATGCGACCCGTCACACAACGGTTCGCTAAACCTGGAGCGTTCATGCTGACTGCGATCTCAACTGGATTCCACAAAGGCGGATGGGGCATGTGGCCCATCCTTTTCTGCTCGGTCGTCATCATTGCCGTCATCGTCGAGCGCGCGGTCTATCTGTTCCGCGCATCGGTCGATAAGGACAAGCTGCTCGCCTTGCTGAAGAGCCAGGTGATGAGCGGCAACGTGCAGGGTGCCATCAAGGTGTGCTCGGGTAACCCGACGCCGATGACCCGCATCGTCCAGGCCGGACTCATGAAGTTCAATAAGAGCGACGACGAAGTCCAGGCTGCCATGGACGAAGCGGCGCTCCGCGAGCTTCCCAAGATCAACGCGCGTACGCCGTACCTGGCGATGCTCGCAAACTTCGCCGTCATGGCAGGTTTGCTCGGCACCATCGCCGGTATGATTCGGTCGTTCGGCTCCGTCGGTAGCGACGAAGGCGGCAACAAGACGACCGAGCTTGCAAGCGGCATCGCAGAAGCTCTGCACTGCACCTTGTTCGGTATCGGCACGTCGCTCGTCGGCCTCATCGGGTACTCCTTGCTCCAGGGCAAGACCACCGCGGTGACCGACGACATCAACGAGGTGACCGTTCAGGTCGTCAACCTCGTGACGACGCACCGCGCTCAGATGCAGCCCCAGGCGTAGTTTCCCTCGCAACCTTTAACCGTAGCGAGGAGGAACGATCATGGGAGCAGCAGTCGGAGCCGGCGGTGGCAAAGGTGACGTCAACGTCGAGCTCAACATCATCCCGTTCATCGATCTGATGAGCTGCTTGACCGCGTTCCTTCTGGTCGCGGCTGTCTGGGTCAACATTGCCCAGATCAACATCCAGCCCAAAGGCAAGACGCGCGACACGACGAACGTCCAGCAGGACGACGAGCACGTGACCCTGTCCGTGCTCGTTCAAGCCGACCGCATCTGGGTCGGTCTGTCGCGCATCAACCAGTTCCAAGAGATCCCGAAGAAGGGTGATGAACAGGACTGGGAGAAGTTCGAGAACACGCTCAAAGAGAACAAGGCGTCGGCCTTCTTCTCCGATCGTACGGATATCGAAGTCGCGGCGGAGTCGACCACCGCGTCACCGGTCGAGTACCAGGACATCATTCACGCGATGGACGTGGCCGTTAAGGTCGGGTTCGTCGACGTGGGTCTCACCGATCCGAACGGCCTCGCCGCTCGGCCGAGTTTGTAAGGAACGCCATGCCGGTACATGCAGCAGGCTCACGCCTTTACCGCTCGGTTCCGTTCAAGCACCTCGTTCACAAGGCGGGGGGCGGTGTCCGCGCGTCGAACGTCTCTCTGAACCTGACCCCGTTCGTCGACATGATGACGATCTTGGTCTCGTTCCTTCTGATGGTGTTTTCGTCGACGGGGCAGTTGCTCTCGGCTCAGAGCGGCCTCGATCTGCCGACCGCCGTGTCGCACGATACGCTGCAGCAAGCTCCCGTCATCATCGTCACGAAGACCGAGATCACGTATCAAGGTCAGCTCGTGGCGACGACGGAGAGCGTGATGCGCGACGACTCGCCGACCTTCAAGATCGATGCACTATTCGAGCGTCTCGACGCGGCGGCCAAGAAGATCAAAGAAGATGTCGGCATGGGCAAGATGCCCAGGGACCTCGCGAAAGCGTGCGAGGATGCCAAGCAGAACATCCGGCCTCAGCCGGGTAAGATCTGTCCCGACGGACTCGCGATCCTGCAGGCCGACGAGAAGACGGACGCACGGTTGATCAACAAGATCGTCAATACGGCGAAAGCAGCCGGCTTCGACAACTTGTTGTTCGCCGTGAAGAACAAGTAGGAGTCTCTCATGAGGCGTCGTTCTCTTACTCTGGCCTTTGTTCTGCTGGCGGTGATGGCCGTCAGCCAAGCCGGCTGTCCGGACAACAAGTACAAAGCCAGTACCTGGACCAAGAAGCTGGGCGATCCGCGTGAAGCGGAACGCGCGGTGACGCAACTCGAGGAGCTCGGCGATCCGAGCGCGATCGAAGCGTTGGGTCAGGCCTGGTCCGAACAGGGCAAGCCCGTGCGCTTTCTCCAGGTCATCATCTCGCTCGCTCGCCCGCTCACACCGGAGCAGGCGAAGGCGACGTTCATGACCGACTACGAGGCCAGCGGTCGCACCGCGAGCTGGGACAAGGCGCTGCCGTACTTGACCAAGGCGCTGACCGAAGTCGACGACACGAACCCACGTTCGGTCGACTCGGCACAGAAGGCGGCCGACGCGCTCGGCGAGGCGAAGATCGACGGTGGTCTCGACGCGCTCATCGACATCGCGTCGAAGCCGGTGTCCAAGAAGCTGATCGGTGCCGAGGTCTCGGCGATCCGCGCGATCGGCAAGTACGACACCCAGAAGCAGAAGGCCGCTGCGGCCCTCGAGAAGATCATCGATCGCGATCCGCCGGATCATCCGCGCACCGCGAAAGACAAAGAGCAGGGCCGCTCGCTCGAAGAGAAGTACGGGCTGTTCCTCGGCGTGACCGGCGCGGCGATCAACGGGCTCTCGGATCTGCGCGACCCCGGCGCGGTCAAGACGCTGGTCGTCGCGATGTACCGCACGCCCGAGCTGTTCACCCAGATCCGCCGTGCACTCGTTGCCTCGGGCCCGACGGCCGAAGCCGAGCTCCGCAAGATCCTGCGGCGCGAGCAGCCCGAGGTCGAGCAGTTGTTCAAGGACAAGCGGCTCGGCCTGTACTGCGGCGACAAGGGCGACTCGAAGGACTGCCTGCCGGTCTCGGCAGAGGACTTCTACCCGGCCGTCGTGCTCGGTGACTTCTACGATCCGGCGGCGGTGCCCGACCTGCTCGCGGCGCTCGATCGCCCGATGCTGCCGCAGTACTACTCCGACGATCAGCCGAGTGGCTCGACGAACTACAACGCGATCTTCGACGGTCTCACCAAGATCGGCGCATCGAACGGCGCCGACAAGGTTCGCTCGATGTGGATGACGGGTTCGAAGCCGGCTCCCGCCAAGGGCAACAAGAAGGGCGCCGCTCCGGCGGCTCCTGCTGACGGTGGCGGCGACAAGTTGGCGGTGCGCCTGCTCGCGATCGGTGCGTATCCGTTCGTCACGCGTGACGACCAGGGCGTTGCCGAGCTCGGCAAGATCGCCGCGGACAACGCGGCGGACGACAACCTGCGTACCGCCGCGGCGACCGCGTTCGCGCGGCTCTCGCACGACGTCAACGACATCAAGGTGCTCGAGGGGCTCGCCCAGAAGTACCTCGATGCGAGCGACAAGAAGCGCAAGGAAGCCGACGGCAAGCCGAAGACCGACAAGGTCGCCGCCGATAAGGAATTCGAGATCTCGAAGAAGAAGCTCGACGACGCGAAGTCCGATGCGCTCAAGGCGACGCACGATCCGAGCAAGCAGGCCGCCGACATCAAGGCCGCGACCGAAACCGCGAAGAAGGCGGAAGACGACTTCAAGGTCGCGAAGAAGAAGCACAAGGAAGCGCTCACGCCGTTCAACAACGCGGACGGCGCGGCGAAGTCCTATACCGGCTACGCGCGCATGTTCCAGTCGCACATCGCTCGCATCGAAGTCGCGCTGCGCTGCAAGGGCGACATGAACTGCTACGCGGGTACGCTCAAAGAGACCGTCGATGACGCCGTCAAGAACTGCGGCAAGTACATCAAGGGCGTCGATGCGTGGAGCAAGGACGAGAAGACCGGCCTGCTCGAGGGCGAGGTCGAGCGCGCGATGCTCGAGATCGGCAAGCAAGGTTCGAAGGCGGCCGGACTCGCGGATGTGCTGCTCGACGCGGCGAAGACCGACGATCGGCTGATCCGCCAGAGCATCCTGCTCGCGCTGCCGAAAATCGCGAAGGTCCCATGCGCCAACTGCGAGCAGAAGCTCGACGCCGCCATCAAGGCCGGCGAGGGCAAGAGCACGTTGGGCGATCTCAACCTCGAGACCACGATGCTGCGTAACTACTTCGCATGGGCCGGTGGCAAGACGCCGACCGTGTCGACCGAGGTGCCGGATGCGCCGGCGCCGGCGGCTCCGCCGAAGAAGAAGAAGTAAGCGATCCGTTCTCGGCAGGCGCGGACCTAACCGGTCCACGCCTACGTCGCCCCATTCTCGGGCTGCCGATCCTCACGATCTATGTCAACGGCCTGGTCGCGGCGTCCCAGGACGTTCAGTGTGCGGGCGGTGCGACCGCCGACCCGTACGGCATCCAAGTCGGTGCCGATAACGTCTCCGGGGCCGGCAGCTCCGACCAAGTCCTGCTGGGTGCGCTCGACGACGTGCGGCTCTACAACGCGCCGTTGACCGCCGGGCAAGTCTGCAAGCTAGCCGGCACTTGCTAGGTTGCCGGTTATTGGGTACCCCTTAGGCCTCGGGGTGTAGCGCAGTCTGGTAGCGCGTTTCTTTTGGGTGGAAAAAGTCGCTGGTTCGAATCCAGTCACCCCGACCACGTCAGTCTCTCAACGCGGCAGCCGCAAGCGCGCCGTCGAAGTGCGCGGTGGGCTTGCCCACGCGAGGCCATGGTCGAGGCTGCGCCCGCGCGCGATCACGCCCTCGGGGAGTGCGCCCACGAACGCGCCCTCGAGCGCCTCGGCCAGCTCGGCCGCGGTCTCGAAGCGGCGGTCCGGATCGCGCGCCATCCCGATCGCGAGCACGAGATCGATCTCGGCGGGCACGTCGGTGAGTTGCGTCGGTCGGCGCGGCCGGGTGTGCACCACTCGATAGAGCGTCTCGGCGATCTCGCCGCCGGCATAGGGCGGGTAGCCCGTGATCGCGCGATACGCCATCGCGGCGAGCGCGTAGAGATCCGACAGGTGATCGACCGTGCCGCCCGAGGCTTGCTCGGGAGCCATGTACGTCGGCGTGCCGACGATGTGGCCGGCGGTCAGCGTGTCGCCGGAGTCCATCGCTCGCGCGACCCCGAAGTCGAGGATCTTCCACACGCCGTGGTGCAGGAACACGTTCTGTGGTTTGAGATCGCGATGGACGATGCCGGCCGCCGCCGCCACCGTGATGCCGGCACCGATCTGCTTGATCAGCTCGACGACCTCCATCGCCGAGAGTTTGCGCGACCGCATCATCTCCGCGAGGTTCTCGCCCTCGAGCTTCTCCATCACGAGGTACGGCACGGGATGCTCGCCGACGTCGACCACGCGCACGATGTTCGGCGACACCAACCCCGCGCCGGTGCGGAGCTCGCGCAAGAACCGCAGCACGTGGTTCGGATTGCCGAGCGACGCTTGCGACAACAGCTTCACCGCGACCGGGCCCCGCGGGCTCTGCGCCGCGTAGACTTCGCCCATCGCGCCGCGGCCGATCAAGCTGCCGAGCTTGTACGATCCGATCGTCTGGTCGGAGAACCGTCCGCGACCCTGGAGCAACGCTCGCTCGAGCTCCTCGCGCGCCTCGAGCAGCAACGCCTCGCGATGCGCGGCGAGCCGCACCGCACGTTCGAGCTCGCCGACCGCGAGGAGCGCTGTCGCGCGCGACACCCGAGCGGTGATGAACGTCGCCGCGAGCACGCCTTGCACGAGGAGCTGGATCACGACCATCTCGAGGTGGCTGAGGTTGCCGGGATGGATGATGCCGGTGTCGCGCATGCCGCAGATCACGAGCAGCGCGACGAGGGCCTGCATGCCGGCGCACACGGCGTAGACCGCCAGCGAGAGCCGGAGGCTCTTGCCGAGGCCGGTGAAGTACACGCCGAGCACGAGCACGACCGGCACCGGCGAGAACGCGCCGAAGAACGGAATGCCGGTCGTGACGCACGCGGCGGGCACGAACCAACCGAGGCTGGTGCTCGGGCGGCGAAACGCCTCCGGATCGCGCGTGCGGTTGAACAAGAAGCCCATCGCGACGAACGCCACCGCGATCGCGCTGATCATCAGCGCGCTCGCCGTCGGATCGCCGCGCAGGAACGGCACCGAGATGCCGCCAGCGACCGCGATCGCGAAGCCGATCACGGAGAACTTGCGGGTGCGCAGGATCTCGTCGCGCTCGAGCGCCTCGAGCGGCGAGCCGATCGTCGTCGAGCTCGTCCCGGCCGGAATGCCGGCCGGAATGCCGGCCGGAATGCTCGGTACCGAGGTGCGGTCGCCCGAGTCGTTCCCGCCCTCGGGCAGCACGCTCGGCATGCGCCGCGGCTGCTGCATGGTGTAGCCGCCCGACGAGGGCTTCGCACCGACGGTCGGATCGTCGCCGCTCACCGCAGCTACGATACCGCGACCGTCGCGCGGCCCCTACACGATTTGTTTAGCGCACCAGACGGATCGGTGCGGTCGTCGCCCGCAACCCCGCCGACGACCAGCCCTGGTCGTCGAGCGCGCGGCCGCGGGCGGCCACGGTCTCGGGCAAGGTGCCCGCAAACGCGTCGGCCAGCGCGGCCGACAGCTCTCCGGCGGTCGCGAACCGCTTGTCGGGATCGCGCGCCATGCCGATCGCCAGCACCAGGTCGACCTGGTCGGGGACGTCGGCGATCACCGATGGCCGGCGCGGCCGGGTGTGCACGACGCGATACAGCGTCTCGGCCACCTCGCCGCCGGCGTACGGCGGTTGGCCGGTGATCGCGCGATACATGATCGCGGCCAGCGCGTAGAGGTCGCTGCGGTGGTCGACGGTCTCGCCGCGCGCTTGCTCCGGCGCCATGTACGTCGGCGTGCCGACGACGTCGCCCTTGGTCAGCGTATCGCTTTGATCGAGGACGCGCGACACGCCGAAGTCGAGCACCTTCCACGTCCCGCGATCGCGAAAGATGTTCTGCGGTTTGAGATCGCGATGGATCACGCCGACCTTCGCGGCGGCGGTGATGCCGAGCCCGACCTGGTGGACGAGCTCGAGCGTTTCGTCGCGGGCGAACGCCCGCTTGCTGCGCAGGATCTCGGACAGCGACTGACCGTCGAGCTTCTCCATCACGAGGTACGGCACCGGGCGCTCGCCGACCTCGATCACGCGCGCGACGTGCGGCGAGACCACGCTCGCGGCCGTGCGGAGCTCGCGCAGGAACCGCTGCACGTGGTTCGGATTGTGGAGCGACGCCTGCGACAACACCTTGATCGCGACGATGCCCTGGCTACCCTGCGCTTCGTAGACCTCGCCCATCGCGCCGCGCCCGAGCACTTCGCCGAGCGTGTAGCCGCCGAGCGACTGCTCGCTGAACCGCCCGCGCCCGGGGCGCAGCGCGCGCTCGAGCTCCTCGCGCGCCTCGAGCAACAAGGCTTCGCGATGGGCCGCGAGCCGCACCGCTTGTTGGAGCTCGCCCAGCGCGAACAGCGTCGCGCGCCGCGACAACCGCGCGGTGACGAGGGTCGCGAGCAGGATCGCTTGGACGAGGACCTGGACGACGATCTGATCGCGCGTCGAGAGCTCGCTCGGATGGACGAGCCCGGTGTCGCGATAGCCGGCGATCACGAGCGCAGCGGTCACCCCTTGGACGCCCGCGCACAGCGCGTAGAGCGTGAGCGAGAGCCGCAGCGATCGGCCGAGCCCGGTGAAGTAGACGCCGAGCACCAAGATGATCGCCACCGGCGAGAACGCTCCGAAGAACGGCACCGCCATCGTCGCGCACAAGCCGGGCACGAGCCACGCGATGTTCGTGCTCGGCCGCCGGAACTGCTGGAGGTCGCGCGTGCGCATGAACAGGAACCCGATGCCGACCAACGCGCAGCCGACCGCGATCAGGAACATCTTCATCACGAGCGGATCGCCGGGCAGCGTCGTCGCGCCGGTCGCACCGACGACGGCGATCACCGAGCCGACCAGACAGAACCGCCGGGTGCGCAGGATCTCGTCGCGCTCGAGCGCTTCGATCGGCGACGTCATGGTCGTCGCGTGGGTCACCGCGGCCGGTGTGCGCCCGGTCACCGCGGGCTCTGCGACCGTCGCTTCGTCGTTGGCCACTGGTTATAGCTTAGAGATCATTTGCGCCCGCGACCACGCCCGAGGGCTTGCTCGACGAGCGGTCGCAGATCGTCGACCAGCTCGGGTGCGCAAACGAGGCGAATCGTCGCTGTCGGCTGACCGAGTGGCATGTCCTCGAGCAGCCGCGACAACGTCACGGCGCCGTATTTCGGGTGATCGATGACGTGGAGCTCTTCGTCGTCCGACGCGAGGTATGCGGCGTGGCGCGCGGTGTCGAGATGTAGGTAGCTCGATGCGGCCGCACCGAAATGGCGGCGCGCGACGTCGAGCGCCTGGGGCCACAGCCGCTCGGCCATCGGGCGGTCGTCGCCGAGGTCGAACGTCTTGAACAGCTTGCGGCGGACCAGCCGATTCGCGAGATCGTGGAGCACCGGTTCGACCACGGTGTGCTTGCCGTCGATCCCGCTCCAGCGATCGAGCGCGGTGGTGAGCGAGACGTCGTGGAGCCGGAGATAGTCGGCGACCGCGACCTGACCGCCGCGCGCCATCATCGCACCGATCTCGAGGCCGGGTGGCTCGTCGCCCTTGCGTGCGAGCTCGGCGAACCGCTCGAGCGTCTTGATGAACAACCACTCGGCCGCGCGTACCGTCTTGTGGTGATAGACCTGCGCGTACATGTACGAACGCGCGAACAGATACTGCTCGACCGCGTACATGCCGCGGCGATAGTCGACGACGAGATCGAGCGGATCGTCCTCGCCGCGCAGCTCGGACCGGATCGGGGCGATCTGGATCGCGTGGATGATCCAGTCGAGATCGTAGGTCGCGTAACCGGCGCCGGAGTAGTGACCATCGCGCAGCAGGTAGTCGAGGCGGTCGACATCGAGCTGCGAGCTGACCAACTTGCGTGCGAAGTGCGGCTTGTAGTCCTTGCCCCAGAACGTCTTCAACGTCCGCGGCAGATCGGGTTCGAGCGCTTCGAGCGCCGCGACGAGCTCGGGGTCCTCGGTCGCGATCCGCGCGCCCCAGTGCTCGTGATCCTGACCGGCGAACACGTGCTCCCACGCGTGCGAGAACGGACCGTGGCCGATGTCGTGGAGCAGCGCCGCGACCTTGACGTGTCGCGCGATCTTCGGGTCGAGCTCGAGCCGGCGCGTGACTCGTTGCGCGATGTGAAACGCGCCGAGCGCGTGGCCGAACCGCGAGTGCTCCGCACCGGGATACACGAGCCACGCGAACCCCATCTGCTTGATCCGTCGCAGGCGCTGCATCGCGAGCGTCTCGATCAGCTCGGCGATCGGACGGTCCTCGCCCTTGAGCTCGACGAGCCCATGGACGGGGTCGCGGAAGACGCGGTCCTTCACGCGGTAATTTTAGCGCCGGTTCTCCGGCGTGGCGGAGTTCTGAGGGTGCAGATCTGAGAGATACTGCGGGCGGTGCGAGCACTCCGGGTCTGTCTGGGAATGGCTCTGGTCGCGCAATCCGCCGTGGCGGCCGCACAGCCAGCCAAGGACGACAACCAGGACGAAAACCAGGGCGACAACCAGGGGTCGGCCGCGCCGGCGCCGGCACCCGAGGCCACGCCCGAACCGGCGCCGGTGAGCACCGGCACGATCGAGGGCACCGTCGAGGCCCCGGATCTCGATGGCGACGTGCTCGTGAAGATGTGCATCGACGACGCCGGCAAGGTGACGTCCGCGAAGGTCGTCAAGACGTCTCCCGACATGCCGAGCGATCTGGTGGGCGCGCTGCAGCAATGGCGCTACAAGCCGTACGTGAAGGATGGCAAGCCACTGCCGGTGTGCTTCGCGTTGTCGCTCCAGGTCGTGGTCAAGAACGAAGACTGATCATGGCGCGGATCCTCGAGGTCACGGTCGAGCGCAGCGACGACGGAACGCGGTCCGCGGCCGTCGATCGCGTCGTCGTCGAGGCGCCGCTGCAGGTGCGGGCGCGCGGCGTGCCGGTCGCCACGGTGATGCGCACGCCGGGGCACGATCTCGAGCTCGTGCGAGGCCTGCTCCACGCCGAGTCGGTCGCGGCGGCGACGATCACGCAGATCGATGAAGACGCCGTCGAGCTCGATCTCGAGGCGAGCGCGTTCGCCGCGCGCGGCCTGTTGTCGAGCGCGGCGTGTGGCGTGTGTGGCCGCGTCGCGATCGCGGATCTCGAGGCCCGCGCGCGCAGCGTCGACGGTGACGCCTCGACCACGCTCGACGTGCTCGCGAGCCTGCCGGCCAAGCTCCGCGCGGCGCAGCCCGTGTTCGAGGACACCGGTGGGCTGCACGCGGCGGCGCTGTTCACGCTCGCGGGCGACCTGGTCGCGATCCGCGAGGACGTCGGGCGCCACAATGCCGTCGACAAGCTCGCCGGCTGGGCACTCGGGGTCAACTTGGTCGCCGGGGACCACCTGTTGTTCCTCAGCGGTCGTGCCGGCTACGAGCTCGTGCAGAAGGGGATCATGCTCGGCGTGCCGATCGTGGCCTCGGTCTCGGCCCCCTCGTCGCTGGCCATCGAGTTGGCGGAGCGCTTCAACGTTTGCCTCGTCGGGTTTGTTCGCAACCGGCGGTCGAATATCTACGCGCACGGCTGGCGTCTCAAACCTTGACCGCGAGGGGCAAACGCACCTAGGTTCCCGTCGATGATCCGCCTGCACGTCCTCCTCGCCCTGGCGACGTTGTTCGCCTGTGGCAAGAGCACCAAAGTCACCACCGTCGAGAAGGTCGCCGAAGGAACGGTCACACCGCCGAAAGCCGCGCCCGCGTTGCCCCCGGCGAAGGCCGCGGCGCGCGGTGCGGAGCATCCGGTGTACTCGCTCGTCGACAACCGGCTCAGCGCCCACCTCACGCGCAACGGCGGCTTGCTCGTCGCGGGCGGCTCGGCCGGCTTCGCGAAGTACACGCGGATCGGGAATCAGCTCTCGGGCTCGAAGCACGCGTGGGAGCTGCGCCAGACCGAAGGTGACGTCAAGGTCGCGAAGATGACCGGCAAGAGCGCGACCGTGTTCGTGCCGCTGACGTCGACGCAGGCCGGCCGCGCGACGGTGCGGTTGCGCGCGTTCGTCGGTGACGACGCGAACATCTCGATCAAGGTCAACGACAACAAAGACATCAACGGCAAGCTGACGAAGGGCTGGACGACGATCGAGCTCGCGGTGCCGCCCGATCAGCTCAAACAAGGCGAGAACGCGATCACGGTGTTCGCGAAGAAGTCCGGTCTCGAGCTCGCGTGGATGCAGATCGGTGGCACGGCCGCGCCGGATGACGCTGCGGCGACGAAGTTCTTCGACGCCGGCTCGAAGGCGCTGCTGCTGCCGAAGCAGCAGGCGATGTCGTGGTTCGTCGCGATCCCCGACAAGGCCAAGCTCACGGGCGATCTGTCCGACGGTGCGTGCACGGTCAACGTCGTCGCGACCGCCGACGATGGTCAGGTCGTCGAGGGCAAGCTCGCTGGCACCGGCTCGGCGATCGATCTCGGGACGCTCGCCGGCAAGGCCGCGCGGCTCGATCTCGAGGGCGCCGGTTGTCCCGAGACCCAGATGTCGAACGCGGCGCTCGTCGTCGGTGGCGAGGTCGTCAAGCCCAAGCGCGGCGACCCACCGAAGTACGTCGTGTTCATCATCATGGACTCGCTGCGCGCCGATCGCGTGCGCGCGTTCAACCCGAAGGCGCGGCCCGAGACCCCGAACTGGACCCAGCTCGCCGAGACCTCGACGGTGTTTCAGAACACCTACGTGCAGGGCAACGAGTCGCAGGTCTCGCACGCTGCGATCTGGTCCTCGAACTATCTCGCGAAGCATCGCGCGATCGAGATGAAGGATCACCTCGCCGAAAAGTGGATGACGATCGACGAGGTCGCGAAGGCCGGCGGCAAGTACGTCGCGGGTGCGTCGGGCAACGGCTACATCCGCCCCGCGCGCGGCTTCGGCACCTCGTGGAACCAGTTCGTCAACCACATCGAGAAGGGCCTCGGCCTCAAGGGCGCCGACATCATGGAGAAGGGCCTGTCGTTCGTGGCGCCGAAGAAGGACCAACCGTGGTTCCTCTATCTCGGCTTCATCGACACCCACGTGACGTGGCGCGCGAAGCAGCCGTGGATGGCCAAGTACGACGGCGGCTACAAGGGTCGGTTCGAGAAGGAGTACGGCGACGACGGCCCGCACGGATCGAACGGCAAGGACCTCACCGAGAAAGAACAGGCGCACGTCCGCGCGCTCTACGATTCGAACGTCTCGTACCAGGACGACCTGATCGGTCAGCTGATCAAGAAGCTCACCGACTGGGGCGTCTGGGATCAGACGATGCTCGTGATCACCGCCGATCACGGCGACGAGCAGTGGGAAGACGGTCGCGTCGGTCACGGTGGTAGCGAGCGCGAGACGCTGCTCCACGTGCCGCTGATCATCCACTACCCGCCGATGTTCCCGGCGACCAAGGTCACCGAGGGCGTCGAGGCGATCGACATCCTGCCGACGATCGCGGACGCGATGGGCGTGACCCACGATCCCGAGTGGCAGGGCATCTCGCTGATCCCCGTCGCGAACGGGCAGGGCGGCTATCCGTGGATGTCGTTCTCGTCGCAGTACGAGAACATGCACGCCGGTCGGATCGGCCACTGGAAGGTCAAGCTGATGGGCACCGGCCAGCCGCACGTCTACGACCTCGTGAAGGACAGCGACGAGAAGAACGATGTCTACGGCAAGGCGTCGGCCGAGATCGGAGCGCGTTCGCTGCTCGATCCGATGTGGATCCTGCGCCAGTGGAACGTCGAGTGGAAGAAGGCGCAGTGGGGCAACGCGGCCGATGTCTCGAGCCGGTTCGCATCCGACCTCGGTGAGTGATCTAACGCCCACCGAGGGCGCGCGGTTCTTGCTCGAGCGCACGTCCGAAGCCGCCGATCGCGCCGAGTATCGCGCGACGATCTACACGCCGACCGAGACGTTCGCCGGCACCGCCACGCTCGTCGACGATGGCAGCGTGGTGGTCGTCCTCGCGGCGCCCGCCGACCTCGTCGACATGGTGACGATGCTCGCGAAGCTCACCGCGCGTGCGGCGGCGAAGAAGCGCGCCGATGGCATGCCGCCGTGGCCCGCGCGCGTGTTGCGCTGGCGCGGCCCGGGCCGTGGTGGCAACTAAACACCGAGCGGTTGGA
>JBDTJY010000111.1:0-7317 GCA_039935615.1 Kofleriaceae bacterium
TGTGAGCAAGCGATCGCCGCCGACCGTCATCGTTGGTCGTCCGTGCCGCTCGATTGGATCGTCTTCTTCAATGGACACACGTTAGGCCGTGATGGGCGCTGGACGATAGACCTCGGCATATGTCGCGTTTCAGAGCACGCCCATGCGATTCCGGAGCTTGTGCTCGAAGGCATCACACGGTGGAGGATGTGTTGACGTCAGCGGTGACATCGCCGCGTCGGAGCCTCGGCCGTGATCGCGGAAATCGGCTGCCCGTGTTGCTCGCGATGCGGTACGCTGCGCCGCCAGCATGACGACCGGCTACGAGCAGAAGTTCGCCGACTTCCTCCGCATGTGTGATGAAGCGAAGAAGGGGAAGCTCGATGTCGTCATCGTTCACGACCCCGAGACACTCGGCGACGACTACGCGGAGATCGTCGAAAGCCTCAACCGACTCGCGGACGCGAAGCTCAAGCTTTCGATCGTCCCGCGTGCCGAACGGGGAAGGTAGCCAACTGATGACCGGCGGACGCGACGAAATCGTCGGCACGAAATCGCGGACGATTTTCTGCGCGCGACTCGCCTCATCCACGCGAGCGCGGTTCGAGCGTTCGGACCCAGGATTTCACCTTAGAAATCCGATAGATCAACGCGCTGAGCGTGCCCCCGCTACGATAGTGTATCTACCGGAAACCATTGGGTTGGTTTCCGGTAGATGCCTTTTCGGCCTCTTCGTTGTTTGGCCGTCATCGAGCACCATCAGAGGCAGCAACGAACCCTCGGCGACGATCGCGCCGTCCTTCGGGCCGACCCGGATCGCACCGTCCTTGATCCAGCGGCGAAGTTGCTCGCGGGCACTCTCGGGATCTTGCTTGAGCCGGTCGTCCATCTCGATGACCTGGGCTTCGACCTCCTCGATGCTCGGCAGGTAGAGCGGCTGGCGCGCGTCCTCTTCCAGCGCGGCGATCGCGGCGCGCTCCTGGTCCGCGAAGACCTCGTGGTCGTGCAGGGTCTTCACGATGTACTGCGTGCGATCGCCGGTTGCGATGAAGTCGGCGAGCCCCGCCATCTTCTCTTCCGTGCGCTTGAGCCGCTCGCGGCGCTCGCGTAGCTCGGCATCCACCTTCTTGGAGTGATCGCGAAGCTGGCCGGCCACGCGCTTGCGCATCTCCATCACGCCGTCCGGCGACATGAACCGCTCTCGGATCGCATCAAGGATCTTCGGCCGCGCGATGTCCTCGCGCACGCTGTAGCCGTTGGCGCAGATGCCCGGCCCCTTGGTCTTGTTCGTCTGGCACCGGTAGTAGCGATACTTCGCGCCGCCCATCATCGTCATCGTGGCGCCGCACTCGCGACAGACGATGAGACCCGAGAGCACGTACGGCGCACGCTTGTAGGTCAGCTCGCCGCGCATCCCGCCGCTCGTGGCGTAGCGGCGCTTCGTCACCGCGAGCCGATCCTGAACGGCGTCCCAGAGCGCGCGATCGAGGATCGCCAGCTCGGGGCGCTGCTGCTGCATAACCTCGGAGGCGTCACGCGCGCGTGGTTGGCGCTTGTTCGTGCCCGGCACCTTCACCCACTGGCGTTCTTTGAACTTCCACAGGCCGACGTACCGCTCGTTATAGAGGATCGCGCGGATGGTCGACGCGCCCCAGCCGAAGCACTTGTGGCGCGTGCCGACGCGTGGTGACGGAATCGCGTCCGAGTTCAGCCCGTGCGCGATCGTGGTGAGCGATCGGCCGGCGAGCGACTCGCGGAAGATGCGGCGGATGATCTTCGCCTCGGCCTCGTGGATCTCGATCTTGTTGCCGATGGCCTCCCCGCGCGGGTCCATCACCGGCACGGTGTGAAAGCCGAACGCGACGTTCCCGGTTGCGAAGCCGGCGAGCGCGCGACCTTCGAGCCCGCGCAACGTCTTGTAGCGCAGGTCGTCGAGATACATCTCGCTCATCAGGCTCTTGAACGTGAACGCCATCTTCGCGCCCACCGTGGACGTGTCGATGCCGTCCGCGACGCCGATAAGTGGAACCTGCTTGAACTGGAGCCGCTTGAAAATCATCGCCGAGTCGGCGAAGTCACGCGAGATACGCGACAGATCCTCCGTGATGATCACCTTGATCGCGCCCGAGTTGACGGCGGCCATCATGGCCTCGAAGCCGGGACGGTCGAGGCTCGCGCCCGAGATCGCGAAGTCGGGGAACACCTTCGCCGCGTCCGGATCGCCGCCGTTCAGCGCGACGTACTCGTGGCAGCGCCGGACCTGATCGTCGATGCTGCGCTCGTTCTGGTTGGCCGACGAGTATCGGGCGTAAATCGCGATCGGGCCGGTCTTGATGGCGGGATGCATGATGATCTCCGTTGGCACCGCTACAGGCGACGCCACTCTTGGTTGTCCGTGTTCTGGCCGCGAACGTTCATGCTCGAGACCTTCCTCGGCGTCGCCGCGATCGTCTCGATGCCCGAGAAGCGGGTTCCTAGCGTCGCATGGTGCTGCGTGATCGGATCGGTGCCCGGGGCCGTGTTCTCGAGGACCGCATTTGCGTCCCTCGTGTACTCGCGCGGGTACCGCTGCATGATTCGGAAGATCAGCGCGTGGCTGTCGAATATGGAATCGGGCATTTCCCGGATCAGTTCGCGGATGATGTCGTTGGTGACGGCGTAGTTCATGGTGCTTTCCTGTGTCGTTGGGTCTTGTTGTGGTGCTTGATGACTTGGCGGGCTACGTCGTCCGCCAAGGTGAATCTTCGAGAGTCGCGCCGCGCGCCCGTCGAACGGACCGGATACTCGATCCCGAGACGCTTCGATGCCTTCGCCAACGCGACGGTGCGACCGCGAAGATCGATGCCCGAGATCCCGCCGAGTGCCTTTTCCAGATCCTCCTGGGTGATCTCTCGCGGTGTCGCGATCGCTACCAGGACGTCGCGTTGATCGTCGCTGCACTCGTTCCAAAGCGTCGCGATCGGGTCCTTGTCACCGTCGTTTGCGAAGAGCAGCATGCGGATCTGCTTGGCCCGTGGATCGTCGTCTTTGAGGTCCACCGTTAGGCCCCGGTCGCTGATCTTCACAAACCAACCTTGGGTCCAAACGACTCCAAAGTCAAGCGGCGATTCTTGTCCAATCTTTCTGCGCAGTGCGCTCACGCGTGGCAAGCGTTCGTGCGGCAATGCAGCTCTCGATCGCCTTCGCGATGAGGTAGTCGAGCAGCTCGAGGTCGTTGGGCGACAGGGGGGCCTGGTTGCGGTCCGCCTTCACGCTGCCTTCCTCTCGTCCGGTCTCGCGTCGCGCGAAATCGGAGTTAAGCCGACGAAGATGCGACGCTGGTACCACCTCGGACGACGCCACCTGTAGGGCTCGCGTTCGGCGTCGCGGTCGAGTCGTCGCTCCAACTCGTGCGTTATGTGGAGCTGCCCGTTATGCGCAGCCCGGGCCGGATTCTCGTCGGTGATCGCTCGCGTAGCTGCACATAATCTCGGTCGCGCTCAAGGAGCGATCGTGCGGGCTTCGGCGAGGATCGCCATCAGGCGATCGGCGTCCTTGAAGCGGCCGGGGCGAAGTCCGAACGGCGCGACCTTCGCGAGGGCATCGAGCTGCTCGGTGGGATCGGCACGAAGATAGACCTCGGTCGTCGTGAGGTGCGCGTGTCCCAACCACAGCGCGACCTTGCGAACGTCGCGCGTCGCCTGAAGCGTGAGCATCGCGCAGGTATGACGCAGGACGTGCGGCGTCACCCGCTTCTTGCGGAGGCTGGGAACGGCTCGTCCGGCGACGGCGACGTACTTGCCGAGAAGATAGGCAAAGCCGGAACGTGTCAGCGCGCCACCACGATCATTCAGGAATAGGTGTTGTGATGGTCCTGCGGGTCGGGCTCGCAACCAACGCTTCAGCGCCGTCGCCGTCTCACGCCAGAGCGGTAGCCGACGCTCGCGACGTCCCTTGCCGCACACGGTGATCGTGGGCTGTGGTTGCAGGTCGAGATCGTCGAGCTGGGTCCCGACGATCTCGGAAACGCGCATGCCGGTCGCAACGGCGAGGTGGAGCATCGCTCGGTCACGGAGCCCGGCCATGGTCGAGTCCGGTGCGTTGATGATCTCCTGGGCCTCCTCTCGGGTCAGGTAGCCAACAAGCCGGCTCGTCGAGCGCTTGGTCGGGATGGCGAGGATCCGGCGAACCTGATCGAGAGCCGAGGGAACGCGGTGCTCGATGTAGCGAAACAAGGACTTGATCGCCGCGAGCCGAGCGTTGCGGCTCGAGATCGCGTTGCTCCGGTCGCGCTCGAGATGATCGAGGAAGGCCATGACGAGCTTGGAGTCGAGCTGTTCGATGTCGAGGTTGGACGGCGAGCACTTGAGCCTGCGTGCGGCGAACTCGAACAGCAGCATGAAGGCGTGGCTGTAGGTTGCCCTGGTGTGCGGGCTGGCGTTGCGCTCGACGGGGAGTCGGACTCGGAGGAAGTCCGCGACGTGGGGAGCGATCGGGATCATCGCGAGGTCCTCGCAAATCGCTCGCAGCGGTCGGCGATGGACGTCAGGAGCGACGGAGTCGCCTCGAGGTACCAGTACGTGCTCTCGACCGTCGCGTGGCCCAGGTACGTGGAGAGCGCGAGCTCGTGCTCCGCGACCCGCGAGGAGTCAGATGCCTCCAATGCGCGAACCGCGAAGGTGTGCCGCAAGCAATGAAGCCGCGGGCGTGGCGTCTGCTTGTAGTCGAGTCCGATCGCAGTAAGGAACCTGCGGTACCAAACCTTGAGGCGATCATAGGACAACGGGTCGCCCTTCACCCCGACAAAGACTCGATCGCAGCGCGCCGGTCCGCGCCGCTGAAGGAACGCCACGACCTCACGCTCGACGGTCGGGTGCAGCGGCACGAGGCGGCTCTTGTGGCACTTGGTCTCGCGGATGATGAGGCCGTCGCGCGTGAGGTCGTCGGTGCGCAACGACAGCGCTTCGGAGATGCGCATGCCGGTCGCCGCGAGCAGTCCGAGCAGGGTCGCGTACGTGTCGCCGTGAGACGGGCACTGCCGGGCGGCATCCATCAACGCGACGATCTGTGCCGGCGAGAAGATGAACGGTTCGGGTCGGTGAAAGGGATCCGCCGCGAAGACCCGATACGAAGGGATCTCGTGTCGCGGGTCCTCCGCGTGCAGGTGGCGCGCGAGGAGAGCTGCCTTGCGCACCAGCGCCTCTCGTCGCTCGGGTGAGCGCGCGCGCTTGGCCCAGGCATGGATCGTCGCGACCTTCACGAACCGATCACGGCGTGCCTGGGCGAACCGGCCGTAGCTGAGCAAGATGCGATCAGCATCGCGCATGCTGTATCCGGCGGCGCGTCGCAACGCGAGGTACGCCTCGACCGCGGCGATCATCGAACTGCCTCCGGCCACGGCTGGGCGATACGCATCAGCGCGCTGATCGCGACCTTCGCGTACACCGCGGTCGACTCGCGTGATGCGTGACGAAGCAGCCGGCCGACATCGTCGAGGGTCGCACCGTGGCGGATCAGCGTAGCGGCTGCCGAGTGCCGGAAGACGTGCGCGCCCTTACTTGGGGCGGTCACTCCCAGATCGTCGATCGCACGCTGGCAGATGCCGCCGACGCTCGTGGCGCCGAGGGGGCGGTGAGGCGCATGGATGCACAGGAACACCTGCTCGTGCTGACACTTCTGCCGCACCCGCAGATACGCAAGGATGGCGTCGCCGACGTCCTGGGGCATCGGCATCCAGGCCGGCCGCCGTAGCTTCCCGACGACGCGGAACTGTCCGCGTGCCCAGTCGATATCCGAGAGGCGGAGCCCACGCACATCTCCCGCACGCAGCGCGAGCCGTGCGAGTAGCAGCAGAACCGCGCGATCGCGCACCCCCGTCGACGTCTTCGTCGAGCGGCTCGCGATGAGACGCTCGATGACATCCTCGTCGAGGTAGCGAGGCAGCGTCGCCAGTCTCCAGTGCGGCACCGACGGCACCGACCGATCGAGGTGGCTGCGGCAGCGACCCGTTGCGACGAGGAAGCGCATGAACATCCGCAACGCCCGCACGAACACCAACCGGCGCGAGGGTGTGAGCTTCTTGCACTCTTCGATCACGTAGAAGCGAACCGCCTTCGCGTCGAGATGATCCCAGCGCTGCCCCCGTCGGGACTCGACGAACGCAGCGGCCAGCGGCCGGTAGTCCGAGAGAGTCCGCTCTGCGGATCCACGGTGCTGTCGCATCCACAGGTCAAACTCTGCGACGAGCGGCAACAACGGTCGAAGTGGCTCTGGCCGAATCAGATGCCGTCGTCGGAGATGCTCGACGAAGTGCAGGACCGCGACCATGACGACCTGTCTCGCACCGCAACGTCGGCCCCGGCCCGACGAGCGAGGACCCAACGAACGAGCGGTTTGCCGACGACAACGGCATCGACGGAGATGCCGCCAAAATCTATCCAGCAGGTCACCATCCACCAGCGCGAGCTTCATGCCGCAACGGCGCAGCCACACTCCGAGATGAAGGACAGGATCGATTGATCGTTCAATTGTCAGAGAGCAATAGCCAGCCGCGAAGCGCTCTTCCACGAAGCCATCGAGGAACTCTCCGAGCGGCTGCGTGCGCAGCAACTCGCAAGACTCTGGCGAATAGAAGGCGCCGAGGCCGGTTGCATTATGCGGAGTCGAGCGGGGCATCTTGATGTCGCCAGCAACGACAAGCACAAGGAGATCATTCCCAGCAGCGCATAACGGGCAGCTCTACATAACGACGCTTATGCGCAGCTGCACATAAGCGTCGAACGAGCCTGCCTTTTTGCGGCGGTCGCGGAGTTCATCGACCCGCGGCCAACGCGCCAGCTCGCAACCCTCGACATGCCGATGGGGTTGCACACCTTCCCGCTCGAGAATGGCGTGCCCGTGATCCTCGATCCGAGCGTGACGCGGAACTGCATCGACTGTGGGCTCGTGCTCGCATCGGGAGGTGCGATCGAGATCGAGCCGCACCAAGCGATCGACTGGACGGCCATGCTCGCCGAGCAGGGCTCCGGCAACGTGCGCAATGGCCCGAGCCGCGTGCGCCGCGCCCGCAACGCCGTCATGCGCCTGGTGGACGAGCACGTGCCGCCCACGCAGGGCGAGGTCGATGCGATCGGCTGGATGTTCGCGCTCGCCGAGCGCGCCGCGAAGCGCTGGGGCTCGCGTGCGATCGCGATGGTGCGCACCACCGCGCAGGCGATCGCTGATGTCGCCGACGAGGTGCTCGCGCGGAGTCATCGGAACATGCCCTGGCTCCTCGCCGCTGCGGAGTACATGCCACCGGAGTGGAAGTCCGGACTCGCGAAGATCGCGGGCGTCGCCGGGAATGTCGGTCTCAGCGTG
>JBDTJY010000112.1:0-38551 GCA_039935615.1 Kofleriaceae bacterium
TGACGATCGCGGCGTCTTCGATCCCGCGCTGCCAGTGCGGCACCATCACCTTCTCGGTGTGCACGTTCGCGAGGCCGTCGCCCTTCATCGCGGCGACCGCCCAGATCACCGCGCGATCGAGCTCCGGAGATCCGGCGAGGCGATGACCGACGGTGTCGGTCAGATCCGACAGTGTCTGAAACGCACCGCGATCGGCGTGACCGAGCGTGATGATCTTCTGCGCGATCGTGCGATAGCGATCCGCGATCGCCCTCGCTTGCGACGTGTTGACGCCGTACGACGTGGTGTCGGTGACCCACGCGGGTGTCGGTTGCGGTGCTGGCGGCGTCGCGCACCCGATGACACACAGTAAACAGAGCCGGTTCATGCTTCCCCCTGAGCGGCCGGAAGGTCGTCGAGCGAGCTCGGCGCCGCGGCCTGCGGCTCGACGCCACGCGCACCGCTCTCGACGAGCAACTCGACCACGGCGACCAGCCGCTCGACGGTGGTCGGCCGCCCGGTCGCGAGATCCGAGAGCGGCAGCGGGTGATCGAGTGGCGCGCCGCGGCCCGGATACACGCGATAGCGCAGGCCCTCGCGCTCCCAGTATGCGACCCAGCCGTCGAGCGTGGTGACCGCGCGTGCGCACAGCGGTGCCGGCAACAGCGTCTGGAACGCGAGCGCGCTGCCCCGCGCGCGAAACCGATCGTCGAACGCGGCGTCGCCGGACTTGAACGTGGGCGCGGCGGGAGGGCCGCTCGGATTGATGCCGAGGCCGCGCGGTGCGATCGCCCACAGGCACAGCGTAGCCCCGCGCATCTCGTCGATCTCGCGACCGACCACGACATCGAGCGCGATCACGCTGCCGTCGATGCGCTCGATCCGGATCCGGACCGGCACGCCGTCCTTGTCGCCGACCACCATCGTGGTCGCGAGACCGCCCTCGCCGCGCGTGGTGACGGTGTGGAACTCGCCGATCGCCTTGTCGAGCGCGGCCTTGAGCGCGGCGATGTACGACGACCACGTGGTGTCCGCGATCGCGGGCGTCTCGCTGCGGATCGGGAGGTCGGCGAGCTCCTCGTCGCGCACGCGGCGGGCGGCATCGGCGATCAGCGCCATGCCGGCCAGCGGCAACAGGTAGTGATGCGTCCACTTGAACGCGTAGCCTCCGAGCACGATCATCGCGATGCCCGCGCCGATCTGGCGCCGGGCCGACGAGCGCGCGAGCGCACACGAGGCGAGCGTCCACGACAGCGTGGCGAACGCGAGCAGATAGATCGCGAGGCGCGGATCCGCTTGATCCTGATCGAGGGTCACGCCGATCGCGTACATCGCCACGCGCGCGAGCTGCGGGTACCACAGCCGCGCCGCGATCGCGCCGAACGCCGCGATCGCCATCGCGAACACCACCGGTCCCGGTCGCGTGACCGAGAGCGCGAACGGTCGCGGCGCGAACAGGTACGGCGAGACCAGCGCGGCGATGCACAGCGCCATCACACCCGCGTGCTCGATGCCGATGATCTTTCCGTCGTACGCGGTCTCGGGCCACAGGAACCGCGTGCCGACGAAGTTCAGCGTGTGGATCAACAGCGGGATCGCGACGATCGCCAACCCGAGCTGCGCGCCGAGATCGCGGGTGCGCCCGAGGCCGGTCGCGACCAGTGCGATCACGGCCACGGCGAACGAGACATCGACCGCCACGTTGAGCGCATCGGGCGGTTTCTCGAACAACACGATCGCGGCCAGCCCCGTCGCGACGATCACCGCGAGTTGTGCGAACAGGTCGCGCTTGCCGCGGCGCGCACGGATCGTCTCGACCGCGCGCGACAGCAACAGCGCGACGACGAGCGTGCCGGTGAAGTACTGGAAGAACAGTCCGAGATAGTCGAGTGCGACGTGCCAGCTCGGCGGCACCCCACTCGGTCGCGACATCGGCACCGCGATCCGATTGATCGGGACCTCCAAGAAGGCGACGAGCAGTAGCATCCGCGTTGGGGTGAGGGCCCCTGAAAGTCGCCTGCGATCCAAGTCCGAAAAACGTAGCGTTGTGAATCAGTTGCGTCAACCACTCCGCCAAAAACTAGGACGGCGCGAAAAGCCACGAGATCCTGCATTGGTGAAGCTCGGCATTGCTTTGGCCATGACCTTGGGGAGCGTTCCGGCGCTCGCCGGTCCGCTCGTGGTCCTCGATCCGGGCCATGGCGGGTCCAACGCCGGTGCCAAGGGCGCGGTGCCTTCGCTCCACGAGAAGCAACTCACGCTCGCGATCGCGACGCAAGTCGCTGCAAAGCTTCGCGATCACGGAATCTCCGTCGAGCTGACCCGCACCGACGACCGCACGCTGACGCTGCGCCAGCGCGTCGAGCACGCCGATCGCGTCAACGCCGACCTGTTCGTCAGCATCCACGCGAACGCGTCGCCGACCCGCACCCAGCGCGGCTACGAGACCTACGTCCTCACGACCAAGGGCGTCGACGTCGATGCGCGGGCCCTCCGCGCCGAGTCGATGACGCCGCGGCCCGGCCTCGATCCCGACATCGCGCTCGTCCTCGACGATGTCGAGCGCGGTGCCGCGCAGTGGGAGGCCGCCGACCTCGCCGCCCGCATGCAGCGCTCGATCAAGGATCGCCGCGGCCCCGAGGGCGATCGCGGCGTCCGCCAGGACTCCGAGCACGTGCTGCTCGGCGCGACGATGCCGGCCGTGCTCGTCGAGGTCGGCTTCATCGATCATCCGATCGAAGGCAAGCAGCTCGCCGATGCCACGGTCCAGGCGCAGCTCGCGTCGGCGATCGCCGAAGCGATCGAAGACCGCCTCGCGGATTAAATAGGTCGCACCTATTTTATGCGCATATTGCGCATTCTTGGATCCGGGGCCGGCGGGGGGGCGCGTCACAAGTCGCGCTGATCGCTTACGCTTACGGAGTTCGAACGAGACCGTCTATGTCCGAGCTCACCGCCGGCACGCTCCTCGCCGAGCAGTATCTGATCGAAGAAGCGATCGGAGCCGGCCGCACCGGTACCGTGTACCGCGCGCGTGACACCACGCTGCAGCGTGACGTCGCGGTCCGGCTCGGCCACCAGGCAGGGGTGTTCGCGATGGCGAAGCTCTCGCACCCGAACGTCGTGACGGTGTTCGAGCTCGGCGAGCGCGACGGCCGCGCGTTCGTCGTGATGGAGTACGTGCGCGGCGAGACCGCGCGCGACTGGCTCGCACGACCTCATCGGTGGCGCGAGATCGTCGGGATGTTCGTCGCCGCCGGCGACGGGCTCGCGGCGGCGCACCAGGCCGGCCTCCTCGATCGCGACTTCAAGCCCGAGCACATCCTGATCGGCGGCGATGGCCGACCGCGCATCGCCGCGCTGTGCCTCGGTACCACCGAGGAGCAGCTCGTCGAGCAGCGGGCGTTCTCGACCGCGCTCACCGAGGCCCTCGCGCAACGCAAGCTGCCGGCGCGGGTCCGGCGGATCCTCGACGAGCCGCACGCCGACCTGGCGACCCTGCTCGTCGCGCTGCGCCGAGTCGTCCGCCCGCGCCGCGCTCGCTGGATCGCGATCGCCGCCGGTGCTGCGACCGCCGCGGTCGGCGCGCTGTGGCTCGTGCACGCGCACCATCGCCAGGTCTTGCTCGACGACTGCACGCGTGCCGCGAGCGCGGCGGACTGGAGCCTCGCGTCGCGCGTGCGCGTCGAGCAGGCATTGTTTCGGACTGGGCTCGCGACCGCGGTCGCCACGTGGAGCAACGCCGCGACCACGGTCGATGGCGTGATCGCGCGGTGGCAGACCCAGACCCGTGACGCGTGTGTCGCGTTCGAGATCGCGCACACCGAGCCCGCCGCGCTGCACGACCGCCGCGACATCTGCCTCGAGCGGGCGCGCATCGAGATCGCCGCGATCGTCGATCGGTTGGGCGAGACCGATCGCGCGCACCTCGCGCAGACCGGCCGGCTCGTCGGCTCGCTGCCCGACCTCGGGCTGTGCGAACGCGTGGAGACGCTCGCGCCGGTCGATCCGGCGAGACGCGACAAGCTCGAGCACTACTTCACCAAGCTCGCGCAGGTCGAGAGCCTGAACCAGGCCGGTCGCTACGACGAGGCCGCGAAACAATCGGGCGAGCTCGTCCGGCTCGCCGGCGGGCTCGACTCGAAGCGCGACGAAGCGCAGGCGGAGTATCTCGCCGGGCAGATCGCGCGCGAGCTCGGCCACTTCCCCGAGACTCGGCGGCTGTTCGAGCACGCGTTGACGACCGCCGAGGCCGCTGCCGATGACGCGCTGGTCGCCGCGATCGCGACCGGCCTCGTCGACCTGATCGGGAACAACCAGGCGAACTACCAGGAGGCCCAGCAGTACGTCGGCTACGCCCGCGCGGCGGCAGAGCGCGTCGGGACCGGCGCGGCGCGCGCGAAGATCTCCCAGATCGTCGGTCGCGTCGAGCTCGCCGCGGGTCACCTCGACGAAGCGGAGCGCCAGCTCGAGAGCGCGCTGACGTCCTCCGAGGCCGCGCACGACACCGACCTGATCGCGTCGATCTCGACCGACTTCAGCCGCCTCGCGTCGACGCGCGGTCGCCCCGCGCAAGCCGAGCCGTACGACCGCCGCGCGCTGGCGATCTACACGACCGAGCTCGGCCCCGAGCATCCGGTGACGTTGACCGCGGCCGGTAACCTCGCCGGCACGCTGTCCGAGCTCGGCCGCTACGACGAGGCCCGCACGATCTACGAGCAGGTCCTCGTGGTCACCGAGCGGATCTCCGACCCGGATAGCCAGGATCTCGCCTACGCCCTCAACAACGTCGGCACGACCGCGGCGCAGGCCGGCGACTTCGCCCGCGCCCGCACGATGCTCGAGCGCAGCCTCGTGATCTTCGAGCACGCACTCGGCCCTTCTCATCCGACCGTCGCTGCGGTGGTCAAGAACCTCGGCGACATCGCGTCGTACGAAGGCCACTACGACGACGCGGCGGCGTTCTACACGCGCGCGCTCGACCTCCAGCGCCGTGCGCTCGGCGACCATCACCCCGAGGTCGTGGGGTCGTTGCTCGCGCTCAGCGACGTCGCGTTCGCGCGCAACGCGCCGGCGGAGGCCAACGCCTACTGCGACCAAGCTCGCGCCGCGCTCGCGAAGTCCGACGACGGCGGCAACGCGACCCAGGTCATCGCGATCGACATCTGTCGTGGCGACGCCGAGCTCGCGGCCGGCCACGTCGCCAGCGCGCTCGAGATCCTCGAGCTCGCGAACAAGCAGATCGCGAAGCTCCCCGATCTCGATCCCAGCGCGGTCGCCGGGACCCGCTTCTCGCTCGCGCGTGCGCTCGCGACGACGGCTCCGACCCGCGCGCTGGCGCTGGCTCGCTCGGCGCGCGAGCTGTACGCGCACGAGGGCGCGTTCGCGACCCACCAGCTCGCCGAGGTCGACGCCTGGCTGCGCGGCCGCGCTCGTTAGCCACGCCTCGTCCCGGTCGGAATCGAACCGCCAAGGGCTCCGGAACGACAAAACCCGCCGAGATGGCGGGTTTCGCTTGCCCCCTAGATCAGGGCGGACTGACTAGCGGCCGTAGCCACCTTGCGGAGGGTATCCGCCACCACCTTGCGGGGGATAGCCGCCACCACCTTGCGGAGGATAGCCGCCACCTTGCGGAGGATAGCCGCCACCTTGGGGCGGGTACTGCGGCGGAGGCGCCATCGGCGGCGCCGCAACCGGCTGGGTCCAACCCGACAGCGCACCGAAGCGGCTGATCGAGAGGAACAGGATCGCGCCGCCGATCGCGGTCGCGGCGAGGTATTGCGCGGTGAGTCCCCACGGCGCGCTCATGAACACGCCGCTAAGCAGCTCGTTCACGGCAACCAGTGCGGAGATGCCCCACTGGACCGCGAGGGCCCCCAAGAAGAAGCGCTCGGCCTGCTTGGCCGTCGCCGCGTTCGTGCGAGGCAGTAACGCCTTCAGCACGACCACGACCGTGAGCGAACCGACGACGATCGGAGGGAGCGAGGCCTTGATGACCGCGCCGCCTTCCTTCAAGCCGCCCAAGACCGAGCCGAGCAGGATCTGGAGTCCGCCGGCGGCGGTTCCGATCCCGAACAGGCACAGCGCGAACAGGACGATCTTGAGACCGCCCTGTGTGTCGTCCTTGGAGATGCTGGTCGCCCGTTGCCGGTCGAGGGTCAGCATGAAATAGGCGAAGCCTACGAACCCAATCGCCGCAACGGATGCGATCGCGGCGGGCGGAATTTTATCGAAGAGCGACTCCACTTATCCCTCCTAGCTAGCCTGTCGGGCGAGGACCAACGGGCGCCGCCGGAGGTTCCGACGGAGACCAGATGTTGGTGTGCTGATACTGCGAACTATCCATCAAGGTGAACCCGACAAACAAGGAAGCTGCACAAATTGCGGCGACGAAAACGACCGTATGGAACAGGCGGTCGTAGCGAAGGTGCATGAAAAACAGCACCACGAGGGTGGCCTTGGTCACCGCGATCACCATGGCCACCGCCAGGTTGATGTTCGCGCCGAAGTTGATTCTCGTCGCCAGGACCGTGATGAGGGTCAGGAACAGGAGGGTCGAACCCGTGGTTAGCAGCACCCTGACGCTGGCGACGTGGGAGATCGCGTTTTCGTGATCGTCGGCGTGATGTTGGTCTGACATGGGAACCCTCAGTGGATGAGGTAGAGGAGGGGGAACAGGAAGATCCAGATCAGATCGACGATGTGCCAATACAGCGCCGCGAAGTCCACCGGACCGAAGTAGTCGGGCGTGAAGTGGCCCTTGACGGCCCGGACGAGCAGCCAGATAAACACCAGGATCCCGACGAAGACGTGGAGGCCGTGGAGGCCCGTCATCAGGAAGTAGATGGTGAGGAACATGCTCGTGTGCTCCGGAGGCGGTCCCAGCGACTCGATCTCCTGCTCCTCGTGCTCCGACGCGATGTGGATCGGGTGGATGCCCTGGTTGTCGGTCTCCGCGGGCTTGTTGGCCGTCGCCATCGCATCGAGCGGCTTGGGCGCCGGCGCTTCCTTGCACTCCGCGCGGATCTTGACGTCATCGCCACGCTCGACCTTGTCGTTGTACTCGACGAGGACACCGAACTGCGACTTGGTCGCCGCACCGTGGGCATGCTGCTCGGGGGTGGTCTGGTCGGGGCACACGTTCGGCTGGTAGGCCGGGCGCCAGCACGGGTACTTCGGCGCGGCCTCGGCCTCTTTGCTCGCCCCGGACTCGCTCTGGTGCGCGTTGAGCTTCATCAGCAGCTCGTCCGGGCACTGATTCTTGATCTCGACCTTGTCGCGCCACTTCTCGCCCTGGTCGGGCTTGACCTCACCGGCCGTCGGCCCGAGCTTCGGCGGGTACTTGCCCTCGACCGGCGGGCCCGCGAACGTGATGGTGCTCGCCGCCACGTACGGTGCCGGGTGCTTCGGATCGACCTTGACCTTCGGATCGGCCGGAACCGCCGACGCCTTCGCATCGTCGACCTTGGTCACGGTGACCTGGTTCCCGGCGCCGTCGACCGTCAGGTGCTTGACCGATTCGATCGTGACCTGGTTCTTGTCGCCTTTGATGATCAGCGTGTCGCAGTCGCCGGTGAACGTGTACGTGCCGCCGCTGCCCTCGACCGACGCGAACACTTCGCGCGTCTTGGTGCAGTCGTGCGTCGCCGATCCGCGCAGGACCGGCGCCTTGTACGGCTCCTGCTCGAACACCTGGCAGTCGGCCTGGATGCCGAACAGCTTGATGTCGGTGTCGTGCTTGTCGGCATCGAAGCAGCCTTCCGAGGCCTTACCGGTGCCCGGATCCCAGCTGATCGTCGACTTCGCGCCGGAGCACTCGTTGTTCTTGGTCAGCAGCTCTTCACCACCCGGGCTGACGCACGGGTCGAAGTAGCGACCGAACAGGATGTGCTCGTGAATCTTGTGCGAGTACTCGAGGTACTTGACGCCCAAGAACGCGCACGCGCAGACGATCGTCGTCGCGAGACACACGATCAGCAGCCGCGGTTGCTTGAGCTGAGCAGCGCGCACCGCCCACGCCGCGGTCAGCGACGAGAAGATCAGGACGGAGGTGTTGATCGCCCCCATTTTGACGTCGAGCCACTTGTGCGCGTACGAAAAGATCTCCGGGTGGTGGACCCGATAGAGCACGTACGCGACGAACAGTGCCGAGAAGAACAGCACCTCCTGCGCGAGGAACAGCCAGATGCCGAACTTGCCGGAGTCGAACTGGTGCTGCGCGTCGTCGTAGTGATGCTTGATGAACCGCGACTGATCGCCGTGGCCATGGCCATGATCGTCGCCGCTCATCAGTGGTGTGCCTTCGGCGGAACGACCGCGCCATCCGCGTCGGTCGGGATGATCCGCTCCCAACGATCCGGGGAGACCTCGACGAGGTCATCGTAGTTGTAGATCTCGTGCAACACCGGCGGCGTCTCGAAGTTGTAGAGCGTCGGCGGCGTCGGCGCCTGCCACTCGAGCGTGCTACCGCCCCATGGATTGCGCGGAGCCTTCTCGCCGGTCCAGAACGACGCCACCAGGTAACACACCGTGATCAACAGCGAGATGCCGAGGATGAACGCGCCGATCGTCGAGATCTGATGGAACGTTTGATACTGCGGATCGTAGTCCCAGTAGCGACGCGGCATGCCGCGCGCGCCCATCACGAACTGCGGCAGGAACGTGGTGTTGAAGCCGACGAACACACCGATCGCGCACCAGCGGCCGAGGGTCTCGTTGTACATCTTGCCGGTGAACTTCGGCCACCAGTGGTGGAGCGCGCCCAAGAAGGCGACGAGCGTCGAGCCCATCATCACGTAGTGGAAGTGCGCGACGACGAAGTACGTGTCGTGGAGGTGGACGTCGACCGACAGGATGCCGAGGAACAGGCCGGTGAGGCCGCCGATCGTGAACAGCAGCAGGAACGACAGCGCGTACAGCATGCCGGTCTTCAACCGGATGTCGCCTTTGTAGAGCGTCGCGACCCAGTTGAAGACCTTGATCGCCGATGGGATGCCGACCGTGAACGTCAGCGCCGAGAACACCATGTTCGCGAGCCGCGACTGGCCCGACACGAACATGTGGTGGCCCCACACGAGGAACGACAACAGCGCGAGTGACAGCGACGAGTACGCGACGAAGCGATAGCCGAAGATCGGCTTGCGCGCGTACGTCGAGATCAGCTCGCTGATCACGCCCATGCCCGGGATGATCATGATGTAGACGGCGGGGTGCGAGTAGAACCAGAAGAAGTGCTGGAACAGCACCGGGTCGCCACCCATCGCCGGATCGAAGATGCCGATGTGCCCGAACCGCTCGACGGTGAGCAGCAGCACGGTGATGCCGAGCACCGGCGTCGCGAGCACCTGCATGACCGCGGTGCCGTAGAGCGCCCAGATGTTGAGCGGCAGCTGGAACCAGCCCATGCCCTGCGGGCGGAACTTGTGGATCGTGACGAGGAAGTTGAGACCGGTGAAGATCGACGAGAAGCCGAGCAGGAACACGCCGAGCGTCGCGACCATGACGGCGGAGTGGGTCTCGAGCGAGTACGGCGTGTAGAGCGTCCAACCGGTGTCGAGGCCGCCGAACGGGATCGTGAGGATCAGCAGCGTGGCGCCGCTGATCCACAGATAGAACGAGCTCAGGTTGAGGCGCGGAAACGCGACGTCGGGCGCGCCGAGCTGGATCGGCATGATGATGTTGCCGAGCGCGGCCGGGATGCCCGGGATGATCACCAGGAACACCATCACCGAGCCGTGCAACGTGAAGAACTGGTTGTAGGTGTCGGGCCCGACGATCGTCTTGCCCGGCGCCCACAGCTCGGTGCGCAGCAACAGAGCGAACGTGCCGCCGAGGAGCAGCGAGAACAGGATGCCGAACAGGTACATCATCCCGATCCGCTTGTGATCGAGGGTGAAGGCCCAGCTCTTGAACCCCCTGGTGACGTGCAGGAAGTCCGGTTCGGTGACCGGGCCCTGCGGGAGGTTCTTCAGGTTTTCTGGAATCACGTCGTGCGTTGCTGGGGTCGCCATGGTGGGTCCTCTACTGCTTCAGCGACTTGATGTAGGCGATGAGGCCGTTGAGCTCGACGTCCTTCAACTGACCTTCGAAGGGCGGCATCGAGTTCGGGAAGCCGGGTCGCGCTTTCTTTGCGGGGTACAGGATCGATTCGCGGACGTAGTTCTCGTCCATCGTCACGGTCCCACTGGTGAGCGTGATCTCTTTGCCCCAATCGGGCTGCTTCCACGACGGACCGACGCGCGCACTACCGTCGATGGTGTGACACGACGAGCAGCCCTTCTTGTCGTAGAGCATCTTGCCGAGCTCGACCGGCGGCATCTTGAGCTGGTCGAGGATCTTGTCGTTCAAGTACTTCTCGTACTCCTCGAGATCCTTGTGCACGACGACCACCGCGCGGCGGTTGCAGTGCCCCGAGACCGGATCGACGTCGAGGCACGCCATCTGCGCGTGGCTCGTGCCGCAGTACTCGGCGCAGGTCAGGCGGTAGGTGCCCGGCTTGGTCGCCTGGAACCACGCGTACGTGTAGCGACGCGGCACCACGTCTTGCTTCACGCGCATCGCCGGCGCGTAGAAGCTGTGGAGCACGTCCTTCGACGTCATCACGAGCCGGACCGGGACCCCGGCGGGCACGTGGAGATCGGAATCGGTGACGCCGTTCTCGTGCGTGAACTGCCAGTTCCACCGCCACGCGAGCACGTCGATCTCGACCGCCTTGTTCGGCGGTGTGACGACGCGGATGTACGAGTGCCAGCCGTACCAGAACAAGAACACGCAGATGATCGTCGGGATCACGGTCCACGTGATCTCGAGGACGTCGTTGTGCGCGGCGCTCGGCTCGGGCTTGTGGCCCGGACGGTGGCGATACTTGATGACGAAGTAGATCACCGCGAACGCGATCGCGAAGAAGAAGAAGGCCGACAGGCCGAGGACGGCGTAGAACATCATGTCGGATTCGTCGGCGGCTTCGTTGACCGCCTTCGGCATCCAGAAGTTGCCCTCTTCCTCGATCGGCTTGTTCGCGAGCACGTCGTACCAAGCCACGCTCGCGTCACCTACCGCGGCCGGCATTGCGGCCGGCATTGCAGCCGGCATTGCAGCCGAACTGGCACTGCCGTCAGCCGCACTTCCGGCGGCGGCACTTCCGGCGGCGGCACTTCCGGCGGCGTCGCTTCCGGCGGCGTCGCTTCCGGCGGCCGAGCCGGCGGCTGGAACAGCCGGTTGTGGGTTGGACGTCTGGGCGTGTGCCGAGCTCGCCACGAACAGTGCGATCAGGACTGGCAGTACTCGCTTCATGATTCACTCACTTCGTTCCGGCGATGTCTCTTGAGGAACTTCGCCAATCCGAAACCAGAGAGGAGCAACAGGATCATTCCGCCGGCGCCGATGCGCAGGGCGAGCATGCCGGCACGAGCATGACTGTTCGCGTCCGGGTCGTAGTGATAGCAGCGATTGAGAAAGCCGACGGCGCTCGCCGGCTCGTGCGTTCCCGCCTTGAAGATCGATTCACGCATCACCGCGGGCGGGAACTCGATGCCGTAGACGTATCGAGTCACCACGCCAGACGATGCCAGAAAGATCAACGCCGCGGGATGCGCCCATTCAGCGCGCTCCGGGATGTACATGTACGAAAAACCCACAGAGTCGGCGACGCGATGGATCTGCGTCCCGTCGCCGGGATTCTCCGCGAGCAGGAACGTCCAGCCGGCCTTCGCCGACTCGCGCTGATTCTCGGGGAGCCGCGCGATGTACTTGTCGCGCATCTTCTGGATCTTCTCGAGCGGCTCGCCGGGCTCGAGATCGATCGTGACGATCCGGAACTGCGCGCCGGGGCGCAGCATCACGCCGTCCGACTTGTCCGCGATCTGGGGCAGCGCCGTCGACAAGCCGTTGAGCTGCAAGCTGCACAGCATCGGACAGTCGGAGTAGTTGAACGTGAGGATCGCCGGCAGGCCACCGCGCATGACCTCGCCGAGCGTGACGTGCGCGCCATCCGCCGTGCGGAAGCGAGCATCGAGCGGAATCTGTGCGCCGAGCTTCTCGGCGACGGTGACCTTGTCACCCTTCCAGTTCGTCGCGGTCATCGCGCGCTGGTCGGGGATCGGGTTGTTCGGACGATTGGGCGCAGCTTTGGACGCCGGATCGGGCGCAGGTCCGCTATCGGGATGCGCGAAGCCGCGCGACCCGAGCGCCGCGAGTGCGGCGAAGATCAGCGCCGCATTACGGCGCATGACCTCCCGGAGCGAGCTTCGCGGCCGAGCCACTGTTGCTGCCGTTGGTTGCACCGACCGGGGCGCCACCGGCGCCTGCGACCGCGTGCGTATCGCCCGGCCCGCCGCCGGTCGAGTGAAGCTGAATGTTCGCGCCGTTGCCGGCAGCCTTGCCGGCGGCCTTGCCGTCGGTCTTGCCGTTGCCCGTCGCCGGTGCAGCCGAGCCCGAGCCCGCTCCGGCGTCTGATCCCGATGATCCCGCGGGCGGCGTCGGCTTCGGCGGCGGCGCGATGCCGCCCTTACATCCACCGATCCGCGTCACGTCCAGCGTCGGTCGACCGGGCTGTGGAATTTCGGTCGGCATCGTCTGTTCGCACGCGCCCGGCACGAGTGCCGTCGCCGGCTTCCCCGCCGCGTGGGCGTCGCCCGCACTCTTCACGACCGCCGCCATCGCGCGCTCGATCGTGATCGAGTTCGTGCCGATCGCGGGCTCGTTGATGTTGCGCATCTCCTCGGCCTTGTGACTCTTCGCGACGGTGTCCTGACCGCCGTAGTCCTGCATCGTCTGCAGCTCCGAGGTGTCGTTCATGTAGAACGCCTGCAACGCCGTGATGGACACGTAGACCATCACCGCGCCGCAGATTCCAACGACGACGATGCCGATGGTGTTGATGCTGTCGGCGTTACGCTTGGGTCCTGACATGGTCCATCGCTCCTAGAGCTGCTCGTGGGCCAGCGACAGCCCGAGGGTTGGATCCTTGATCGGGATCAAGTTGCCACGGAGACCGCGGCCTATGCCGACGAGGAGGATCCCGATCAGCGCGAACCAGATGGTGATGTCCATCGGGGTGAAGCCGACGTGGTGCAGCGAGATCTGGTTCGCGAGTGGACCTTCGACGAGGGTCGTGCTGCCGTGGGTCGTCGTGGTCCAGTCGTAGTTCGGCATGATCGTCCAGTACATATCCAGCCAGTGGAACGCGAGTTGCCACACGCTGAAGAACACCAGCGACGGCACGATCCGCTTGGTCCACCGCGACATCAGGAACACGAACGGGAACGCCCAGTAGCCGACGAGGATCGCGATCGACACCCACTGCCAATCGCCGAACATCCGGTATTTGTACCAAGTGGTCTCTTCCGGCATGTTGCCGTACCACTGGAGCATGAACTGCGAGAACGCGGTGTAGGCCCAGAAGAACGTGAATGTGAACATCCACTTGCCGATGTCGTGGTAGTGCTCCTCGTTGATCGAGTGCGTCAGCCGGCCGTTGCGCTGTAGCCACAGCACGATCAGGCCGAGCGTCGCGAAGCCGCCGACGCAGGCCGAGCCCCAGAACGTGACGCCGTAGATCGTCGAGTACCACTTCGGCGACAGCGACATGAAGATGTCCCACGCCATCATGCAGGTCGTGAACGCGAACAGGATCATCGACGGGCCCGAGGCGCGGCGCAGCGTGTCGGAGATCTTGGGATCGCCGGACTCGTCCTGCTGGCGCGACTTCTTCGCGAAGTAGAGCGCCAGGCCCGAGTAGATCGCGCCGTAGATGCAGTAGCGCACGAACCAGAAGCCCGGCGACAGCCAACCAAACTTGTGCTGCAGCGACGGGTTGAGGAGCGCGTTGTGCGCGTCGTCGGCCGACCAGTAGTACAGCGTCTTGTTACCGGCGATGACCGGCAGTGCGAAGCCGAGGCCGGCGATGAACACCAGCGGGAACGCGGCCGCCACGGCTTCCGCGATCCGGCGCACCACGGTGCTCCACCGGCTGCGCGTGAGGTGGTGCAACAGCACCAGCCACATCATGCCGACCGAGATCGACATGATGAACGCCCAGCCGACGACGTACGCGTAAAGGAAGCGCTTCATCGAGTCGCCGTGCGTCGAGCCGAGCACGAGCGAGATGACCATGAACACGACGAACACGGCGAGGCCCGCCTTCGTCATCGTCCCGCCGAGCTTGCCGGCTTTGAACTTCTCGTCGGGGTGCAGGGATTTGGTGAGGCTCATTGCGGACCCTTCTGCTCGTCAGGCGTAGCGTTCTGCGACCGTTCGAGGGCGCGAACGTAGGCGACGATCGCCCAGCGGTCCGCGGCCGGAATCTGTGCGCCGTACCCCATCATGGTCGGCGGGTAGCCGTTCGTGATCGTGTTGAACAACTGGCCGTTCGGAAGCGCGACCACCGGGCCATTTGGATCGACCAGGTTGCGCGCGATCCACACGCCGCCGCCCGCCTTGACCCGCGTCGGGATCATGCCCATGCCGCGGCCGTCGTAGCCGTGACACGGCGTGCAGTAGATGTTGAAGCGGTTCTGCCCGCGCTTGAGCAGCTTCATGTCGACGACAAACGGTTTGCCGCGGAGGTCCGGGGTGAGCCCCGGAACATCCGGGTAGTTCGCCGGGAAGCCACCGAGCCACTCCCCGCCCTGCTCCGCCGTGAGGCCGAGATAGAACGTGGTGTCCTCTTCGAGCCAGCCGCGCGCGACCGTGCCGGCGATCTCACCGCGGTTCGAGCGACCGTCGCTGAACAGCGTGTTCTCGGTATCCGATTTGAACTTCGGTTGGAAATCCATGTCGGGGAAGATGTGGATGTGCGGCTCGCTCGAGTGCGAGTTGCGCGCCTTCGCGGCGATCGCGAACGGGATCAGCGCGAACGCCGTCGACGCCACGATGAACGCGAGGATCCACTTCGGCATTTGCTTCTTCGCCGGGTCCGGATCGAGATGGACCGCGTCGAGCCCGATCGAGCCGGCGCTCTCGAGCAGCGCCTTGGTCTTCTCGAGATCGAAGCGCTTGTCGACCGCCTCGATGCCGACGAAGAACCCGTCATCGGTGACGCGCAAGAACCGGTCGCTGCGGAACAGCGGGTGCCAGACCTGCGGGAGCTTGTTGAACGCCCACACACCGAAGAACGACGTCAAGACGGCGCCCAAGATGCCGCACTCGTAGGCGATCGGAATGTTCGCCGGGAGCGACCACGTCGGCTTACCGGAGATGTTCCACGTCCACGCGTGCGCGTTGCAGTACCACTGCAGCAACAGGCCGCCGAACGCGCCGGAGAAGCCGCCGACGAAGATCACCAGCGGCAGGATCGTCCGCTTGATGCCCATCGCCGGGTCGATGCCGTGCACCGGGAACGGCGAGTAGCAATCGAACTCGGTGTAGCCGGCGTCCTTGACCTTGCGAGCCGCTTCGACGAGCTCGCCCGGCGTGTCGTACTCGGCGAGATAGCCGTAGAGCTTGCCCTCGGCGAGGTGCTTGCCGCTGTCGTCAGCGTTGTCGTGCCCCGGCTCGGTCGGAGGCGTCTCGGTCGGCGGCGTTTCGGTCGGAGCCGTTTCAGGAGTTTCGGTCGACATCTTAGTGACCGCCCTTTCCGGCGTGAGCACCCTCGCTCGCGCCCTTAACTTCGCTGATCGCAACCACCGGCGCGAACCGGAAGAACAGCAGGAAGAACATCAAGAACATGCCGATCGTGCCGACGAACACGCCGACGTCGTACCGAGTCGGGTGGTAGTAGCTCCACTGCGCCGGCAAGAACGAGCGAGCGAGCGACGTCGCGATGATGACGAAGCGCTCGAACCACATGCCGATGTTGATGAAGATGCAGAGGATCCAGATCAACACGTTGTTGTTCTTGACCCAGTTGGACCAGAAGAACTGCGGGATCAAGACGTTGCAACTGATCATCGCGAAGTACGCCCACCAGAACGGGCCGAACGCACGACTGATGAACGTGAAGCTCTCGAACGGGTTGCCGGAGTACCAGGCGATGAAGAACTCGCTGCCGTAGGCGAGTCCGACCATCATGCCGGTGGCCAGCATGATCTTGCACATCGCGTGGATGTGAGCCTGCTTGATGATGTGCTGCAGGTTGAACAAGAACCGCAGCGGCAACAGCAGCGTCAACACCATCGCGAAGCCACTGAAGATCGCGCCGGCGACGAAGTACGGCGGGAAGATCGTCGTGTGCCAACCCGGCAACTGCGACGTCGCGAAGTCGAACGACACGACCGAGTGCACCGAGAACACCAGCGGCGTCGCGAGCCCCGCGAGGATCAGATACGCGCGCTCGTAGCGGTGCCACTGGCGGGCCGAGCCGCGCCAGCCGAGCGACAGCGTGCCGTAGATCGTGGCCTTGAGGTTGTTGCCCTTCGACGCGTTGCGATCGCGATACGTCGCGAGGTCGGGGACCATGCCCATGTACCAGAACAGCAACGACGTCGTGAGGTACGTCGAGACCGCGAACACATCCCACATCAACGGGCTGCGGAACTGCGGCCACATCGAGCCCATGTCGTTCGGCAGCGGCAGCATCCACCACGCGAACCACGGACGGCCGGTGTGGAGCAGCGGGAACAGACCCGCTGCCATGACGGCGAAGATCGTCATCGCCTCGGCGGAGCGGTTGATGCTGACGCGCCATTGCTGGCGGGTCAGATAGAGGACGGCGGAGATCAGCGTGCCGGCGTGGCCGATACCGATCCACCAGACGAAGTTCGTGATGTCCCATGCCCAGCACACCGTGTTCGAGTTTCCCCAAACGCCGATGCCGCGCATGACGACGCAGTAGATGCTCCAGATCCCGATCCCGAACAGGAGGACGGCGACGGTGAGCGCGACCAACCACAGCTTGTGGGGCTTGGGCGCCTCCGCGATCCACGCGACGTCGCGCGTGACCTGCCGGAACGTCTCGCGAGCCTTACCGGGCTCGTTGATGTCGACGTGCTCGGCGGCGGTTGCTTCTGCGGTGCTCATCGCTCACCTCCGGCCGCACCAGCTTCTGCACTGGGCTTCTCGAGCTTCGGATTCGGATTGCGAACGCGCGCGAGGTAGCGCGTGCGCGGCTTCGTGTAGGTCGAAGGCAGCAGGCCGTAGCTCCGGCGATCGCCGACGCCATCTTGGACCTCGTGGAGCTTCGCGACGCGCGACGTGCGATCCGACAGATCGCCGAACACGATCGCTTCGGTCGGGCATGCGAGCTGGCACGCCGTCTCGATCTCGCCATCGGGGATCGGCGCGTCGATCTTCTCGTCGCGCTGGTGCGCGCGAATCTGCGCCTTCACGCGGATCTTGCCGTTCTGGATCCGCTGCACGCAGTACGTGCACTTCTCCATCACGCCGCGCATACGGACCGTGACATCCGGGTTGAAGATCAACCGGCGGACCTGCTCGCGCGCCTCGCGGAACTCCGAGTTCCAGTCGAGGAAGTTGAACCGCCGCACCTTGTACGGACAGTTGTTCGCGCAGTACCGCGTGCCGATGCAGCGGTTGTACGCCATGTCGTTGAGGCCTTCCGCGGAGTGCTGCGTCGCACCGACCGGGCAGACCTGCTCGCACGGTGCGTTCTCGCACTGCTGACACGCGACCGGCTCGTGGACGACGCGCGGATCATCGGGCGAGCCCGTGAAGTAGCGGTCGATCCGGATCCAGCTCATCTCGCGGTTGTTGATCACTTCCTGGCGACCGACGACCGGGATGTTGTTCTCCGACTGACACGCGACCATGCAGGCGTTACAGCCGGTGCACGTCGACAGGTCGATCGCCATCCCCCAGCGGTGGCCGCTGTACTCGTGTTCCTGGAACAGCGAGAGGTGACGCGGCGGCGGCGCGCCGGCTTTCTTCGCGTCGGTCTTGTCGTCCCAGAACTCGGCGCCTTCTTCGGCGGCCCACTCTGGCTTCGCCAGCATCTCGGCGAGCGTGACCTCTTTGATCAGCGGGTGCTCGCCGGTGGAGGCACGCTCGGTGACTTCTTTGTCGAAGCCGCCGTCGTACTTCATCATCGTCGACTGGCCGGGGTTGTAGCTCCAGTGATCCTGGATCTCGGCGAGCTCGAACGTGCGGCCGGTCTTGGTGACCGTCGCGCCGATCGCGTAGTCGAAGCCGCCGGTCGTACGGACCTTGTACGTGTCCCAACCGACGACGCGCTTGCCCGGGTACGCCGGACCGACGTTGTGCGGATGCTGCGAGACGTGACCCGCTTCGGTGCGACCACCGCCGAGCACGAGCCCGATCGAGTAGCGCGCCTGGCCGGGCATCGTGTACGCCGGCAGGTCGACCGAGCGATCGCCGAGCTTCACGGTGATCACGTCGCCGTTCGCGACCTCGAGCGCCGTCGAGGTCTCGGGCGAGATCAACGCGTAGTTGTCCCAGGTCACCTTGGTCAGGAAGTCCGGGGTCTCCCACAGCCACGCGTTGTTCGCGTAGCGACCGTCGTACGTGAAGCTCGACATGTGGAAGACCACTTCGAGCTCGTTCTTGCCGCGCTTGGAGCCGGTGAGCTGGCTGGCCTTGAGCGCCGGAACCGCCGGCGCCGTCATGTCGACCTTGTTCGAGATCGGCAGCGCCGTGTTCGGCACGAAGCCGTCGTGCACGTTCTTGCGCCAGTTGAGGATCCCGCGCGCCGCGTGCTCCGCCTGGACCAGCTGGTCGCCGGCGGTCTCGTTGCCGAGCAGCAGCGAGCACAGCTCGATCGACGACAGACCGCCGTAGAGCGGCGCGATCAACGGCTGGGCGAGCGTGATCGTTCCCTCGTGCGTACGAGCATCGCCCCACGCCTCGAGGAAGTGCGCCTTCGGCACGTGCCACGTGGTGTGCAGCGACGTCTCGTCGGCGTACTCGGAGAGGTGGACCGACATCTTGACCTTCGCGAGTGCGTTCGCGAAGTCGAGATCGGCCGGCGCGTCGTACGCCGGGTTACCGCCGAGGATGATCAGCGTCTTGACCGCGTTGGCGTTGATCGCCTTGGTCAGCTCGGTGATCGACTCGAGGTGCGAGACCCGCTGAACATCCGGATCCTCGACGTAGTCGAGCGTCGGGCCGACGGCGCCGATCGCGGCGTTGATCTTCGCGACCAGGGCGTGAACTTCACGCGGCTGGCGGCGACCTGCGATCACGACCGACTTGCCGGGGTTGCCCTTGAGGTCTTCGACGACCGCGGCGAGGAAGTTCTTGATCTTGTCTTCCTTGAGGAACTCCGCTTGCGGAGCGACGCCACCACCGAGTGCGGCGTCGAGCGCCATCACGAACGGTAGACCGAGCTCGGTGCGCAGCGGCAACCGGTGATCCGCGATCGCGCCGGTGTTCGAGAAGATGCTCTCGATCGCGTACATCCGGCTCATCGTGCCGGGCACGTTGTTGACCGCCTTGCGGCTGGCCGAGAAGTCCTTCGAGTACTTCATCGACGCCGGATGCTCGACGAACAGATCGCAATCGATCGAGACGATCGTCATGCACTGATCGAGCTTCGCGATCGGGCGCAGCGGGCGCTTGAACACGTCGGCGAGGCCGGTGCGCTCGTTGTCCCACGAGATCGGCTCGTACTCGTGCCACTTCACGCCCTTGGCCGTGAGCTTGTTGCGCAAGCCCTCGAGCGTGGGCGACGACGACGCTTCCGCGAGGATGTGCGCGCCGCCGGCTTCGATCGCCTTGCGGATATCGCCGAGCGCGATCTTGAACGCGTCCATCGACGAACCCGACTTGCCGATCAACGGAGTGGTCGAGCGATCGGGATCGTAGAGGTGGAGGATCGACGCCTGGGCGAACGTGTGCGCGCCTGCGCGACGCTTCGTCGACAGCAGGCCCGCGCCACCCGCGAACGGATGCTCGGGGTTGCCATCGAGGTGAATCGGCCGACCTTCGAACGACGTGGCGACCAGCGGGTGGGTCGCGCCGCCCATCTCGTACACCGTCGCGTACTGCAGCGTCGTGCCGGGAGTCTGATCCTCGGGCCGCTTCGCGAGCGGGATGATCTTCTCCTTCTCGTAGCGCTGACAGCCCGCCGCGACCGCGCCGATGCCGGCGAGGCCCATGCTGGCGCCCATCAGGTGGAAGAAGTTACGGCGCGACAGCGGATCGAGCGGCGGCGGTTGATCGGCGCCCGGAGCGAACTCCTTGCGCGACGCCCCGTCCTGCTGCCACTCCGTGGTCCCCGCGAGCTCGCGCAGCGACTTCCAATACCCGTGCTCGGGCGGTGGAGCGATCGGCGCGATCGGCTGGGGTTGCTCGGGTTGATCGTGAGCGTGGTCGTCGTGACCCGCGGTCTCGTTTGGTTCTTTTGCAGACATCGTCGGCTCGGCTTTCGTGCTTACCGGTGGCAGGTCGAGCAGTTGACGTTGGGATGGACGGCGTTGGCTTTCTGGAACTTCTCGCCTTCGCCGGGCTGACGGTGCGGGACCGACGTTGCTTCGTCGTAGCCCATCTTCGTGATGTTCTCGGGATCGCGAATGTAGGGCGTCGGATTCTTGTGGCAGTTGATGCACCACTCCATCGTCAGCGGCTTGGCCTGGTAGACCTTGACCATCTGATCGATGCGGCCGTGGCACGTCTCGCAGCCGATCGCCGCGTTCACGTGGGCCTGGTGGTTGAAGTAGACGTAGTCCGGGAGGTCGTGGACCCGCGTCCACGCGAGCGGCTGGTTCTCCGCGAACGCCGCGCGCACGGGCGCGAGCAGATCGGAGTCCTTCTTCACCTGCGAGTGACAGTTCATGCAGGTGGTCGCCGGCGGTACCGCGGCCTTGCCCGCGCGCTCGACCGTGGTGTGGCAATACCGGCAATCGATGCCGAGCTCACCAGCGTGCAGCGCGTGGCTGTAGGGCACCGGTTGATCGGGCTCGTAACCGATCCGGATCGCTTCGGGCGTGACCCCGTACGCGATCAAGACGATCAGGTAAACCGGCGCGCCGAGCGACAAGAGGCTGATCCACTTCTTGAGCGTCTCGGTCCATTCGGGAAATTCGAATCTGGCCATAGGCTCCTACTTGCGGGCCGTTTTCATCACAGTTCGCCACCATTTCGCAAGGTTGCGCCGGGTGGAAGTTGTGCTGCAGATCGGCGCGATCACCATTGCGTCCGATGCTTCCATCTCATGTCTCGTCGACGATGGTGCTGCGGCAAATCGTCTATGCATTCCCGCCGCAGACCAACGCGACAATTCACCACAGGTTGCGTGCGGCGGGATGACGCAGGTTGGTCACCGTGATCTGGCTGTTGGTGCTCCTCGTGATCGTCGCTGTGGTGGCCGCGATCGCGCTGCGCCCGCCGGTGACCGCGATCGCCGCTCCGGAGCGGCCGGTCGAGGTGGTACCGGGTCGCGGCGCACCGCTGCCGGTGATCTTGGTGCACGGCCTGTTCGGCTTCGATCGAATGGGGATCCCGGGCGCGCGGATGGACTACTTCCGCGGCATCGCGAAGCACCTCGAGACGCTCGGCTGTCACGCCCACGCGGTGAAGCTCTCGCGCGCGAAGTCGGTGCCCGAGCGAGCGCGCGAGCTGTGCGATGCGATCACCGCGCTGCCGCACGAGCGCGTCGATCTGATCGCTCACTCGACGGGCGGCCTCGATGCGCGCTACGCGCTCGCGCACCTCGGGCTCGCGTCGCGCGTGCGGTCGCTGGTCACGGTCGGCACACCCCATCGCGGCACGCCGTTGGCGGATCTCGCCGTCGACGGTCCGCTCGGGGTCGCGCGACGCGCGCTCGCCGCGTTGGGCATCTCGCTCGAGGCGATCGATTGGTTGACGACCGCCGCGCTCGAGCGCTTCAACAAGGACGTCCTCGACGTGCCGGGCGTGCGCTACGCGTGCGTCGTCGGCGGCATCCGCGAAGCGACGACCCCGATTCCACTCGCGATCCAACCGATGCACGCGTTCCTGCGCAAGGTCGCCGGTGCGAACGACGGGCTCGTGCCGATGGCGTCGCAGTACTGGGGCGAGACGCTGGCGGAGATCGAGGCCGATCACTTCGCGCAGATCGGCTGGCGGCTCGGGCCGCGCCACACGTTCGATGCGCTCGGGTTGTACGCGTTCGTGGTCGCGCGGCTCGGCGATCCGCCGCATCACTCCGAGCAAGTCGCGGTCTGAGCCATCACCGCCGTGACCTTCTTGTTCTTGACGACGATCAGCGTCTGATTCTCGGTCCCGTCACAACCTTCGTCGAGCTCGACGACGATCGCGGCCTTGTCCTCGAGCTTCTTGGTCTGTGCGACGATCGGGCCGCCGAGCGTGTGGCGCCACAGGTGCGGCTTGCCCTTCGCGGCGAGCTTGTCGCGCAGGCAGGTCGGGTTGTCGCTCGGCGGACACGGCGTGCCTTCGTCGGCGTAGATCACGGCGAAGAACGGCTTGCCGGTGAGCTTCGCCGGGTTGGTCGGCAGCGCCGCGAGCCAATCGCTCGCGAGCTGGATCGCGGCGAGCTGCGCCTTGGTCGGCGGCGTGACCTTCTTGGGCTTCGCGTCGACGGTCGCGACGAGCACGAACAGGAGGAGTGCTCGCCACATCCACGGACGATATCACTCGTCCCCCCTGCCGCATCCATCGCTCAGTCCTCGTACCAGTACCGACCGCGCGGATTGCCGACCCCGACGGTCAGCCCGACGAACACGGCGTCGCCGATCCGCGTGGCGTCGACCGACACCATGAGGTCGCGCGGATCGTAGCGCCCGACGTCGCAGAACAGATCGCGACGCCGCACCTCGAGCCCGACGTTCCAGCCGAACGTACGATCGCCGGCGACCGTGAACCGCGGACCACCATGAACCCCGAACGCGAGCTCGTCGTGCTCGATCCGGTACGCGCCCTCGATCGGAATCGTCCACGCGCGCGGGGTCGCAGGGCCGTACGAATCGACGCCGAGCCCGGCCGAGTACGCGAAGGTCTGCCGGTGCACGCGGACCTCGCCGCCGAGCTTCACGCCGGCGTCGTAGGCGGTGTGCTCGCCGTTCGTGATGCCGATCTTGCCGTCGAGCTCGAGGCTCGGTTTGCCGACGAAGTGGTTGAGGTGCTGCGAGACCACGCGCAGCGACGCGTCGAGCATCGCGAAGTCGTGGAGCGGCGCCGTGGTCGTCGTCGAGCGCGCCGCCGTCGTCGGCGAATCGTCGTGGATGGCGAGGTCACCCTCGGCGGCGATCGCGTAGAGCACGTCGGTCGGTGGTGGCGGTGGATAGCCGGGCTGGATCATCGCGAGCTCTTCGGCGGTGAGGCCCGAGCCCGCGGTCCACGCGACGAACCGCGGATCGTCTGCGAGATCCGCGACGTAATCGTTGTGATGATCGCGATCGAGCTCGACCATCATCGCGGTGCCCGCCGTGGTCTCGACGAGATGCGCGACCGCACAGCGGACGCCGGTGTGTGGATCGAGGAACGTCGGGAGCAGATCGTGGTCGGTCTCGCTGTCGGGAAACGCACCGGCGGCGACGTACTGATCGAGCGCGTCGAGCACGCGCAGGCGTTGTGGTTGCGAGCCGCCGCGCTCGCGCAACGTGCGTGCGACGTAGCCGACGTGGGTCGCGACCCGCGTGGCCGGATCGTCGAACGGCGTCGGCAACCGGCCGAAGGCGGCGACGAAGCTCTCGTCGCCGATGACCGGATTGATGGTCGTGATCGTCCGGAGCTGGCTCATCGGCAGGTAGACGCACGACCCCGCCGGATCGGGTTGTTTTTTATGGCCGCGCCGGTGCGGACTCGCGCGGCGGCACCTTGCGCTTCGACAGGATGTTGCCCTTCGTCACGTTGACGTTGATCGGCGGGGTCAGCTCGTAGGCGAAGCCGCGCGTATCGATCTTCGCTTTGAACAGCTCGTCGTTGTGGCGCACGAACCGCCGGTAGTGCTCGGGCTGCTCGCCCTTCACGACGTGATTGCGATGGCGCAGCAGGAAATCGCCGAGCCGCACCGCGAGCTGGTTATAGAGGCGATGACAACCGTGGCTCGTGCCGTTGACGATCGAGGTCACGCTCGCGGAGCCATGCGTGCCGATGCCGTTGTCGTCGAGCCGCTCGGTGCCGTCCTTGAGCTTGATGACTTGCAGGTGCTCGAGCAGCATCATGCCGTACGCGGCGTGCGGACCGGGGCCGAACTCTTCGGTCTTGAGGGCCCAGTGGCCGTTCCACAGGTTCTTGACGAGCTCGCGATCCGGCGTCGATTTCGGCGCGAACCAGGTCGGGCCCGCGAAGATGTCGCGCCACACCCGCGGCCCGACATCGGACTCTTTCCAGCGCTGGACCAGCGAGCCATCGGCCATCCGTTGATCGGCCCAGCCACCGATCGTCGTCGGCCAGCGCACGAGCGCGCGCTTGGTCCCGTGATCGTCGACGTAGAGCACGAGGCTCGGACGGTGCGCGACGATCCGGCGAAACGCCGGAGGTTGTTCGTCGTAGTACACGTCGCCGCGATCGATCTCGGCGGACAGCTCCATGTGCGGCGCGTAGTACGCGGGCACCGCCGGCAACGCGATCGCGACGCGCACGCCGGTCGGATGCTTGTCGAGGAACGCGAGCACGGCTTCTGGCGAGGTCCAGCCGAGTTGCTTCGCGGCGGCTTCGGTCGCGGCCGAGACCAGATCCGGCGCGCCGTTCTCCATCGGCGCTTCGTGACCGCGCGCCGAGCGCATCGCCTCGGGATCGAGCATGCGGCCGAGCACGGGTTGCGGGCCGGTGCTCGCGGTGCCGTCCTCGACGATGCCGCTCGCTTCGACGACGCGCTCGCGCAAGATCCGCAGCGCGAGCCGGAAGTCGAGCTCCTTGCTCGGGACCTGCATCGCCTCGCGGGTCTCCGGATCGAGCCGCTCCGTCGGCAACAAGAAGTTGCGACGCTGGAACATCTCGATCGCGTTGCCGGTGCGCCACGTGAAGCTGCCGTCGGTGTCCTTGTCGATCAACCAGCCCTCGCAGCGCAGGTGCTGCTCGGCGGCGACCAGCGCGGTGTGTTGCGCATCGAGCTTCTGCCAGCGCGCGTAGCGATCTTTCCACGCCGGGTCGGTCGCGAGCGTGCTCGCGTCGGGCAGCTTGCGCCGCACGCGCTCCTTCTCGAGCTGCGCCGCGAAGAACCCGCGCGCTTGCTCGGCGAGCGCGACGTCTTGCTTGTTGTCTTGCGACAGCGTCGTGTCGAGCGCGAGGATCGGCGCCGGATCGATCGCCGCGTGACACGCGTGGCGCGCATCGTCGGCGAGTCGCGAGCGCACGATCCCGAGCGCCGGCACCACGCCGTAGAGCTCGTCGAGTGCGTCCTCGCCCTCGATCGGGTGATCGTCTTGATCGCGTTCGTTCGCGAGCTGCAGGTAGCGATCGTGAAAGCTCGGGACCTGACCGTCGGCGGTCGGCGTGAACAGCGTCGGCGTCCAGGTCTCGCCGAGGTCGACGATCGTGAGCCCGTGCGCGAGCGCGGTGGCCGCGCAGACCTCGCCCTTGTCGACGCCGTTGTCGATCATCTCGACCTTGATGCACGAACCGTCCGCCGTGATCTGGGCGCGCAGTTGTTGCGAGCTCGCCTCGGAGCTCGCCGAAAACGCCGCGCCCCCGTGCGGCCCGGTCGCGCTACCGCAACCTCCGATCAAGAGCGCATACAGCACTGCACGATCGCGCATCATCGGTAATTTTGGACCGTTTTCTCGACGGTGGCACGGAATCAAACCACACCCACATGCAGACACATCCGCACGCTGGAATTCGGGCGGTCGCTCACGCGTACCTAACGATGGTGCCGCGGGTTGCCGTCGTGATTGTTGTTGCGTGGGCGCTCGGAGGCGGCGCTCACGGAGCGCCCGCGCGCGCTCGGCCGCCGAAGGGCGGCGCGGATGTGATCGAGCTTCCTGCGGCGACCGAGCCGGTGCCGCTAATCGTGATCCTGCACGGTGATCGCGAGCACGCCTCGGCGGCGGCCGCGCGCTGGCGACCGGTGGTGAAGCAACGCGGATGGGCGCTGCTCGCGCTCGAGTGTCCGCACGAGCTCGGCTGCAAGGATTCGTGGTGGCAGTGGGATGGCGATCCCGCCTGGGTGCTCGATCGGATCACCAAGGTCAAAGCCGAATTCGCGATCTCGAAGGTGATCCTCGTCGGCTGGTCCGGCGGCGCCTCGTACATCGGCGCGCGCGCACAAGCGTGGTCGGGAGTCGACGCGATCGTGATCCACGGCGGTGGCATGGCACCGGTGTCGCCCGATTGCATCGAGGGGCCACCGGTGTACTTCCTCGTCGGCGACAAGAACCCGCTGCATGCGTTGGCCCGCTCGCTCCACGACTACTTCACCGGCTGCAAGCGCGAAGTGGTGTGGGACGTCCTCGAAGGAGCCGACCACGCGCGCGAAGCCTCCGCGCTGACCGCGAAGAAGGCGGGAGTGATCCTCGATTGGGTGACAGCCCACTGAACTCGGGCCGCGGCGTCTCGTAGAATTCCGTACCCATGGCGCGCACTCCCCTCCTCCGTTCACTCAAAGAGCTGTCCAGCCTCGTCCGCGCGTCGAAGCGGACCGGCATCCCCGTCGCGGACGTCAAAGCGATCAAGGCCGGGCTGTCCCGCCGGCGGTGGCTCCAGGGCGCCGCGATCGGCGCCGCGACGCTGGCGATCCCGCGTCGCGTGATGGCGGCGACGCAGCCGAAAGTCGTGATCGTCGGCGGTGGGATCGCCGGCCTGACGTGCGCGCTCGAGCTGCGCGATAAGGGCTACGCGTCGACCGTGTACGAGGCCTCGGGCCGGATCGGCGGCCGCATGTTCTCGAACACCAACTACTGGAACGCCGGCCAGGTCAGCGAGTGGTGCGGCGAGCTGATCGACACCGGTCACAAGACGATCCGCAAGCTCGCCGAGCGCTACAGCCTGCCGCTCGACGATCTGCACGCCGCCGAGCCCAACAACTCGAACGACACCTACTTCCTCGGCGGTCACTACTACGCGTACGATCAGCAGCTCGCCGACTTCGCGGACATCGCGGACATCCTCCAGGCCGACACCGACGGCGCCGGCTATCCCACGCTCTACAACTCCTCGACCACCGATGGTCAGGAGCTCGATCACATGTCGATCTTCGACTGGATCGAATCGCGCGTCCCGGGCGGCCACTCGGCGCCACTCGGTCAGTTGTTGGATCTCGCGTACGCGATCGAATACGGCGCCAACACCGATGTCCAGTCGGCGCTGAACCTCGTCTACCTGCTCGGCTTCCAGCCCAACAAGGGCTTCGGCATGTTCGGAGTCTCCGACGAGCGCTTCCACATTCGCGGCGGCAACCAGAGCCTGCCGCTCGCGATCGCGAATGACCTCGGCGACGCGGTCAAGACCGGCCAATCGCTCGTGCGGCTCGCCCAAACTGCGGGCGGCCGCTACACGTGCACGTTCGAGCACGGCAACAGCACGACCGACGTCACCGCCGACTACGTCGTGCTCGCGATTCCGTTCGCGGTGCTCTCGGGCATCGACACGTCGCACGCCGGCTTCGACGCGCTCAAGAAGACCGCGATCCACCAGCTCGGTCGCGGCCACAACGGCAAGCTCCAGTTGCAGCTCACCAACCGCGGCTGGAACGGCACCGGCCCGTGGCCAGGCAAGTCGAACGGCTCGTCGTATGCCGACACCGGCTACCAGGCGTCGTGGGATGTCACGCGTGCGCAGCCCGGCGCTCCCGGAATCCTCGTCCTGTACTCGGGCGGCTCGGTCACCGACGCGATGAAGACGACGTCGCCGTTCGCGACCGCGACCGACCACGACGTCGTACGCGACGCCAATCGTGGCCTCGGCCAGCTCGCGCCGGTCTATCCCGGCCTGCACTGGAACGCCAAGGCGACCCAATCGCTGCCGCACAAGTCGCCGTTCTTCAACAACTCCTACTCGTACTGGAAGGTCGGCCAGTACACGCAGTTCTCCGGCTACGAGGGCGCACCGCAAGGCGGTGTCTACTTCTGCGGCGAGCACACCAGCAGCGATTTCCAGGGCTATATGGAAGGCGGCGCTTCCACGGGCAAGGACACCGCCAAGCTGCTCGCAAGTCTGCTCTAATCTCCTTCGATGCAGTGGGACCGCAACTACACCAGCTCGGAGATCGAAGATCGCCGCAGCGAGAATGGTGCGGGCCTCGGCGGATTCGGCGGCGGCGGCGGCGGTGGCGGGCTGTCCCTGATCATCAGCCTGCTCTCGGCGTTCGGTTGGAAGGGAGCGCTGGTCGGGCTCGTGATCGGCGGCGCCGTGATGTTCGGCGGGCAGTGCACCCACCTCGCGACGCAGTCACAGGCGCCGACGCAGTCGCAATCGCCGGCCGCGCGCTCGTCGGGCTCGCCGGTCCAAGCGTCGCCGGAGGAACAAGAAGAGGTTCACTTCGTCGGGTTCGTGTTCGACGACATCCAGAAGTCCTGGCGCGCCGAGATGCCGGGCTATCGCGACGCGCACCTGGTGTTGTTCCGGCGCGGCATTCGCTCCGCGTGCGGGACCGCATCGACGGCGGTCGGCCCGTTCTATTGTCAGGCCGATCAGAAGGTCTACATCGACCTCGCGTTCTACGACGAGCTCAAGACCAAGCTCGGCGCTCCCGGCGAGTTCGCCCAGGCCTACGTGATCGCGCACGAGGTCGGTCACCACGTCCAGAAGTTGAAGGGGCTGTTCGACCAGGGCACCGACTCGGTCCACATCGAGCTCCAGGCCGATTGCTTCGCCGGTGCGTGGGCGCGCGATGCCAACAACCGCAAGATCCTCGATCCGGGCGACATCGACCAAGCGTTCAATGCCGCGTCGCAGATCGGCGACGACACCTTGCAGAAGCGAGCGACAGGCACCGTCCGACCCGAGACGTTCACGCACGGTTCGTCGGCGCAGCGCGTAGCCAGCCTCAAGAAGGGCTGGGAAGGCGGCGCGCAGGCCTGCATGTGAGGATCGCCGCCGTGGTCGTGGCGATGTGGGGTTGCAGCTCGTCACACGATGCCGTGCCGGACGCGCCGCTCGATGCACCGGCACACGTGTTGTGCTCGCCGATCTCGATGCTCGCCGATGATCTTCAAGGCCCGCTCGGCCTGTGGACGCCGACCTCGGGCGCGCAAGTCAACCAGCGCCTCGAGATCGCGGCACCGGCGAGCTTGAGCTCGCTCCACTACTTCGATGTTCGCGAGGGCAGCTTCACGATCTCGCTCGACGCGAACACCGCGACGCCGACGATCGCGCTCGAGATCATCTCGCAGGTCGCGGGCAACCGGGCCGGGTTCTATCGCGACGGCGCGATGCTCGAGCTCCGGCGCGTGACCGACGGTCTCGAGGTGCCGATCGCGTCGGTCAGCTACGACGCGACGATGAAGTACCTGCGGTTTCGCGTCACCGGCGACGCGCTCGCGTTCGAGGCGTCACCGGACGGCGTGACGTTCACCGCGCTCGCGACCGCACCGTCGGACGGATTGACGTTCGTCAAGGTCGCGATGACCTTCGACGGTGCAGGGTACAAGGCGTTCGTCGCGGACGCGAACGGCGGCACGCCGGCGGGGAGCGCGTGTCCGATCGCGGAGCTCGCGGATGACTTCAGCGGCACGCTCGACAAATGGGCCGCATCGACGACGAGTGGTGGTGGCACGATCAGCAACGCCGACGGCGTCGCGCACCTGGCGTTGGCGGCGACGAATACCGCGCAGGACCTCGAGCTGATCTCGAGCACGGTGTACGACATCCGCAGCTCCGCGCTGACGCTCGACGTGGTGCAGATGATCGATGTCGCGACGACGCAGACGTTCGAGGTCGTCGTGAAGTCGAGTAGCTCGGTCGCGGTGTTCGAACAGACCGCCGGCATGCTCACCGCACGCACCGCCACGCCGATCTCGACGAACACGTTCGATCCGGTCGCGATGCGATGGTGGCGGATCAAGGCCGGCGTGACCTCGATCAGCTGGGAGGTCTCGCCCGACGACAACGCGTGGACGCAGCTCGCCGAGACGATGCAGATCAACGGGCTCGATCAGGTCGAGGTGTCGATCGTCGCGGCCGGCAAGGCGACGAGCCCGAGCGAAGCGCAGATCGACAACGTCGGCGCGCTCTAGCGACCGCGCTTGCGTTGCGGCTTGGTCGCGAGCGCCGCGAGGGTCTGGCGAGCGTCGAGTAGCTCGCTCGCGAGCGAACCGGCGATCACCGCGCCAAGCGAGGCGCGTTGCATCGGCTCGAGGGAGAGTACCGCGTCGACGAGCTCTCCCGGTAGCGCGGTCGGATCCTCGAGCTCGTCTTCGTCAGCGGGCGGCTTCAGCTTCGCCATCGGAGGTCCTGCAGCATGCGCGGAAAACTATCACGCGGGCCTGCGCACGGCGGAGAACAGCCGGCCGATGCCGGCGCCGAACACGTTGAGCACGACCGCGAAGTTCCAGATCGGCATCGCCCAGCCGGGGATGCGGCCGATCAAGCCGAGGCCGACGACCGCGGCGACGAGCGAGAACGACAGGAAGACGTCTAGCGCGAGCCCGAGCTCGTGGCGATCGCGCAGCACGATCTCGGCGAGGCAAACACCGGTGACACGGCGGCGCGCCGCGACGAGCGCGACCAGGTTCAACGCGTTGAGCACGAGGTCGACGCTGCCGAGCGCGAGCAACGCGTAGCCGAACGGCGCGAACGCGGTGTGCAGGGCGATCAAGCCGGTGACGATCTTGAACGCGCAGAACGGTAGCCCGATCGTGAGGATCTCGAGCGTGCCGTGGAGCCAGCGCGACGTCACGGGACGAGCACGAGCTTGCCCTTGACCTCGCGGCGGGCGAGCCGAGCGAGCGCTTCGCCGGCCTGTTCGAACGGCAGCGTCGCATCGATCGCGGGGCGCAGCTTGCCCTCGGCGACCCACGCGAACAGTTGCTCGCAGTGCGCGCGGTTGATCGCGGAGTCGCGCATCGCGAACTGGCCCCAGAACACGCCGACGATCTGGCAGCCCTTGAGCAGGACGAGGTTGAGCGGAATCTTCGGGATGTCACCGGCGGCGAAGCCGACGACGAGGAACCGCCCCTTCCACGCGATGCTGCGCAGCGCCGGCTCCGAGAGCGCACCGCCCACCGGATCGTAGATCACGTCGACGCCGTTGCCGTTCGTGAGCGCCTTGACGCGATCCTTGAGATCTTCTTTGGAGTAATCGATCGTCTCTTTCGCGCCGTGCTCGCGACAGAACGCGAGCTTCTCCGGCGACGACGCGGCGGCGATCACCTTCGCACCGAGCAGCGTGCCGAGCTCGACGGCCGAGGTGCCGGTGCCGCCGGCCGCGCCGAGGACGAGCAGCGTCTCGCCGGGCTGGATCGCCGCGCGATCGACGAGCGCGTGGTACGTGGTCGCGTAGGTCAGCAGCGTCGCGGCACCGATGTCGAACGGCACCGCGTCCGGCAATTTCACGGTCGCCATCTCGGGCGCGACGACCTGTTCGGCGTACGCACCGTAGAGCAGCGTCGTCGCGACGCGATCGCCGACCTTCAGCGACGTGACGCCAGGACCGACTGCCGAGATGATGCCGGCGGCTTCACCACCGGGCGAGAACGGCGGCGTGGGTTTGAACTGGTACTTACCCTGCGTGATCAGGATGTCGGGGAAGTTGACGCCCGCGGCCTTGACCTCGATCAGGACCTGGCCGCCGCTCGGCTTGGGCGATGGCACTTCGTCGACGCGCAGCGCGGAGGGACCGGTGAGCTCGTGAACGCGAACAGCACGCATGGGGGTCAGGCTACCGCGTACGTGCCGAGGATGCGCAGCTCCGTCGTCAAAGCTCCGAGCTCCGCGAGCGCTCTCTGGAACGGCTCGCCGGCCGCGTGGCCGAGGACGTCGATGTAGAAGCGATAGGTGAACGGCGCGTTCGGGATCGGGCGCGACTCGATCTTCGTCAGCGACAGGCCGTGGCCGGCGAACCGCATCAGGATCTCGCCGAGCACGCCGGGACGATCGGCGAGCGCGAGGACGATCGAGGTCTTCGCCGCGGCCTCGGGAGCGACCGGTGCGGGCCGCGGTGCGATCTCGACGAAGCGCGTCGCGTTGCCCGATGCCGTCTGGATCGCCGTCGCGACGATCGCGAGCCCGTAGGTCTTCGCCGCCGCCGCGGAGGCGATCGCACCGTGGGTTCGGTCGCCGAGCTCGACGACGCGACGCGCGGCGCCCGCGGTGTCGAACTCCGGACGCGCGGTGAGATGCGGATGGTCGGTGAAGAAGCCGTGGCACTGCGCGAGCGCCTGCGGATGCGAGCTGATCGTGCGGAGCTCGGCGAGCGCGACGCCCGGCAGCGCGAGCAGGCAGTGCTCGATCGCGCTGACGACCTCGCCGGTGATGTGGAGCGCGCCGTCGAACAACAGGTCGTAGGTCTCGTTGATGCTGCCGGCCGTGGTGTTCTCGATCGGCAACAGCGCGAGGTCGGCGGCGCCGTGCAGCACCGCGTCGCCGGCCGCGCGAAACGTCTCGAAGCCGGCGAGCAGCGCGCCACCCGGGCGTTGCCCGTAGCGGCGCTGCGCCGCGAGGTGCGAGTAGCTGCCCTCGACACCCTGATACGCGATCCGCAGCGGTGCGTCGGCGCGATTGCGTACGGTCGCCTCTTGATGCGCCACCGACATCTCCATCACCACGCGATACAGCCGCTCGATCTGGTGCGCATCGACGCCGGCCGCCGTCGCGTGCTCGCGCAAGCGCACGAGCAAGCGCTCCTCGCGATCGCGATCGCGAAACGGGCTCGCCGCCTCGAGCTTCGCGAGCGCGACGTCCTCGACGATCCGCAGCCGCTCGGCGATCAGCGCGATGATCTGTTGGTCGACGGCGTCGATGCGATCGCGAAGCAGGGACAGATCCATGGCTACCCTTCGAACGGAAAGCTGCGCAGCCGCACGCCGGTGAGCGCGAACCACGCATTCGCGATCGCCGGCGCGACCGGCGGCACACCGGGCTCGCCCGCGCCGCCCGGGTACTGCTCGCTCGGAAGGAGCTCGACGAGGATCTGTTTCGGTGCCTCCGGCATCCGCAACAACTTGTAGTCGCGAAAGTTGGTCTCGACGACCGCGCCGTCCTTCACCGTGATCCGACCGTGCAACGCGTTCGACATCGCAAACACGAACGCGCCCTCCATCTGAGAGCGCACGCGATCGGGATTGACGACGAAGCCACAATCCGCCGCGATCCACGCATTCTCGACGCGGATCTCGCCGCGCGGGCCCTTCGCGACTTCACACGCGATCGCGATCCACGACGCGAAGCTCGAGTGCGCGGCCATCCCGACTGCACGGCCCTCGCGCTTCGCCGCATCCCAGCTCGCCATCTCGGAGACCCGCGCGATCACGCGCTCGAGGCGCGCGACATCGAACGGGGTCTTCGCGAGCGGATTGCCGTAGTTAGTGTCGAGCTTCTTGACGCCCTGCCCGGTCGCGGTGAGCTTGCGCGCCGGCCCGAACACCTGGAGCATCGTGTCGCGTGGATCGCGCTTGGTCGCGTGCGCGATCTCATCGATGAACGAGTGCACCGCGAACGCCTGTTGCACGTTGCACACCGATCGCATCCAGCCGATCCGCATGTGCGCCGGCGCCGTCGCCGTCTCGCACAGCACGTTCGGCACCGCGAGCGGCAGATCGGTCACGCCCTGATGGAGCTCGCCGTCGCCGGGATGATCCTGGGTGACATCGAACGTCGAACCGATCGGCGGATACGCGATCTTGTGATGCCAACCGGTGACCACGCCGTGCGCGTCGAGCCCGGCGCGCAGTTGTTGCACGCTGTGCGTGTGATACGACGAGTGGCGCAGATCATCGGTGCGCGTCCACTGCACGCGCACCGGCTTGCCGGTCTGCTGCGCGAGCAGCGCCGCCTCGATGCCGAAATCGGGGAACGACTTGCGGCCGAACCCACCGCCGAGCAGCGTGACGTGCACCGTCACGTGGGTCTGCGCGATGCCGAGCGCTTTCGCGACCTCTTCCTGCATGCCCTGCGGATCTTGCGACGGCGCCCACAGCTCGCATTTCCCGTCGACGACGTGGGCCACCGCGGCCGGCGGCTCCATCGGCGAATGAGCGAGATACGGCACGACGTACTCGGCTTCGACCACCGAGGCCGCGCTCGCGATCGCCTTGTGGGCATCGCCGATCGAGCGCACGACGCGATCCGGATGCACCAGCGCGGCGCGCAGCTCCTGGGTGTACGCGATCGAATCGTGGGTCGCGTTCGGCCCATGATCCCACTCGATCTCGAGGTGCCGCCGCCCGCGCTCGGCCGCCCACGTATGGGTCGCGAGCACCGCGACTCCACCGAGCGCCTGCATCGCGATCGGCGGCTTCGGTGCGGGGAGCTCGATCACCTGCACGACTCCCGGAATCGCGAGTGCGGCCTTCGAATCGAAGCGCTTCACCTTGCCGAACAGCACCGGCGGCCGGGCGACCACCGCGGTCAACATGCCGGGCAGCATCGTGTCCGCGCCGTACCTCGCGCGGCCGGTGACGACCTCGGGTGCATCGCGGTGCGGCAGCGGCTTGCCGACGTGCGTGAAGTCTTTGAGCGCGCGCACCGCGACGTGCTTCGGGACCGCGAGCTGACTCGCCGCCTGAGCGAGCTCCGCGAACCGCAACTGCTTCGCACCGTCGTGCACCGCACCGTCGCGCGCGACGAGCCGCGTCTCCGCAACCTTCCACTGCTGCGCCGCTGCCGTGATCAACATCGCGCGCGCGGTCGCGGCGAGCGGCCGCACGTCGTCCCAGATGTGGCCGCGGATCGAATGCGAGCCGTCGGTGTCTTGATCGCCGTACACCGCGTCGCCGTCGCCCTGGACGATCGTGACCGTCGCCGGATCCGCGCCGAGCTCGTCGGCGATCAACGCCGGGATCGAGCTGCGGATGCCCTGGCCCATCTCGGACCGCGAGCACACGATCACGATCGCGCCGTCGTTGCCGATCTGGAGGAACGGGTTCGCCGTCCACAGCGTGGCCGAACCGCCCGCGCGCGCGCCGCGATCGAAGCCGAGCGCGAGCCCGGCGGTCGCCGCGCCGACGCCGATCAGGAAGCTGCGCCGCGTGACCGTCACGTGCCCGCCGCCTTCTTGATCGCGGCGCGGATCCGCACGTACGTGCCGCATCGGCAGAGGTTGCCGGCCATCGAGCGATCGATGTCGCTGTCGGTCGGCTTCGGGTTCGCCGCGAGCAGCGCCGCCGCGGTCATGAGCTGCCCGGCCTGACAAAACCCGCACTGCGGCACACCGGCTTCGACCCACGCGAGCTGTAACGGATGGCTGCCGTTCGGCGACAGGCCTTCGATCGTCGTGACGGACTTGCCGATCGCGCGACGCACCGGCGTGACGCACGAGCGCACCGCGGTGTCGCCGAGATGCACCGTGCACGCTCCGCACAGCGCCTCACCGCAGCCGAACTTCGTGCCGGTGAGGCCGAGTAGATCGCGCAGCACCCACAGCAGCGGCATCTCCGGATCGGCGTCGACCTCGTGCTTCGTCCCGTTCACCTCGATCGAGATCATGGACACTCCGCTCCGCTCTCGATCCACGCCTGGGCGAGCGCACCGGCGAGCTGCTGCGTGCCCGGCGCCGGCTTGCGATCCGCGCCCGGTGCCCAGCCCCACGCGATCAGCAGATCGGTCGCGACGTGGGTCTGGATCTGCGCGAGCGTGCGACCGCCGTTGCGCGTCGAGTCCTTGATCTGCTCGCAGATCTGCGCCGGCGTGCGATCGAGCCACACCATCGACAGCGGCGCGAGGTGCCAGCCCGGTGCGCCCGGCACGCGCGCGAGCTCGAGGTTGTGATCCTGATGGCAACCGGTGCACTGCATCCCGACCACACCGCGATCGAGCGAGCCGCGCGCCACCGGTGGATCGTGAAGGATGCTGGCGTCGCCCTGCCGCGGTGAATCGTCCGGCGTGTGGCAGTTGACGCAGCGCGGGCTCGTCAACACCACGGCGAGCTCGCCGAACAGCGCGCGCGAACGCTCCACGCGATCTGTGATGCTCGCGAACTCGCTCGGCGCGCGCAGCCCTCTCTCCGAGGCGATCGCCGGTGGCGCCGGCGGGACGGGCACCGGGGCGGGCGCCGGTCGCTGCGATCCGCAGGCCGCGATCACGAGCAAGACGCCACGCACCACGCGCGCATCGTACCACCCGTTACCAGTTCCAGCGCCGCACGAGATCGATGTTGTGATAACCGCCGTCGACGCCGATCTGACCTTCGAGCACGAGGTTGTGCGGCAGGTGATACTCGGTCAGCACCTCGTTGCGATTCTCGTCGACGCGCGCCTCCGGATGCGTGCGTGACGCGATGAACCACTTCGCACTGATCCAGGCGCCGACCCGCAGGCCTTGGCTCGAGGTCGCGGTCGCGACCTCGTAGTTGAGATCGATCCGGACCGGCAGGTGCAGCCACTTGCCGACCTTGCCGTTGAAGGCTTGGGAACCCAACGCCGACGCATAGCCCGCACCTGCGGCAAACCCGGCTTGCTGGGCATCGCCACCCGCCGAGCTCCCGGCGGACTGCCCGCCGATGAAGAACGAATAGAGCTCGCCCTGGGTGTAGCTGCCGGTGTCGCTCGACATGGTGACCTCGGGCTTGCTCGCGCGACCGGCCACCTGCGCGGTGATGTTGAGGCTATCGAGCTCGCGAATCACGCGAATGTTGAGCAGCGGATCGATCGTCCCGTCGAAGATCACCTGGCCGCGCTCGAGCTGACTGCGGGTCCCGAGCAGGTCGATATCGCCGCGCGACGCCTCGATCGTACCGTCGAGCCCGACCGCACCCTGACCGAGCGAGAGCTCGAGCTCGCCCGACGCCGAGCCGCGGATCTGAAACTGCTCCTGCAAGATCTCGATCGCGACCGGCTTGAGGGTGAGCGTCGCGAGCAGCCACGGTTTGGTCGGCGCCGGACGCGCCCCGAGCTTGATCTCGCCGGTGCCGCCCTCGTCGACGAACACCATGTCGCTCGGCGGCGCCGCCTCGAGCAGCTTCACGCCTTCGGACGAATTGATCGCGACATGGGCCCTCGAGACCACGATGTCGCCGGTGAACTGCGTACCGTTGTTCGTGAGGTCGATCGCGACGTTCGCGCCGATCGTGGGTTGGAACGCGCGGACGAGCGAGATGTCGGTCAGCTTGCCGTCGACGTGCACCTTCTTCGGCTCCGAGCCCGCGAGCTCGACGTAGCCATCGGCGTGAACGGTGCCCCTGCCGAGCTTGCCGTCGACCTTGTTGATCGTGACGCGCTGATTCGCGATCGTGAGCTCGGCTTCGACCGAGCGCAGCGTGCCGAGCAACGGCGACAGCGGATAGCGGCCGCCGTGGATCGCGAGCTTGCCCTCGACCACGCCGGTATCGGGATCCACACCCTTCAGCTTCAACGCCGCCGTGATCGTGCCCTTCGCCGCCGACAACGCGCCGGGTGCGAACGCGGTCACCGGCGCGATATCGAAGTTCGTTGCTTGCACCGAGGCCGTCATCTCGCGCCACGCCGTGGGCTTGACGCGCGCGGAGATGTTGATCATCGCGGCCTTCGACTCGATCCCGGTGATGTCGATCGACGCGTACTCGCCATCGTACGAGGCCTTCGCCGAGAGCTCTTGTAGGACCTGCGATTTGCGCCCGGTGATACTCGGTGCAACCGCGATGTTCGAGAGCGTGATCTTGCCGTCCGCGGTCGGCTTGCCGATCACGCCGCCGATCTTGAACACGCCGCCGACCTTTCCGCCGACGACGTCACCGCGCCCGACCACGGCGACGAGGTCCGCCGCGTTCGCATCGGGAATCGAGACCAGACCGGAGAGCTTGGCTCCGCGCAGGTTGGCCAACGTGTCGAGCGTGATCGGCGTGCTCGCCTCGACCTCGAGCAACGTCTGATTGCGTGCCATGACGGCGGTCGCTTCGTGCACGCCGCTGTCGTCGATCGTCGTCACCGAGTGCACCGCGATCGGCTGTTTGATGTGGCCGCCGCTGAGATCGGTGATGTCGGCCGTGACGATGATCTTGTCGGCGCCCTCGTCGAGCGTGATGTTGCCTTGGGCGCGCGCGCGATACGGCGCATCGATGTGGAGCTTCGCGAGCAAGCTCGGATCGACGTCGATCGGATTGATCTTGATGTCGGCGCTCTTCAACACCCGCTCGCCGAGCTGCTTCCAGGCGTCGGGATCGAACGGGTGGAGCGGCAGCACGATGTTCGCTTCGCCGCGGACCACCTCGTTGGCGTCGAGCTTCGCCGACATCCCGACCGTGATCTGGGACTTGTCGCCGGGCTTCATCGTCAGGTCGCCCTGGATCGTGCCTGCGTCGCTCGTGACGCCGGAGATGTGGAGGTCGCCGCTCGCATCGGTCGCGGTCACGCCGAGCTTTCCGTCGATGATGCCGGTGACATTCGGCCGGAGCTTGGAGACATCGACATGCGACATGGTGAGCCCGACCGCGTTGATCGCGCGGCGGTCGAGTCGCCTCCACGCGATCGGGTTGGTGAGGTCGTACGGGCCTTCGACGTCGGCCGTCAACGTGACCGCACCGGCCTCGGCGGTGGTCGTCGCCTCGACGATCACCCGCCGGCCTTTGATCTCGAGGTTCGCGTCCACGTCGATCGACCCCGCACCGCCATTCGGCGGCGCTGCTTCGCCCGGCAAAGCCGGGCTCGCGCTCGACCCCGCACCGCCATTCGGCGGCGCTGCTTCGCCCGGCAAAGCCGGGCTCGCGCTCGAC
>JBDTJY010000113.1:0-118427 GCA_039935615.1 Kofleriaceae bacterium
TCGGGTTCGGGTTCGGGTTCGGGGTCGGGTTCGGGTTCGGGTTCGGGTTCGGGTTCGGGTTCGGGTTCGGGTTCGGGTTCGGGTTCGGGTTCGGGTTCGGGTTCGGGTTCGGACTCGGACTCCGGACTCCGAGCCGAAACTCTACGCCGGCAGATAGACCCGAAAGATCGTCCCGCCGCCGGTGTTCGACTCGATATCGATCCACCCGTCGTGCTCCTTGACGATGCCCGACACCACCGCGAGCCCGAGCCCGGTGCCGCCGGATCCCTGCTTCGTCGTGTAGAACGGATCGAAGATCTTGTCGCGGATATCGTCGGGCACGCCGATGCCGGTATCGCGCACCGCGAACGACACGAACGATTGCTCCGGCCCATCCTCGAGCCCCGGTCGCGTGCGCTGGATCAGCGCGGTCTCGACGCCGAGCGCCCCGCCCTCCGGCATCGCCTGCACCGCGTTCAACAGCAAGTTGATCATCACCTGCTGCAGTCGATCCTGATCACCGGCGACCCGCGGCAAGCCTTCGGCGCGCTCCAGGCGAGTCCTGACCTTCGCGCTCGAGAACTGCGCCGACAGCAGCTCCATCGTCATCAGCGACAGCTCGTTGACGTTGACCTCGGCCTTGCCCGCCGCGCCGACCTTGCGGCGCGTGAAGTCGAGTAGCCGCTGGATGATCCGCGTGATTCGCGCGGTCTGCTCGGCGACGATCTCGGCGTTCTTCTCGACCGCTTCGTGATCGCGCGACTTCTTCTGGATCGACCGCGCGCGGCCCGCGATCACGTTGAGCGGCGTGCCGACCTCGTGTGCGATCTCGGCGGCGAGCTGACCGATCGTCGCGAGCTTCTCGGTCTGCCCGAGTCGCTGCTCGAGCGCGAGCTTTGCCTCGTTGTGGCGCTGGGTCTCACCGCGCGACTCGCGCAGCGAGAACGTCATGTCGTTGAACCGGGTCGCGATCTGACCGATCTCGTCGTCGCGCTCCGACAGGATCACGTGCGAGAGGTCGCCCTTCGCGACGTCGTCGATGCCGCTCAACAGCTTCGTGATCGGCCGGCTGACCAGCCGCCCGGCGAGCAGGCCGACCACCATCGTGGTCACCACGACGATCAATCCGACCAGTGCGATCGCCTCGAACAAGTCTCCCGAGGTGACCGACAGGATCGCCGCCGAGCGGCTGATCTCGATCATGCCGAGCACCGGCGGCGGATCTCCGCCGCTCGAGCGCAACGGCAGCGCGTAGAAGTAGGTCGCGCCGGGCTCGCGAACCCCGGCGCACACGGTGGGGCTGGTCTGGCACAACTGCGGCACCTCGGTCATCACCTGCAGCAACTTGAGTTGCGCCGTCGACGCGTTCGGACCGGGCGTGGGATCGAGCGCGCGCTCGCGCGGCAGCACCGTCACGCGCCAGCCGCCGGTGCGTCGCGACAGGTCCTCGAGCTGGGCATCGCTCGGCGCGCGAAACGCACTCGCGTTGAGCTCGAACGTCGCGCGCAACGTGGTGGCCACCCCGCGAGCCTCGCGCTCGAGCGAGTTGCGGCGCTCCGCCGACCGGCCGCGCAGGTCGAACCCCGCGTAGATCGTGCTCGCGAACAACACGACCACCGCCGTTGCCACGGTGATGCGGGTCGCGACCTTCATGCCGCGTCAGTGTAGCCCTAGTCGAGGTCTTCGCCGCGGTAGCCGCCGCCATAGCCGCCACCGCCATACATCTCGCCGGACAGCTTGGTCACCGCCGCATCGGTGCCCGGATCGAGCTCGGTGCCGCGGTTGCGCAACTGCATCGCCGCCTGCATCCGCGTGCCCTCCGCCGCGCTCGGATCGTTGACGATCGAGGTCAGCGTCGAGTCGACCTCCGGGCCGGCGTTGTACGACGACGAGATCGCCGTCATCGCCACGCTCGGATCCGGATCGCGCATCAGGTTCGCGAGCTGTTGACCCGCGCGCGGATCATCGAGACCCGCGAGCCCGGAGATCGCAGCGGTGCGCTCCTCGGGCTTGCCGCTGCGCGACGCATCGAGCAGTGCTTGTTGCGCGCGCTCCGAACCGACCTGGCCGAGCGTGCTGAGCGCGGCCTGCACGGTCTGAGTGTCGCCATCCTTCGCGAGGCGCAGCAATTGATCCATCGCCTTGTCGTCGGGGTTCTGCCCGAGCGAGCTGATCGCGGCCATCTTGACCTGCGGATCCTTCGAGTCGAGCGCGTGCGTGAGCAGCGCGCGGGCCTCCGGCGAGCCGACATTCTGCAGCGCGTACACCGCCTGGCTCGCCGAGCTCGGATCCTTCCCGTTCAGCAGCTCTTCGGCGAGCTTCATGCCCTCGGGCGCGCCCGCGTTGACGAGCTGGTTCATGACCTGCGCCTTGATCATCGGGTTGCCGTTCGCGGCGGTCATCAGCGCGGTCTTGACCGAGTCGGTCATGCCGAGGTTGCCGAGCGTGCGCGCCGCGGTCTGCGCGAGCTCCTTGTCCTTGCCCGAGAGTGCGGCGAGCAACGCCGTCCGCGCATCCTCGGTGCCGAGCCGACCGAGCACGCCGGCGGCGTACTGCGCCTCTTCGCGCCGGCCGGAGAACAGCGAATCGGCGAGCATCTGGCCGACCGAAGCATCCGCCGGATGGGCCCGCGCGACGAGCTCGAGCGATTGCACGCGCGTCATGCCGTGCGACTTGCCCGCGATGTCGACGAGCGCCGCGAACGCTTTCGGCGTTCCGGAATCCGCGAGCATGCGCATCGCTTCGTAGCGCTCGTTGCGACCACCCTTGCCCGCGAGATCGATCGCGAACGTCATCGCCTCCGGGTTGCCGGTCTTGAGCAAGCGCGGCAGTGCCGACTTGCGGTCGAGGCTCGAGCCCTGCTTGATCACGCTCAGCAGCGCCTGATCGACATCGTCGCCCTGCATCTGCTGGAGCTGATCGAGCGCACCTGTGGTCTGCGCGCGATCCGAGAGCGCCGCCTCGATCAACATCTCGCGCGACGCCGCGCCGCCCATGTTCGCGAGCACGCCGGCGGCCGCCTGCGCGGCTTGCTTGTCGCCGGTCTTCAGGATGTCGCCGAGGATCTCGGTCGCCTTGTCGCCACCGATCTCCCCGAGCGCCGCCACCGCCGCATAGCGGGTCTGGCGCGAGCCCATCATCGCGGCTTCCTTCAGCACCGGCAGCGCGTCTTCACCCGCGTGGGCGAGCGTGCCGAGCGCGGCCGAGACCAGCTCCGGGTCGCCGGAGCGTACGATGTTCGACAACCGATCGAGCAGCGCCTCGTCGACGGTATCGACCGAGGCGAGCGCCGCCGCGACCAGCCGGCTATCCGGCGAGTCGATCAACGAGCGCAGCGCAGCCACGGCGGCCGGCGATTGCGCCGAGCCGAGCGCGTAGACCGCGGCATTGGAGCTCTGCAGATCGCCGCTCGCGGTGAGCTCGATCAACTTCGCGACCGCAGCGTCGGTGCCCATCGTACCGAGCCCCGCGATCGCGACGTTCTGCGCCGGATCGGCGGGCTTGCTCGCGATGTCGAGTAGCACGTTCTCCGCCTTCGCACTCTGCGTCGAGCCTAGCGCACCGATCGCCGCGCGGCGGACCTGGGGACGCTCGTCGGTCGTCGAGCCGATCACCACGTCGATCGCGTGCACCGTGCCGATCGTCCCGAACATCGAGAGCATCGCCTCGGGCACGCCGCGGCGATTGTCGGTGAGGAGCGTCTGGAGGTTGTCGACCGCGTCGTCGTCGCCGACCGCACCGAGCTTCTCGGCGAGCACGCCGACGTCGTGGACCGAGCGCGCGGCGAGGATCCGATCGATGAGATCGTGCTCGGACACGCCGGCGGCTTCGGGGCTGACGCGGATCGGCCGGCGCAGCGCGAACGGCACGCCTCCACCTCGTGGGACGACCACGCTCGTCGCCGGAGCGTTGTGGTCGTGCGCGCGGCGCGCGCTGACGGCCCCATAGCCCGCAAGGGCAGCAAACAGCGCACATGCGAGCTTCCAACGGGTCAAATTCGTCACGCAGGCTCCTCGAAACAGCGTTCTGCTGTCTCTGTGTCGAACGAACGTGGAAAGGTAACGATCCATTCCGCAACGCCGCGGAATCGCGATGCAATGAAGACACCCGTCCGCGCGTTCGGTTTCAACAGATCATCGAGCCGCGCCGAGCGCTCGGGTCGCGTGAAATCGGATCACGAAGTTCCGCGCGCTCACAAGCACAACGTGCGCTGACGCCACTGTCAGCGAAGATCACGTTTCGAGACGACTTCGTCGATTGACGGTCGACTCGGAAGGCCTAAGACTCGATCCATGCTGACGGCGGAACAGACCAACGAGTTGAAGACGAAGCTGACGGCTGAGCTCAGCCGCTTGGCCGCCAACGCTCATTCGGGGCTCGAATTCACCATGGACCGGGACCGTGACCGGGTCGGCCGCGATTCGATGGACGAGGCGACCGAGGAAGAGATCTACTCCACCCAGCTCCGCCAGCACGACCGCGAAGCCGGCCTGATCCCCAAGATCCAGAAGGCCATGCAACGCCTGGCATCGGGCGAGATCGACGAATGCGAGGACTGCAGCGAGCCTATCGGCTACAAGCGCCTCCTGGCCCGCCCGGTCACCACGCTCTGTTTCGAGTGCAAGAACGCGCGCGAGCAGGTCGAAGCCGACCACGTCGCGACCGCCGAATAGCGGTCCCGATCGTAATTGCCGGGCAGTTTTGTAGCTGCCGGTAATATTTGGTACTATTTCCGTCGTCGGGGATGCGCGACAGGTACACGATCACCGAGCGACTCGACCATGGCGGCATGGCCGAGGTCTTCCGCGGCGTCGCGGAGTCGATGGAGGGTTTCAAGAAGGCGGTCGCGATCAAGCGAATCCTTCCGAACCTGACCAAGAACCAGAAGTTCGTCTCGATGTTTCTCGACGAGGCGCGGCTCTCGCTGTTCCTCCAGCACGCGAACATCGTCCAGGTCTTCGACATCTCGAAGACGCCCGACAACGCCTACTTCCTCGTCATGGAGTACGTCGACGGGTGCAACTTGAAGACGCTGATCGAGCGCTCGAAGCAGAAGAACAAGCGGATCGACCTCGCCCACTCGATCTACGTGATGATGGAGTGCTGCAAGGCGCTCAACTACGCGCACTTCCTCGAGCACCCCGAGACCAACGAGCCGCTCGGCATCGTCCATCGCGACATCTCGCCGCCGAACATCCTGCTGTCGAAGAACGGCGAGATCAAGCTCGTGGATTTCGGCCTCGCGAAGGCGAACACGCAGATCGAATCGACCGATCAGGGCGTGGTGAAGGGCAAGTTCAGCTACCTGTCGCCCGAGGCTGCGAGCGGCCTCGAGGTCGACCACCGCGCGGACGTGTTCGCGGTCGGCATCATCCTGTGGGAGATGTTCACCGGCCGCCGGCTGTTCTTCGGCGAGTCCGACTATCAAACCGTCGAGCTCGTGCGCCAGGCGCGCGTGCCTTCGATCGCCGCGCTCAACCCCGAGGTCGAGCCCGAGCTCGAGGCGGTCGTGCGCAAGGCGCTCGCGCGCGAGCCCAACGATCGCTACCAGAGCGCCGCCGACCTCGGCGACGCGCTGACGCAGTACTTGTTCTCGCATCGGATGAAGGTGTCGTCTCGCGACATCGCGACGCTCGTGCGCGACGCGCAGGTCGAGATGATGCGCAAGCGCTCGGCCGAGCCGAAAGAGTCGCTGATCGACGCGCTGATCAAAGACGAGATGAACAAGATGACCTCGCTCGTCGGTGAAGGCGGCGAAGAGGTCAACGCACCGACCGAAGGCGAAGGCGCGCTCGATCCGCGGACGTTCGTCGACACCGCGGGCTGGGCCGGCGAGATGGGCCTGCAGTCGTCCGGTCAGGCCGCCCCCGTGGCGGTCAAGAAGCCGACCAAGCCGCCGGCGAACAAGCCATCGAATAATCGCTCGATGCCGAACACGCCCGCGCCGATCGCGCCGGGCGGCGAGGTCGAATCGCTCGAGCAGATGCTCGAGCCCGATCGCACCGGCATCCATGGCAAGAAGGCCGAGAAGGCCACGCCATGGCTGCTGATCATCATCGTGATGCTCGTGCTCGCGGCCGGCGCTGCCGTCGCGGTCATCTACGCGATGACCTAGGCGCTACTTCTTGAGCGCTTCGAGCTCTTTGAGCTCGGGGCTCCCCGGAGCGAGCACCTCGAGCTTCTCGATCGCCGTGGCGAGCGTGGCCTTGTCGTTGTTCTTCGCGGCGGCCTTGCCGAGCACGTGCCACGCCCGCGGGTAGTCGGCGTTGTACTTGACCGCGGTCTTGGCCGCTTCGAACGCCTGGGTCTTGTCCTTCACGATGTCGGCCTTGAACAGGTAGCCGTCGTAGATCGACGGATCGTCGGTCAGCACCAAGCCGAAGTCCTCGAGCGCTTCGGCGTCCTTCTCCTTCTGATACGCGATCACGCCGAGCCCGTAGTTGGTCTGCGCGATCCGGCGCGGCGCGGCCTTCTCGCTCTTCAACTGATCGCGCGCCGCCTTGTACGCGGCCTCGGCCTCGGGAATCTTGCCGCTCGCGAGCAGCAGCTTGCCGTTCACGATCTGCGCTTCAGCGACGCCCTTCAACCGCACGGGCAACAGCGTCTTGATCTTGTCGGCGAGGCCCGATTTCTCCTCGGACGTCGCGGCGTCGGCGGCGAGCAGGAAGGTCTCGGCATCGCTGCCGCAGCCTTCGAGCGCGCTGCCGAGCTCGGTCAGCGCGGCCTTGGTGTCGTTGCGGCGCAGGTGCAGCCGGCCGCGCTCGCGCTGCAGCTGCCACTTCTGGACGTTCGGCAGGTTCTCGGCTTTCGCGAGCAAGTCCGCCGCGCCGGTGTGATCGCCGGCGAGCATCCGCGCCCGCGCGGTCTCGAGCACGAGCTGCGCCGACGCGTGGTCGCCGGCTTCCTCGAGGAGTGCATCGAGCGTCTCGCGGCCGCCGTTCGGATCGCGATTCTCGATCGACAACAAGCCGCTCTCGAGGCGCGCATCGTAGTTGCCGCTCGTGATCGCGGCGGCGTACGCCTTGCCCGCCGCGGTGAAGTCACCGATGTCGCGATACACGCGCGCGAGCTCGAGCTGCGCCCGCGCGACATCCGGGCCGCCGGCGCCGTTGACGACGCTCTCGAGCATCGCCTTGGCTTTGTCGCGGGTCGCCGGGTCGCGGCGCAGGATCGCGGCGTTGACCGTGACGACCGGCGCTGATCCCGTGGTCCGGTCGCTCGCGAGATCGCCGAGCTGCTTCTTCGCCGAATCTGGATCGTTCGCCGCGAGCTCGACCCACGCACGTCCGACCAGCGCGGCCTCGAGCTTCGGTGCCATCTTCTGCGCCTTCTCGAAGTCGGCGCGCGCACCCTCGATGTCCCCGGTCGCGAGCTTGGCCTCGCCGCGCACCGCGAGCGCCGCCGGATATTTGTCGACGTCCGCGAAGCTCTTGAGTGCCGTCAGGGCGGCGCTGCCATTGCCCTGGGCGAGCGCGAGCCGCGCGACGACGACCTGCAGCCGGGCACTCTTGGGATAGGCCTGGATCGCGGTCTTCGAGAACTCGCGTGCGGCCGACAATTGATCGGTCTCGAACAGCGTCTCGAGGCCCTCCTCGTCGAACCGCTGATCGACGAGCTCGAGCTTGCCGGCCGCGGCGACAGCGGCGCGCGCACCGTTCGGGTCGTTGCGTGCGAAGTCGAGCTTCGCGAGCGCGAGGTTGCCGAACGCGAGTTGCGCCGTCGACACGCCCGACGTCTTCGGATCGCCGAGCAGCTTCGTGAGCTGCGCGCGAACGTCGCCGGTCACCTTCGGATCGGAGAGCGCTTGGCCGCTGTCGGCGAGCACGATCGCGCGCTCGATCACCGCGCTCGGCTGGTCGGCCATCACCGCGAAGGCGCGGCTGAGCGTCGCGTTCGCTTCGCTCCACAACGTCGCGGCCGCGTACGACCGCGCGAGCCCGACCGAGTAGAGCGCGCGCGCATCCTTGTCGACGGCGGCCTTGCCGCGCTTGATCGCCTCGGGCAGATCGTCGGCGAGCAGCGCGACCTGCGAGGCCACGTAGTTCGCCGCCGGATCGTTCGGCACCTCGGACAGCGCCGCGTCGGCCGCCGCGCGCGCGGCCTTGAGATCACTCTGCGCGAGCGCGAGATACGCCGCCGCGAGGTTCGCGTCCACGCTCGACTTGTCGGTGAGCGCGTTGACCGTGACGGTCGCATCGTCGAGGCCGACGTCGAACTCGAAGGCGATCAGCGCGCGCGCGCGGGCGAGCGCCGCTTGGTTCTCACTGGTCCCACTCGCGTGCACGATCCGCGACAGCTCGTCACGCGCCGAGGTCCAGTTCGCGTAGGTGTCGTTCTTCGTCAGCTCCATCGCGTTCGCGCGCGCCGCGGTGACCTGCTTCTTGAGCCGCATCGCGCGGATCTGAAATCCGGCGAACACGCCGCCACCGATCACGACGATGCCGACGAAGATCCACAGCGCGATCTGCAGCTTCGAGCGCGCCTTGCGAATGCCGCTCTTCGGATTGACGCCCGAGATCATCGAGCCCGGATCCATCGACTGACTCGACGCATGCTCGACGGGCATCCCCGCCAGCATCGCTTGCAGTCCCGGATCCATGGGCTGTGCGGTCGGTTCGTTCGCCGCGGCGAGCGAGCGCGGATCTGGCGCCGGTGCGCCCCAGTTCGGCTGTGGCCCGGGCGGCTGCGGCGGCGGAAAGATGTGCGCCGGCATCTGATGGTGCTGCTGGGCCACCTGCTGAGGGTACGGTGGCTGCGCGGACGCGATCATCGTCTGGCGATGCGCTGGATCGAGCGACGGTAGGTGGCCACCGAGCGACGGCGGCACCACGGTCTGCGCGAACGCCGCGTGCGGCGCGAGGCCGCTGACCTGCGGCGCTTGCGGCGGATGCATCGCGGCCACGGTCGGCAGCGCCGCGGCGAGTGGGCCTCGCGGCGGTTGCGGTGCCGGCGGCAACGGTTGCGGCGGTGGCGCCGGGTAGGCCTTGGCGTGGTCGTTGGTGCTGATGTCGATCGGTCCCGACGGCATCTGCACCGCATTGCGAACGGCGGTGCCGCCGACCTTGCGCAGCTCGACCTTCGAGACCCGCGAGCTCGTCTCGTCGACCTCGAGGATGTCGCTGTCATCGTCGATCGCGAGATCCATCGTCGGTGTGCGCTTGTCCATCGTTGCCATTTTCGGGGGCGCTTGTGCGGCCCCCATCCGGGTGGGGCGAGGCACTTGCGCCGGCTTGGGCACACTCGACGCCTTCGCGGCTGCGGGCGCCGGCACCGACTTCGCGGCCGCGGGCTTCTTGAGCGCCGCGCCGCGATTGCTGTTCGGTACCGGCGTCGCCGCGGGTGGTGCCGCGAGATCATCGAAGTCGAGATCGTCGTCGAGCTGCACGACGTCGAGGTTGGGATCGACCTCCATCGTGCCCGACTTGTCGCCGACCGACAGAACTTGGGGCGAGGGCGTCGGATCGTGATGTTCGGCGGCGCGCTGAGTCGACGTTCGCATCGGCGCGCCCGGCGACGACAGCGACGTCGGCTTCGTGAAGTTATCCGACGCGTCCGGATCGCTGCCGTCACCGCTCTGGTGATTCGGATAGTGCTTGGTATCGCCCGCGCCGACGAAGTGCGCCGCACTCGGCCGCACCGAGGGCTTGTTCTGGGTCTCGCCGAGCAACTGGAGCACGCGCGGATCACTCGGCGCGAGCTGCTGCGCGGTGGCGAGCGCCTCCGCGGCGGCGGCCAGGTCACCCTTCTTGAGCAGCGCCTCGGCCTTGAGCGTGTGCGCCGGCACGGCGGTGTGATCGAGCTCGAGCGCGACCCGCATCTCGGCGAGCACTTCATCGTAGCGCTTGAGTGCGAGCAGCGCCGATCCGAGGACGACGCGACCTTCGACGGTCGTCGGTCGGCCAAGCAGCCCCAATCGGCAGACCTTGACGGCCTCCTGGAACTGACCCGCGGCGACCAGAGCCTGGCCGCGGCTAACGAAGTCGCTTTGCGACACTGCCCAGGTGGAATGTTACGTCATTCCGAGGGTTCGAGCGAATCGCTGCTCGCCGAGTATTCGGGACTCTTCGCTCGCCCTAGTCGGGCTTCGTAGCGCTGCCAGCATCGCTGCCAGCATCGCTGCCGGCATCGGTCATCAGGGGCTCGGGAAGCCCCGGCATTTCCGTGCCTTTGAGCCGGGCCTCGTCGACCATCATCCAGTCCTTGCCGTGCTTCTCCCAGGTCTGGATGGCGTGGGTCTCGTGCACCGTGCCCTCGCGGTCGCTGTACCAGCTGATCTTGATGTGGACCTTGGCCTCACGCTCGCCCTTCTGGTCGACATTCACGACGTCGTATTCGGTGATCTTGAGGTCCTTCGCCCGGTCGTCGGACTCGTCGACCCACTTCGACCGCTGCTTCGGCGGAATGTTCTTCGCGGCGACATCGAACCGGCCCCACCGGACGCCATCGTTGTAGGTGGACACGGTCTCGGCGAGCGAGTCGCTCGCGCGCGGCATCGCGCCACAGGCAGCTACGAACAGTACGATCGCGAGCATGAGCTTCATCACACGTCTCCTCCGGGCGCGCGCTTGCGGCGCACTGCCTTGATGGCCTCGAGATCGCGCGTACCGAGCTCGCGCGTGACGACCAGCACGACCAGGAACACGACCGCGACGATCGCGGCCTCGACGAGCGACATCAACTTGCCGTGGAACGGCAGCAGGCGCCCGACCACGAGACCGACCGCGATCGCGAGCACGATCCGGATCACGCTCAGCACCGGCAAGAACGCGCCGAGCCGGCGCTTCAACACGATGCCGGTGAGGATCGCGCCGATCAGCATCGAGCCACCGGTGACGCCCGCGGCGACCTCGAGCACGCGCCCCGACTCCATCGCCATCGGGATCGCGATCGCGTTGCCGACCGCGGCGATCACGAGCGTGATGCCGGCGGTGATCGTCGCCGGGCGGGTGAAGCCGGCGCCGTTCAGGATCGTGCCGGCGATCGCGAACACCGCGAACGCGATGTTGCCGAGCGCGAGCAGCACCAACGCCGGGCCACCGGCGATCGCGTAGTCCTGGGCGTAGACGACACCGAGGATGTTGACCGGGTTCGCCGCCATCGCGACCGCGATCGCGGCGGCGAAGATCAGCGCGTAGCGCACGGTGACTTCGATGTAGCGGCGCGTCGTCTCTTTGTCGTCGGTGAACGTCGATCGCGAGACCAGCGGGAACACCACGAACGTCGCGGCGATGATCGCCTGATACGACAACCGACCGAGGTTCTGGACCGCGGCGTAGTAGCCGACCTGCACGTCGGCGAGCTCGCTCGAGTGCCGCACGTACCCCGCGGCACCGCGCGCCCACGGCACCACGGTGTCGAGTGCGGTCGCGTAGGCGGTCGCGTGGGCGTCGTAGTAGTTGGTCGCGAGTAACTTCAATAACCACGTATCGACGAACATCAGAGCGTTGAACAGCGCGAGGTAGATCGCGACCCGCACGAAGAACCCGATCATCGGCTTCACGGGCTCGCGCTCGGCCTTCGCGATCCGGCCCGGCAAGCCGACACCGATCGCCGAGATCAACAGGATCATGCCAACCGCGACGACCCAGCCGCCCATCACACCGACGACGCCGAGGCCCATCATCGCCATGCCGATCAGGCCGATCGTGCGCAGCGTCGCGAACGTGATGTCGAACGCGGCCTGCTTCTGGAACTCGTGCATGCCGTTCGCGGTGCCGACGAACACCGTGTAGAACGCGTTGCCGCCGAGGATCAGACCGCCGAGCGCGATCGGCGCGACCTTCGATGGATCCTTGAAGCCCCAGCCGAGCACCGGCGCGGCGCAGATGTAGAGCACCGCGAGCGGCAGTCCGAGCCGGAGGTGCATGCGCAGCCCGGCGTCTTGGACGCGACGCGCCTTGCCGGGCTGTTGCGCCGAGTAGCGCGAGACGGTCTGGATCGTGCCGGTGTTGAGCACGTTGTTGACCGGTGACACCAGCGCGTTGACGAAGCTGTACGCGCCGAACGAGGCGTGGTTGAGCAGCGCCGGCAGCTTGAAGCTGACGACGAGCCCCGCGACCATGAAGTACAGCTTCGCGAAGGCGATGTAGAGGACGCCGCGCCCGGCCGTCGTCCCGGTTGGCTTCGCAGGTTGATCTGACACGCGGGTTCTCACGCGTAACACGCGAGATCCACACGAGCAACTAAGCGGCGCGTGGGGCTATTCGTGCGGCATCCGGCGCACGCCGAACGCGACCAGGATCCACGCGATCGTGACGAGAGAGAAGCCGAGGATGGCGGGCGCCATCGACTCGTTGAAGCCCCAGAGGACGTTCGCGAGCGGCTCTTTCATGAGCTCGGGGTCGCTCGGCACGGCCCGGGCGACCGCCGCGAGGTCGGTGACGACGCCCGCGATCGACGCGAACACCACCGTCATCGTCAACGCGCGAATGATCGAGAGCCCCTGCGGGCTCGCGGTGCGCGCGAACTTCGCCGACGTCGCGAGCAGCGGGATCCCGGTCGCGAGGACCACGAACATCATCCAACCGCCGGCGAGGAAGAAGTTGAGCATCGCGAGGTACAACGCGCGGCCGCGGCGAGCGTGACAGGAAAACTTGTGTCACGCGCCGGGGGATGGTGCGTTGTACCGAGGTTGGAGGCGCTGTCACTCGAGGCGGATTGGGTCGCAGGCCTTCGCAGGGGCGAACCCGGTGCGTTCGATGCGGTGTTCGCCGCGTATCGCCGGCGGATCTACGGCTATCTCGTGCGCATGACGCGGCGACGCGACGCCGCCGAGGATCTGCTTCAAGAGACGTTCTTGCGACTCGCGCAACACGCGAAGCGGCTCGACGAGGACACCCGGCTCGGCGCGTGGCTGTTCACGGTCGCGCACCGGTTGGTACAGAGTTGGGGCCGCGCGCAGGCGGTGCGCGCGCAGCTCGCCGGCGATCTGCCGCAGCACGTGCCGGCCACGACGCGCTCGCCGCTCGAGGCGGTCGCGGACTCGCAGACCCAGCTCGCGATCGAGCGCGCGTTCGCCGCCTTGCCGCCGGCGTATCGCGAGGTCGCGCTGCTGGTCGGCATCGAGGGGATGCAGCCCAGCGAGGTCGCCGGGGTCCTGGGAATTCGTGCCGACGCGGTTCGCCAGCGCCTCGCACGCGCACGTGCTCAACTTTCCGAATTGTTGGGGGACGTCCGATGACGAACGACGACGACGCACTGAAGGATCTCGCGAAGGGCCTCCCCCCGGTCGACCTCGATTCGCAGAGCGCGCAGCGGATCGCCCAGCTCGCGCGACGAGGCGTCGATCACGGTCCGCCGAGGACGAGGTGGGTGCTGCCGATCCTCGTCGGCTTGTTGGTGACGATCACGCTCGTGTGGGCGCTGTTCCACGTCTACGAGGCGCTGCAGTAGTAAGCTGCGCGCCGAATGTGGCGCGCGCTGGTGGTCCTCGCGATGGCGGCGCGCCTCGCGCACGCCGACTGCCCGACCGCGCCGAAGCAGCTCGCGGTCGCCGCCGGGACGCCGACGATCGACGGCCGGCTCGACGATGCGGTGTGGGAGCACGCGTGCTTCATCACCGACTTCGAGCAGAAGACCCCGAACTACGGCGCGAAGCCAACCCACCCGATGCGGGTCGCGGTCGCGCTCGATCACGACACGCTGTACGTCGCGGCGCGGATGTGGTCGGACGGGCCCGCCGATATCGACGACGCGCTGACCGAGCGCGACGTCACCGATCAAGCCGAGCGCTTCATCGTGTCGATCGATCCATCCCACACGCGGCGGATCGCGTACTCGTTCGCGGTGACCGCGCGCGGCGTCCGCGCCGATTGGATCCACACCGACGACACCGAGGGCAATCGCGACCTGTCGTGGGACCCGGTGTGGATCGCGAAGACCGAGCTGTTGCCCGATGGCTGGTCGGCGGAGATGGCGATCCCGCTGTCGCAACTGCGGCTGCCGAGCGAGCCCGCCGCGAGCTGGGGCATCAACTTCGATTGGTATCTGCCGCGGCGCAACGAGGACGTGTTCTGGCGCGCCGTGCCGAAGGACAAGCAGGCGTGGGCGAGTTACTTCGGCGAGCTCGTGCGCTTGCCGCCGGTCCACCCCGGCGTCAACCTCGAGCTGCTGCCGTACGCGGCGATCCGCGGGCAGATCGACGAGGCCGCGGCGACGCCACCGGCGCATCGCATGCTCGCCGGCTTCGAGGCCGGCCTCGACGCGAAGTTGCGACCCCTGCCCGGCCTCGTGATCAACGCGACCGTGAACCCCGACTTCGCGCAGGTCGAAGCCGATCCGGCGTTCGTCAACCTCACCGCGTTCGAGGTCACGCTCGACGAGAAGCGCCCGTTCTTCGTCGAGAACAACTCGCTATTTCACAACTACGAAGCGACGTATTTCTACAGTCGCCGGATCGGTGGCTTGCCGGCGCGGCTACCGACCTACGACTCGATCGATCTGCCCCAGTCGGTCCGGATCCTGGGCGCCGCCGCCGCCGGTGGGTACGTCGCACCGAGCACGCAGATCGCCGCGATCGCAGCGGTCACCGACGAGACCCACGCGAACGCGATCGTGAACGGTCGGCGCCAAGATCTGATCGTCTCGCCGCTGACGCTGTGGGGCGCGGGCCGCATCGAACAGCAACTCGACGACACCTCGGTGACGGGACTCACCGCGACGTTTGTCCAGCGCGCCCTCGGCGGCACCGGCCTCGAAGCGCTGCTCGATCAGACCGCGTTCGTGACGTCCGCGAACGCCGTGCTGCGTACCAAGGACAACGAGTGGGAGCTGTTCCCGTGGATCGGTGTCTCCGGTGTGTTCGGCACCGCCGCTGCGATCACGACGATCGAAGAGACGTCGGCCCACTACTTCCAGCGCCCCGATCAGACCTACCTCCACCTCGACACCACCGCGCATCGCTTGATGGGCTGGAACGCCGGCACCTACCTGACCAAGCGCTCGGGCATGTACACCGGCGACATCGGCATCGGCATCGAATCTCCGGGCTGGGAGATCAACGACGTGGGCGTGGTGCACCAGGCCGACGGCATCGACATGAGTGCCGACCTCGAGCGCACCGTCACCGAACCGACCAAGCATCTCTACTCGTGGGCGACCGGTCTCAGCATCGATCAGGAGGTGATGTTCGGCGGTGATCGCAAACCGGCGAGCTTGACCGGCAACCTCCACGGCACGCTGCCGAGCTTCTGGGCCGCGACGCTCGTGCTGAACTACACGACTCCCGGCATCTTCCCCGATCTCACGCGCGGTGGGCCGCGCATGCACGTCGACTGGCTGAGTCACGCGGGGGTCTCGGTCGGCTCGCCGAGCGGGCGCAGGAACCAGCTCACCGCGTCGGTCGTGGTGCTCGAGAGTCCGACCTCGGATCGCGGGATCGAAGCGAACATCACGGCGGCGACGCGGCTGACGCCAGCGCTGCGCATCGATCTGGTGCCGAGCCTGACGATGATCGAGAACCAGCGCCAGTACGTCGCGACCGTCACCGACGCGGGCGGTGGTCAAGACACGTTCGGCGCGCGCTACGTGTTCGGTCACATCCATCGCCACGAGCTCGCGCTGCAACTGCGCGCGACGCTGTCGCTGTCGCCGGATCTGGTGATCACGGTGTTCGCGCAGCCGTTCCTGTCATCCGGCCGCTACGACCAGATCGGCGAGCTCAGCGATCCGGCGACCGGCAACATCCGCTGGTACGACACCGCGGTCCACGACCTGGCGTCGCGCACGATCGTCGACGGCGGCAACGCGTTCTCGGTCGCCGAGCCCGACTACACCGTCGCGTCGCTGCGCTCGACCGCGGTGCTGCGCTGGGAGTTCCGTCCCGGCTCGACGCTGTACGTCGCATGGCAGCAGGATCGCGGCGGTGTGCCGCTCACCGTCGCGCAGCCGCTGCACTCGACGGTCGGCGAAGCGTTCACGCAGTCCGCGATCCACACGCTCGCGATCAAGCTCAGCTACTGGTTCGGCTAAGTCACTTCTTGGCCGCGGGCGCTGACTTCGGGCGCGTCACCATCAGGTGCGCCTGCTTGTTCATGTCGACGTAGCCGAACCGGAACGGGATCGACCGACGGCGCTGGTTCGCCCACAGATCGATCATGTCTTGCTCCATCGGGTTGTCGCGCACGCTCTCGAGGAACGCGCCGTCGTAGCCGCCGAACGTCTCCTGGATCATGCCGGCCTTCTTCGCCCACTTCGGCGGGATGCCGGTCGAGTCCGACAGCATCCACGCGAGGTGATCGAGGATGTAGTCGCGCGTGCGGCTGAAGTCGCCGCGCCACAACAAATAACTCGCGCCCTTCACGAGCACGGCGACCTGGCCCTTCTTCTCGAGGTGGCGCACGAGCTGCGGATGGAGCTTGAGATAGTCGTTGCCGAGGTTCCAGCCGATGTGACGATGCGTGCGGATCGCGGTCTCGCCGATCTTCTTGTACTGGATCTCGACGTTCGCGAACGCGGTCGAGAAGTTCGGCGACGCCCAATCGTGCTTGAGACTCTTCGGCCGATGCGCGAGCGCTTCCTTGTCGAGGGTCTCGATCTCGGTCTTGTCGAGATAGTGGACGTCGCCCGCATCGTCGAGCGTGAAGTAGCGCATCGAGACCGGCTCGTAGCCGCCGGCGACCAGGCCGAGCAGGAACGAGCTGACCTGACCGGGCAGATCGTTCTTCTGTTGGTTCGAGAGATTCTCGCTGGTGTTCGAGCCGACCGAGATCAGGCCACCGATCTCGACGCGTAGGCCGCCGAGGCTGGTCTCGAGCTGGTTCGGCGTCAGCGTCGAGATCCGGCGCGGATCGCCAGCGAGCTCGAGCGAGATCGTCGTGATCTCGGTCGCGTCGGGAAACGCGACGAGCGCCGACAGCAAGTCGCCACCGCCGAACGGGTACACCACCGTCTTCGGCAGATCCTTCGGCTCGATCTTGTCGAAGAACGCACGCCCCTTGTCGAAGTACAGCGCGCGGAACTTCTCGATCTTGTCGAGCACCTGCTTGCAGTGGTGATCGACGATCTTCTGGACCTTCGGGTCGACCGCGTCGCTGCCGCCGCACGCCGCTTCGCGATACAGGAGCTTCGCGTCGCTGATGAAGTCCTGGCCAGCCGGCGCCGGTGTCTCCGCATGTGCGAGATGTGCGGACGCGACGAGGCAGACGAGTGCGAGCTTCATGATCAGACCTCCAACGCGCAACCGACCCAGGAAATTCACGACGCGTCGGCGATCGAGCCCTCGTACATCTTGTCGAGCATCGTCGCGTACTTCTTCTCGACGACCTTGCGCTTGACCTTGAGGCTCGGCGTCAGCTCGCCCTCCTCGACCGTGAGGTCGGTCGGGATCACCGAGAACTGCTTCACGCTCTCGTACTTCGCGAGCGACTTGTTGACCTCGTCGAAGTACGGCGTCAGCAGCGCGCGGACTTCGTCGGACTTGACGAGCTCGGCGTAGGTCTTCGACAGGCCCTTGTCGCGCGCCCACTTCATCAGCGTCTCTTCGTCGAGCGTGATCAACGCGGTGACGAAGTTGCGCTTGTCGCCGTGGATGATCACTTGCGACAGGTACGGGTTGTTCGCCTTGAGCTTGCCCTCGATGTGCTGCGGCGCGATGTACTTGCCGCCCGAGGTCTTGATCAGGTCCTTCTTGCGATCGGTGATCCGCAAGTAGCCCTTCGGATCGACCTCGCCGATGTCGCCGGTGCGCAACCAGCCGTCCGCCGTCAGCGCTTCGGTCGTGGCGTCCGGGAGGTTGTGATAGCCCTGCATCACGCCGGGGCTCTTGATCAAGATCTCGCCGTCCTCGGGCGCGAGCTTGCACTCGGTGCCCGGCATCGGCATGCCGACCGAGCCGAACGCGAACTTCTGCGGGCGATTGACGAAGCTCGCGGCGCTGGTCTCGGTCAGGCCGTAGCCCTCGAGGATCAGGATGCCGCACGCGTGGAAGAACTCGGCGATCTCGCGGGACAACGGCGCCGATCCGGAGATGAAGTAGCGCACCCGGCCGCCGAACGTCGCCTTGATCTTGTCGAACACGAGGCGATCGGCGAGCTTCAACTTCAACGCGAGCAGGCCGCTCGGCTCCTTGCCTTGCTGGCGGAGCTGCGAGCCCTGCTTGCCGACCGAGACCGCCCACGCGAACACCTTCTGCGCGAACGGGCTGCCGTTCTTCGATTTCTCGATGATCCGGTTGTAGACCTTCTCGAAGATCCGCGGCACGGCCGCCATCAGCGTCGGGCGCACGATCGCGAGGTTGTCGACGAGCTTCGGGATCCGGCCGTCGATCGCGGTGACCGAGCCCGACGCGATGTGGCCGGCCATGCAGACCTTGCCGAACGAGTGCGACATCGGCAGCCACAGGTACTGCACGTCGCTATCGGTCCACAGCCGGACCTGTTCGATCGCGTCGGCGACATAGCCCCAGCACGAGTGCAGCAGCCGCACCCCCTTCGGCTTGCCGGTGGTGCCCGACGTGTAGATCAGCGTCGCGAGGTGCTCGGCCTTGATGCCGGCGACGATGTCGTCGATCGCGCGCGCATCCTTCGCGAGCACTTCAGCACCGTTCGCCTCGAGCTCGGCGAGCGTCATCACCCAGTCGCCGTCCTTCTTGTCGGGACTGCCGTCGATCAAGATGATCTTCACGAGGTCCGGCATCTCCGCCTTGTGCTCGCGCAGCTTGTCGACCTGCTTCGCGTCCTCGGCAAACACGTACCGGGTCTGCGAGTCGTGCAGGATGAACGCGCACTCCTCGGCGGTGCTCGACGGATAGACGGTCGTCGTCGCGCCACCGGCGGACAGAATCCCGAGGTCCGCGAGGATCCACTCGAGCCGCGTGTTCGAGAGGATGCCGCCGCGCTGTTCGCGCTGGAGGCCGAGCGAGACCAGCCCCGCCGCGATCGCCTTGACGCGCTCGCCGGTCTGGCGCCAGGTCATCGACCGCCAGTTCTCGCCGACCGGAAACCGGAACGCCTCGCGGTCCGGCGTGTCATGGACGCGCTTCGCGAAGAGCTGTGCGATCGACGTGGTCTTCGGGACGAACCGCTCGGGAGCAATCGACTCGGGCATCGGGGCGACTATGCCGCAATTCCCCACCGTTGGGATCTTCGGTAGGCTGTGGTCCGAGGGCATGGTGGCGACCGCAAGTGAATGGTTAGACAGCCTCGCCGGGGCATGGCGCTCCGAGCGCAGTGCGTCGCGTGCACGGATCGCCATGGAGCGCGCCGGGCGGCCGCTCGCGGAGCGGGTCGCGCTGGGCCTCGCGCTCGCGCACCTGCGCATCATCGACGAGGCTTCAGCGTATGGCGATCGGGTCCGCGTGCGGGTCGCGGTGCCGGAGACCACCGACCTCGACAACGTGCGGCTCGCACCCGGCGACCCGATCCGGTTCTGGGCGGAGCACCCCGACGAGCCGAGCGCGGTCCGCGGTGTCTACGAGCGGCGCGAAGAACACAGCCTGTGGTTGATGCTCGATCGCGCCGTCGACGAGGTCGACCGCGAGTACGCGCTCGATCCGGAGGCACCGGAGGTGACGTTCGATCGCGGCGATGCGGCGATCGCACGCATGCAGGCGGCGGCGGCGAACTCGGATCTGGCGCGGATTCGCGAGGTCGTCGCGCTCGCGCGCCCGCCGCGCCCGCTCGCCGCGGTGAGCTGGGCGCCGCTCGACGAATCGCTCGACGCGCTCCAGCGCGCCGCGGTCGATGCCGGCCTGCGCAGCGGCGACCTCGCGCTCGTGTGGGGACCGCCGGGCACGGGCAAGACCCGCACGCTGGTGGAGATCGTGAGGCAACGCGTGAAGCGGGGCGAGCGCGTGCTGTGCGTCGCGCCGTCGAACACCGCCGTCGACAACCTCGGGATCCGGCTCGCCGTGACCGGGCTGCGCGCGGTCCGGATCGGCCATCCCGCGCGCGTGTCACCGGCCCTGCTCGCGCTGACGATCGACGCGCAGATCGAGCGCGATGGCGCGCATGACCTCGCGCGCGAGTGGCGCGACCGCGCGCGTGCGATCCGCAAGACGGCGATGGCCGGGCAAGCGGCGAAGGCGACGCGCGGTAGCCGTCAGGATGTGGCTTCGGCGCGCGCGGGGATGCGAGCGTTGTGGAGCGAAGCGCGCGCCCTCGATCGCGACGCCGCGCGCGAGATCGCGAATGCCGAGCGCGCGATCGTCGATCGTGCGGAGGTCGTGCTCGCGACGTGCGTCGGCGCGAACCATCCGATCCTCGGCGAGAACATGTTCGATTGCGTCGTGATCGACGAGGCGACGCAGGCGCCGGATCCGTTGCTGTTGATCGCGTTCACGCGCGCGAAGGTCGCCGTACTCGCCGGCGATCCGCACCAACTCGGGCCGGTCGTCGTCGGTGGACCGCAGGTCGAACCGATCTTGGGAACGACGATCTTCGAGCGGCTGGCCGCGGTGACCGACACCGTGATGCTCGAGCAGCAGCACCGCATGAACGTCGAGATCATGACGTTCCCGTCGCGCTCGATGTACGAGGGCAAGCTGGTCGCCGCGCCCGACGTCGCCCACCACGTGCTCGCGGATCTCGGCGTCGAGCCGGATCCGGTCCGCACCAAGCCGGTGTGGCTGATCGACACGGCCGGCAAGGATTGGCTCGAGGAGCGCACCGACTTCGAACCGAGTGGCTCGCTCAACAACCTGCCCTCGTTCGCGATCGATCCGAGCACGTTCAACTCCGGCAACGCGCTGCGGATCGCCGCCGAGGTCCGGCGCTTGTTGTCGCGGGGCGTGGCCGCGACCGAGATCGCGGTGATCGCCGCGTACTCGGCGCAGGCCCGACACTTGCGCGATCTTCTGAAGGTCGAGCGCGCCGCCGGGCTCGAGGTCGGGACCGTCGATGGCTTTCAAGGTCGCGAGAAAGAAGCGGTCGTCGTCGACCTCGTGCGCTCGAACGATTCCGGTGAGATCGGGTTTCTCTCGAACACGCGGCGCATGAACGTCGCGTTGACCCGCGCGAAGCGGTTCCTGCTCGTGATCGCGGATTCCGCGACGCTCGGCAACCATCCGTACTACGCGCAGTTCTTGTCCTACATCGACGAGCTCGACGCTCACGGCAGCGCGTGGAGCGACGAGGCCGAGCCCTTGCATTAGGTCCGCGAACCTGCGATCTCTTCAGCGTGATTCGCGTATCCATCTTGTTCGTTCTTGCCTCCGCCGCGGGCTGCGAGAAGCCCAACAACGTGCCCACGCTGCACGACGAAGCAGTCGCGATCGCGCAGTACTACCGTCCCGCGGTCGAGATGCTCAACGTGCGCGGCGAGGACATCGTCAAGCGCGGTGGCAAGCTCGGTGGCGCGATGGCCGGCGGCGAGAATGCGAGTCGCGCGTTCTCGATGGCGGGGCAACAGCTCGCCGAGCTCCGCGCCCTGGTCCTGCCGGGCCCCGATGGAAAGTCGCAGATCGAGAAACAAGCGGACGCCGCTGCGAAGGACGGCAAGGTCGCCGAGCTCGAGAAGCTGGTCGGTGAGACCTCCGAGAAGCTCGAGGTCGGGACGCGCGTGATCACGAGCGAGCTCAACCTCGCCGAGGCGTGGCTTGTTGTCGCGGAGTCGCGCAAGCTCGCGATGGCAACCCCGGCGCCGGTGGTTGACCCGGGCTCAACGCCTGCTTCGACGGACGGCGCTCCCGCGACCGGCGCCGCCGCACATCCGTAAAGGCGCTATGCTCGGGACATGAGGATCCCGGGTAGTCCCAAGGTCATCCTGCGGAGCTGCCGCGAGTACGATCCGGAGAAGATCCGGACGATCATTCGCGAGGGTCTCGAAGAGCTCGGGCTGCAGCCGCACGGCCGCACGCTCGTCAAGCCGAACCTGGTCGCAGCCGGACCGCTGTTCCCGTACGCGTTCACGCGGCCCGAGTTCGGCGAGGGCGTGTTGCAGGCGCTGCGCGATGTCGGCGGCTCCCAGATCAAGGAGCTCGCCGCGGGCGAACGCTGCGGCATCACGGTGCCGAGCCGCGTCGCGTTTCGCGAGTCCGGTTGGGATGCGATGCTGTCGCGCCAGGGCATCAAGAAGTATCACTTCGAGGAAGAGCAGCAGGTCGAGATTCCGCTCACGCACCCGAATCGATTGCGCGACTACCTGTTCACACCCGAGCCGGTCGCGCGCGCCGACTTCTTCGTCAATTGCCCGAAGTTCAAGGCCCACCCGTGGACGACCGTGACGTTCTCGATGAAGAACTACATCGGCATCCAGGACGATCGCCATCGCCTGATCGATCACGATCACAAGCTCAACGAAAAGATCGCCGACCTCCAGCACATCATCCAACCGCAGTTCATCGCGATCGACGGCATCACCGCCGGCGAGGGCCGGATGCTGACGCCGACGCCGTTCGACCTCGGCCTGATCATCATGGGCAACTCGCAGGTCGCGTTCGACGCGGTGTGCTGCTCGATCATCGGCGTCGATCCGATGACGGTCGACCACATCCGGCTCGCGACCGAGCACGGCTTCGGCACGACCGACCTCTCGAAGATCAAGATCACCGGCGACGTCACGCTCGCCGAAGCGAAGGCGCGCGCGAAGGGCTTCAAGGTCGGCTTGATCCGCGTCGAGAAATACTTCGAGGGCACGCACATCTCCGCGTATGCCGGCCCGCCACCGGAGCCCGAGCACGGCGACTACTGCTGGGGCGGTTGCCCCGGCGCGATCGAAGAAGCGATCGAGATCCTTCGCGTATTCGACAAGACCACCGACGAGCGGATGCCGCGGATGCACGTCGTGTTCGGCGCGTACACCGGCGACATCCCCGCGAAGCCCGGCGAGAAGGTCGTGTTCATCGGCGACTGCGCCGAGTGGAAGGGTCAACTCCACGGCAAGCCGGTCGAGATTCCGAACGTGTACAAGGATCGCGCGACCCACGATCCGCACACCGCGACGCACGAGGACATCTTCGCGAAGCTCGCCTCCGCGAAGGGCAAGCTCGGCGGCGACGTGATCCGGCTCGAGGGCTGCCCGGTGTCCGTTGCCGAGCAGGTGCTCGCGCTCGTGACGATCGGCAAGTTGAAGAATCCGTATTACGATCCGAAGAACATGGTGCAGTTCGGCCGTGCGTACTTCGGTTGGAAAGGTCGCGTCGCGCTCAATCGCCTGAGCGGCAAGCGCTACCAACAGAACGGCAGCTTCGACGAACGCGGCGAGGCGCAACCGGAGCTCGGAGGCGAACCATGATCGGTCCCGGTTGGTTGCCGTCGCGTCCGATCAGCCGGTTGAAACGCACTCTGTCCTACACGCGCAAGCGCCGCCGCCGGACGAAAGCTCGCGCGGCCATCACGCCATGCGTGCATCATGATCCGACGGTGATCTTTCATACGGGTCCTGCCGAGTTTCCCGTCGCGACGCTGGTGCCGCACGACAGCGCGTCGTTCGCGCGCGTCGCGGCCGCGGATCTCGGACGGTGGTTCGCCGCGAAGTGGGCGTGGTTGCGGCCGCGCACCGTGCCGGTGTTGGTCGCGGCGCTCGGCTTTGTCGCCGTGCTCGCATCCGCGAACTATCTGCGCCACGTCAAGGCGGCGCCGCCGCACTACACGACGTCACGATGACCGTCAAAGCGGTTCATCACCTCAACTGCGCCACGATGTGCCCGATCGCCGGTTGGCTGATCGGCGCGAAGGGCTGGCGTGGGCTCATGGTCTGTCATTGCCTGCTCGTCGAGACCGAGCGCGATGGCCTGGTCCTCGTCGACAGCGGCTTCGGCACGCGCGACCTCGAGGGCAAGACCCACATGCCGCGGATGTTCAAGCTGCTCGTCGGGCCACAGCTCGACGCGGCCGAGACCGCCCTCGCCCAGGTGCAGAAGCTCGGCTTCAAGCCCGAGGACGTGCGCCACATCATCGTGACGCACCTCGATCTCGATCACGCCGGTGGCATCGCCGACTTCCCGCACGCGAAGCTCCACCTCCATCAGCGCGAGCACCTCGCCGCGACGACGCGGCCGACGCGCAACGAGCAGCAGCGGTACCTCAAGGACCACTGGTCGCACGGGCCGAAGTGGGAGCTCTACGCCGAAGAGGGCGATACCTGGCGCGGCCTCCCGGCCGTGACGCGCCTGCGCGGGCTCGACGCCGAGATCGGCCTCGTGCCGATGCACGGACACACGCGCGGTCACTCCGCGATCGTCGTGAAGAGCGGCGAGCGCTGGAACGTGCACGCCGGCGACGCGTACTTTCACCACCACACCGTCGACGGCAGCGGCGGCAAAGTACCGAGCGGCCTCGCGACGTTCGAGAAGCTGATCCAGGTCGACGGCGCCCAGCGCCGCGCGTCGGCCGCGGCGCTGCGTCAACTCCGCGCGAGCTACGACGATCTCGATCTGTTCTGCGCCCATGATCCCGCGGAGTACGCGGCCATGGGCGGCGTCTAGTTCGCCTCTTAGTTCGCGACGAGCGTCACGTACGTGAACGTGCCCGCGACCGCCGGGATCGAACCGGCGCCGAGCGCACCACTGCCGGCATCGACCATCGTCGTGCCGACCGCGGTGTTCGGGAACACGATGTCAACCCCCGTGGTACCGGCGGCCCACGCGGTGCCATTCCACGCGAGCGCGGTGTCGTGCGCGGCACTCGAGGTCACGGTCGCGGCTTGATTGCCCTCGACGTGGACGAACACGATCGCCTTGGCCGCATCGAAGGTGACGCCGAGCCCACTGAAGAACGGCTGGACGCGATCCATCCCGATCATGCGATACGACACCGACGTGCCGCTGTTGATCACCGCCGAGCCCGTGACAATCAGGCCCGGCAACTGATACAGCCCGATGCCGAGCGCGCACTCCGAAGCAGCGGTCGGCGGGGTGACGTCGATCTGGACGCTCGCCGCGTCGGGCACCATCATGTCGAGTCGGCCGTTCGGTGGCGTCGTCTTGGTCAGCGACGCATCCCCGTGGACCGTGAGCGTCGCGCCGAGCACACCGCAGAACGTCGCGTCATTCTCGTCCCAGTCGACGAGCTCGCCGGTGTAGCCGAGCGTGCCGCTGCTGGCATCGACGACCTTGTTGCCGTCGTCCCCACACGCGTGCAGCAGCACCACCGACAACAACAGGATCCGGGTCATGCCCGGAACCTAGCACTTCATTTCTTCATCGTGACAGTGGGCTGAGTCACGTCGGGCAGCGTCAGCTCGGCGATCGCGTCCTGGAACTGGACGCGCGTCAGCATGATCTTCTCCTCGTCGTCGACGAGCGCGATCGTGGCCTTCTGCACCCGCTCGGAGATGTCCTTCATCTTGTCCTTGAGGTGGGTCATCAGATCACCGCCGGTCTTGACGGCTTGCAGCGTCATGATCTGGCCGTGGAGCTCGTCGTTGCGTTCGCGATACTCGTCGAGCCGGCGATGCACGCTGCTCTGCTCCTCGCTGATGTCGATCAGCTTCTTGTGGATGCTGAGGACCTTCTCGAGCTGCGCCTTGAGCTCCGGCGTCCCGACCGCCGACTGGACGTAGATCTTCATCATGTCCATCGTGACGTCGGCGGTGAGATCGAGCGTGCGCTCCATCGGCGTCGCTTCGCTGATGTCGACGTCCTTGGTCTCGCCGGCCTTGAGGTCGACCTCGAACAGGTGCGCGTCGCCGACCCGCTCGAACGCGCTCGGTGCCTCGAGGAGCTTCCAGCCCTTGTTGACGGTGTGGCGGATATAGACCTTCGCCACCTGCGGCAGCCGGTTCGTGATCGTCAGCTTCTCGTGCCGGATGTGCTGGACCTCGGCGGTCAGCACGCCGCGCTGGAGCGTGACGAGGCGCGACAGCGTGTTGTCCTCGGTCTCGTTCTTCTCGACGATGATCTGGCGATCGAGTGCGTACGGCACGACCGCGGACGACTTCGGCGGAATCGGTTCGGTCAGGCCTTCACCGATGAACCGCTTGTCGCCGTAGACCGTGACCGGGCCGGTCTCGAGCGTCGAGTCGGTCGGGTTGCGGAACCGCACCGCGCGGAACGCGAAGTGCTCGTTGCCTCGCTCGCTCTCGGCGTCGTAGAGGTACACGACCTCGCCGTCGGTCTTCTGGCGGACCATCGACACCATCGCCGACGAGCCTTTCTCGACCGTCATCGGCATCGGATTCGCGAAGTGGCTCTCGCCGACCGGGCTCGAGTCACCGTCGCCGCCGTTCTTGTTGGCCCCGGTCCTCGCCTCGTCGGGCGACGCCGCTTGCGCGATCAAGCGCACGCGCTCGGCGTTGCCGGCGTCGACGTGGGTGACGATCCGGATGCGCGCCGGCGCGACACCGGCATCGATCAGCTGGTTGCGCACGATGTTCGCGCGATCGTTAACGCGCTGTTGCGCATTGCCACCCTCGTTGCGGTTCGCGTCGGCGTAGCCCTCGATCACGATCGTCTTGTCGGAGTGCAGCAGGCTCTGCGAGATCGCCTTCATCTTCTGATCGCCGGTCGCGACGCGCTGATCGCGCGCGAGGTCGGCGCCATTCGCCTGGACCTCCTTGTTGTGAGCGCCGCCACCACGGCCGCCGTACCTCGTCACGGTGGATGCCGGCGCGGGTGCGCGCTGCAAGCGTGGCGCGCCCGACGGTCCTCCGGACATCGTGACCGAGGCGTCGCCGATGCCGTCGCCGTCGAGGTCCTCTTCGAGGTCCTTCTTCGCGATGCTCTTGCTCTTGTCGTTTTGCGGATGGCCTTCGGGGCGCCGGATCTCGTCGTCGCCGAGCTCCGCCAGCATCGCCTCACCGCCGGTGTCGGCAGGCTTCGTACCGCCGTACGGCGACAGGCCGGTCGGCGGCGCGATCGCGAACTTCTCGTCGGTGTGCAGCGTCTCGCGCTGGACCTGGCGCACGCTCCACAGGTCGTACTTGAACGACAGCGCCGAGCTCGAGCCGACGCCGACCATCACGTCTTTCCAATCTTCGCCCGAGGTGTTGTCGACGATCGCCCAGCCCTCGAGCATCACCTGGCCCTTGTCGGCGACGGCGACGCGATAGCTCGGCTTCCACGACGGCGACTCCGTGACGTACGTCAGGATCACCTCGGCCTTGCCGTTGACCACCGCTTCGGGAGGCACTTGCAGGTGCATCTCGAGGTTCGTGCCGTCGCCGGCTTGCTGCCGCGGGATCGAGACCGGCAATGGCTTGTTCGTGATCGCATCGACCACGGTCAGCGACTTCAAGAAGTCATCGACGCGATCGCGCGGGACGCTCACCGTCAACATGCCGCCGGTCACGGTCGCGTGGCGCTCGTAGAACGCGACGCCGTTGCGGTAGATCACGACGCGACCGAGCGCGACGTTGTCGACCTTGACGTACGAGGCGTGTCTCGGACCACACGCACCCAGGGCAGCGGACATCAGCAGGCTAGCGAAGAGCTTCTTCATGGCACCCCAAAGGAGACGGACTCCTCGGGAAAACGCATGGTCCGGGCCTGCGATCTATTTATTCCGCGCCTTGCGATCCTCGAGCTCTTCGAGCGTTTTCGGCCAATCCTCTTTGAGCAGGCGAGACAGCGAGCGATCGGCGAGCAGCTTGCCGTCGGTCTGGCAGGTCGCGCAGTAGTTGGCCTCGTTGTCGGCGTAGACGATGCGCTGGACCTTGCTGCCGCAGCGCGGGCACGGCTCGCCGTACTTGCCGTGGACCGCCATCTCGGGGCGAAACGCGGTGACCTTGTCGGGGAAGCCGTCGCCGACCTCGGCGCGCATGCGGTCGGTCCACAGCACGAGCTGGGTCTTCGCGGCGTCGTGCAGCGCCTTGATCTCGCCGGGCTCGAGCGCGGTGGTCATCCGAAACGGCGACATCTTCGCGGCCCACAGGATCTCGTCGGAGTAGGCGTTGCCGATGCCATCGAACAGCGTCGGATCGGTGAGCGAGCGCTTCACGGTGTGGCGCTCGCCGGTCAGCCGCTCGCCGAACTGCTTCGCCGTCGCGGTGAACACGTCGAGGCCACCGCGATCGAACTCCGCGAGGTTCGCCCGCCCCGCGACGAGGTGCAGCGACGCGCGCTTCTTCGGGCTCGCCTCGGTGAACACCAGCGTGCCGTTCGAAAAATCGAACCCGGCGAGCGCGAGCTTGCCCGGCAGCTTCGCGAGCGCCTCTTTGGTACTTGGGCGCCACCGCAACCGGCCCGCGATCATCAAGTGAATGACGATGAAGCGGTCGCCTTCGACCTCGACGATGATCCGCTTGCCGAGCCGCTCGACGCCGACCACCTTCGCGCCGATCAGCTCTCTCGGCGACGGCGACACCGTGCGCAGGACGAACGGGCTAGCGATCCGGATCCCCTGGATCGGCTGGCCCACGACCAGCGCGGCCAGCCGCTCGACGTACACCGTGACGTCCGGAAGCTCGGGCACGGAAGCTAACTAACTCTTCTTCTTGCCGGCGGCAGCCTTCTTCTTCGGCGCGGCTTCCTCGGCATCGGTGGCCTGCGCCGGCTTGCGATCTGCATCGGCGTCCTTCGCCATGCCGAGGCTCGCCTTCAACGCCGCCATCAGGTCGATGACCTTGCCGGCCGGCGCCTCGGGCTGCATCGTGATCTCCTGGCCTTCAACCTTCTTGTTGATCAGCTCGAGCATCCGCTCCTGGACGTCGTCCTTGTACTTCGCCGGATCCCACGTCTCGTGCTGGATCTGCTGGATGATCTGCTTCGCGAGCCCGATCTCCGCGGGCTTGAGCTCCGGCAGCGCCGGCATCGGCACCTCGCTCCACGGCTTGACCTCGGCGGCGTAGCGCAACTGGTGGACGATCAAGCCCTCGTGGAATGGGCGCAGACACACGATGTACTGCTTGCCCCGCGCCGCGTACGACGCGATACCGACGAGGCCGGTCTCGACCATCGCATCGCGGATCAACTTGTACGCGCGCTCGCCGCCCTTGTCGGGACCGAGGTAGTAGCTCTTCTCGACGAACACCGGGTCGACCGCGGAGGCCGGCACGAACTCTTCGAGCGCGATCGTCTGGGACGCGACCGCGTCGAGCGCCTTGAGTTCGTCGCCCGAGAGGATCACGTACTGGCCCTTCGCGTGCTCGTAGCCCTTCACCGTGTGCTCGCGATCGACGACCTCGCCGCACTTGGTGCAGATGTACTGCTGCTTGAGCCGCGCTCCGTCGGTGTCGTGGAGCATGTTGAAGTGGAGGTCACTCCCCGACTCGTTCGTGGTGTAGAGCTTGGTCGGAATCGAGACGAGTCCGAATGAAATCGTTGCGGTTCCGATCGAACGGGCGGGCATGGCGTAAATTGTAGCTGCCCCGTGCCCGAGGATCCTAAAGACGATGACGGTCTCGACCGCTACCGTGCCAAGCGCACGGCGGGGTCGACACCTGAACCGATGGCCAGCCCGTCGCCGGAGAAGGACTCCGAAAAGGCCGCGGACAAGGCCCTGGCAAAGGGGCCGCGGATGTTCGTCGTCCATCAGCACGACGCGACGCGGATGCACTGGGACCTCCGGCTCGAGATCGACGGCGTGCTGTGCTCGTGGGCGGTCCCGAAACAGCCGTCGATGGATCCGGATGACAAGCGGCTCGCCGTCAAGGTCGAGAATCACCCGCTCGAGTACGTCCACTTCGAAGCGGTGATTCCGCCCGGCAACTACGGCGCGGGCCCGATGATCGCGTGGGACCGCGGCTTGTTTCGCCCGCTCGTCGATCCGGCACAGGGCATGCTCGACGGCGAGATCAAGTTCGAGCTCTACGGCTACAAGCTGCGCGGCGCGTTCACGCTCGTCCACACCGGCAAGGGCACGCGCGGTCGCAACTCCGGGCGCGGCTCGAACGACTGGCTGTTGATCAAGAAGCGCGACGACTACGCCGAGGTGTACCTCGCCGGCGAGTCCGCGTTGTCGGAGACCTCGGTGTTATCCGGACTCACGATCAGCGAGCTCGAGGCCGGCGCACCGAAGCTCCACGCGGTCGTCGCCGAGCTCGCCGGTCTCGGTGCGCCGAAGCGCGCGATCGCACCGGGCTCGTTCGAGCCGATGCTGTGTCACACCGCCGAAGCGCCGTTCTCGTCGCCGGATTGGATCTTCGAGCTCAAGTACGACGGCTTTCGCATGATCTCGTTCGGCGGCGCCGGCCAGGCCGCGCTGCGCTATCGCAGCTCGCAGGACTCCACCGATCGCTATCCCGAGCTGACGAGCGCGCTGCGAGCGCTGCCGATTCCGGCGCTCGTCCTCGACGGCGAGATCGTGATGTTCGATGCCGAGGGCAAACCGGATTTTCACAAGCTGTCGTTCCGCGGCCAGCTGCATCGCACGTCCGAGATCCAGCGCGCCGCGCTCGCCGATCCGGTGACCTACGTCGTGTTCGATCTGCTCGGCGCCGCCGGCTACGACCTGCGCGGCCTGCCGCTGCTCGTCCGCAAGTCGCTGCTCGAGCGGATCTTGCCGACCGTGGGCCCGCTGCGGTTCGGCCAGCACATCCCGACGCAAGGCGAAGCGCTGCTCCGCCAGATCGTGTCGCGCGGCCTCGAGGGCGTGGTCGCGAAGCGCGCCGATTCACCGTACCGCTCGACGCGCTCGCGCGACTGGCTGAAGATGAAATCGGATCCCGAGGCCGACTTCGCGGTGTGCGGCTACACGCCGCCGAAGGGCTCGCGCTCGGGCATCGGCGCGCTTCATCTCTGCGTGTGGGTCGATGATCGCTGGATGTGGGCCGGCAAGGTCGGCTCCGGCTTCGACGACAAGCAGCTCGTCGCGATCAAGGCCGAGCTCGATGCGAAGCCGACGTGGAAGCCGACCTTCCCGCGCCCCGAAGCGTCGAACGACGCGCGCTGGATCGAACCCGAGCTCGTGGTCCAGGTCCGCTACCGCGAATGGCCGATCGATTCGTCGCTGCGGTTCCCGGTGTTCGAGCGGTTGCGCCGCGACAAGACGCCGAAGGAGTGCGGCATGCCGCTGCGCCACACCGGCGAGGTCGCGGAGCCCGAGCCGCCCGGCCCTGCCGCCGCCGCGGCGGTCGCGTTCGCAGCGCCGGCATCGAGCGACGACAGTGGCCCGATTCCGCGCGAGCCCGATGTCAGCGATGCGCTCGAGGTCGACTCGCAGGTCCGCGAGCTCCGGCTGACCCGGCTCCACAAGATCTTCTGGCCCGCGGATCAAGCGCCGGGGGGCGAACGCGATGTCACCAAGGGCGAGCTGATCGACTACTACCGCTCGATCGCGCCGTACGCGTTGCCGTACTTGAAGGATCGCCCGACGGTGCTGACCCGCTATCCCGACGGCATCACCGGCGAGATGTTCTACCAGAAGGACATGCCCGACTGGACGCCGGCGTGGTTGCGCACGACACTGCGGTGGAGCGAGCACAGCCAGCGCGAGATCCACTACATCTTGATCGACGACGCCGATGGCCTCGCGTTCGTCGCGAACCTCGGCTCGATTCCGATCCATGCGTGGGCGAGTCGAGTCGTCGATCTCGAGAAGCCCGACTGGGCGATCGTCGATCTCGATCCGAAAGGCGCGCCGCGCGAGCACGTCGTGCCGCTCGCGCTCGCGATCCACGAGCTGTGCGAAGCCGCGAAGCTTCCGAACTACGTGAAGACCTCGGGCCAGACCGGGCTCCACGTGTTGATCCCGCTCGGCGGCCAATGCACGTACGAGCAAGCGCGCACGCTCGCGTATCTGATCGGCCTACTCGTCGAGCGACGGTTTCCGAAGCTGGCGACGACCGCGCGCAATCCGTCGGCGCGCGGCGGGCGCGTCTATCTCGATTGGGGCCAGAACGCGCACGGCCAGTTGCTCGTCGCGCCGTACAGCGTGCGGCCGGTCGGTGGCGCGCCGGTCTCGATGCCGCTGGTGTGGGACGAGGTCGTGCCGGGTCTCGATCCGAAGCAGTTCCACATTCGCAACGCGCTCGACCGCGTGACCAAGACCACCGATCCGGTGCTACCGGTGCTGACCGAACGGCCGGATCTACAGGCCGCGTTGAGCGCGCTCGAGGATCACGCGAAAGACAGTTGAGCGCCCCGCATCCGTCGATTTTGCAACCAGGTGTCAGGACGAGTGTTCTAATAAGGTGAAACTTCCGGCGCACCGGGACGTTAGCTGAACGCGTGATCCGAACCTGCTGCATCGTCCTCGCCCTCGTGACCGCGTTCGCGGCGCGAACGGCGTTCGCCGATCAGCGATACGCGCTGATCATCGGCTCGAACCCGGGCTGGTCGCAGGATCGCCCCCTGCGCTACGCCGAGAACGACGCCGAGCGCATGCGCGACGTGCTGGTCTCGCTCGGTGGGTTCTCGCCGGATCGCGTCGAGCTGCTGCGCGACCCGACGACCGCGGAGGTCCGCGCATCGCTGCGCCGGCTCGGCCAGGTCGCGCGCGATTCGAGCAGCGAGGACACGCTGGTGTTCGTCTACTACTCGGGCCACGCCGACGACACCAACCTCCACTTGCGTGGCGAGCCGCTGTCGCATCACGAGCTCCAGGACACGCTGCGCGCGCTGCCGGCGACCATCAAGCTCGCGGTCGTCGACGCGTGCAAGTCCGGCGCGGTCACACGCAAGGGCGGTTCGCCGGTCGACGAATTCGAGGTCGACGTCCTCGCGCCGAAGCTGTCGGGCCTCGTGATGTTGAGCTCGTCGGGCGCCGACGAACTGTCGCAAGAGTCGCGCGCGATCGCCGGCTCGGTGTTCACGCACCACCTGGTCTCGGGCCTGCGCGGCGCCGCCGACGAAGACGGCGATCATCAAGTCACGGTCTCCGAGGCCTATCACTACGCGTACGGCCGCACGCGCGCCGACACCGCGATCACCGGCGCGCCGCAACGCCCGGCGTTCCGCTACGAGCTGTCGGGCCAGGGCGAGCTCGTCCTGACCAAGCTCGCGACGCCGCACTTCGCGCAGATGACGGTACCGAAGGGCGCCGACGAAAAATACGTGGTCCTCGATCAGCGCGAGTGGCGGCTGATCGCCGAGGCGCACGCCCAGAAAGATCGCGACACCGTGATCGCGCTCGCGCCCGGCAACTATCGCGTCAAGCGCGTGCTCTCGGATCACCTCGAGGTCGGCTCGATGACGCTCGCCGCCGGCGACCACGCGAACGTCGACAAGCTGGCGTACGAGTCCGCGCCGCTCGCGACCGGCGTGTTGAAGGGCGATCCGGGCAACCTGTCGCCGGTCGAACAGGCCGAGTGGTCGCGCGAGCAGGGGTTCAAGCTCCTCGCCGACGGCCAGACCGCCGCCGCGCTCGCGATCTTCAACCGCTTGCTCGACGTCCAGCCCGGCGACCTCGAGTCGTGGCGCGGCCGCAGCCGCTGCCTCGTGCGGATGGCCGAGGCCTACGAACGGGTCGGCGACGAGCACAACGAGACCCGCGCGCTCGGCGATGCGCTCAAGGCCGACCCTGCCCTCGCCGACGATCCGCTGTTCGCGATCTGGTACCGCCGGCTCGGCGAGATGGTCGGGCGCGATCAGCAGATCACGAAGAATGCGAAGGAGTACGAGCGCGAGATCGAGACCAACCCGCGCAACACGAAGAAGTTCGGCGTCGGCTTCGATCTGTTCAGCGGCAGCGGCATGTTCACCGCGAACGTCGGCCTGGTCGTAAAGCGCGTGCTGTTCCCGCGGATCGGCTTCGACTTCGAGACGTTCGGGTTCGATGCCAGCATCGGGATCGCGCCGCTGCAGTCGCGGTGGAGCCCGTACCTCGCGCTCGGCGGTCACATCTCGCTCAACCACCTCGGCATCGGCTCCCCCGGCAGCTCCAATGCGGTGACCGACAACACCACCGGGATGTCGTACAGCGACAACGAGATCTGGGGGACCCAAGGGCGCGTCGAGGGCGGCGCGCAGTATGTAGGTGCCGCGGGCTTCACGACCGAGCTCGGGCTCTGCATGATGGTATTCAAGGCGGATGACGGGACCGTCCACCAACAGGCGTGGCCCGTCTTCCACTTCGGATGGCTCTGGTAGAAAATATTCGCTGTTTGAAGGACTCGGGCGTCTAGCATGCATGGGACACGCGATTCCGTCGCCGATCTGTATCGGCGTCACGCGCCCGCACTCCAGCGCCGGTGCTCGAGCATCGTCGGAAATCCCGACGACGCCCGCGACCTCGTCCAAGAGACGTTCGCGCGCTATCTGGCTGCGGGCGATCGCTTTGCCGATGCGACGCCGTTCGCGGTGCTCTATCGCATCGCCACGAACGCGGCGATCGATCGGCTGCGTCGCAAAAAGACCGCGTCCGAGGACGAGCTCGCGCACGATGCACCCGCGAGCATGCTCACCGGTGCCGGCGGCGATCCGAGCACGACCACGCGCCGGGTCGACGCGCTGCACGATCTCGTGTTTCTCACCCGCGGGCTGTCCGAGGAAGAGGTGACCGTGGCCGTGCTCCACCACCTCGACGGCTACACCCAGGACGGGATCGCCGACTCGCTCGATCTTTCGCGCCGTACCGTCGGTAAGATGCTCGCGAAGTTCGAGGATCACTTGAAGAAGCGCGCCGCACGGACCGGGTTCACGCCGGCCAAGGCAGCCAACGGTGGGTAACGATGGCTAACGACGAACGCCGCTTCACCGATCTCGAGCTCGAGCGCTCGCTCGCCGGCGATCTGTCGTCGGCGCGATCGTCCGCGCTCACGACCGAGGCGACCGAGGCCGACAAGGCTCGGCTCGGCGAGCTCGAGCAGGAGCACGCCGCGTTCCTCGCGACCGTCGATCTCGACGCCGAGGTCCGCCGGATCGAACAGCGCGAGGAGCGCTACAAGCCCGAGGCCCGCCGGCCGTTCTGGCTGCGCTGGCTGGTGCCGATCGGCACGCTCGCCGCCGCCGCCGCCGCGCTCGTGTTGTTCCTGCAGAGCAAGAAGCCCGCGACCCACACCGGCGACGACGACGACTTTCGCACCAAGGGCGACGACATCTCGCTGATCATCCACGGCGAAGCGCAGCCGCTGCTCAGCGGCGACGTGATCACCGCCGGCACGAAGATTCGCTTCGAAGCGCAGGGCTCCAAGCCCGGCTTCATCGCGATCGTCGGGATCGACGGCACGCAGCAGACCACCGTCTACTATCCGTACGGCGCGAGCGAAGCGACCCAGCTCACGAGCGACCGCATGCTGCCCGGCGCGATCAAGCTCGATGCCACGCCGGGCGACGAGACGTTCTATGCGCTGTTCTCGACCCAGCCGTTCTCGATCGACACCGTCCTGCCCGCCATCCGCGGTGGCAAGCTCCCGGCGGGCGTCGCGATGTCGCGCGTCGTGCTGCACAAAAAATAGTGCGCACATTTCGGGCGGGGTGCGTTCTACGGGCATGACCAAGCTTCTCGGCCTCGCATTCCTCTCTGCGCTCTGTTTCACCGGCTGCACCACCGACTCGGGTGGCGACCAAACGATCGACCCGACGCCGCTCGCCGGCACGGTCGAGGGTCAGCCCTGGACGTTCACCTCCGGCGCGACCGACGCGTTCCTCTCGGAGGGCAGCGACGCGTTCTTCGCCAATTTCTACTCGGTGGCGTACACGTGCAACGCGTCGAACCCGAGCGGCCCGGCGCTGATCGTCGGGATCCCGCGCGTGCCCGGTGACTATCCGATGAGCCTCCAGCGCAACATGACGTTCACGAGCGGCAGCGATAACAAGATCGCGGTCGATGGCCTGATCCATGTCGATACCGTCACCGCGACGACGATCACCGGTGGTCTCGTCGGCACGTACGACGACCAGAACACGGTGAGTGGTCAGTTCACGCTGACGATCTGCCCCGCAAGCAACTAGGCTCGCGCGCTGGCGTACGCGTGGGCGTAGGCGGTTGCCTTCCGCGGCCGCGAGCTGCGAGTGACGGCGGGAACCTTCATTCGCCGATCGTGCTCACAAGATCGCCTACGCCTACGCTTACGCCAGCGACGAGCGTTAGCGTCGAACCAAGCGCATCGCGAGATAGCCGAGACCGAACGCGACGCCGACCGCGGCGATCGGCCGGTTCTTGATCACCTTGGTGATCGCGCTCAGCGCACCGGCGCCGCTATCGACGACGAGGTCCTTCGCACCGATCGCCTTGTGCGCGACGAGCGAACCGGTCGCGTTGACGATGTTCGACATGTCCTTCTGGAGCGTGTGGATCTGCTTTTGGAGGTTCAGCGTTCCGTTTCTCATGCTCTCGCATAGAGCAACACGCGTGCCCGCCGTCAGCGTCCTGACGAGGGACTCGGCAGGCAAAAATGTGACATGCGCGCTCGGGTGTAGGGATGGCGCACCCGCACGGTAGTGATGGTAGCGTCCCCTCAGTGAAGCTCGCGTGCATCGGCGGTGGACCCGCCGGGCTCTACCTCGGAATCCTCGTCAAGCGCGCGGCGCCCGAACACGAGGTCGTGGTGTACGAGCGCAATCGCCCCGCCGAGACCTTCGGCTTCGGCGTGGTGTTCAGCGACGCGACGCTCGGTCATCTGGCCGCCGCCGATCCGGAGACCCACGCGCAGATCACCTCGCGGTTCGCGCGCTGGGACGACATCGAGATCCACGTCAAAGGCGAGGTGCTGCGGTCGACCGGTCACGGCTTCTGCGGGCTCGAGCGCAAGGCGCTGCTCCAGATCCTCCAGGCCCGCGCGCGCGAGCTCGGGGTCCAGGTCGTGTACGAGCACGAGGTTCGATCGCTCGCCGAGGTCTCGGCCGATCTGATCGTCGCGAGCGATGGCGTCGCGAGCTGGGTCCGCGATGCCCTCGCGACCGAGCTGCAACCCTCGGTCGACGTCCGGACCAACAAGTTCACGTGGCTCGGCTGCACCGTGCCGTATCGGGCGTTCACGTTTCTGTTCCAGGACACCCCGGACGGCATGTTCCGCGTCCACGCGTACCGCTATCACGAGCATGGCTCGACGTTCATCGTCGAGTGCCGCGAGCCGACCTGGCGCAGCGCGGGACTGGCCGACGCCGACGAAGATCGCACGGTCGCGATCGTCGGCGAGATCTTCAAGGACCACCTCGGTGGCCACACGCTGATCAAGAATCGCTCGATCTGGCGCAACTTCCCGACGGTGCGCTGCGCGAAGTGGAGCGCCCACGCGCCGAACGGCACGCCGGTCGTGTTACTCGGCGACGCCGCGCACACCGCGCACTTTTCGATCGGGTCGGGGACCAAGCTCGCGATGGAAGACTCGATCGTGTTGCGCGACGAGCTGCTCGCGCAGCGCGACCTCGCGAGCGCCCTCGCCGGCTACGAGGCGAAGCGCCGGCCCGAGGTCGAGGCGCTGCAGGCCGCCGCCCAGGCCAGCCTCGAGTGGTTCGAGGGCACCGAGCGCTACGCGAAGATGGCGCCCGCGCAGTTCACGTACTCGCTGATGACGCGCAGCCTGCGGGTCTCGCACGCCTCGGTCGCGAAGCGCGATCCGCACCTCGCGCGCGGCGTCGAGCAGTTGCTCGCCGCGAAGGTCGGCATCACCCGCGATCCGCCACTACCGCCGACCGCCCTGCCCTACACGCTCGGCAGCGTGCGCGCACAGAATCGGATCGCGGTCGCGGGGCGGCCGACCCACGCCGGAGAATTCGCCGGCGACGACGATCTCGTCGCCCTCGGCAGCGCGGCGACCGCCGGCGCCGGCATCGTCGTGACGCCGGTCATTCCGATCCACTCCGCGCCGTTATTCGACGGCGCTGCTCCGCCCGGCAAAGCCGGGCTCGCGCCCGCCGCGACCCCGCTCGCGGGCCCGCGGATCAACACCGACGAGCAAGCGGTCGCGTGGCGCCGGATCGTCGACTTCGTCCATGCCAAGGACGCGATCGTCGTGGCGCGGATCGCGACGACCAACGCGGTGCCCGGAGCCCTCGAGGCCGCGGTCGAGCGCGCCGCGTTCGCCGGGTTCGATCTGCTGCTCCTGGACCCGGGGGCCGATGATCCCGACGGCGTCGCGGTCGAGCATCTCCCGGCGATGGTGCACACCGCACGCGCGAAGTGGACGCGCGGCCGCTGGATCGCGGCGTGGATCCACGATCGCCCGCACGCGCGCGCCGGAATCCTCGGCACGTGTGCCCAGCTCGTCCGCGCCGGCTGCGATCAACTGTGGGTTCAATCGGCCGGCGACGCGCGGATGGCGGGGGCTCGGCTGCCCGCCGCGCCGCTCGCCGATCGCCTGCGCAACGAGCTCGCGATCTCGACCGCCGTGGTCGCCGACGCGACCGCGTCCCTGCCCGACCTCGATGCGAGCATCGCGGCCGGCCGCGCCGACCTCGTCGTCGTCACCGCCATGCCCGGCGGATTCGCGCGGCGCTCATGATCGCGCGCCGCTATCAACTCAAGAAGGACGGCGCCGCGATCGTCGAGCGCGGCCACCCGTGGTTGTTCCGCGAGCAGATGTCGAGCGCCGCGCACGTGTTCGAGGACGGCGATTGGGTCCGGCTCGTCGACGGCACGAACCGGGTGCTCGGCTACGGGATCTATGAAGCCGAAGGTGCGATCGCGATCCGGATCCTGCGCGCGGGTCCCGAGCGTCCCGACGCGGCGTGGGTCAGGGGCCAGTTGTCGGCGGCACTCGCGAAGCGCGCCGGGCTCGCCGCGCGCACGAACGCGCTGCGCATCGTCAATGGCGAGAGCGATGGCCTCGCCGCGATCGTCGTCGATCGGTTCGCCGACACGCTCGTCGTCGCGAGCTACTCGAGTGGCGCCGATGCGCTCGCGCGCTACATCGCGACGGTGCTGACCGCCGCCGCACGCGGCACGACGCAACTCGACATCCCGCCACCCGTCGAGGAGCTCGACGCCTCGATCACTCAGCCGATCGAGATCCAGCGCGACCACGAGGAGCTCGATCTCGGCGTGACCGCGCCGATCGCCGTGCCCCGCCCGAACATGGCCGCCCGCGCGCCGACGCCCGCGCCGGCGCCGAGCCACGACCTGCGCGCGTTCCTCGGCAACGCCACCAACGTGATCCTCCGCCCCGCCCGCCGTCGCCGTGGGCCGCCGCAGCCGCAGCGCGTGCTGTACGGTACCGCGCCGACGATCGTCGAATTCCTCGAGGACCACCGCACGCTCTTCGTCGACCTCGAAGGCGGCCACAAGACCGGCACGTACCTAGATCTACGCGCGCTGCGCCGCATGCTCGCCGAAGCGCCGCTCGCGAAGGCACACGTGCTCAACCTGTTCGCGTACACCGGCATGCTCGGCCGCTCCGTCGAGCTCGCCGGCGCCACGTCGATCACCGAGGTCGATCAATCCGCGCGCGCGCTCGCGTTCGCCGGCGAGCATCACGTCGGCGACGCCGCGAAGCACCACTACATCGTCGCGGACGTGTTCGAGTGGTTGCCCCAGCTCCCCGACACCGAGCGCTTCGAGCTCGTGATCGTCGATCCGCCTTCGATGGCGAGCAAGCAGCAGCAAATCCCGACCGTGATCGCCGCGTATCGCAAGCTCTATCGGGCGGTCGCGCGCCACGTCGTGCCCGGCGGTGCCGTCGTCGCCGCGTGCTGCACGAGTCGCGTCGATCGCCCGCTGTTCGAGCGCACCGTGCGCGAAGCGCTCGGCCCGGGCTTCTCGCTCGAGCGCGACTTGCCGCCCGAGCCCGACCACCCGGTCGGCTTCGCGCAGGCCGACTACCTCAAGGTCGGCATCTGGCGCCGCGCGCGCTAGCTCCTCGTCCGGACGCTCAGCCGAGGCCGGTGCGGACGAGGTCGCGGTAGCACTTGAGGTGGCGGACCGCCCGGCGCATCACCAGATCATCGGCGCCGCGGCGGCCGACCTGCTCGAGCTGGCGAGCGAGGTTGAAGTGCGCATCGGCGAGCGTGGGCTCGAGCCCGAGCGCCCGCTCGTAGGCGGCGATCGCCTCGGCGCAGCGACCGGTGTCCTCGCAGACGACGCCGAGGTTGAACCAGTACAGCCCGACCTCACCCGACGAGCAAATAGCCAGGCGGTAGAGTGACTCGGCCTCGCCGAGCTGGTCTCGATCGTGGAGCAGCCGGCCCAGGTTGTTACAGGCGTCCGCCAGGTCGGGGCGGCTCGCGAGCGCCCGGTGGTAGGCGGCCGCGGCCGCGTCGGGCTGGTCGGCAGCCTCGAACGCTAGGCCCCGCTCGTAGTGTTCGGTGGCGCTCACCGCCCGAAGGCAGCCACGCCGGGACTCGAGCCGTGCGGTCAGAGAAACGAGATCGCCCACACCCGAACGGTAACGACTGGGTCTGACACCGCCCTACGTGGGGATCGCCGATGTTAAGCTCCGCTCGTGGGCGACGCGCACGGCACCACCCTCAGTATTCATGCAGAGGGGAAGGCGGGACGAGCAGGTCCGCGGCCGGAGCCCGTGCTCGTCCTCGTGCTGGAGTGCGGCCGACCGCGCGCCGGTTCGGTCCGGTACAGACTCTCCGACCTCACCGTCGTGCAGCTCGGCCGCGGCGCCGATCGGCGCGCCGAGAAAGCCGGGACCGAGCTGACGATCCGCGTGCCCGACAAGTGGATGTCGTCGAAGCACGCGCGGATCGAACCGTCGTTCGGCCGGTGGATGCTCGTCGATACCGAGTCGAAGAACGGCTCGATCGTCGACGGCCACACGACCAAGCGCGCGGTGCTGACCGACGGCTCGATCATCGAGCTCGGCCACACGCTGTTCATCTTCTTCGAGCGCATGCCGATCGCGATCGATGCGCCCGCCTTGCTCGAGCTCACCCCCGATGAAGGCGTGCCCGGCCTGACCTCGCTCGATCCGTCGTGGCAGCACGAGCTCGATCGGATCAGGCAGATCTCGTCGTCGGAGATACCGATGCTCGTCGAAGGCGAGAGCGGCACCGGCAAGGAGATCCTCGCGCGGGCGATCCACACGTTGTCGGATCGCAACGGCGCGTTCGTGCCGGTCAACTGCGGCGCGCTGCCGGAGAACCTCGTCGAGAGCGAGCTGTTTGGTTACAAGAAGGGCGCGTTCTCGGGCGCGCAGTCCGATCATCCCGGGCTCGTGCGCTCGGCCGATGGCGGCACGCTATTCCTCGACGAGATCGGCGATCTGCCGAGCAGCTCGCAGGCGGCGCTGTTGCGCGTCCTGCAGGAGCGCGAGGTCATGCCGGTCGGTGGCACGCGCGCGGTCTCGATCGACCTGCGCGTCGTCGCGGCGACCCACCGCGACCTCGACGACATGGTCGCCGACAGCTCGTTCCGCCACGATCTGTTCGCCCGGCTCGCCGGGTTTCGGATCCAGGTGCCACCGCTCAACGAGCGGCGCGCCGACCTCGGCGTGCTGATCGGCTCGCTGCACTCGCGGCTGTTCTCGGCCGAGCACCCGGGCTTCGAGATCGACGCCGCCCGTCTGCTGCTGCGCTATCCGTGGCCGCTCAATATCCGCGAGCTCGAGCAAGCACTCGCCACCGCGCAGGTGCTCGCCGGGGTCGAGCCGGTACGTGCGGAACACTTGCCCGACACGGTGCGCTCCGGTCGCCCGCCGGGCGCGCCGCGTCCGGTCGTGCTCTCCGAGATGGACCAGAAGGTTCGCGACCAGGTCGTGGCCTCGTTGCGCGAGCACCAAGGCAATGTCTCCGCGGTCGCGCGCGCCCTCGACAAGGACCGCAAGCAAATCCAGCGTTGGATCAAGCGGTTCGGCCTCGACCCCTCGACGTATCGCTAAGCCGATACGAACTTCCCGGAGCGGTACGAGCCCGTGTGGACGGGACGCCACATTTCAACGCGTTACTCGGGCAACCGTTTGGCCTGCTGCGTGCTCTATGTAATCACGCTGCGCGCGTCGTGACGAAGCCTCCCGCTTTCGGCAAAAAAGCAGCTTCTCCTCGACGCGTGCAGCTTTTTACCGGCGGATCACGCGTTCGGATAAGCCGAACAGGTGGCGCTCGGTCCACGCCGCGAACCGGCTCGGCGGTCGCCCCGCCAACCGCCGGGTCGCGTCGGCATGCGCCGGCAACGCGACGATGCGATCGGGCAGCCGGTTGTAGAACAGCCGGAACGCCGCGAGGCCCGGGCGGGTCGCGCGCGACGCCTGCAAGCCGAACTGCTCGATCAGAGCGTCGGGCAACATCGCGGCGGCGAGCACTTCGGTCAACCGACCGAGCGGCGGCTGCGCGGCGTCGGTCGAGCCGCGGCCGATCAGAAACCTCGCCATCTCGCGTGCGCACGGTGCGACCACGAGCTCGCGCAGCATCTCGCTCATGTAGCGCTCGTGGTCGGCCCACGTGCGCGGCAGCAGCGCGGTCGGGATCCCGAACAGCGCGGCGAATTGATTCATCTCGATCGTGTAGCGATCGAGATGCTCGCGCGAGATCGTCGTGCCGAGCCGCGCGCGCACGAGCACCGTCGTGTCGACCAGCGTCGCGTGAACCCAGCGCAGCGCCTCCGCATCGTTCGCGTGATAGCGCGTGCCCGCGCGCCATCGGCCGAGGTCCTCGTGGATCTCGCCGTGCACGCGCGTATGGATCCTATGGACGCGGCGCGCGGCGACGATCGCGTCGTCGAGCTCGCCGAACGTCATCGCGAAGATGTGACGGAACGTGCGTTGGAACCGGCCGAGCACATCGGCGCGCGTCCGTGAATGGTGATCGATCGCGTACGCGACCATCGGATGCGCGAGCTGCAGCAACGCCGCGCGACCACCGCCGAGGAACACCGCGAGATCGCCGCCGAGCTGCCACGCGATCGAGCTCGGACCGAGGATACCGGCGCTCGGATCGCGCACGGATTGGACAAGCGCTTCGAGCGATCCCTCGAGGTCGCCTTGGGTCACGATCATGAGGTCACGATCATGAGGTGGGACACCAGGGTAGCACCGCTCCGTGCGGGGCTGTCACAACGCCTCGCCGTGCGAGCGGGGGCGCACCGGTCGCACACCTCGAACTGCGTAATGCGCCATGCCTTCTCTCGGCACATGCGGTGCACATGGAACAGCCATGCGGACGATGCTCTCCACGGAGGAAGGATCCGTGGTCCAACCAGGCGCTCGTGGTGCCGGTGGGCGTCCGGATGCGCTCCTCCCCGGATCGAAAGCCGGACCGTGGATCGTGGGCGAGCGCCTGGGCCGCGGTGGCATGGGCACCGTCTATGCGGTGATCCACGAGGAGATCGGCAAGCGCGCCGCGCTCAAGGTGATGCACGATTTTCTGTTGACCGGAATCACGGCCGAGCGGATCAAGCTCGAAGCCCGCGTCGTGAACCGGGTCGGCCACCCGAACATCGTCGACATCTTCGAGACCGGCACGCTCGAGGACGGCCGGCCGTACATCGTGATGGAGCGCCTCGACGGCGTGTGTCTCGGCAACCTCGCGTTCGAGACCAAGGTGCTGCCGGATCGGGTGGTCGAGATCCTGATCCAGATCTGCGATGCGCTGATCGCGGCGCACGGTGCGGGGGTGATCCATCGCGACCTCAAGCTCGACAACGTGTTCCTGCTGCCGGTCGAAGACGGCGAGCGCTACGAACGCGTGAAGCTGCTCGATTGGGGTATCGCGAAAGAGATCACGACCGACGTCCACCACACGGTCGATGGCCAGCTCGTCGGCACGCCGCAATATCTCTCGCCGGAGCAAGCGCGCGGCGCGGTGCTGACGCCCGCGACGGATATCTACTCGCTCGGCGTGATGGCGTTCGAGCTGTTCCTCGAGCAACTGCCGTTCGAAGCCGAGACCGCGGCCGAGGTGATGGTGATGCACCTGCGCGAGGCCCCTCCGCTGCCGAGCGACCTGTGGCCGGACATCCCGCGCGCCTTGGAGCAGTTGCTGCTCGCGATGCTCGCGAAGCGCGCGGAGGATCGGCCGAGCCTGCCGACCGTCGCCGGCACCCTGCTGCGCGTGCGCGACGAGCTCGACAGCCGGCGCGCCGAACCCGTGGCCCCAGTGCCCAAGCGCCATACGCGGTTCGCCTCCGCGCCACCGCTCGTGCCGGTGCGCCGCGGCCATCCGCGGAGTTGGCAGGTCGCGCTCGGTGTGGCGGCGCTCGTCGCGAGCGCGTCGCTGTTCTTCCTCGCGCGTGATTCGAGCAGCCTCGCTGCGGCGCCACTACCGCCGATGGTGGCCGGACCCGCCGCACGGGGCATCACGCCCGCCGTCGTCGAGCCTCCCGCGCCGGCGCCGATCCAACCCACCGCACACGTCGCGCCGGCGATGCTCGCTCCGGTCGCTGCCAAGCCCGACCCCGCGCGCAGCACGCACAAACGTCCGCATCACACGAGCGGAGGTTCGGGGCAGGCGCACGCGCGCACCGCAGCCTTCGATCCCGACGGCTCGGTCGAACCGTACTGATGCCCCGACGAGCCGTCATCATCGGCTGTGTCATGGCGTCGCTCGCGGCGTCGGCCATCGCCCGTGCGGACACCGCGACCGACGAGCCGGAGCTCCGCGGCATGGCGATTCCGGACAAGGCGCGGTTCCTCGCGGACCGCGGTCGCCAACTCCAACGCGACGGCAAGTTCGCCGAGGCGCTCGAGGCCTACAAGGCGGCCTACGTGCTCGCGCCCAGCCCCGGGTTATTGTTCAACCTCGCACAGGCGTATCGCCTGACCGGCGACTGCGACGATGCCGCGTGGATGTATCACCGCTTCCTCGACACCGACCCGCGCGACGATCTGCGCGCGCTCGTCGACGATCATCTCGCGAAGCTCCAGGCGTGCGTGCACATCGGGTTTCGCACGCAGCTCGACACGCCGAGCGTGCCGCCACCCGGAACGCTCGAGCGGCAAATGATGCCGTCGCAACCGGCGCGCACGGAGCAGGTCGAGCCCGTGAACGACGGCCAGCGCGACGAGAGGATCGGAACCTACGTGATGATCGGCGGCGCGGCGGCGCTCGCCGTCGGCACCGTGTTCGCGCTCGAGGCGCACGCCGCGTCGAACGATGTCGCCGACGCGTACCGTGGCGGCGCGCGCAACCCCGATCTGCGCTCGATCGATGATCGCGGCCAGCGCGACGCGACGATCGCGACGGTCGCCGGCATCACCGGCGGTGCGGCGTTGATCACCGGCGCGGTGCTCTACGAGATCGGCCGGCGCGACGACCGCGCGCAACATGTCGCGGTCGTCCCGCATCGCGACGGCGGCGAAGTGAGGATCGCGTGGCGATTCTAAGGACGATGGTCGTGGTCGTGCTCGCCGGCTGTTACGCGCCGGACGCACCGGATTGCACGCTCGCGTGCACCGCCGACACCGATTGCATCTCCGGCCAGACCTGCACGACCGATCATCTGTGCGCGGCGAACCTCACGACGTGCGGCTCGCAGGCGATCACCGACGGCGGCGTCCCCGTCACCGACGCGGGCCCGGTCGTCATGCTGACGGTCCACGTCGACAAGGACGGCAGCGTTCGCGACAGCAACAACGATGTCTGCGCCAGCCCGGCGAACGAGCAGATCGACTGCACGTTCCCGGTTCACGCCGGCGATCCGCTGACGATCACGGCGGTCCCGAACCTGACGAAGCAGTTCGACGGCTGGATGGGTCCGCCCTGCATGGGGCAGCTCGCGGCATGCCAGACGACGCCGGCCGGCAACCTCATGGTCAGCGCGAAGTTCAAGTAGCTTTGACGAGCGCCGCGATCGCGGCCTCGAGCTGCGGATCGCGCTTCGCCGCGTAGTCCTCGGCGGTCGGATTCGGCGCCGCGACATCGGGCGCGAGCCGGTTGCCCTCGAGCGCCTGCTTGTCCTTCGCGGTGCCGACGCGCGTCGTCGGATACGACAGCGTGACGTTGCCGATCAGCTGCTCCGTCGTCGGGAACGTCAGGCCGCCCGCGGTCGGCTGGCCGACGATCGTCGCGCCGGCGTGCTCGCGCAGCGCGAGCGCCACCATCTCGGCCCCCGAGGCAGTGCCTTCATCGACGAGCACCGCGAGCGGGCGCACGGTCTTCCACGCCGCGATCTTGGTGCGCGCGATCGGCTGCTCGTCGCCGTGGTCGGGGAGCGCGTACATCAGCGGATCGGCCGCGGTGAACAGCGACGCGAGATCGAACGGGAAGCCGCCCGCGTTGCCGCGCAGATCGATCACGAGCTTCTTGACACGCTTGCGATCCATCTCGGCGAGCGCCTTCTGTACGAGGGCGGTCGCGTCGAGCTTCGCGGTATCGGAGTGCGTGCACGTCCACACGCGGACGTAGCCGATGCCGTTCGCGAGCACGCGCGACTCGACGATCGGCGCGGCGACCGGCGCGAGGTCGAGTGCGAGCGACCGATCCTCGGCGCCGTGGTGCACGACCAGGGTCGCCCTGGTCCCACTCGGTGCGCCGAGCAGGTACTGGAAGTCCTTCCAGCCGTGCGCGATCGGCGCGCCGTCGATCGTGACGAGCACGTCGCCGCGCACGACACCCGCGCGCGCCGCGGCGCCGGTCGCGAACACGTCGGCGACCGCCCAGTGCGTCGCGTCGAGCTTGTGAAACGTGATGCCCGGTTGGACGATCGCCTGGCCGCCGATCAAGCCGAACAGCGCCGAGTAGCCCGGCGGATCGACGCCGTAGGTCTGGAGGTCTCCGGACCACACGCCCATCGAGCGGGCCGCGCGCAGCACCGCATCCTTCGGCAGCTTGCCGGTCTGCGCGAGCGCCTTGACCACACCGCGCAGCAGGTCGCGATCCTTCGACGGATCGGTCGTCCATGGAATCGGCGCGGTCCAGCCGAGCGCGTTGACCGCGGCCTCGCGGATCGGTCCCGCCGGGCCGGGCGCGACCGTCTTGACCGTGAGCGCGTCGTAGACATGCACGATCGCATCGGCGACCGGCTTCACGGCGGCGTCGTCGTGCGCCGGCCGGGGCTGGTCGTCGCCGACCTCGTGCTCGTCGGCGGGCTGCGGAGGCTTCGACCCACACGCCACCACCATCATCAGGATCACCGGCAACCGCATCGAATCAGCGTCTCACTTCTTGATGCCTATCACTAGACCATCGGGGGTCGGTGCGCACACCGAATGACAGGCGGCGGCGACCTCCTCGTGGAACGTGCGCATCGCGCGGGCGCCGTCGGAGTCGTCGAGGAGGTTGCCGAAGAAATAGGCGTTGTCGCCGACCACGAGGCCACCGCTGCGCAGGTGCGCGAGTGCCCACCGGCCGTAGTGATCGTAGTTGACCTTGTCGGCGTCGATGAACACCAGGTCGAACGGTCCGTGCGCATCGAGCGTCGGCAACACGTCGCGACCGGCGCCGACCTCGACGGTGACGCGATCGGCGAGCCCGGCCGCCGCGATGTTCGCGCGCGCGACCGCGGCGTGCTTCGCACTGAACTCGACGGTCCACAGCCGGCCGGTCGCCGGCAGCGCGCTCGCGAGCTGGATCGCGGAGTAGCCGGCGAGCGTGCCGACCTCGACGATCTTCGTCGCGCCGACCAGGCGCGCGAGCAGGTTCAACATCCGGCCCTCGCTCTGGCCGACCTGGATCGCCGGCATGTCGGCCGGTGTCGCGAACGCGGCGGCCAGCCCCCGATCGTGGGCGGCGTGGATGCGGGCGGTGTAGTCGGTGATCTCGGTCGTGGCGTAGCGCGCGCCGGCGCGTGAATCGTTGTCGGCCATGCCGGGAGCTTAGGTCGCTACGGATCGAGGCGCCACGCATGTGCGTCGGGATTCGCGACCGAAATTTCGCGGGGCATCGCGCGCCCCGCGACGTCCTCGAGCAGCAGCTTGCTGACCACGGCGTGCGGCGCCGAGACGACGTATTTCACGTCGACCGGCGGCCACGTCAGCTTCGGTGCGTTGTGCGCGACGATCACGTCGCAGCCGGTGGCCCACATCAGCTGCGGCACGACGTTCGCCGCGATCGCGCACGAGCGTCCGCCGGCATCGCGGCGCACCGCGTCCGCGGCGGCGTACAGCGGCGCGCGCAGCTCGGCGACATGATGTTGAAACGGCACGATACCGATCGCGAGCCCCAACCACGCGAGCCCGACGACACCGGCGGCCACGCGCTCGTGCGTCGCGTGCGTACGCACCGCATCGACGCCGGCGATCACGAGCAGCGCGGTCGCGAAGAACACGTAGCGCGGTTGCGCGTGACTCTGGATCCCGAGCGAGACCAGCTGGCCGAGCGCGAGGCCGATCACGAACACCTGCGTGCGGCGGATTCGCAACAGCACGAGCCCGGCGAGCGCGGCGACCATCACCGGCGCGACGACGATGCCGTAGAACACGAACGGGTCCGAGGTGAGATACGTGACCAGTCCTTCGCCGACGTACGCGCGGCGCGGCATGCCCGCGCTGACCGTGAGGATGCCGAGCGGCGAGCCGGTCGTCGCGATCGAATGCATCACGTGCGGGACGAGGCACGCCGCGAACGCGAGCCCGGTCGCGAGCACCGGCAGGCACCACAGCTTGCGCGCGTAGAGCAGCACGGCGAGCAGCGCGATCATCGCGATCACCGGCGCCGACCCGTAGCGCACGTAGAACGCAGCGGCGAACAGCGGCGCCGCGGCCACGAGCCGCCAGCGCGGACGCGAGCCCGGCTCTGCCGGGCGAAGCAGCGCCGCCGAAGGGCGGCGCGGTGTAGATCGATCGCGCTCGAGCTCGCCGAGCAGGACCGCGACGCCGGCGAGCAAGCACGCGGTCGCAGGCAGATCGCCGATCAGCTCGGCGCTGCGCGACGCCATCGGATGCGCCGTGGCGAGCACCGCTGCCGCCCACGCACCGGTGCGTGGATCGAACGCGGCGCGACCGAGCGCGTACGCCGCGACGATCACCCCGGCGCCGACGAGCAGCGCGACGAGCCTGAGCGCGCCGTCGCTGCCGCCGAGCGCGAGCCCGACCCGCGCGACCGTGATCATCCCCGACGACCGGTAGTTCCACGCCGGGGCATGGCCGCGCGCTGCGATCGCGTAGGCCGCCTCGTCGTGACCCAGCGGCGGGCCGCTGATCAGCGCGAGCACGCCGACGATCAGCCAGGCGCCCAGCGCCGCGCCGAAAATCTGGCGTTCGCTCCACCGGGGCACGCCCGGAACCTATCAGTCGTCGCCGGAGGCGTCACGATACGGACCGGACTTCGCGAGCTCCGCGAGGTGCTCGGTCATCGCGACCCGTTCACGCTCGCAATGATCTTGGATCGCGTGCGCGAGCCCGGCATGGCGGATCCAATGCGCCGAGTAGGTCGCGCTCGGCTCGAAGCCACGCAGCAACTTGTGCTCGCCTTGCGCGCCCGCCTCGAACAGCGGCAGCTGCTGCGCGATCGCGCGCTCGATGCCGGCGTAGTACGCGGTCTCGAAGTGCAACAGGTCGACGTGGGTGTCGGCGCCCCAGTAGCGGCCGTACAACGCCTGCGGCGTCTCGAAGAACAGCGCGCCCGCGATCCGCTTGCCGCCGGAGCTGACCTGGACCATGCGGAGATGCTCCGGGAGGTACGTCGCGCACTTGTGGAAGAAGCCCGGCTTCAGGTAGTCGCGACCGCCGTGGTTGTCGGTCGTGTGGCGATAGAACCGATCGAGATCGTCGAGCTCGGGTTCGGACAGCTCGTCGCCGCGCTTCCATTCCAGCGTGTCGATCGCGGCGCGCGCACGGTCGTGCTCCTTGCGCAGTTGCTTCCGCTTGCGCGACTTCAACGCGCCGAGAAAGTCGTCGAACGTCGCGTAGTCGCGGTTGCGCCAGTGAAACTGCATCGTCAGCCGGCCGAAGAAGCCGTGCTCGGCGAGCCGCGTCTGCTCGGCCTCGGAGCAGAACAGCCAATGGATCGAGCTGCACTCGGCGTCGTCGGCGAGCGCGCGTACGCCGGCGACCAGCGCCGTCACGACGTCGTCGCCCTCGCCCGCGGCGAGCAGGATCCGGTTGCCGGTCGCGGGGGTCGCCGGCGCGGCGATCACGAGCTTCGGGTAGTACGCGATGCCGGCGCGCTCGGCGGCGTTCGCCCAGCCCCAGTCGAAGATGTACTCGCCGTAGCTGTGCGCCTTGATGAACGCCGCGATCCCACCGACCAGGACGTGGTCGCGCTCGCACAGGATGTAGACCGAGGTCCAACCACTGCGCTGGCGGCGCTGGGTGGCCGCGTCGGTCGAGCCCGATTCTTCGAGGGCACGCAGAAAGCCGTGCTTCAGGAATGGCGACGGACCGTGGTCGAGGCCATCCCAGGCGGCGGCGTCGACGTCGGCGATGCTCCCGACCACCCGAATTGCGAGTTCTTCCCCGGGCGACTTCATGGTAAGAGGCGGGGGATGACCCTGGATCCGCAACTCCGTACGAAGATCGAGCAACTCGTCACGTCTGATCCCGTCGTGCTGTTCATGAAGGGGACGCGCAGCTTCCCGCAGTGCGGGTTCTCGGCGTCCTGCGTGAACATCCTGAACACCTTGATCCCGAAGTACCAGACCGTCAACGTGTTGGCGGACGCTGATATCCGCGGCAGCATGAAGGAGTTCTCGGACTGGCCGACCTTCCCGCAGTTGTTCATCAACGGCGAGTTCGTCGGCGGCGCCGACATCGTCAAGCAGATGTTCGACAGCGGCGATCTCGAGAAGAAGCTCGGCACGCTCGTCGCGCCCGCCAAGCCGGTCAAGCTCACGGTGTCGCCGCGCGCCGCGCAAGAGCTCGGCGCCGCGCTCAAGGACAGCGCACCCGGCGACGTCATTCACCTGACGATCACCGCGGGGTGGGAGCACCAGCTCGACCTCGGCCCGAAGGAGGCGTCGCACGTCACCGTCGACGCCGGCGGCATCACCGTGCAGCTCGATCGCGCGAGCGCGGCGAAGGCCGATGGCGTCACGATCGACTTCCTCGAAGACGCGAGCGGCGCGGGCTTCAAGATCGACAACCCGCATCGCCCTGCGATGGTGCGCGAGATCGGGCCGGTCGAGTTCAAGGCGCTGATCGACTCGGGCAAGGTCACCCACGTCTACGACGTGCGCACGCCGAAAGAGCGCGAGACCGCAAAGCTCGCGAACACCGTGCTGCTCGACGACGCCGCGATGGCGCAGATCGAGGCGCTGCCGAAAGATACCGCGCTCGCGTTCCACTGCCATCACGGCGGTCGCAGCCGGGGTGCGGCGGATCACTTCCTGAAGGCCGGCTTCAAGACGGTCTACAACATGACCGGCGGCATCGACGCCTGGTCGCAGCAAGTCGACCCCAGCATCCAGCGCTACTGATATCCTCGGCGCACATGCGCCGCTTGGCCCTCGTTCTCGTCGCCGCGTGCGGTGGTGGCAATTCCGCGGCGCCCGATGCCGCGCTGACGCCGGCGACCGCGAATCCCGGCCGCGAGGTGATCGACACCGGGCTCGCCGTCGATCTGGCGGCGATGACCACCGTCGCGACGATCACGTTCGGTCCGTCGACGGATGTCGGCGCGTCGCTCGAGATCGAGGGCCTGATGATCGACAGCGTCACGGTCGATGGCGCGCCGATCCTGTCTTCGTCGGCCGATCCGAAGCAGCTCGACCTCGGCCTACCGGCGAGCGATCAGCAGCTCGCCGTCGTGATCTCGTATCACTGGAAGGACCACGAGAACTTCACCGGGATCTCGGCGGGTGGCTGGACGCTCGACTGGCCGTACTACTGCGGCAACGTGTTTCCGTGTCACTCGCAACCGAGCGACGGCACCACGTTCTCGCTCGACCTCCAGAACGTGCCCGCCGGCAAGATCGCGGTGTTTCCGGCGACGATCTCGAATCAAGCACCGGCGTATCAGCTCGCGTGGACGTACGACGCGTACACCCAGCTCGATCTCGGCACGACCGACGCCGGCACGTTGATCTCGACGTGGTACCGCGCCGGCGAACAGGCGAAGGCGACCACCGGCACCGCGCACCTGGTCGCGGCGTTCAACTGGCTCGAGACCACGCTCGGCCCGTATCAGTTCGGCAACCACTTCGGGTCGGCGTCGGTGAAGTGGCCGATCGGTTCGATCGGTGGCATGGAGCACCACCCGTTCATCCACATCGGCGGTGGCATCGACAACGAGAACACCCAGGTCCACGAGGCGTCGCACGGCTGGTTCGGCGATGGCATCCGGATCGCGTGCTGGGAAGACTTCGTGTTGTCGGAGGGCACCGTGTCGTATCTCGCGAATCGCGCGCTCGATGTCGTGGCACCGACGGTGGGCGCGGCGTCGTGGGCCGCCGACACCCAGGAGCTCGCGGCGCAAAACGGTACCGATCCGGTATGGCCGCAATCGTGTGGCGTCGTCGACGTGATCAAGGACAACCTGTTCACCCAGGCGCCGTACATGCGCGGCGCGTTCTTCTACAAGGCGATCGCCGATAACCCGAACGTCGGCGCCGAGAAGCTCGACCAGGCGCTCGCTGCGTTCTACGCCGCGCACAAGGGCGGCGCCGCGAAGATGTCCGACATGCTCGCGACGATCCAGCAGGTCACGGGCTACGACCCGACCGCGTGCGCGCAGACCTGGCTGCTCGATCTATCGTCGGCGACGCCGCCGACGCCGGGTCCCTGTCCCTAGTCCACCCGCGGCGCGGCGAGCCGCTGCGCGCCGACCACGAACACTGCGCGCGCGACCTTGTCGCCGTCTTTCTCGAACACCACGACCGCCTGCTGCGCTTCGAACCACATCTCGTGATCGGAGAGCGGGATCAAGCGCAACGGCTGCTCGCCCTTGCCGGTGATGTAGACCCGCTTGTTCTGGATCGTGACCGCGAGCTTGAACTCGCCGAGCTGGTACGTGCCGGCGTACTGCTGGAGCGCCTCGATCGGCGGCGGATCGAACGGTTTGACCGTCTCCTTCGCCATCACCTTGTAGAGATCCGAGGCGAGGTGATCGACGAGCGAGACCGCCGTCGACGACAGGATCACGACACCGCGTCGCGTTTTCGGATCGAAGCCGACGAACGAGCGAAACCCACCGGTGCCACCGTTGTGCCAGTAGCGGCCCTCGGTATCGAGGTCCCAGCCGAGGCCTTCGTTCGGACCGGTCGTCGCCGGCAATTGCTCCTCTTGCGACAACCGCATCGCCGCGCGCAGCGTCTGCTTCGAGCCCGACGCCGCGTCGAGCTCGGCATCGATCAGCGCGAGCTGGTCGCGCACCGACGACACCAGGCCGCCCGCACCCGCGAGCGCATCCCAGGTCCAGTACGGGACCGGCGCGAGATCGAGGTTGGTGCCGACTTCACGCCGGCCCTTCGCACCGTCCGGAACCACGAAGAACGTGCTCTCGAGGCCAAGCGGTCTCAACACGCGGAGCGCGACCGCGTTCCTGACCCCGCCGCCGAGCTTGCGTCCGAGCACGAAGCCGAGCACGCCCGCGCCGAACGTCGAGACGTTGACCTGCGTGCCGGGCTGAACATCGAAGCTCGTGTGGATCAGATCGCCGTACAGCGCGTCTTCGGTGTAGGCGCCGTACGGATCTTGCGAGCGACCGCTACGGATCAGCGAGGGCGGCTGCTTCGGGAGCCCCGAGGTGTGGGTCGCGAGCATGCCGAGGGTGATGCGCGTGTTCTGAAACGTCGGGACGGTCACGCCCGGCGGGACGAGCTCGGCGAGGTTGGTATCGAGCGCGACCTCGCGACGCTGCACCGCGTCCGCGAACATCAGATTGGTATAGACCTGCGTGATCGAGCCGAGCTCGTAGAGCGTGGTGCCGGTCGGCGGCGCGCCGTCGGGACCTTTGCCGAAGCCGTAGACTTCGGTCTTCCCGGCGTCGTAGATCCCGACGACGATGCTGTTGGAAATCTCGGCATCGATCATCGGCTTGACCAGCGCGGTGACCTCGGCGGCATGAGCCCCGATGTCGACCGCGGGCTTCACGGTGGGGACCGTGCTCCGGGGCGAGCCACCACAAGCGGCGAGAACACAGACCGCGACGATGCGCATCGCCGTAGACTGACGGGGATGCGTGCGGTGTGCAACGTCGCCAGCAGGTGTAAAACCGCGCACGCTGGCGTCGGCCCGGATCGTGCGAGAGTGGTGGCCATGCGGTCCTCGTTCGTCGTGACAATCCTGATCGGGCTGTGTGCCCCTGCCCTCGCAGGTGTCCCGGTGCCGGTCGTCGGCGGGTCGCCCGCACCGTCGGGCAAGTGGCCCGATGTCGCGGCCGTGCTGTTCGGCGACGGCACGGACATCCCGAATCAAGCCGATTGCACCGGCACGTTGATCGCGCCGACCGTCGTGATCACGGCGGGTCACTGCGACGACCCGACCGTCGCGAACGTGCTGCTCGGCACGAGCTCGCTGACCAGCGGCGGCGAGGTCGTGCCCGTGATCAAGCGGATCGAATATCCGAACTCGCAGCAGAGTATCGACGTCACGATCCTCGTGCTGTCGCGCGCCGCGGCCGAGCCGCCGCGCAACATCGCGACCGGGTGGGCGAAGGTCGACATCAAGAATGGTGCGACGGTGCAGTTCGTCGGCTACGGCGCGACCGACGTCGACGGCAGCGTCTATGGCACCGACCTGATGGAGGTGATGTCGACGATCACCGACTTCGATTGCACCACGAAGTCCGGTTGCAACGCTCTCGCGATGCCCGACGGCGAGCTCGGCGCGGGTGGCGGCGGCATCGATACGTGCTCGGGCGATTCGGGTGGTCCGATGTACTTGCTCACGAGCTACGGCAACTTTGTCGCGGGCGTGACCTCCCGCTCGTACGACAACTCGGCGAAGCCCTGCGGCGACGGCGGGATCTACGAGCGCCCCGACAAGATCGTCGACTGGGCCGAGCAGCAGACCGGCATCACGATGGCGCGGGGTCCCGAACCGTCGCCGAGCACGCTGTCGGGCGTGCCGACCGGGCCGATCGAGGTCCAGATCGATGCGAACGATCCGCTGAGCGCCGACCACAGCTACGCGATCACGACGCCACCGGCGCACGGCACGGCCGCGATTCGCGACGACGGTACGCTGCGAATCTGCCTCGACGCCAGCGCCGGTCCCGATTCGATCGGCGTGACGATCACCGACAAGCACGACGCGTCGCGCGCCCTCGTCTGGACCATGCCGATCACGGCGACCAGCGGCGATGCGCCCGCGACCTGCGACGCGAACGCGTTCAGCTCGGCCGAGTCCGGTGGCTGCTGCGATGCCGGCCGCAACCCGGCCGGCCCGCCCGGATCGTTGCCGCTCGCGCTCGGCGTGCTGATCGTGTTGCGCCGTCGCCGTTTGGGGTAGGTTCGCCTCGTGGCCGAAACCTGGCTGAAGTGTACGGCGTGCAAGAACCCGATCCCGTTCAACGCGACGCACTGGGTGTGCAGCGTGTCGACGTGCAATCGCCCCAAGTTCCCGTTGGTGTTCTGCACGGTGTCGTGTTGGGACAGCCACGTCGCCGATGCGCGGCATCGCGAGTCGTGGGCGGTCGAGGCGCGCGCGCCGAGCAAGGCGCAGTGGGACGCCGACCATGCGTCGGATCCCGCGCCGGCTCCGCGCCCGGTCGCGCCGGCAGCCCCGGTCGTGCGTCGCGTCGTCGGTGAAGCCTCGGCACCGCTGACCACGCCGGTGGCTGCGACCGCGGCTGCCGGTGGCGTCCATCTCCTCGACGTCGTCGACAACGACATGTTGATCGTCGTGTCGAAGATGAAGAAGTACATCAAGGACCGCTCGGGCATGAACTGCGGCGACGCGGTCGCGGAGCTCCTGTCCGATCACGTCCGCGCGATCTGCGACGAGTCGATCCGTGTGGCGGCGCGCAACGAGCGAAAGACCGTGCTCGAGCGCGACGTACCGCGCCCGCCGAAGCGCTGATCGATCGAGACCCGACCCCTAGCGGCGGCGCGCGCGCGCGGTCGCGAGCCAGTGGCTGTCGAGCTCGATCCACCAGGCTTCGATCACGACGGGCAGCTTGGCCGCGTCGGCGATGTGGACGTCGACCCGGCCGGCCTCGCCGACGACGAGCTCGACCTCTTGAAAGCCGACGTAGCGCCGGACCATCGGATCGATCGCCTTGTAGATCGCTTCCTTGATCGCGAACACGCGCAGCAATTCGGCACCGGCGACGCGGGCTTCGTTCGGCGTCAGGATCCGCGACGCGATGTCGAGCTTGCTCGCCGCCTTGCGCTCGAGGTCGATGCCGATGTGGCCGTGCTCGGCCGGTGCGAGCAGCGCCGCGGCGCGCGTCAGCTTGTGCGAGATCGAACCGGAGTAGCCGGCGGGCACGATCGGCGCGCCGCGATCGTTCGAGAGCACCGCGTGACCGCCCTCGAGGATCGCGTGAATCGCCGTACGCCCCGCGATCAGCTCGCGCCGCCGCATCCCGGACAGCGTCTCGGCGAAGGTGCGCTCGGCCTCGGGGAGCGCGGCCAGCGCGAGCTCGACGACGTCGTCGTCGAGCTCGACGATCGCGGCGCGACCGTGCGGCGTCGCGAGCTCTTCACTTCGTAGCGGCAGGCGGACTCCCAGCCGGGGTCTTCGGGCGCGTGATCATCATGTGGTTGTGCTTCTCGGAGTCGGGATAGCCAAACCGGAACGGCAGGTCGCGGTGCGGCTGCTGCTTCCACATCTTCACGAACTCGGCGCGCGTGTTCTTGTTGTCGATCACGAAGTACGGCCCGGCGAAGTCGCCGTAGGTGACCTGCTCGAAGCCCGCGGGGTCCGCGTAGCTCGGCGGGATCCCCGAGGCGTCGCTGATCATCCACGCGAGGTTCTTGAGCAGGTAGTCGCGGACCTGACTGAAGTCGTCGTACCAGAGCAGGAAGCTCGCGGCCTTCGTCATCACCGCGACCTTGCCCTTGGCCCGCAGATGACGGAGCACGCGATCGTCGGCCGTCATGTGCGAGTCGTCGAGGTTCGCGACGATGTGGCGATACGTGCGCACCGCCGCCTTGTCGTCGCCGCGCGGACGAAATTGAATCTCGACGTTCGGGAACGCCGAGTCTTGCTCGTACCAGTAGTGCGTGATCTTCTTCGGTGCCTTGGTGCCGCGCTTGGCCGCCGCGAACTCGGCCGCGCGCGCGTCGAGCTCGTCGTTCGTGAGGTAGCGCAGCGTGCCGTCGGCCTCGATGTCGAAGTAGCGCAGCGCGATCGGCTCCATGTCGTGCACGGCGAGGCCGGCCATCGCCATCATGATCGTGCCCGGCAACACCGAGTGCGAAGCCTCCTGCAGGCTCTTCGTCGTCGAGTGCGCCGCGTGATACAGGCGGCGGAGATCGGTCGTGATCGTATCGAGGTCGGTCGCGAGCTGCGCCTTCGTGATGGTGTCGATCACGCGCACGTCCCCGGCCGCCTCGAGCGAGATCGTCGTGAGCTCCTCGGCATCGGGATACACCGCGAGCGCCGACGACAGATCGCCGCCGCCGAACGGATAGACCACGGTGTGCGTGAGATCTTTCGGGCGCAGCTCGGCGATGAACCGCTGCGCGGCATCGGCCCACGCGTGCTTGTACGACTTGTAGACCTCCTGCATCTCTCGGCAGTGCGCGTCGACCGTGTGGACCGAGAACCGATCAGGCACCGCGTCGTCGCTGCCGCACGCGGCGACGCGGAACATGGCGCGGACCTGCGGCCCGTAGTCGGTGCCCTTGGTCTCGGTCGACTTCGCCGGATCGGCGTAGGCGGACGTGCTCGCTAGCACGAGGACGGTGACGAGGGCGATCCGCATCGCCAGGGTGTAGCGCATCGCGCTGCAGGCTGGAAGTCTCACTTCAGGACACGTCGCGATCTGCCACGCCGGGGCGTCACCGTCGAGCCGGGTGTCGAATTCGCGATCAGGCGCTCGTGACGTTGCCCCCGAGCGCCGTGATCGCCGCGGCGAAGCCGGGGTACGAGGTCGCGACGTTGTCGGCGTCGGAGATGTGCGTCGGCCCGGCGGCGACGAGCCCACCGATCGCCGCGGCCATCGCGATCCGGTGATCGCCTTCGGCGTGGACCTCGGCCGCGTCGAGCGGGCGATCCGGACGCCCCTCGACGGTGAAGCCGTCGGGACGAACCTCGCACGCGATGCCAAAGCCGCGCAGCATCGCGCACGTCGTCGCGATCCGATCCGATTCCTTGACGCGGAGCTCGGCGGCATCGCGCACGATCGTGGTGCCGCGCGCGCGTGCCGCGAGCACGGCGAGGATCGGCAGCTCGTCGATCGACCGCACGGCGAGGTCACCGGAGATCTCGGTCGCGCGGAGCTCGGCGGCGGCGCCGCGGACGACCAGCGTCGCGATCGGCTCGGGCCCGTGGTCGTCGCGATCTTCGAGCGTGACCACGCCGCCCATCGCGGCGATCGCATCGAGAAAGCCGGTGCGCGTCGGGTTGACGCAGATGTTCGGCAACCGGACCTCGCGCGCGCCGGCGAGCAGCGCCGCGACGACGAGGAACGCCGACGATGACGGATCGCTCGGCACCGAGAAGCTCGCGCCGGCGAGCCGGCCGTTCCATCCAGTCGTGGTGATCGTCGCGGTGCGACCGGTCGCGGTGAGCGGCGCACCGAGATAGGAGAGCATGCGCTCGGTGTGATCGCGGCTCGGGCCAGGCTCGGTCACCGCGGTCGTACCGTCGGCGTAGAGCCCGGCGAGCAACAGCGCGGTCTTGACCTGCGCCGAGGCCATCTCGAGCGAGATCACGAGGGGCGCGAGCGCGCCGGTCGCCGGCCCGACGGTGAGCGGCGGCACGATGTCGCCACCCTCTTTGGGCCCGCGATGCACGCCGGTGATCGTAGCGCCCATCTGCTTCAATGGATCGATCACCCGCGCCATCGGCCGGGTCGACAGCGAGTCGTCGCCGACCAGCGCGGTCGCGAAGCGCTGCCCCGCGAGCAGGCCGCACAACAGGCGGATCGTCGTCCCCGAGTTGCCGCAGTCGACCGCACCCTCCGGCGCGCGCATGCCGCGCAGGCCGGTGCCTTGGATCACGAGCGCCTTGCCGTCGCGCGTGATCGACGCGCCGAGCTGCGTGATCGCCTTCGCAGAGCGGCCGTTGTCGGCGCCGTCGCCGAGGCCGAGCACGCGCACCGGCGTCTCCGACAGCAGCGAGAACAGCAGCGCGCGATGGCCGATCGACTTGTCGCCGGGGATCGTGACCGTGCCGTCGAGCGGCCGGGGGGCGGGCGAAGAGACGAGGTTCACGGCGCGAGCATCGCACGAGCCCGCTCGGCGACGCGCGCGAGATGACGCGGACCGACCGCGATGATCGCGCGCACCCAGGTGCCTTCGGTGATCAGCTTCGCGTCGGACAGGCTCGTCGGCACGCCGAGAGCGCGCACGAGCTCGGTGTCGGCGAGCGTCGACAACAGGCCGCGCAGCGTGTGCGCGAGCTGGCGCGCCGAGTCCTTCTTCGCCTTCGCGTTGTGATCGGTCGGATCGTTCGCGTCGGCATCGACCACGATCACGAGATCATCGGAGACATCGCACCACAGCGACAGCGCCGCCGGCGCTGCCTCGAGGCCGGTCACCCGCGCGAGCGCGACGCGCGCGTCGAACGAGAGTCGTGCGGTCACTCGCATCACCGCACCGGTCGCGCCTTTGAGCATCGAGTGGTCGCGCAAGCGGAGCTCGGCCTCGGGGACCGTCAATGGATGCTGCGCTGCGAGCGCCGCGCGCGTTTGCAGTTGACCGACCCAATCCTCCGGCCCGAGGGCGACGAGCTCCGGCGTGACCCGTTGGCCTCCGGGCACCTCCGCCTTGGTCGCGAGGATCGTCAGCGTCGCCGCTTGCGCGGTGCCCACCCCGTACGCGGCGAGCACGACCTGGTCGGCGTTCGCGAGCGGCGAACCGAACACGGAGATCGGCAACCCGGGCACGTGACTATCGGTGCCGAGCGCGCCGAGCACTTGGTTCGCGGTCTCGCCGACCGCCGCGTTCGCGCGCAGCCGCGCGAGATCGATCTCGACGATGACCTGCGCTCCGTCGGGCAGCAGCGCGAGGATCTGCTCTCCCGGGGTCGGCGCGCGCGTCGGGGTGATCGTCGCGGGTGGCGTGGAGTGGCCGCCGCACGCGGCGATCAGCACGCACGCCACGAGCACCCTCATGCGAGCGCGTCGTTAAGCGCCGCGATCACGCGCGGCATGTCCTGCACCGAGGCGACGGAGACGCGAAGGCAGGTCGGCAGGCCCCACGCCGCCATCGGCCGCACGATCACGCCGGCGCGGAGCAGCTTGTCGTAGATCGGCGCGGCGGTGCGTCCGGTGTCGATCAGCACGAAGTTCGCGAGCGACGGATACACGCGGACGTTCGGACCCTTGACCTGCGCGATCAGTTGCTCGATCACCGTGCGCGCGTGGCGCGCGCTGATCGCGACGTGATCCTGATCGCCGAGCGCCGCGACCGCACCGACGAGCGCGAGACTCGACACGTGGAACGTGCGGGTCACGCGGCCGATCAGATCGACGATCGCCTTGTCGGCGACCGCATAGCCGACGCGGAGGCCGGCGAGCCCGTAGATCTTCGAGAACGTGCGCAGCACGACGATCCGCGGATCTTTCGCACGCAGCGCGAGCCCGTCGACGTGATCGACCTCGGGCCACGCCGCCGCGTACTCCGCGTACGCCTCGTCGAACACCAGGAGCGCGCGCGCCGGCAGGGCGGCCACGATCCGCTCGGCCTGCGCCTTCGTGATCACCGATCCGGTCGGATTGTTCGGCGAGCCGAGCACGATCAACTTGGTGCGCGGCGTGATCGCGGCGATCAGCGCGTCGACATCACACGCGAGGTCGGGCGTGACCGCGGCCGCGACGAACGTGCGCCCGGCGACCTGCGCGGACAGCCGATACGACAGGAACGCGAACTTGTGCGACAGCACCTCGTCGGTCGGCTCGCAGGTCGCGAGCACGAGCTGGTAGAGCATGTCGTTCGAGCCGTTGCCGAGCGACAGCTGGTCGGTCGTGACCCCGAGCTTGGTCGCGAGCGCCCGGCGCAACGTGAAGCCGCCCGCATCGGGGTAGAGGTGGAGCTGGTTCACCGCGAGTGGGATCGCGGCGAGCGCTTTCGGCGACGGCCCCAATGGATTCTCATTCGACGCGACCTTGATCGCCCCGCGGATTCCGAGCTCGCGCTCGAGCTCTTCGATCGGCTTGCCGGGCTGATAGACGTCGAGGCTGCGGACGTGCGCGGGCGCGAAGAGCGTGGGGTCCATACGGCGACCGGACCGTACACCGGGCGCTGCGCCTCGGGAATGCCGGATCGTCGGCGATAGGTCTATAGTGCGCCCGCATGCGCCGTCTTCCGCTCCTGCCGTTGGCCGTCCTCCTCCTGATGTTCGTCGCCGGCTGCGGCAACGGCGACTGCGCAGACGTCGAGAACCAGGGCTGGTTGGTCGTCGCACTCGGCGCGTTCGGAGCGGGCTTTCTGACCTCGCTCACGCCGTGCGTCTACCCGATGATTCCGATCACGCTCGCGATCTTCGGTGCGCGCGGCAAGGATGTCCCCCGCAAGCGCGCGATCGTGCTCGCCGCGATGTACGTCGGCGGCATGTGCCTGATGTACGCGATCCTCGGCGTGACGTTCGCGATGATCGGCAAGGCCGGCGACTTCGGCACCCAACTCGCGAGCGCGTACGTCGTGTTCCCACTCGCGATCCTGTTCACCGTGCTCGCCGTGTCGATGTTCGGCGCGTTCGATCTCAACCTGCCGGCGAGCTGGCAGCAGAAGCTCAACACGGTCGGCGGCAAGGGCTTCGGCGGTGCGTTCGCGATGGGCCTGGTCGGCGGACTGATCGCCGCGCCGTGCACCGGGCCGTTCCTCGCGAGCCTCCTGATCTACGTGTCGACCAGCGGCAAGGTCGTGACCGGCGGCAGCCTGTTGTTCGTCTATGGCCTCGGCATGGGCGTCCTGTTCTTCGCGCTCGCCGCGTTCGCCGTCGCGCTGCCGAAGAGCGGCGCGTGGATGGACAAGGTCAAGTCGATCGGCGGCGTCGGCCTGTTGTTCGCGGCGATCTATTACCTGTTGCCGTTCCTGCCGGCGACGCGCGAGCTGGTCGGTCCGTCGTACGTCTACCTCCTCGGCTCGCTCGTGCTGATCGCGGTCGGCCTCGCGCTCGGCGCGGTCGGCCTCTCGTTCCATGGTCCGTGGTCCGAGCGGATCCGCAAGGCGGTCGCGGTCGCGCTCGTGGTCGCGGGCTGCACCGGTGCGTGGCTGTGGCATCAAGCGCCGAAGCACACGCTGCCGTACGAGACCGACGAGATGACGGCGATCAAGCGCGCGCGCGCCGAGCACAAGCTGCTGATGATCGATTTCTCGGCGAGCTGGTGCAACCCGTGTCACGACATGGAGCGCACCTTTGGCACCGACGACGTCTACGCCGCGATCACGAAGGACTTCATCGCGGTGAAGTTCGATGTCTCGGATACCGACTCCGAGGCCAACGACAAGGTCAAGGCGCGCTACGATTCGAAGACGCTGCCGTCGGTGTTGTTCATCGATCCGGACAGCCACGTGGTGTACCAGCGAATCCGGAAAGAGCTCGACGCTGACAAGATGTTGAAAGTGATCGAAGCAGCAGCCGCACGTCAGGTCTCGCTCAACCACCCCGGTTGTTAGAGCTATAGTGACCACCATGGAAGACTTTATCGAGAAGATGGTCGCCCACGTCGGCATCGACAAAGAGACCGCGCAGAAGATCCTGGCGTTCCTCGTGGAGCACAAGGAAGATGCGCTCAAGGCGATCGAGTCGTCGGCGATCAAGGACCGACTCCCCGGTGGCCTCGGTGACAAGCTCAGCTCCCTGTTCTAAGTGCGCTGGGTTGTCTTGTTCCTGCTGGCGGCATGTGCCGATCGCGACGTCGCGAAGCTCGCGGCCGTGAAGCAGCAGGTGTGCGCGTGCAAGGACGTCGCGTGCGCAGAAGCGGCGATGAAGAGCGTGCCGCGGGGCGACGTCAAGCCGACGTATCGCGAGCAAGGTATCGCCCGCGACATGCTCGACTGCCTCGCGAAGCTGTACGACGCCGAAAAGCCGCCCGCTCCGACCGAATAGTCAGAGCTTCGGACGCTTCGGCGGCGCACCGGCCGCGCCGAGCTCGGGCCCGGGCCCGGAATGGAGAGGCCCGGATTCGCTCCGGGCGTCGAGGTCGATCGCCCACTCGTCGGCCATGACGGCACCGGTGGCGAGTGGATCGCCCTCGAACCGCGGGTCGGGTCCGGGCGCTTGCGCGAGCGGATCGGCGACGATCTTCGCGCCGGGTAACACGCCCGGCATGATCAGCGCCATCGCCGGCGTGATCACGACATCGGCGTCGGACTCGCGGCCGAAGAACGTGGTGTGTTCGTAGTAGCGGATCGCGTAGCGCACGAGCACCGCCGCCGTCGCTGCGATCGGCACCGCGAGCACCACGCCGACGAACCCGAGCAGCTTGCCGCCGGCGACCACGGCGAACAACGCGCCGGTCTCCGACAGGCCGACGCGATGGCCGACGATCTTCGGCGTCAACACACCGGCCTCGAGGAGGTGCAGGAACAGGATCACCGCACCGACCATGCCGAGCGTCGCCATGCTGCCGCCATCGGCGATCGTCACGGCCGCGGCGATCACGGCGCCGACGAACGTACCGACGAACGGGATCACGGTGAGCGCGCCGACGAGCAGGCCGATCGGCAACGACAACGGCATGCCGACGATCGAGAAAGCGATCGCATAGAGCACGGCGAGCAGCGTCGTGACGATCGCTTGGCCGCGGACCCAGCCGCTGATCACGCCGTCGATCTCGCGCGCGACCTCGCGAATCTCGTGGCGCCGGCGCGGCGGGATCATGTGATCGAAGCGGTGCAGCAGGTTCGGCCAGTCGACGAGGAAGTAGAACGAGAACACCGGCACGAGCAGCATCTCGGCGATCACGCCGAGCAGACGGAACATGCCGCCGAGCGCCGCGGTCGCGAGATCGCCGAGCGGGCCGCCGCCGAGATCGAAGTTCTCTTTCGAGACGTAGTCCTGCCACTCGGCCGGCAGGTTGAAGCCGAGGTTGTGCTTGGTCCAGTGCCCGAGGTTCGTGAGCAGCCGCGGCGAATCGTGAAAGAAGTGCTGGAGCTGGCTCGCGACCTTCGGCGCGACGATCGTGACGCCGCCGACCAGGATCGAGACCAAGCCGACGAGCAGCACCGCCGCGCCGAGCATCCGTGGCACGCCGCGACGCACGAGCCGATCGAGCACCGGGTTCAGCATGTACGCGATGCCCATCGCCGCGAGGATCGGCGCGAGCACGCTCGCGGTGTAGCGCAGCACGATCCACCCGAGCACGACGAACACCGCGATCAAGAGAGCGCGCAGCATCGCGATCACCTGCGTGTTCTGGTTCACCAGCTACGGCGTAACATGAACTAGGGCAGAACTGGCACGAGGTCGAGAGCGAGCTGCTTGTTCTCGGCCTTTTGCAGATCGAGATCCGCGTAGCGCGAGAAGTAGTCGTCGTGACGAAGCTCGATGCGATGCTTGCCCGGATCGAGCGCGATGCCGGCCTTGACGAGACTGACCGCGCCGATGAAGCGGCCGTCGACGTAGACCTGCGCGTCGGCGAGGTTCGACGTCACGTGGATCACCGCATCGTTCGGCGACAGCCGACCGGCCGGTTGCGCGCCACCGCATGCAGCCGACGCGACCAGTGCGACGAGCAGCAGGCGCTTCACGGCGACCCCGACAGCGTGACCTCGACGACCTCGCCGACGATCTTCACGCTCGCCGACGTATCGGTCGCCGGCGGCTTCTTCGCGATCTGCGCGACTCGCTCGATCGAATCCGCGGTCGTCACGCCGATCACCCAGCCGTTCGGCGACAGCCGGCGCAGGCTCGCCGCGCGCACGCCCTTCGCACCGGCGAGGTAGCGCTGTTCGGTCAGCACCATCGAGTACGACGTCTTCGACGACAACCGCACGAGCACGATGCCGGGATCGGTCAGCGGGGTGTCGTCGCCGGTGAACGTCCCCGCTGGCGCGAGCTTCTTCGGCGGCGGCGGCAGCACGTCCGCGGCGGCGGCGGCGAGTGCGCGATCGATCGCGTACTGCGGATCGCCGACGGGTGCGGTCGCCACGGCGGTGCCCTGCCCGATCACCTGATGCGCCTTGCGATCGAACAGCTTCAGGTGCGCGGTCGCGAGCACCGCGGGTTGCGGCCGGCCGCGCACGGAGGTCGGTTCGCCGACCGAGACGCCCGCGATCGCGACGAGGTCGGCCTTCGCGGCGTCGGCGAGCCCATCGACGTCCGCATCCGCGACCGGATAGTCGCCGTCGATCACGGTGCCGCTATCGGGCGCGCGCCGCACGGCCATGCCGGCGGTGCGGAACAGCGTCGCCAAGCCGCCGAGGCCCATCGTGTCGTGGTCGGAATTCTTGCCGAAGCTCGCGTGTGGTCCTTTCGGCGTCGCGACGCGCAGCAGGATCGTGACGCTGCGCTGCGACGGATCCGCGGTCGGTGCCGTGTCCTTCGTCTGGATCTTCAGCTCGTCGAGCCGCGCCTTGATCTTGTCGCGATCGATCCGGACGCTGACGGTGAGCTGGCGGCGATCGTCCTCGGTGTCGTCCTTCGTCACCGTGAACCGCGAGACCCACAACCGCGCGTGCCCGACGATCTCTTTGTCGAGCTCGCCCTTGTGGGCCGTGCGCACGTCGCCCGCGACCAGATCGGCCAGCGCGCCGCCGACCGCCCGCGCAAACGCATCGTCGAGTGCCGCCGTTCGCGCATCCGCACCGGCGGTCGGTGCATCCCCTTCGGCCTCGTACGCGACGATATCCTCGGCGTGCGCACGCGCGCTCAGGGCCAGCAGCATGACGACGAGGACACCGCGGTTCACGCCAGGTAGCCTAGCAAGTCGCCTGCACACACTCCAACCCGGCGCACGGTGTTCCCACCGCTCATGACCCACTCAGGGCGTGACGATCACGTACAACGTCGCCGCGGTGCCGACTGTTCCCGCGTCCGCGAGCTCGATCGTCCCATCCTTCGCTCGGGTCGCTTTGACGTGAGCCGCGTCCTTCGCCCACGCCGGAACATCCTTCAGCCACACCGTGGCCACGTGCGCGGTCCCGACGGTCCAGCCGATCGCCGGCTTCGCGGCCGCGCCGTCGACGACGATCACGACCGGCGCCGCGCCGTCGCCCGCCGCCACGTGCCGCGGACCGCCCTCGATCGCCTGCCGCAGCGCCTCGATCGGTACCGCCATCGTCACCTTCCACGCGCCATCGGTCTCCGGCTGCGCCGCCACCGCGATCGCCTGTGCAACCGCGCGAGCGATCCGCGCCTTGGTCGCCGGATCTTTCGCCTGGTCCGCGACCGTGCCACCGCTCGCCACCGGCAGCGCGCCGAGCCCCTTCGCGAGCTGCACGCGGGCCGCTTCTTCTGCGCCGCGCCGCGAGGTCCCACGTGCGACCGCCGGATTCGGCGCGTGGCGATCCGCGATGCCGATGGCCTCGGCGGTGACGACGCCCTTGGCCCAATCGACCGCGACCTCCGCGCGCACACCGCGCGCCGCCAACCCGATCGCGAGCATGACCACCGCCTGGCGCATGCCGACTACAGTAGCGTGATCGCCCCCGGTGGAGCGTTAGGGCGACGGCGATGATGCGACGCGCGAGCGCATGGCGCCGGCATTCGCGCTCGCGTCGTAGCGTGCGATGTGCTCAGCGGTCACATCCGCGACTTCGCGAACAGACCCTCGTGTGCGAGCTCTTCTAACAGCTCGATCGTCGTCTGATCGATGATCGCGGGCCCCGAGGGGTCAAACGGCACGATCTCGATGATCTCGGCTTCGAAGATCTCGTAGGGAACACCACCCGCGATCGCCAACGGCGCGCGCCGGAGCTGCTTGCGCTGCATCCGCTTCACGATCTCGGCGGCCGCGACGAGAGCACCCGCCGCCGCCGCGAGCCACAGCAAGGTCTTCATGCTCGTAGCTAGAGCAACGACCGTGCCGCTATTCCCATTCGATCGTGCCGGGCGGCTTCGATGTGATGTCGTAGACCACGCGGTTGATCCCGCGGACCTCGTTGATCACGCGCGACGAGATCTTCGCGAGCACCGGATACGGGAGCTCGACGAAGTCCGCCGTCATGCCATCGCGCGAGTGGACCGCGCGGATCGCGAGCGTCTCCTCGTACGTGCGCGCATCCCCCATGACGCCGACCGAGCGCACCGGCAACAGCACGCCGAACGACTGCCAGATCGATTCGTAGAGCCCGGCCGCGCGGATCTCTTCTTCGACGATCGCGTCCGCGTTGCGCAGGACGTCCAACCGCGCGCGGTTCAACGTCCCGAGGCAGCGCACCGCGAGCCCCGGACCGGGAAACGGCTGGCGCGTGATCATGTGCTTCGGCAGGCCGAGCTCGAGGCCGAGCTGGCGGACCTCGTCTTTGAACAGCTCGCGCAGCGGCTCGACCAGCGCGAGGTTCATGCGCTCGGGCAGCCCGCCCACGTTGTGGTGGCTCTTGATCGTGTGCGACGGCCCCTTGAACGAGACGCTCTCGATCACGTCGGGATAGAGCGTGCCCTGCGCGAGGAACCGAGCGTTCGCGATCGTCTTGGATTGCTCCTCGAACACCGCGATGAACTCGTAGCCGATGATCTTGCGCTTCTTCTCCGGATCCGTGACGTCGACGAGCGCGTCGAGGAACCGCTGCTCCGCATCGATCACGCGGAGGTCGACCTGGAAGTGGTCGCGGAAGATCGTGGCGACGTAGTCACGCTCGCCTTTGCGCAACACGCCGTTGTCGACGAAGATGCAGGTCAGGCGAGCGCCGATCGCCTTGTGGATCAGCGCCGCCGCGACGCTCGAATCGACGCCGCCTGAGAGCCCGCAGATCACGCGACCGTCGGCGCCGACTTGCGCGCGGATCCGTGACACCGCTTCGTCGACGAAGCTCGCCATCGACCAGTCGGCCTTCGCATGGCACACGCCGAACAAGAAGTTACCGAGCAGCTCGGCGCCGCGCGGCGTGTGGACGACCTCGGGATGGAACTGGACGCAGTGGATCTTGCGCGCTTCGTTCGCGAAGCCGGAGAACTTGCAGTTGTCGCTCTCGGCGGTGTGGACGAAGCCGGCCGGCAGGCCCGCGACGTGATCGCCGTGCGACGCCCACACCGCGAGCTCTTCACCCGCGTGGACGTTGCGGAACACGCCGGTGTTGTCGCCGGCCGGCAACACGCGCACGCTGGCGCGCCCGTACTCGCGGCGCTCCGCCGGATCGACGACGCCACCGAGCACGCGCGCCGTGAGCTGCGCGCCGTAGCAGATGCCGAGCACCGGCACGCCGAGGTCGTAGAGCCCGGCCGGGATCACCGGCGCGCCCTCTTCGTAGACCGACATCGGCCCGCCCGACAGCACGATGCCGATCGGGTTGAGCTCGCGCAGCTTCGCCGGGTCCTTACCGAGCGTGTACGGATGAATCTCGCAGTAGACGTTTTGCTCGCGGATCCGGCGCGCGATCAGCTGCGTGTATTGCGAACCAAAGTCCAGAACGACGACGAGCTGATGTGCCATGGCTTAATCTTCGACGTGATAGTTCGGAGCTTCCTTCGTGATGATCACGTCGTGGACGTGGCTCTCACGCAGGCCCGACGACGAAATCTTCACGAACCGCGCTTTCTCGTGCATCTCGGCGATCGTCGCGCAGCCGATGTACCCCATCGAAGCGCGCAGACCACCGACGAGCTGATAGATCGACTCGCGCAGCGGGCCCTTGTACGGCACGCGGCCCTCGATGCCCTCGGGCACGAGCTTCTGCGGACTCTCGACGTCGGCCTGGAAGTAGCGGTCCTTCGACCCTTCCTTCATCGCGCCGATCGAGCCCATGCCGCGATACGACTTGTAGCTGCGGCCCTGGTACAGGATCACCTCGCCGGGCGCTTCGTCGGTACCCGCGAACAACGAGCCGATCATCACGGTATCGGCACCGGCGGCGAGCGCCTTCGCGACGTCGCCGGAGTACTTGATGCCGCCGTCGGCGATGATCGCGACGCCCGAGCCCTTCGCGGCGGACACCGCATCCGAGATCGCGGTGAGCTGCGGCACGCCGACCCCGGCGACGATCCGCGTGGTACAGATCGATCCGGGACCGACGCCGACCTTCACCGCGTTGACGCCGCACTCGACGAGCGCGCGCGTCGCTTCGGCGGTCGCCACGTTGCCGGCGACGAGCTGGAGCTTCGAGAACTTCTTGCGGGTCGCCCGCACGGCCTCGAGCACGCCGTTCGAGTGACCGTGCGCGGTGTCGATGCAGATCACGTCGCAACCGGCGGCCATCAGCGCCTCGATCCGCGCATCGCGGTCCGCGCCGACGCCGACCGCGGCGCCGACGCGCAACCGACCGAGGTCATCGACCGCGGCGAACGGATCGGCCTCGGCCTGCTCGATATCGCGCACCGTGATCAGGCCCTTCAACGCGCCGCGCCCGTCGATCACGAGCAGCTTCTCGATCCGATGCTTGTGCAGGAGCTCGCGCGCTTCTTCGAGCGACACGCCCTCCTTCACCGTCACCGGATTCTTGGTCATCAGCTCGCCGACCTGCAGGTTCATCCGCTTCTCGAACCGCACGTCGCGGTTCGTCAGGATGCCGATCGGCTTCCTGTCCGCGTCCACGATCGGCAATCCGCTGATCCGGTTGTGCCGCATGATCGCGAGCGCTTCTTCGAGCGTGCGGGTCGGCGCGATCGTCAACGGATCGACGACGATGCCGGACTGCGCCTTCTTCACGCGATTCACTTCGCGCGCTTGCTCTTCGATCGTGAGGTTCTTGTGGATGAAGCCGATGCCACCTTCGCGCGCCATCCGGATCGCCGTCGCCGACTCGGTGACGGTGTCCATCGCCGAGCTCACCAGCGGCATCCGCAACGGGATCGCAGGCGTCAGGCGCGTCGTGACATCGACGTCCCTCGGGATCACTTCGCTGAAGCCCGGCACGAGCAGCACGTCGTCGAAGGTCAGCGCCTCGCGAAGCTTGTCCTCGAGCATGGCGCACCTTAGTAGAGGGGTCTGACCGTCGCAACGAGATCTGCCCTATGGCACGCCGCCCCCCACCGGTGGGGCCGTCACCCCCATGCGCAACTCGTGCAACCTACCCAACTAGGTGGTTTTACTTCTGATGCACGGTGGCACCGATGTTGATGTTGTCTCGCAGTCTGATGCGTAACGTTTTGCTTGGACTCGGGGTGATGTTGGCCGGCTGCGCCGGGAAGGCGCCGCCGAATCAGGCGAACCCCGATGCAGGCATCGACGTCGACGGCTCGATGCTCGATGCCGGCTCGACCGCCGCGGCCGTGAAGGTCTCGGGCAAGGTGATGGACTACTTCACCGGCGATCCGGTCGCCGCCGCCGCGGTCACGACCGACGGTCTCACCCCTGCGCTCGCGGTGGTCAGCGGCGCCGATGGCGCCTACTCGATGGAGATCGCGGTCGGCTCGAAGTTGTTCGGCGATGTCACCCACGCCAGCTTCCGCACGAGCCGGAGCTCGATCATCTCGGTCGCCGATGTCGACCTGACCGCAAATCTCTACGCCCTCGCGACCGGCGACGTGGATCGGCAGTTCACGTCGGTCGGACTCCTGGCGACGGGCGGCACGATCGTCGCGATCGATCTGCAGAAGGACAACGGCGATCCGTTCCCCGGTCTCCCGCTCGCAGCGATCACGCTCGTCGATCCGAACAACGCGGCGGTCGTCGGCGTCAACGGTCCGTTCTTCTTCGGCGCCGCCGGCGATCTCGATCCTGCGGTCGTCACGTCGACCGCGTACGGCACCGTGCCGAAGACCCGCGCCGCGTTCCTCAACGTGCCGCCCGGCAGCTACACCGTGATCACCACGTTCAACGACGGCGCCGCGCGCACGTACAAGACGCCGATCATCGTCGACGCCGGTGGCGCGACGATCACGCTCTCCGGCGGGGCGAATGCGAACCTCGCGGCGGTCTCGACCGTCCTCGATCCGTCGTTCGCGACCGACATCTATCCGCGCCTCCAGAAAGCCTCGGCCGGCGGGCTCGGCTGCGGCGGTTGCCACACCGCGAACGGCCTCGGCGCCGTGTTGCCGTACGACAACGTCGATCCGGCGGTCACGCTCGCCGCGATCAAAGCCGCCCCCGGGGTGATCAACCTGACGACGCCCGCCGCGTCGCTGTTCCTGACCTACCCGCTCTACGAGACCACGCCGCCGCAGAACCATCCGAACGCGACGTTCCTCGACGTCAACGACTCGAACTACAAGTTGTTCCTGCTGTGGATCACGAACGGCACGAAGCCGTAGCGCACGCTGTCTCGTCGCCGCACACCCACCGGTAATCGCGCTGCGTAGTTAGCGCGGCGTGGCACTTGCTCGGCTCTCGAGCATGTTGAAATCCCTGGTCCTCGGCGCGGCCTTGGTGTCCGCGTCGCTCCTCCCCGCCTGCCTCGCGACGGGCTCGGCGTATGTCGCGGAGGACGACCCGCCACCGCCGCACGACGAGGCCGTCACGGTGCGGCCCGGGTTCATCTTCATCCACGGCAACTGGCAGCGCGAGCACGGCAACTGGGCGTGGCACGCGGGGCGCTACGAGCGCGAGCGCACCAACCAGCGCTACGTCGAGGGCCGCTGGCAGCGCCAGGGCAATCGCCGGATCTGGGTCGAAGGTCAGTGGACCTCGCAGGGCGGCGTGACCGTTCGATAGTATCGTCCGCGCGTGACCCGGACCGAGATCGTCGAGCACCACGCATGAAGATCGCCGTGTTCGGCGCGGGCGCGATCGGGTGTTGGGTCGGAGGGCGGCTCGCCGCCGGTGGCGCGGACGTCACGCTGATCGGTCGGCCCCGGGTGATCGACGAGCTCGTCGACGGGCTCACGGTGACCGAGCTCGGCGATCGCACGTGGACGGTGAAGCCCGCGCTCGCCACCGAGCCGGCCGCGGCCCGCGACGCCGACCTCGTCCTCGTCACGGTCAAGTCCGCGGCGACCGCGGAAGCGGGACGCGCGCTCGCGCCTCATGGCAGCGCCCCGCACGGCGACGCGGCGATCGTCAGCCTGCAGAACGGCATCCACAACGCGTCGGTGTTGCGCGCGGCGCTGCCGGGCCGCGTCGTGCTCGCCGGCATGGTGCCGTTCAACGTCGCGCGCGTCGCGCCCGGTCGCTATCACCGCGGCACGTCCGGCGAGCTGGTCGTCGAGGCTCACCCCGCGGTCGAGCCGTTGCTGCTCGCGGCGCGCAACGCCGGGCTCCCGCTCGCCGCGCGCGCAGATATCGTCGCGGTGCAGTGGGGAAAGCTCGTGATGAACCTCAACAACGCGATCAACGCGCTGTCCGGCAAGCCGCTGCTCGAGGAGCTCTCCGATCGCGATTTCCGGCGCTGCTTGGCCGCCGCGCAGCGCGAAGCGCTCGACGTCCTCGACGCCGCCAAGCAACCGGTCGCGAAGCTGCTCGCGCTGCCGCCGCGCTGGGTCGCGCGCGTGTTGCCGATGCCCGACTGGGCGTTTCGCCGGATCGCGACGCGCGTCGCGGCGGTCGATCCGCACGCGCGATCGTCGATGCAGGATGACTTCGCGGCCGAGCGCGCCACCGAGATCGATTTCTTGCAGGGCGAGATCGTGGCGCTCGCGGCGTCGCTCGGCCGCAGCGCGCCGGTCAACGCGAAGCTCGTCGCGCTCGTGCGCGCCGCCGAGGCCGGTGGCAAGCGCGACTTCACCGGCCGCGAGCTGTGGGCGCAGCTACGCGGCCCATAGCATCACGCCGAACGCCGCGACGATCGAGCCGACGAGGAGCCCGTCGAGGAACCGCCCGTAGCTCTGCAAGCGAGCGCGCAACGGCGCGGTCCGATCGTGATCCTCGAACGGGAGCTCGACGCGGCGCAGTTGCTTGACCAGCGCGTCGAACCGGGCCCAGTCGCGCGCGCCGAGGAACCAGGTCGAGCCGCGCTTGGATTCGAGCGTGATGCCATCGGTCCACACGTGCGCACGCTTCAGCCGCGAGGCGTCCTGCTGGAAGTTGAACGACTCCCACCCCCAACGCACACCATCGCGCGTGACCTCGAGCTTGGCCGACCGCACGATGAACCCGAGCATCGCGAACAGGAAGAACACGACGGGCAGCACGACCTGCGTGCTCGAGTGACGGTGATAGGGATGGCGCGAGACGAAGCCCCAGGTGACTCCGCCGAGCACGACCGCGAGGATCAGCGTGATCCGCGCGAGCCACCTCGCGTTCTGCGGCGCGCGGAACAGCGCGAGCGCCGGACCGCGCAGGCCGATGCCGGGTGGTAGATCGATGGCGCTCAGACGTCCTCGACGGCGGTGTGGAGTCGCGCGATCAACTGCGCACGTTCGGCGGCGTCGGTGAGGCGCTCGCCGGCGCGGGTCACGTAGAACACGTCGGCGACCTTCTCGCCCTCGGTCGAGACCTTCGCGAGCGAGATGTCGAGGCCGAGCTCGGCGAGCGTCTGGGTGATCGCGAACAGCACGCCGACCCGATCGCGGGTCGCGACCTCGACGATCGTCGCCTGCGTCGAATCGTCGTGGATCTTGATCTCGGTCGCGATGCTCGGCGTGACGCGCGGAGGCAGCGAGCTCTTCGGCCGCCGCCGCGCGATCAGCTCGGCCGCCGAGCCGTCCCCGTGAACCAGCGCGCGCAGATCGCCGAGCACGCGCTGCCACCGCGGATCGGCCTCGGCGATCGCCTCGCCCTTGAGATCGCGGACGAAGAACACGTCGAGCACGAGCCCTTCGGTGTGGCCCAAGATCGCGCCCAGCACGTCGATCCGGTTCGCGCTGAGCGCACCGGCGATCGCGGCGAGCACGCCCGGCTTGTCGGGCGCGACGATCGCGAGCTCGGAGTGACCCTTCATCGGATAGCAGTGCGACTCGAGCGCGATCCGCGGATCCCCGAGTGCGCTCGCGGCGAGCCGCGCGTGACGCACGACCTGGCGCGGCGTGAGCTGCGCGAACAGCCGGGGGTCGATGCCGTCGACGATGCCGCGCGCGGCCGGCACGTCGTCGAGCTGCGCCAGGATCTTGTCGCGGAGCTCGTCGTGAACCTCGTCGTTCGCACTCTCGCCGCGAAAGTGCGCGCGCGTGCGCACCATCAGCTCGCGCAGCAGATCGTCCTTCCACGCCGACAGATTGTCGGGCGCGGTCATCGCGGTGTCGCACAGCGTGAGCAGGTAGAGCTCGGCCAGCCGGTGCTCGCTGCCGACCTTCTCGGCGAACCGCGCGACGACCTCGGGATCCGAAAGATCGCGGCGCTGCGAGAGATGCGACATCGTGAGGTGCTGGCGCACGAGAAATTCGACGGTGTCGATCTCGGCCGCGTCGAGCCCGAGCTTGGTCGCGACCTCGCCCGCGATCACCGCGCCCTTCTCGGCGTGGCCCTTGCCGAGCGGCTTGCCGACATCGTGCAATAGCGTCGCGAGCAGCAGCGCCGCCGGGCGCGCGATCGTCTTCCACAGCTCCGTCGCGAGCGGATGCTCCAGCGCGAGCTCGCCGCACGCGAGCCGCTTCTGCATCGCGAGCGCGAACAGTTGATGCTGGTCGACGGTGTACACGTGATAGAGGTCGTGCTGGACGCGCGCGGTGCACGGTGCCCAGCCCGGCATCACCGCGCCGAGGATGCCGAGCTGCTGCATCTGCTCGAACCTCGACGGCACGCCGCGGTCGCGCAGATCGACGAGCGCCTCGAGCGTCAGCCGCGCCGCGATCGGATCGGCCGCGAGCGGCGCCGGATCGCGTGCGATCTGCTCGGCGACGAGCTCCTGGGTGTGGCCGTGGATCGCGACCTGCTCGGCGAGCGCGACCCGAAATAGCCGCACCATCTCCGAGGGCCGCTCGGCGAACTGGCGCGGATCCTCGAGCGCGAGCTCGCCGTTGATCGTGATGAACGTCGCGTCGAGCTTGGTGATCCGCGGCCGCCGGGTCGCGGGCACGCGCGCCGACTCGAGCAGCCGCTCGGCGACCTGGACGACGCCGCGCGCGTGGAGGTAGTAGTCGCGCATCAGCGCCTCGACCGCCGGCGCGACCGCCGCGCGCGTGCCGTCGGTGGGTCGAGCCACACCCGTGTAGAGCGCCGGCGCGATCGCTTCCTGGATCTCGAAGGTCAACTGATCGAACCGGCGCTTCGCCGCGAGTTGCACGAGCGCGCGCAACCGCAGCTGGAAATCGCGCGCCGCATCGAGCACCGCACCCTGGCGCTGCGTGAGGTGGCCGATCGCGACGAGCTCCGCGATCAAGCGCTCGGCCGGTGGCGGCTCCCCGGGATGCGAGTCCGGTCGCGGCGGCGCCCACCGGATCGTCGCGGCCCACAGCGCCGTCGACAGATCGCGCAGCGCGCCGATGCCCTGCTTGAGGTTCGGCTCGAGCACGTAGATCGCCGCGCCGAACCGATCGTGACGCGCGCGATTCTCGGCGGCGAGCTGGCCGATCAGCTCGTTCGGGTTGCCGTGCGGCGCCAGCGTCGCGAGCGTCGCGCGCACGAGCTCCGCGGTCAGCGCTCGATCGCCCGCGATGTGACGCGCATCGACGAGCGCGGTCGCGGTCGCGACATCGCCCTTGGCCAACCGCGCCGCCGCGCGCGGCTCGCGCACCGCATGACCGATCGCGAGCTTGTCGTCCCACAGCGGATACAGCAGGCGATCCGAGAGCTGCTTCGCCGCCGCGTCGTCGCCGTCGTGGAGCACGATGAAATCGATGTCCGAGTACGGTGCGAGCTCGCGCCGCGCCCAGCCACCGGTCGCCACCAGCGCGAGCGGCGCGGTGATCCCGACGGTCGCGGCGGTGAACCGCGCGGCGACCTCGCGATCGTAGACCTCGGCGATCGCACGCGCCGCCGCCACTCCCGTCCCCGGTGCCGCGAGCCGCGCAGGCAACTCCGCAAACACCCCGTCGAGGGACGTCCGCAGGCTGCTTGGAGAGAGGGCCCGGATCGCCACCGTGTAGATGTACTACTTCCTGGGAACTGCGTCGAAGCCGAGCTGCGCGAGATCGATCCAGCCGTCCCACGCGTGGACGTTCGTCACGCGGTTGTGGACGAGGCCTTGCGGCGCCTCCGCGACGAGCCCCGCGATCGGCCAGCTCTCGGCGAGCGCGGCCTCGAGCTCCGGTGCGAGCTTCGCGCGTTCGCCGGGATCCCAAGCGGCGCCCATCGCGTCGAGCACGCGATCGACGCGCGGCTGCGACGGCCGATCCTTGCCGCTGAAGATCGTCGTCGCATCGGCGTCGACCATGCCTCCCCACGCGAGCTCGATGACGTCCCACGAGCCATCACTCCTGCGCTTGTCGAGGAAGCTCTCGCCGCCGGTCTTGACGTCGATGATCACGCCGGCCCGGCGCGCCGCTTCGACGAACATGTCGCGCTCGGTCTTGATCGACGGCCCCGACAGATCCTTGGCTACGGCGTGCTCGGTCCCGATCAGCGTGAGCCGGAGTTGCTTGCCGGCGAGGTCGCGGATGCCGTCCTTGTCGGTATCGATCCAGCCGGCCGCGTCGAGCAGCTTGCCGGCCGCCGCCGGATCGAAATCGGGCACCGGCGCCTCGATCCCCGACACCGGGCCACCGGGCCAGATCGGCCACAGCACCGGGCGATCGAGACCGGCGAACACGCGGCGCGCGATCGCCCGGCGATCGATCAGCAGCGACAGCGCGTGGCGCACGCGCGGATCGTCGAGCGGCGTGCGCGCGGCGTTGAACGCGAAGTAGCGCAGCCGCGGCGGCGCGAGCTCGAGCGGACGAAACGTCGCGGCGACGCCCGGCGCACTCGCCTGCTCCGGCCAGTGCGCGGGGATCAGGGCCGGCACGATGTCGAGCTCGCCGCGCTTGGCCGCGGTCAAGGCGATCGCGGCATCGGGCTGGTACACGAACTCGAGATCGGCGATCGCGGGCGGTTTCCCCCAGTACTTATCGAAGCGCGTGAGGTGGACGACTCCGGCCTTGTTCGACACCAACTTCCACGGTCCGGTTCCCACTAATGCACCGCCGGCGAGCAGGCTGCCGTCATAGATGTGCATCGGTAAGATCGGGATCTCGGCGAGCGCGCGCAGGACCCACCCGCTCGGCCGCTTCAGGCGCAGCCGGATCTCGTGCGAGGTGATCAGCTCGATCGCCTCGACGTCGTCGAGCATCGCCCGCAACCGGTCGAGATGTTTGCCCGGATCGCGCACGGCATCGAGGGTGAACTGGACGTCGGAGGTGGTCAGCGGCCGGCCGTCGTGGAACGTCACGTCGGGCTCGAGCTCGATGCGGACCTCGAGGCCGGTGGGCATCACGTGCCAGCTGCGGGCCAGGCGCGGCTCGAAGTGCGCCGGGGCCGTACCCTCGGGCGGCGCATAGCGGATCAGCGGCTCGAAGATCGTTCCGAGCGTGATTCGGCGGGCCCACAGCGACGGGTCGACGATCGGGGTCAACCGCCCGGGCTCGGCATCGACGGCGATCCGCAGCGTGTGAGGCCGCTGCGCGTGGACCTCGGCCTCCGACGGGCCCAGCTCGCCGAGCTCGCCCAAGACCTTCGACTTCGGTTGGGCCTGTGCCTCGGTGGTCGGGTCGGGTGCGTGACGCCAGGGCTTCACCCGCGCGGGTGATTCGCAAGCCATCGTCAGCATCGCGACGACGAGCGCGACTTGAGGGCCCCGCTTCACCATGTTAAGACCGCAGCATGTCGCACGTTCTCGGGGTTCGCACCACCATCTTCGCGTGCCTGGTTCCGCTCGCCCTCACCGGCTGCGGAAAAGACCAGATCCAGGGCCCCGCTGCGGAGGTCAAGAAGACCGACGTCAAGCTCGACCTGCCCGCGGTTCCCGCGTTCGATCTCCCGCCGGCACCCGGCGGTGACGTGCACGCGGTCAAAGAGCTCCGCGTGAAGGGCAAGAAGTTGTTCGACACCGACATCACGGTGCACGGCTTCATCACGTGGCGCTACGACTGCGCGACCGCTCAGCGCAAGCCGGACGAGACCGACAAGGAGCTCCAGAAGCGCCTCGACGAGGACCCGACGCTGTGCGAACGCCCGAAGTTCTACATCGGCGACGCGAAGGACACGCCGGCCGAGAAGAGCCTGTGGGTGGTCGACGTCCCGCGCCCGTACGACAAGCTCGAGATGGAGCGCATGAAGAAGCCGGAGCGCAATCTTCCGGATCGTTGCGAGCCGAAGGCCGACGTCAAGACCAACATCTGTCCGCCGTACGCGCTCGGCGACGAGGTCACGATCACCGGCACGTTCAAGATGTCGTCGCCGCATAGCGAGCGCAACTCGGACGGCCTGTTGGTCTACAAGAAGATGAAGAACGTCACCCAGACGTGGGAGACGCCGGACATCGCGCCACCGCCGGGCTCCGGTTCGGGTGCCGGTGGGCTACCGCCCGCGACGAAGCAGTCGCCGACGGACATGTTGAAGGGCAAGAAGGCTTAGAACAGCCAGCCGACGTCGAGGCCGAACGCGATCCCCGGGCGCCACACGCCCGCGAGCCGGCCCGACAGATCGATGTCGCGCTGGAGCTCGAGGCCGGCGCTCGGCGTGATCGTGAGCTCGCGCCACGGCGCGATCCGATAGCCGGCGCGCACGACGCTGCCGAGCTGCAGCGCGCTGCCGAGCCAGCGATGATCGAGGTTGTCGTGCGTGAGGCCGGCCGCGACGTAGATGCCGTCGCCGACGAACCAGCCGACCGGGCTGTTCGCAGGAAGCACCGACAGCCACGCCTTGTTGCGCGCGCGCCAGAACCACATCGCTTCGAAGCCGGTGCCGAGGCGCAGGCCGCTGTAGTCGCCGGACGCCGACTGGCGAACCTCGCCGAGGATCTCGAATGCCATGCGCTGGCGAGGGAACCAGCGCTCGTAGCCGCCGCTGATCCCGCGGCCGGTATCGAGCGACGGGATCGCGATGTCGATTGCCTGCACGAGTGGAGCGTCTAGCTCGAGCTCCGGTGCGGTCGTCGTGACGTCGGCGCCCGCGGCCGCGAACGCGATCGCGAGCAGGCTCATGGGGCTGCCCTCATGGCGGCGGTCCGATCGTGTGATCGAGAAAGTCGATGATCGCGATCTGGGCCTCCGGCGTATCGATCTCGGTGAGCGGCAGATCGTACGAACCGCCGTCGACGCCGCGATTGAGGATGTGACCGCCGCCGGGGATCCGCAGCAGGTGCGTCGGCGTGCCGACCGCATCGAGCGCGGCTTGCATCGGCTGCTCCTGCGCCTCGAAGTTCACGAACCAATCGTCGTCACCGTGAACGAACAGATACGGCGGCGCGCCCGCGGTGACGTGCGAGAGCGGTGACGCCGCGTGATAGGCGTCGGGAACGTCCGAGACGCTGCCGCCCATGAACTCGGTCACGCTCCACACGCCGGGCAGTGCCGCCATGTCCTCGACGCCGGCCCCGGCGACGACCGCGTTCAGCGGCGTGGTCGCGCCTTCCGCGCAATCGGCTTGGACATCGGCCGCGGTGTCGACGCCGAGCATCGACACGAGATGACCGCCCGCGGAGTAGCCGAGGCCGGCGATCCGCGTCGGATCGATGCCGAGCTCGGTCGCGTGATTGCGCATGTACGCGAGCGCGCAGTAGCAGTCCTGCACCGCGTGCGGATACTGGCCACCGTCGGGCGTGAGCCGGTACTCGATGTTGACCGCCACGTAACCGGCATCGGCGAAGCGCTGCGCGTGCGTCGCCATGCTGCTGCGATAGATGCCTTCGGTCCAGCCACCGCCGTGGATGACCAGCACCGCGGGGCGCGGCGAGCTCGCGGGCGGCGGTTGGTAGAGGTCGAAGACGTTCGAGTCGAAGCGCGGATCGTAGGAGTGGTTGTCGGTCTCGGTGACGTCGCCGCAGGCGGTGAGAACAACCGTCCACAACAACGCCATGACTGCCGGTTCTCGCAACACAGGCCGGTATACAGCAACTAGTGCGCCAACGCGGCGACCGCCACGCACAGCGCGAGCGGCGCGGTGACCGGCTCGCCCGCGATCACCGCCGGGCAGCCGTCGGCGGTCGGTGAGCCGAGATCGATCGCGTGCGTCACCGTCGCGCCGATCGGCGGAGCGAACGTCACGACGAGCCGATGGGGCGTTGCGGCCGTGCCGGATCGTGCCGGGGCGTGGAGTTTCGCGACGGCCTCGGCGAGTGCGTCGACGAGCGCCGGGTCGCTCTTCGCCGCCGGCGTGCGCGACCACTCGCCGAGCGCGGCGCCGCGCTGGTAGGTCGCGCCGTCGATCGAGATCGTGGTGATCGTCGTCGGCTCTTCGGACCAGCGCTCGGCGTCGACGAGCGAGCGCGCCGGGCGCACGAGGATCGCGCGGGTCGCGGGGGGGATCGCGAGCGCGAGCGGATCGCCGCGACGCTGCACGCGATCAGCGAACACGTCGAGCGCGCCGATCTGCGGGATGATCAGCGAGACCGGCGGGGCGCCGGTCGCTAGCGGTACCGGCTGTCCCGGCTCGGCGAGCGCGCGCAGCAGCTCCGCGATCCGATCGGGGTCGGCCTTGTGAACGACGTCGTGGATCGCGACGGTGAGCTGCTTGTCGAGCGCGCCGGCTAACGTGATCGTGCCGTCGTGGAGCTCGATCCGATTGAACCCGGACGCGGCCGGTCGGCGATCGATGACGTCGGCGGGTGGACCGGCGAGCGCGTCGATCGCGGCGAGCACGTCGGTGACCGCGGCGGCGTCCGCGCACGCGGGCTTCGCCGCCCCGACGACCACCGCGATGCCACCACTCGGACACGCGCCACCGAGGCCGACCCGGAGGCCGTCGACGACGACCGTCGTCACCGGCGCAGGTGATGGGGTCTCGATCGCCACGAGCTCGAGGTGTGCGAGCGCGCTGGTCAGCGCGTCGACCCGCGCGGGCGCGACGAGCATCCCGTGCAGCCGGCGTGGAGTGCCGGCGAGCTCGAGGTCGTGCGCGCCGTGGATCGCGCTATGGATCACGATCGATCCGGCACTCGCCGCGGCCGCGAGCGGCGCGCGATCGCGAAACGTGAGCGCGGTCGGATCGAGGACCGCGACCAGCCAGTTGTCGACGAGGAGCGCGTCCCCGTGGTCGACGGCGATCCAGGTCTGCGCGGTGCCCGCGAGCGGATCGCCGAGGTCGATCGTGTGGTGGAGCGCGCCGAGCGACAGCGTGACCGTGCGCCGGATCGTGCCGAGGCGCGCGGGCGCGGCGCGACGGTGCCAGCGTGCGGCGCGCAGCGACGACAGCACGTCGTCGACGGCGCGCGCGATCACCGGCGTCGTCGGATCGTCGACGAGCTGCCAGCCCTGCCCGCTGCGCACGAGCCCGACGGCGGGCGAGCCGGACCATGCGATCGCCTGGACCCGGGACGGCTCGAAGCTCGCGATCACCACGTGATCGTCGCGCACCTGCGCGCCGCGCATGGCGACGAGCGACGCGATCACGAGCGCGAGCGCGATCGCCGCGAGCGTGACGAGCCCGCGCACGCTCGCGGTCATGCGGATCTCCGCCGGCGCCGCCACAGCACGACCGCGCCGCCGAGCACGAGCCAGGCGAGGGGAATACCGGCCACCGACAGGGCGATCGCGGCGCGCCGCTCGCCGGCGGTCATCACGAGGCGAACCTGATCGGGCGTCCGCGCGGCGACATCGATGCTCGACGCCGAGCGATTCGCGAGCCAGCGCACGACGTGCTCGATCCACAGATCGCCGGCCGAGGCGCCGCCGGCGAGCGCGGCGTTCGTGAACGATTCGGCGGAGCCGATCGCGACGACGCGATGATGGGCGGCGACCGCGGCGAGCGCGACCGGCCCCGCGAGATCGGTGTCGCCCTTCGCGGGTCGGTCCTCGAGATCGGTCTCGCCCCACCCGTTCGGCGTCGTCGAGACCAGCGGTCGCGCACCGCGCGTGATGCCGACGACGCGCGGCTGAAACCACAACGTGCGACGACGATCGGCGAAGCCGGCGTTGATCGGATGCGCGGCGTAACCAGTCGCGATCATCAACGAGCCCGGGAGCTCGCGCAGCGCGAGCGATGGATCGATCGCGATCGCGAGCGGCAGCGCGAGGCCCTCGGCGGCGAGCATGCCCTCGAGGCCGGTCGCGGCGAGCTCCGGACCATTCGGGACCGGCCGTGCGGCGGCGGCGACCAGCACACCGCCGCCGGCGTTCGCGAACTGCTGCAGCGCGAGCGCATCGTCCGCCGACAGCTCGCGGATCGGCCCCGCGACGATCACGATCGTGCAGTGCCCATCAGCTGGGTCGAACGCCCCGTTCGCGACCTCGACGGTGGTGATGCCATCGCCGCGCAGCCGGTTGCCGACCGCGGTCCAATCGGCGCCCTTCGGATCCGGATCGCTCAGCGACAGCTCGCCGTGGCCCGTGGTCGCGCACGCGGTGATCGGAGCGGGGGTCGCGAGCTCGGCGAGCGTGCCGGCGAGCGCTTGTTCGATCGCGAGCTGTTCGATCGCATTCGAGGTCGGTGCGGACAGATCGATCGTCGCGAGCTCGAACACGTCGACGACGCGGCGGCGACCGCCGACCTCGACCACGACACCGCCGTTCGACGCGAGGTCTTTCGGTTGCAGGCCCGCGATCCGCGCCGCGGCGTCGAGCCCGCCCGGCAGCGCCGCCGGATCGACGCGGCGCACGGTGACGCGCCCGTGTTGTGCGAGCCGATCCGCGACGCGCGCGACCTCGTCGTACAGCGGCTCGAGCGCGCCGTAGGTCGGCTCGACGATCGTGAGCGTCGCCGGTTGGACCAGCTCCGCGAGGACCTCGATCGTCGCCGGATCGAGCGAGTTGCGGTGATGCGCGCTGACATCCCACGCGTGGGGATGAGCCGCGCTGAACGCGACGGCGAGCACGCCGATCGCGGCGACCAGCACGGTCGCGATCGCGCGGTGGCGGAGCTCGCGACGGCGCCGGCGTCCCGCGCAGGAGAGCACGACCGCGAGCGACAGCCCGACCACCGCGAGCGCGCCCACGAACGCGACGCCGACCCACGCGATCTCGCCGCGCGCGAACGCGGTCAGCCGCGCGCGCAGGCTGATCGTGGCGAGCACGTGCGCGAGCGTCGCGTGATCGGTCGCGAGGTCGGGCCACAGCGAAGGCAATTCTCCGACGAGAAACCACGCGACGAGCAACGCGAACCCCGCGGCGCCGGCCGCGAGCGTCGACGACGTCGCCGCGCTCGCAGCGATCGCCCACGCGAGGAGCGCGGCGCCGAGCACGATCGCGCCCGCGTAACCGCACGCGATGCTGGCGAGGTCCCAACCGCCGCCGTCGCTGCGAAATGCGGCGACGACCACGAGGTACGCGAGCGTCGGCAGCCACAGCAGCGCGTACACCGTCGACGCGGCGAGCCACTTGCCGAGCACCGCCGCGCGTTCGCTGACCTGCGCCGTCAGCAACAGCTCCCAGCCGCCGCCGCGCCGCTCCTCGGCGATCGCGCGCATGCCGAGCAGCGTCAGCACCACGAGCTGGAGCACCCACGTCAACAGCGTCCCTGCGAGCTGGCCCTCGAGCAGCGCGCCCAGCGGCGCCGGCCGCCGCGGATCCGACAGCGCCCCGATCAGGCCGGCGAACGCGATGCCCTGGACGACCAGGAACAGGCCACCGATCACGTAGAGGATCGGCGCGCGCAGCGTCACCGCGAGCTCGCGCCGCCACACCCAGTACACCGCCCTCACAGGTGGCTCACGACCGCCGCCTCGAGCGACGTGGTGGAGGTTTGCGCGAGCAGTGCCGCGGGCGTGTCGACCGCGACCAACACGCCGTCCTTGAGGATCGCGACGCGGGTCGCGAGCCCTTCGAGATCGGTCACCGCGTGCGACGAGACCAGCACGGCGCGCGACTTCGCCGCGGCGATCAGATGATCGCGGAGCTCGCGCGTCTGGATCGGATCCATGCCGCTGGTCGGTTCGTCGAGGACGAGCAACGGCGGCTCGCCGAGCAGCGCATCGGCGAGTCCGACGCGCTGGCGAAACCCCTTGGACAGCGTCCCGATCCGCCGATCCGCCTCGCTCGCGACGGCGGCCGCCGCCATCGCGGTCTCCCAATCGGTCGCCCCCTTCTGCCGCGCGCGCAGGCGCAGGTGCTCCCGCACGGTCAACTCCGGCGGCGCCGGGGCGTGCTCGGGCAAGTAGCCGAGCTTGGCCTGTGCACGTGCGCGCTGACTCGCCATCGCGAGCCCCGCGATCACGACCGTGCCCTCGTCGGGGTCCAAGAATCCCGTCGCGATCCGCAGGAGGGTGGTCTTGCCTGCGCCGTTGCGACCGACCAGGAGCACGGCCTCGCCCGCGGCGACCTCGAGGGTCACGCCGGCGAGCGCGCGGCGCTTGCCATACGCCTTCGCGATGCCGGTGAGCCCTGCGAGCACGGCCACCGCGCAAGCATGGCAGATTCGGCGTGTCGGTGTACGCTGCAGACGTGGAAGCCTTCGTGCTCCTGGTCAGTGCGTTCGGGGCGTCCGGTGTGATGTGGGCGTGGCAGAGCCGTTCGCGCCTGCGCGAGGAGCGCACGCGCCAGAAACAGCTCGCGACCCTGCTCGACGAGAACATGCAGGTCGCGCTGCACCTCGCGAAGCACGCGGCCGCGAGCCGCAACCAACCCCTGTCGCCGCTCCACGTCCTCTACGCGATCACCGAGGACGAAAAGGTCGCAGCCGCGATCGAGAAGCTCGGCGGCGATCGCGCCGGTCTCGATGCCGCACTCCAGAACGCGATGGACAAGGTCGAGCACGACGGCGATCCGCGCGAGGGCACGCGCCTGCTCGGTTCGGCGCTCGGCATCGCCCACAACGATGCGCAGCGCCAGATGACCTGCACCGATACGCTCGTGATGCTGCTGCGCACGCCGGTCGCCGCGATCCTCGAGCGCCCACCGATCTCCGGTGATGCGCTGCTGTTCGAGCTCGTCCACGGCGATGTCCCGCCGGCGACCCTCGCGCGCGAGACCCACGTCCACGTCGTGCTCCGCAACGACGACTACACGCCGATGCAGCTCGTCGTCCACGTGCTCGAGACGTGCTTCGGCCTCGACTCCAAGCGAGCGGCCGAGCTGATGCGCGCCGTCCACGAGAGTGGCCGCGCCGTGATCGGCCGGCTCTCCGTCGAGGACGCGCGTGAGAAGATCACCACCGCGCGCGAGGTCGCCCGGCGCTCCCACGCGCCGCTGTGGATCGGCGCCGAGGTCTGCTAGGCCGCGCGAGGAGCCGCAGGTCCCGACGAGCCTCGACGAGAGCTCCGCGGTCACCGCTAGATTCCGGATTTTTGCCGCCAACGGCGCCAAGTCCGGGCTGAGCTCTTGGTCGTCGCTACTTGATCGTCGTCGCTTTGACGAGCTCGGCGACCGACGACGGATCGCCGGCGCCGTCGGCGATGAACACGCGAGCACCGACCTGTTCGAGGAAGATCTTGCCGGCGCCATCGCCGCGCTCGAAACCTGCCGGGCTCGCCGGATCGCCACTGCCCTTTGGCAGGCGCGCCTTCAAGCTCCCGATGTAGGCCTGCGCGAACTCGGTCGCGTCCTTCTCGGTGTCCCACACGGTCGCGATCCGCGCGACCAGCCGGCCATCACCGCGCTTGATCACGATCACGTGATCGCCGCCCCACCCTTCGGAGGCGATCGTGCGCTGCGCCGGCAGCCAGAGCTGGAAGTAGACCTGCCACTGGAGCTCGCCCATCACGACGTCGGCGATCGTGTGCTCCGACTTGTCGCTCGGGATCGTGATCGTGACGACCTCGGGATGGTCGCGATGCGGATACATCTTCGTCGCCGGGTGCAGCGCCTGCTCCGTCGATTCCGGCGGGTGGGAATACAGCGCGTTGACGCCCGCCCAGCCACCGTGATCGTAGGCCTCGGCGACCAAGCCGGCGCCTTGGGTGTACGAATCGATCATCGGGATCAACACCGTCATCGGGATGTCGTTCATCGCGTCGATCGACTTCTTGATCTCGGGATCCATCGACGCGCCGAAGCCGGCGGCGTTCTGCTTGATCATCTCCTCGGGCGACGTCTTCGAGAAGCCGGCGAGCTGAGTCTTCAACATCTTGATCATCGCGGGCGTGATCTTCGTGTTGCTCATCGCGGTGACCGCGTAGAGGAACATCGTGAACGTCGCATCGCCCTCGGCGACGAACCGCCGCGCCGACTGATGATCGTCGTCGAGCGACTTGTCGTTCTCGGGCATGAACTTCTGCAGATCGAAGTGCTGATCCTGCAGGCCGTGCGTGAGCTCGTGCGCCGAGATCGTGTCGAGCATCATGTCGCTGTCGGGCACCATCACGAGGAAGAACTTCTTCGCCGCCGGGTCGTAATACGCGCCGGCCTGCGTCGTGAACGCTTGCTCCTCGAGCTCGGCGAGGTTGCCCGGCTTGGTCAACAGGCCGATGTGAAACAGCGCGGCGCTCTCGTCGGCGGCCTTGTCCTTCGGCATCTCCTTCGCGATCGATGCGTGGACGAACGTCCGGAAGTCTTCGGTGGTCTGGTACTCGCGCGGGATGTCCTTGTCGAACGTGAGCTCGCGGACCTTCGCGAGCTTCGGCATGATGGTCGCGACACGCGACAGCGCGACGTCGGCGCGCTGCTTGCGCTCGGCGGGAGTCTCGGGCGTCGTGCGCGCCGGCTTGCCGCTCCACGGGTCGGAGGTCCCGCCGCTACCGGCGCGTCCGCCGCTACCGGCACTTCCGCCGCTACCGGCGCTAGCAAGTGCGACCGTCGCACTGCCCTTCGCCGGCGCGGGCTTGTCGTCGCTCTTGCATCCGGCGATCAACAGCAGCGCCGCGAGATACTTCGTCATCGTCTTAGTCGCCATCGTTCGGCCTCTGGAGCGGCAACTGGAGCACGAAGTTGGTCCCAGTCGAGCCCGTCTCGACCGTGATCGTCCCGTGATGGTCGTCGAGGATCTTCTTGACGATCGCGAGCCCGAGCCCGGTGCCGCCCTTGCGACCGGTCGAGAACAATTCGAACAGCCGCCCGCGCAGCTCCGCCGGAATGCCCGGCCCCGTGTCCTGCACCGACCACCGCAACTGATCGTCGAGCTTGTCGACGCTGACCGTCAGCTTGCCGCCCTCCGGCATCGCCTCGACCGCGTTGCGCGTCAGGTTGTGGAACACGCGCATCAGCTTCTGCTCGTCGAAGAACGCGATCCCGTCGTAGTTCGCGGCGAGCTTGAAGTCGATGTTGCGCCCTGCGGTCGCCGCGCCGAGCTGCGTCGCGAGCTCCTCGGCATAGCGATTCATGTAGACCTTGCGCACGACGAGGTCGGCATCGCCGCGCGCGAACGCGAGCACCTCGCGGGTCATGCCCGCCATCAGATCGAACTGACGCTGGATCTGCTCGACGTACGCCTCGCGCTGCGCGGCATCGTCGCTGGCGGCCATCAGTTGGCCGTAGCCCGAGATGATCGTCATCGGTGTCTTGAGGTCGTGGAGCAGGCCCGCGAGCATTCGTCCGATCGAGGCCAGGCGATCGGTCTTGCTCTGCTCGTTGCGCTGGCGCGCGAAGCCGATCGCCGAGGCCGCCTGCGACGCGATCAGCACGAGCAGCTTGAGATCGACCTCGCTCCACGCCGAACCCTCGCGGGTCTTCTTGCGCTGATCGATGATCTCGATCGCACCCATGACCTCCTCGCCCTCGACGAGCGGCGCCACCATCAGGTGCGCCGGCGTCACCCCGGACTCCTCCGCGACGTCGCGTGCGTGGCGCGGATCGCTCGCCGGATCGTCGACGATCACCGGCGTCTTGTGTGCGATCGACCAGCCGATCAGGCCGGTGCCGTGCGGCAGCGTGCGCTCGATCAACCGCGGCGCCGCCGGGCCCTGCACCGTGCGAAACCGCAGCGTGCCGTCGGGCTCGACCAGCGCGATCGATCCGGCGCCACCGCCGAGCAGCGCGATCGCCTGCGCGAGGATCCTCGACAACAGGTCGTCGAGATCGAGCGCGTGCGACATGTCCTTCTCGACCTCGTACAGCGCGTTGAGCTCGCGCTGCCGGCGCTCGAGGTCGCGCCGCGTATCCAACAGCTCCTGGTTCTGGGCGACCAGCGATTGATACAGCCGCGTGTTCTCGATCGCGATCGCCGCTTGGCTCGCGAGCGCCGACGCGAGCTCTTCGTCGCCGCGATCGAACGGACCGCCTTGCTTGTTGATCAGCTGGAGCACGCCGACCAGCCCGCCGAGCGCGCCGGCCATCGGCACCGTCAGGATCGATCGCGTGCGATAGCCGCTCTTGAGATCGAACGCGGGTTGGAACCGCTGATCCGCGTACGCGTCGGGGATGTTCAACGTCTCGCGGGTCTGCGCGACCCAGCCGGCGATGCCCTCGCCGACCCTCAGCCGGATGTTGACGACCTCGCCACCCTGCACGACCTCGCTGGTCAGCGTGCCGCCGTCCTCGCTGACGAGGTACAGCGTCGAGCGATCGGCCTCCATCAGCTCGGTGACCTTCGTCATGATCAGCTTGAGCAGCTGATCGGTGTCGCCCATCGTCGACAGCGCGCGACTCACCTCCTGGACGAGCGCGACTTTCTTCTGCTCGCGCATCAAGGCGGAAGCGAGCGACTGGACTTCCAAGCCATCCGCCATGGGCCGCTCATCCTACCTCAGCCGGTCATTCCATGCCGCGGCGGCGCAGATCGTCTTCGTCGAGACCCTCGAGGTGACCTATCTCGTGGAGCAGCGTGTCGCGGATCTGCTCGGTCAGCTCGGTTCGCGTCTTCACGGCGCGCGCGAGGTTCTTGCGATAGAGCACGATCGACGACGGCTCGTCGTCGGGCGCCGGCGCGCGACCGACCGGTCCGCGATAGAGCCCGAGGATCGTCGGCGGGAACGGCGGCTGGACCGCCTTGAGATCGTCGGCGAGCGGGAGGTCCTCGATCTCGACCTTGATCTGCTTCACATGCGCGCGCCGCTCGGGTGGCAGCGTCGAGATCACCGTGTCGATCTCTGTTTGAAACTCGGCCTTCGAGATCAACACCGGCGGCGTCAGCTCGGTCGGTGCGAGCTTGACCGCGCGCTCGAGCTCGACATCCGCGTTCGGATCGGCGAGCTGCTCGAGCGTGAGCCCGAGCATCTGGTGGGTGTAGGCGTCCTCGGGTTGGATCCCGAGCGCTTTCTGAAACGCCGCCTTCGCCTCGGCGAACCGCGACAGATCGAACAGCGCGACGCCCTTCTCGTGCAGCGCGTCGCCGCGGCCGGGTGCGATCCGCAGCGCCGCGTCGATCCGGTCGAGCGCCTCGTCGCTGCGGCCGAGATCGTTCAACGCCTGCGCCTCGAGCACGGCGAGATCCGCGGCGAGCGGTGCATTGCGCCGCCGCCGTGCCAGGGCGCGCCGGCTCCCGCGTTGCGCGAGCTCGAGGCCGAGCCGCAGCGCATCGCGACCGCGCTCGCCCTTGCCGTTGATGTAGAAATCAGCGACCGCGCGCAGCGTCTCCGGATCGTCCGGATCGAGCGCGAGCGCGAGCGCGTACGCCGTGGCGGCTTCGGTATCGCGACCGAGCGCCGCGAGCGCCGCACCGCGCAGGTGGTTCGCCTCGACCGAGGTCGGCGACAGATCCGCCGCGCGATCCGCGCACGTCCAGGCCGCGCCGAACACGCCGGCTTCGATCTGCTTGTTCGCTTCGTCGAGCAGCGCCGACACCTTCGCGTCGTCATCGAGGGTGTCGAGGATCTTCGCAGGGCAATCGACGACGGCCTCTTCGTGGTGCGGCTTGACGCTGCCGCCCTCGACCAGGTTCGACTTCGAGGTCGTCGCGGCCGCGGCGGCCACCGATTGCGCGCTGCCCGCATGCGCGGGTGGTGCGACCGGCGCGGGCTGCTGCTCGCTCGACGACGACGCGTTGCCGCACGCGGCAAACAGGGCGACAGCGACGAGCCAACGCATTCTCCCCGAGCATACCGGGCCCAAGGCCCAAACACCAAATGCCACTACAGCGACTTGGTCTTCGAAATCAGCTCGTTGCCGTCCACGCCGTGCGCCTGAGCGCACGTGGTCAGCGCCTTTAACTGATCCGAGGCGTTCTGCTCGTTGCCGACGGGATCGGGGTGCGCCTTCACGTAGGTGACGAGCTCGTCGATCACCTTCTCGGCGCACGCCTTGTCGCCCGATCCGCACTTCGTGCACTGGTCCGCGAGCTTGGCCAGATCCTTCGAGGCATCGGTGCAGCCGAGCACGAACAGCAGCAATAACGTGCGCACGACCGGTTCGTAACACGAATCTCGGTGCGCCGCGATCAACAGTCGGCCCACGTGTCGCCGATGCCGACATCGACGTCGAGCGGCACCGACAGCGTGTAGACCTGCTCCATCTCGTGCTTGAGCGCCGCGCCGACCTCCACGGCGAGCTTCGGTGGGCACTCGAACACGAGCTCGTCGTGGACGGTCAGGATCATCCGCACCGGCCACTGCTCGCGCGCGATTCGCTCGTTGGTGCGGAGCATCGCGAGCTTGATGAGGTCGGCGCCGGTGCCCTGCATCGGCGTGTTCTGCGCGACGCGCTCCGCGGCGTGACGCGCCGCCGGCGACTTCGACATCAAGTTCGCGATCGGCCGCCACCGCCCGAGCAACGTGCGCGCCCCACCCTGTGCGCGCGCGACCGCGACGATCTCGTCCATGAACTTGTGGATCGTCGGGAATCGTTGGAAGTAGCGGCGCGAATATTCGGCCGCCTGCGTGCGCGTGATCTCGAGTGTGCGCGCGAGCCCGAAATCACTCTGGCCGTACGACAGGCCGTAGTTGACCGCCTTCGCGATCCGGCGCTGCTCCGGCGTGACCTGATCGCGCGGTGTGTCGAAGACCTCGGCCGCGGTCTGGGTGTGGACGTCGATCTTGTCGCGGAACGCGGCGGTCAACAGCGGATCGCCCGAGAGGTGCGCGAGGATCCGCAGCTCGATCTGCGAATAGTCCGCGGCGATCAGCTTCATCCCGGGTGCCGCGATGAAGCCGCGGCGGATCTTCATGCCGAGCTCCGAGCGGATCGGAATATTCTGGAGGTTGGGATCTTGCGACGAGATCCGCCCGGTCTCGGCGACGACCTGATTGAACGTCGTGTGCAGCCGACCGGTCTTCGCCCACACCAGAGGCGGCAGCGCGTCGAGGTACGTGCCTTTGAGCTTCGACAGCTCGCGATGATCCATGATCGGCGGGAGGATCGGATGCTCGAGCATCTCGAGCGTCTCGGCCTCGGTCGACCAGCCGAGCTTGGTGCGGCGCACGCCCTTGGTCGGCAGTCCGAGCTTCTCGAACAACAGCTCGCCGAGTTGCTTCGGCGAGCCGATGTTGAATTCGCTGCCCGCGAGCTTGAAGATGTGGGCCTCGAGCTCGGCGAGCCGCGCGCTGACCTCGGCGCCGAGCTTCTTGAAGTGCGGGCCATCGATGTGGATGCCGACGCGCTCGACCTGTGCGAGCAGACGGGCGACCGGCATCTCGATCGTGCGGTAGAGGTCTTTCAGCCCGCCGTTCGCGAGGCGCTCGGGCAACTGCGCCGCGATCGGCAACAGCGCGTCGGTGATCGCACCGGCCCACGGCGCGGCGCGCTCGACCTCGATGCCCTCGAGGCTGTGCTTCGCGCGACCCGCGATCGCCGTCCGCACCGGCAGCGTCACACCGCCGAGGCGCAGCGCGACCGCTTCACCGGGCTCGGACTCCTGCGTCGGATCGAGCAGGAACGCCGCCAGCATCGTGTCGTCGACGACGCCGTTGACCTCGACGTCCAGGTTCGCGAACGTGCGGATGATCGTCTTGGAGTCGTGACAGACCTTCGCGATCGTCGGATCCTCGAGCACCGCGTAGAGCGGCTTGAGATCGGTCGGCGGCGGCGGCGCCGGCGCCCCGATGTAGCGATGGCCGACCGGCACGTAGGCCGGCGCGAGCCCCGGCACCGCGATCACGATCGCGACGAGCTGCGCCCGCTCCGCGCGTTCCGGATCGAGCTCGATCGTGATCGCCATGCGCTCGGCGCTCGCGACCTCGGCCGCGAGCGCCTTGATCGCCGCGGCCCCGGTGACGAGCCGCGCATCGCCGCGGGCCTCGACCGGCGCGACCGCCGTCGCTTCGGGCGCCGGCACGACGACCATGTCGTCGCTCGGCGGCATCCGCATCTTGACCTTCTCGACGAGGACCTGGAACTCGAGCTCGGTGAACAGCGCGAGCAGCTCCGGTAGCTTCCAAGCGGTCGCCACCAGATCTTCGAGCTTGCGCGGCAGCGGAACGTTGCGCCGGAGCTCGACGAGCTCGCGCGAGATCGTCACGCGCGCGAGCTGCTCGGGATCGCTGAACGGTTGTTTGACCTTGATCCGCGGCACGATCGGATTCGCTGCGAGCAGCGCCTCGAGCGAGCCGTACTGCTCGAGCAGTCCCGCCGCGGTCTTGTCGCCGACGCCGTAGATGCCGGGGATGTTGTCGGAGGTGTCGCCGACCAGCGCGAGGAAGTCCGGAATCTGCTCCGGCGGCACGCCCATCTTCTTGATCACTTCTTCACGCGTGTACGTCTTCTGATGAAGCGCGTCGATCATCGTCACGCCGTCGCCGATCAACTGCATGATGTCTTTGTCGGCGCTGTAGATGATGACCTCCCAGCCTCGCCGCTTCGCATCCTCGACGAGCGTCGCGATCACGTCGTCGGCTTCGACACCGGGGACCGTGAGCACCGGCCAACCGAGGCCGCTGACGATCTTCGAGAAGTAGTCCATCTGGACCTGGAGCTCCTCGGGCGGCTCCTTGCGGGTCGCCTTGTAGGCCGGATACATCTCCGCGCGGAACGTGCGCTTGCCGCTCTTGTCGTCGAACACGACCGCCATCCGCTCGGGGTGGTTGTCCTCTTCGAGCCGCATCAACATCCGCGCGAACACGTAGAGCGCGCCGGTCGGCATGCCCTCGGCGGTCGAGAGCCGGACCTCTTTGCGCTCGCCGCGCGAGGCGTTCATCAGGCCGTAGTGCGCCCGGAAGATGTAGCCGTGGCCGTCGACGATGTAGAGGCGCTCGGCCATGCGCGCGCACCATAGCAGGGTGTCGCGCGTTGGGATCGCGTCCAGAGCACCCGCACCACCCAGAGGCGCGCTCACGCGCGAGTCGCGACGATCGTTTCGTGGCAAGATGACAGCGCGTGCACCGTATCGTCGTAGACGCCATGGGAGGCGACCACGCTCCGGACGAGATCGTCCAAGGCGCCGCAGAAGCGTCGCTCGCGCTGACGTCCGCGGAGATCATCCTCGTCGGCGATGCAGCGGTGCTGGGCCGGTTGTTGCCGCGGTTACGCCACGACGGTGCGCGCGTGCGCGTGCATCACGCTCCGACCTACGTCGAGATGGACGAGAAGCCGGCAGAGGCGCTAGCTGCCAAGCCCGAGTCCTCGATCATGGTCGCCGCCGAGCTCGTCGCGCGTGGCGAAGGCGATGCGTTGGTCTCGGCGGGCAACACCGGTGCCGCGGTGCTCGCCTGCGCGCGCAAGTGGCCACTGCTCGAGGGCGTGCATCGCGCGGCACTCGCCGCCGTGTATCCGACCGAGCTGCGCCGCGGCGAGAAGGATGATCCGTTCTCGCTGATCCTCGATGTCGGCGCCACGATCGACGCGACCGCCGAGGATCTCGTCGGCTTCGCGGTGATGGGCTCGGCGTATGCAAAGTTGATATCGAGCAATCGCCGGCCGCGCGTCGCGCTGCTGTCGAACGGCACCGAGGCGAACAAGGGTCCGCCCGAGGTCGTCGCCGCGAACGCCGCGCTCGTCGAGACCACCGAGCTCAACTTCATCGGCAACGTCGAGGGCCTCGACATTCCGCGCGGCGTCGCCGACGTGATCGTGACGTCCGGCTTCGTCGGCAACGTCGTGCTGAAGATGCTCGAGGGCGTCTCGGAGACCGTGGTGCGGCTCGCGCGCTACGCACACAAGGAGCGGCTCGCGTGGCGGCTCGGCCTGCTCGCGCTGTCGTCCGCGATCGATCAGCTCAAGGAGGTCACCGATTGGCATCAGTACGGTGGCGCGCCGCTGCTCGGCTTCACGCATCCGTTCATCAAGGCGCACGGCCGCTCGAACGCGCGCGCGATCACGAACGCGGTGAAGGTCGCGCACAAGGCGCTCGCCGGAGACCTCACCGGCAACATCGCGCGCACGATGGGCGGGCTCCACGAGCGTCGTCGGGGTCGCGCGAGCCAATAATGTTTCGCAGGCTCTCGCAACTACCGATGCGAATCGGCGAGCGCATCGGCCTGCTCGAGCCCGCCGTGCCGACGCTGCCGGCCGGCGCGCAGCTCCCGAAGCACACGTTTCGCTGGGACCTCGACAAGACGTACCTCCGCACCGAGTTCGACTCGTTCGCCGATCTCGCGAAGAGCGCGTTCGAGACCGCGGCCGACAAGCGTGCGTTCCCCGGCGCGACCGCGCTCTTGCGCGCGCTGCACCAGGACGAACATCGGATCTGCATCGTCTCGGGCAGCCCGACCCAGATGCGCCAGGTGCTCGCCGCGAAGCTCGCGCTCGACGGCGTCCAGTACGACGAGTTCGTCCTCAAGAACAATCTGAAGAACATCCTGCGCGGGCGGTTCCGCGCGTTGCGCGCCCAGATTCCGTTCAAGCTGCCGGCGATGTTGCGCTCGCGGATCGCCGCGGCGGCCGAGCACGAGACGCTGTTCGGCGACGACGCCGAGGCCGACGCGATCATCTACTGCCTGTACGCCGACGTCGTCGCCGGCAGGGTCTCGATCGGCGATCTCGAGCGCGTGCTGATCGCATCGCGCGCGTACGACGACGACGCGCAACACTGTCTCGATCTCGCGCAGGCCGTGCCGAAGGGCGATGCGGTGCGCCGGATGTTCATCCATCTCGATCGCCGCTCGCCGCCGGTCGGATTTCGGCGGTTCGGGCCGCGGCTCGTGCCGGTGTTCAACTATTTCCAGGCCGCGCTCGTGCTCTACGAGGACAAGGTGCTGTCGGCGCGCCAGGTGATCTTCGTCGCGCTCGAGATGATCGATTCGAAGCAATACGAGCTCGGGCACCTCGCGACGAGCGTCCAGGACATCGTGCGGCGCGGCCGCATCGCGCGCGACACCGCGATGCAGCTCGTCGCGGACTCCAACGAAGCGGCGGCGTCCGGGGCGCTGTCCGGGCGCACCGATTTGCCACCGTTCGAGCAGATTTCCGAGGCGTTTCGCGCACGGATTCGCGAGCTCGGCAACACGCCGCCGCAGGTGGTCGCCGAGGAGCCGATCGACTACGTGCGGCTGGTCGACGAAGAGCACGATCATCGTCGCGAACGCCGCAAACACGGGCACTGAGTCGCCCGTACCGAACGTCACGTAACCGCGTGATACGCCTCACGAAGGTGATACGGGACAGTGCGGCGTCCGCCTCGCATGGGGATCACTGCCTGTGAGCAGGCTTCGCGTGACGTTCGCGACGCCGGCCGTATGGTGGGCTCCGCGTGGCTCGCCCTGGCACTGGTACTCGGTCGTGGTCGTTGTTCGTCGTCGCGGTGGTCGCCAGTTGTGGCGGGGACACTCACGTCGCCACCGATGCCGGCGTCGCCGATGCGATGGTCGACACCGCGGTCAGCTATCCCGCGTGTCACGAATTCTCGACGCTCGGCATCACGGTGCCGGTCCATCACGCCGGCATGCTCGACGGCGCCGACGTGGAGAGCCCGTCGACGTGCGCCGAGATCGACGCGCCGTACGGGATCGAATCGGCCGGTCCCGATAGCGTGTTGTTGGTGTCGGGGCTCGTGCCGAACATGCCCTACGTCGCGCACGTCTCGAGCGCCGCCGACCTCGCGTTCTACGTCGTCACCGGCTGCTCGACGCCGACCGGACCGAGCGGCGCGCAGTGCCTGCTGTTCGAAGACGCGAGCACCGGCACCGACGAGGTCGGCCACTTCCTCGCGCCCGCGTCGAGCGTGTACATCGTCGTCGACTACTACGCCTCGCATCCTCCGAGCGACCAGACGTTCACGCTCGACGTCTATCCCGAAGTCTGCACGACCTCCGCGCAGTGCTCGGGTTCGACCCCGGTGTGCTCCGACGGCGCGTGCGTCGAGTGCGGATCGAGCTTCGACTGCGCCGTGCCGTCGTTGTCGGAGTGCGAGCAGCACACGTGCACCGCCGGCACCGATCAGTGCAACTCCGACGATCCGGCCGATCCGAACGACGACGGTCCGGCGGGCGCGACCGTGCTCGTCCCCGACGGCGATGGCGTCGCCCAACACGGTGGACAGATCTGCTCGCAACCCTCGACCGAGTCCGACTATCTCGCGTTCGACGTGACCTCGCTCGGCGAGACCTGGGACCTCCAGCTCGCGTGGACCGGCTCGCGCGACCTCGACGTCGAGGTCGTCGATGCAACTGGGCGCACGCTCGGGTTGTCGTACTGGGAACAGCCCGAGCACGTGCGCCTCACCTACCTCCCACTCGGTCGTTACTACGTGCGGGTCAGCGAGTTCTCGTCGAGCCCCGACCCGGCGGCGGTCGTCTACACCGTGACCTCGCATCGCACGCTCGGGGCCGGCTGCACGGCGGCGAGCGACTGCGCCGGCGAGTATCGCAACCAATTGTTCCGCGGCGATTGCGCCGCCGGTGCGTGCGTCGACATCGCCGGCAGCGGCAGCGTCGCCGCCGGGGGCGCGTGCGACAGCCAGTCCGATTGCGCGACCGGCCTCGACTGCCCGAGCTTCTTCTCCGTCGAGGACGCGTCGACGCGCGATGTTTGCGCGCCGACCTGCGCCACCGATAACGACTGCACCGGCCTTGGAGCCGCCTACACATGCACGACGTACCTCCAGCACAACTTCTGCGTTCAAAAGTGCGCGAGCGATCTGGATTGCCCGACCGTGGTCGGCTCGCAGCCGACGACCGGGCCGTGGTACCGGCTGACCTGTCAGGTCGCGACCGGGCGCTGCTTGCCGTAACTCCGCCACGCAAGTACAAAGGGGCCGTGCCCGAAATCGCAGCCGTCTCGATTCTCGTTGTCGAAGACGATGCCGCGATGCGCGACCTCCTGACCGAGGAGCTCTCCGACGCGGGCTACACGGTGCGGGCCGCGTCCGGTGCGTCGATCGGGCTCGAGCTGGCGCGCACCGATCGGTTCGATCTGATCATCACCGATCTCCGGATGCCCGAGATGGACGGCTTCGACTTGATCCGCGGCGTGCGCGCGCTGCCGGAGCCGCCGCACGTCGTGATGATCACCGCGTTCGGTTCGATCGAGACCGCGATCCGCGCGGTCAAGCTCGGCGCGTACGACTACATCACCAAGCCGTTCGAGATCGAGGAGCTGCTGCTGGTCGCCGACAAGGCGCTCGGCGAGCGCGCGCTCCGCACCAAGGTCGCGCGCCTGCAACGCGAGGTCGAAGACCGCTTCGGCCTCGGCAACATCATCGCGAAGAGCCAGTCGATGCGCGACGTGGTCTCGCTGGTCCAGCGGATCGCGGGCTCGACCGCGAGCGTGTTGATCACCGGCGAGAGCGGCACCGGCAAGGAGCTGATCGCGCGCGGCATCCACTACAACTCGACCCGCGCGAACGGCCCATTCGTCGGCGTCAACCTCGCGGCGGTGCCCGAGGGCTTGATCGAGAGCGAGCTGTTCGGGCACAAGAAGGGCGCGTTCACCGACGCGCGCAACGACAAGAACGGCCTGTTCGTCGAGGCCGATGCCGGCACGATCTTCCTCGACGAGATCGGCGAGCTCGCGCTCCCGCTCCAGGCGAAGTTGTTGCGCGTGTTGCAGGAGCACGAGGTCCGCCCGCTCGGCGCGACCAAGAATCAACACGTCGATGTCCGCGTGCTCGCGGCGACCAACAAGAACCTCGAGGAGATGCTCGCCGACGGCAGCTTCCGCGAGGATCTCTATTACCGGCTCAACGTGATCCACCTCGATCTGCCGCCGCTGCGCTCGCGGCCCGAGGACATCGTGCCGCTCGCCGAGCACGTGCTCGTGCAGCTCGGCGCGAAGCAACACCCGCAGCGCAACATGCGGCTGTCGCCCGAGGCCCAGCACCTGTTGCTCGCGTATCACTGGCCGGGCAACGTGCGCGAGCTGATGAACGTGCTCGAGCGCGGCGTCGCGCTGTGCCAGGGCGAGTTGATCGCCGACGACGACCTGCCATCGCACGTGCGCGAGCGCCGGCCGGCAGATTTCTTGGGGGCCGCGGTCGCACGACGGATGACGCTCGAGGAGCTCGAGCGCGAGTTCATCGAGGCCGTGCTCGCCGACGAGGCCGGGAACAAGACCAGAGCCGCGCAGCGCCTCGGGCTCGATCGCAAGACGCTGTACCGCAAGCTCGACGAATACGCGAAGGCTGATGGCAAGCCGTCCGACAAAGAAGCGGCCCGCACCTCGCAGCCCGGCTCGGACGAGACCTAGGAGCGATCGCGCAGGCGACGCAGGCCGACTTCGGTCTTGAGATCGCCGATCTCGCCGCGCACGCACGCCGCGATCGCGTCGTCGAGATCGAGCCAGCGCGTGGTCGCGCTCTCTTCCATCGCCGAGCCGTCACCCTCGAGCGCCTGCTGCCGTGCGGGATCGACTTCGACGGCGACGAAGTATTGTTTTTCGGACAAGGCGCCCGGTGATGCGAGGGCGCCGGCGCCGAGCACGATCACGTTCGCAGGATCGACGACAAAGCCGGCTTCTTCGAGCGTCTCGGCCGCCGCTCGCGTCGCGAGCCCCTGCTCGCCGCGATCACCGGCCTCGAGGATTCCGGCGACGAGCTCGGTCACGAACAGCCCCGGCGGCGGTTCCGACAGCGGCGCGATCGACGCGTCGCGGCCGAGAGACACCGACGGCCGCAAGCCGGCGCGCACGAGCACGCGGAGCTTCGCGGCGACGCGCGCGAAGATCACGACGACGACCGCGTCCTGACCATACGGACGAACGACCGCATCGTTCGTGTACGGCGCCGACAGCGAACCATCCGCGCGACGATTGCGCAGGCGAAAACGGCGAATCGCGAGGAAGCCGCCCTCCCCGACCAGCTCGTCGGAATCGACGACGAGCGCGTCGATCTTCATCGCAGGCTCGGTCCTACGGAGTCGCGGGCGCCGGAGCCGCGGGGGCCGGAGCGGCGGGCGCCGGTGCCGCCGGGGCTGCCGGGTCAACGGCCGGCGCCGGCGCGGGAGCCATCGGTGCAGGCGCCGCGCCCGGGACCGACTTCACTTCGTACTGCGCGAGCGCGGTGTGGATATCGAGCGCGAGCTGATCGACCTTGCCGGTCGCCCAACCGGGGACGCTCGGATCATCCGCCGTGAGCGGCTCGGGCTTCGGGCTGCCGGCCATGAAGCGCAGCATCAGCGGCTTCACCGTGACGACATACGAGTCGCCATCGGGCTGCATCGTCACGACGAGCGCGATCTGGATCGACTTGTCGGGGACGTCGCGCATGTCGTCGTTGCGCTCGCCGGCCGCGAGACCCTCGGGGGTGAACCACCGGCCGATCGTCTGGAGGCCGAGCGTGTTCTCGTCGGATTTTTGGATGTGATACTTCTCGCCGACCGCCGTCTTGATCGCGCCGAACATCACGAGCTTGTCGCCCTTGTAGTGCGCCGTCTTCGCGCCGGAGAGCTCTTTCGAGGACGGACCGCACGCGGCGATCGCGAGCGCAGCGATCACCATCGCGAGGCGCATGAAGTTCGGGTTCCGCATGCCGCGAGTCGTATCACCGGGCGGACATCGAGCGCTACCCGTTGGGGCGTTTCGCCTCGGCCCGACGACGGTCACTTCGCGGCGATCGCGAAGCCCTTCGCACGATCGTAGATCGCGACCGACAGCGCATCGGCGCGTCCGAGGACCCACGGCGGCAGGTTCGGATCTTCGGGCTCGAGCGGTCGCAACTGGGGGCTCCCGCCGATGTATTGCCAGGTGTGCGGCACCACCGTGATGACGAACTCGGACGCCTCGGTCTGCGTGACCGTGACCACGAACGAGACCTTCACGCTGTGACCGTTGATCAGCGTGTAGTCGCCGGCCCCCGCGGTCTGAAGATCGCCTTCGGGACTGAACCACTTCGGCACGGTCTCGTAGGTCAGGTGGCCGTCATCGGCGGCGGCGACCTTGTAATGTTTATCCGCCGCCGCCTGTGCTGCGATCGCGAAGAGTTGATCACCGCCGTCGACCTTGTAGGTCGCCGTCTTGGCGGTGCGAACTTCTTCGCTCGAAGCAGCACATGCAACGAACGCCAAGATCAGCAATGGCAGCGTGCGCATGACCAAACGGTACCACGTGATAGCGTCGCGGCATGGGTGAGCTCTCGGGGTTGCGTGCCCTCGTCACCGGCGGTTCGAGCGGCATCGGCGCCGCGATCGCGATGCAGCTCGCCGACCGCGGCGCGGACCTCGTCCTGACCGCGCGCCGCAAGGATGCGCTCGCCGAGACTGCCGCAAAATGCGGCAGTGCGCGGCCGCATCTCCGGCCGCATCTCCGCGTCGATGTCATCACCGGAGATCTCGGCAAAGACTTCGGCCCCGACGCGGTGTGGACCGCCGCGACCGCCGGCGGCCCGATCGATATCCTGATCAACTGCGCCGGGTTCGGTGCGTTCCGCGGCTTCGCGATCACGGACTGGTCGCGCGACGCCGAGATGATCCAACTCAACATGACGTCGCTCGTCGAGCTGACCAAGCGCTTCCTCGAACAAGCGCGACCGCGCGGCTACATCGTCAACATCGCGTCGATCGGCGCGTATCAGTCGGTGCCGAACATGGCGCTCTACGCGGCGTCGAAGGCGTTCGTGCGCAACTTCACCGAGGGCCTGCACGGCGAGCTCCGCGGCACCGGCATCTCGGCGACGTGCGTGTGTCCCGGCGGGACCAAGACCGGATTTCACGAGGCCGCCGGCGCGGGCGACTACAGTTGGATCGCGAACGCGTCGATGATGACCGCCGAGCGCGTCGCCGAGACGAGCGTGAAGGCGATGCTCGCGAAGAAGCGCAACGTCATCCCCGGTCTGATCAACAAGCTCTCGTGCTTCGGCGTGCGGCTCGTCCCGCGCGCGTTCGCATCGTGGTTTGCGCAGCGCGTGCTCGGCAAGCCGAAGCTCGCCCTACCCTCGCGCACATGACCGTCGAATAGGCTAGATTCGGGCCGAATGGACGTCCTCAGGAAAACGCCGCTGCACGACATGCATCGTCAGCTCGGCGCGAAGCTCATCGATTTCGGCGGATGGCACATGCCGGTCCAGTACCCGGCCGGCACGATCAAAGAGCACAAGGCGGTGCGCGAGAGCGTCGGCCTGTTCGACGTCTCGCACATGGGCGAGGCGTACCTGCGCGGCCCCAAGGCACGCGAGGTGGTCGGCAAGCTGACCACCAACGCCTGCGAATCGGCGCCGGTCGGCAAGGCGGTCTACACGCTGCTGTGCCTGCCGAGCGGTGGCGTCGTCGACGATTGCATCTTCTACAAGCGCGGCGATGACGAGTTCTTCGTGATCGTCAACGCGTCGAATCGGAGCAAGGACCTCGATTGGTTCCGCGAGCACGCCTCGGTCGATTGCGGCGTCGATGACGTCTCGGATCAAACCGCGCTGATCGCGGTGCAGGGTCCAAAGGCGGTCGCGATGGTCGATCGCCTGCCCGGCGACAAGGCCGGCACGCTGTCCGCGATGCCGACCATGACGTTCACCGATGCCGAGATCGCCGGCGTTCCGTGTTTCGTCGCGCGCACCGGCTACACCGGCGAAGACGGCTTCGAGCTCGCGTGCTCGGGCAGCGATGCGGTCAAGCTGTGGAGTGCGCTGCTCGCAGCCGCGGGCCCGCTCGGCGGGTTGCCGATCGGCCTCGCCGCACGCGACACGCTGCGCCTCGAGGCGAAGCTGCCGCTCTACGGCAACGATCTCGACGACGATCACACGCCGCTCGAAGCCGGCCTCGGTTGGGCCGTCAAGCTCGACAAGGGCAACTTCCTCGGCCGCGATGCCCTGGTCGCGCAAAAGGCCGGCGGCATCGATCGCCAGCTCGTCGGCTTCACGATCGACGAGAGCCTGCGCTCGATCGCGCGCCACGGCTACGCGGTGATCGAGAACGGAGCGGCGGTCGGCGTGGTCACTAGCGGTGGCCCAGGAATTTCTGTCAAGGGCGCGATCGGCTTGGCGTATGTGCCGGCGCGCCTCGCGGCCGTTGGCACCGAGCTCTCGATCGATTGTCGCGGCAAGTCCGTCGCGGCGAAGGTGGTCTCGGGCAAGTTCTACAAGCGAGCGAAGGTATGAGCAGCTTTCCCACCGATCTCCGTTACACCCCCGATCACGAGTGGCTGAAGTCGCAAGGCACCGCCTGGCGCGTCGGCATCACGCAGTTTGCCGTCGACCAACTCGGCGACATCACGCTCGTGGATCTGCCTAACGTCGGCGACCTCGTCACCAAGGGCCAGCGCTTCGGCACGATCGAGAGCGTGAAGAGCGTCAGCGACCTCTACGCGCCGGTGTCCGGCAAGGTCGTCGGCGTCAACGCGACACTCAAGGACGCGCCCGAGCAGGTCAACGGCGAGCCATACGCGGCGGGCTGGATGATCGACATCGAGCCGACCGAAGCGAGCGAGGTCGCCGAGCTGTTGGCGCCCGACGCGTACACGAAGCACGTCGCGGCCCAGTAGTTCGAAGTCAGGTCGTGACGGGGAATCCGGCTGCGACCCACGCGTCGTAGCCGCCGTCGAGCGCGACCGCGCGTTGAAACCCCATCGTGCGCAGCGTCGCGGTCGCGAGCGTCGAGATCCGGCCGAGCTGACAGTAGGCCAGGATCCGCGCGCTCGGATCGGGCAGCTCCTTGTCGACGCGGAGCTCGAGCTGCCCGCGCGGCAGGTGGATCGCGCCCGGCAGGTGGCCGCGATCGAACGCTTCTTTCTCGCGCACGTCGAGCAGCACGAGGTCGTGTCGACCGCGCTCGATCCGTGCCGCGACCTCCGGCATGCTCATGAACGCGACCTCGCGCGTAGCCTCCGCGATCAACTGCGCGACGGTCTTGCCGCCCGAGCAGTTCGTGCGCAGCGCCTCGGTCAAGTGATCGGGCATCTTGAGATCGAGCCCGCGCATCAGCGCGACGAAGTCGGCGCGCTCGGTCTTCTGGAGCCGCAGGTTCGTCGTCTTCTCGGCGCCGATCGTCGACGAGTTGCGCTCCTTGTAGTCGTGCGCCGGATAGACCTTCATGTGATCGCCGAGCTGCAGCACCTTGCCGAACAGCGAGTCGTAGAGGTTGTCCGGATCGCCGGTCGGCAGGTCGGTGCGGCCGGTGCCGCCGATCAGCAGCGTGTCGCCGGTGAGCACGCGATCCTCGAGCACGAAGCACATCGAATCGCCGGTGTGCCCGGGCGTGTGCAGGATGTTCATCCGCAGCTTGCCGATCCGCAGCGACTCGCCATCGTCGACGCGGACGTTCGCGAACGGCGCCGGCGAGGTGCGATGCGTGACGATCTTCGCGCCGAGCGCCTTGCCGAGCTCGCGCGCGGCCGAGAAATGATCGGCATGCGTGTGAGTCTCGGCGACGTAGTGCACGCGCATGCCGCGCTCGGCGACCAGCGCGATGTAGCGATCGAGTTGCTCGAGGTGCGGATCGACGATCAACGCAGCGCACGAATCATCGCAACCGATGAGATAAGACAGACATCCGCCTGAACGGATCTGCTCGAACAGCACGCCCCATCGTCGACGGTCAGCGCACGGGATGCAACAGGTGCGTGTGGCCCTGCTCGCGTTCGCGAGAGCACCGCGCCGAATCCGCCGCACACTCGATCCGCAGCTCGGCGCCGTAGTCGGGCGAGCGGAACCGATCGTAGGCGGCGAGCGCGGCCGGCGCCTCGGGGCGATGCATCCCGCCGAGCGCCATCGCCTGGCTGCGCAGCAGGTCCGAGTCGCGCGGCGAGAGCTCGAGCCCCGTCGTCGCCGCGGCGAGCGCATCGCGATCGTCGGCGAGCGAGCCGAAGCAGCGTGCGAGGTTCATCCACGCGCCGGAGTTGCCGGGCGCCTTCTTGGCCGCGGCCCGGGCCGGCGCGACCGCATCGCTCCAGCGCCACACGCGCATCAGCGCATCGGCCGTGATCGCGTCGAGCACGGCCGGCCCGTCCGTCGGACGGGCCTCAGCCGCAAGGACCGGCGCGTCCTCAGGACGCGGACGCGCCGTCGATCTATCCGGCTTCGGCCCGCCGTTGGGCAACAGCGCCCTGACCTGCGCGACCAACGCGAGCGCGTCGTCGACGCGGCCTTGCTTCGAAGCGACCCACCCGAGCTGCGTGAGCACCATCGCGCGCGGCCGGCCTGCCGGCGCGATCGCGAGCGCACTCTCGAGGACGGACTTCGCTTCTTCCAGCCGCTCGCTCACGGTGCCGACCAGCGCCATGCCGTGCTCGTACTCGCGCTCCCACGCCGGGCGCGTCGCGGTGTTGACGGCGCCCTCGCCGATCTGGACGTGGGTCTCGGCGATCAGCGTGATCGGCTGCGGCTTGCACGGATCGATCACGACCGAGCGCGCGCCCTTCGCCCCGGCGATGAACTGCTTGCCCTCGGTGGTCCGCGCCACGCGACAGACCTCCTCTTGCATCGCGAGCGTCCGGCTGCGATGTCGCATCCGCGCCGTGACCGTGACCGGCAGCCGCACGTTGGACGGGACGTCGAACGCGTAGCGAATCACCTGCGCCTCGCGCGCCGCGAGCGTCTGCGTCGCGATCTGCGTGCGCATCTTCGCCATCTCGTGCTCCTCGAGCACTTCGCCGTGCTCGTCGACGACCAGCGTGCGCAGCACGTGGGTGTCTTGATCGGTCTTGGTCGTCTCGTGCGCGAGCCCCGACTGCGCGATCCGCACGCCGTCGCGATCCGCGAGCTCGACTTCGATCCACGTGTCCTGGATGTCGAGCACGCCGCCCGGGAAGCGGTGGCCGACGAGCAGATTGCGGATCACCACGTCGAGATCGATCCGCGTGCCCGCGGTGACCGGCATGCCATCGACCGGCAACTGCCACTGCACGACGCGTGACTTGTCCTCGCTGAAGCCCCCGGCGATGTCGATCGACGCCGCGCCCTCGAGCTTGGCCTGCAGCCGGTGGAGATGATCGGTGTCGCCGCGCATCGCCGCCATCCAGGTGTTGCCGCCGAGGAAGCGATGCGAGGCAAACGTGCCGTGCTTCGCACCGGCTTCGTCTTTGCTCGCCGGCTCGCGCTCCATGTGACAGTCGATGCAGGTCTTCTGCTCGACCTTGTCGACCCGGCCCATGCCGTTGCCGGCCCACGCGCTGTTGCGCCACATGCCGGGCTCGTCGAGGCCGGTCAGGTGGACCGGCATGTTCGAATCGCCCATCTCCGGCGACAAGAACCCGCGGTGACAGCCGACGCAGATCTCGGTGCCGAGCGCCTTCACGCTGACCTGCGCCTTGTGGCGCGCGATCGACGACGGATCGGTCATCACCGGCGCATCGATCGGCTCGCGCGACCACACGTAGCTGCCGTTGCCGTCCTTGGTCACGCTCTTGACGCCGTGGCACAGCGAGCACGTCACGCCCGAGTGTGCGCGGAGATCCTGCGCCGGGATCGCGGCCTCGGCCGTCATCAGGCCATCGGTCATCAGCGGCATGTCGTGACACCCGCCGCAGTGCTGGCTGGTGTGCTTGTCCATCTGCGTGCGCGCGAGCACGACGCTCTGGCGATACAGCGGGTTGCCGAACGACGCGAACGAGTGCGCGCTCGCACCCCATTGCGCGGCCGCATCGGCGTGACACGTCGCGCAGCTATCGACGTCGGCGAGCTGGTTGCCGACCGTCGGGTCGCTCGGTCGCCGGGCGACGTGCGCGTCGATCGTGACCAGGCTCGGCGAGAACTCCCCCGGCGCGCGAGGCAGTCGAGCGGCGAGCTCGGCGGTGGGGTGCGCGTCGATCGTCTCGACCTGCGGCTCTGCACCGCAGGCTGCGACGACCACGGTGATCGCGAGCCATCGCATCATCGCTTTTTTCGCAGCGTGGTGCCAAGGCCGAGCACGGCGAGCACGCCCAACACGCCGACCGCGAACGCACCTTTCGGCGTCGCGGGCTTCGCGAACGAACCGCCGCCGCTCGGCGCCGGCGCCGGCGCGACCGCGCCCTTCTTCACCCCGATCTCCCACAGGTCGCGTCCGATCACGGTGCCGAGCTGCATCTTACCGCGCGGCGCGAACGCGGACTTGCCGGCCGCGATCGTCTGTTGATCGCCACCATCCGGCGGACCACCCCACACGCCGCGCTGCGGGTTCTTGCACGTCATCGCGCCCGCCCACCAGTGGCGAACCGCATAGCGCGCCTGGAAGAAGTTCTGCTGCGACGGCTTCGCGCCGTACTCGATGCCGTCCTTCGCGTAGGTCTCGCGGCCGCCGGTCACCGGCTTGGCCTCGCGGAAGCGGAGGTCGTCCTTCATCTCGGACTTGCCGTAGCGCGCGTGCAGCCGCGTCAACACGAAGTCGTTCTCGATGCCGTTGCCGATCACGTCGCCGCCGAGCGTCTTCATGTCCTGATCCGAGACGTCGTACTCGGTGCACGGATCGCAGTGGTAGCCGCGCGTCGCGGTCCACGCGTACTCGGTCACGACCGCGCCCGGGTTGGCCTCGATCGTCTTGTCGAACAGCGCGGCATAGAACTCGCCGAACCGGGTCTTCACCGTCGAGCGCACGTCGAAGTTCGTCGGTACGAACACGTTCTTGTAGTTCGCGACCTCGAACCGCTTGTCCTTCGACAGGATGTTGACGATCAGGTCTTGCTTGCCGTTCGCGTTCGCCATGCCGAGCCGAATCGGCAGCGTGAAGTCCTCGCTGTCGTAGTGGAAGCGGATCGGCGACAGGGTCGCGCGACCGTCGACCATCTTGACCTTCTTCGGATCGACCTTCGCGACGAAGAACTTCGATCCGCCCTCGACGTACGGCCGCAACAGCGGCTCGGCACCGGCCGGAATCTTGTAGTGGTTCTGGGTCAGCCAGGTCTCGAGCCCGGTCGAGTCGGTCGCCGACAGGATCAGGATCTGATACTCGGCGACGTCGAACTTCGCTTCGATCTTGACGCTCGGCTTCTTCATCGGTGCTGCGCCGGGCATGTCGGCCGTCGACTTCGACGCGGGACCGGCGCGCATCTCGCGCTCTTCTTTGGCGATCTCGCACGGGTCCTGCTCCCAGTACTCGACGAGCCGCGGCGAGCCGAGCGATTCGACGTGCTGGAACACCTCGCCCGACAGCGTCTTGACGTCCTTCTCGTGGAGCACCACCGGCACCGGGATGACCATCGCGAAGTCCTCGAGCGGACCCTTGTAGTCGTTCTGCATCGACAGCACGGTCCGCGTGCCGTCGCGCATCAGCACGACCTGGGTCGCGTCGGCGGTCAGCTTCTGGCCGGAGCCCGAGACGTAGAACCCGCAGAACGCATGGGCGCTGCCGGCGTCGCCGAGGAGTGCGAGGGCTGCGACCGCGAGTGCCTTGTTCAGCATGTGCATCCTACTGACGCGCGCCCCGGCGGCGCGGTCTGAAAATTCCGAACGACCCCACCCCGAGGCAGCCGTCGCTGGACCGACATCCGCACCCGGTGGCATGGCTCTCGGCGCGCACCTTTCAGGTTCACTTGCGACGCCGACGGCGCGCGATCACGAGTCCGATGCCAGTAAGCAACGCCGCGGTCCCGAGCGCATCGCGCCCATCGGCTTCACAACCGCAGCCGGACTTCTTTTTCGGCTTCGTGGTCTCTGCGGGTGGCGGCGCCACGGCGCTCCCCGCGGCGGAACCGCTGGCTGCGATCGGTGGAAACGCACCGCTGCCCAGCTCGATCTGCGGATCGGGATGCGCGAGTGCGTCGACCAGATGGACGCTGCCGCGCGGCGCGAACGCGAGGCCGAGTGCAGGCTGGACCGGCTCCGCCGGTGTACCCGCAGGCGGGCCACCCCACACGCCTCGCACCGGCTTGTCGCAGGTCAACGGGCCGGTCCACGGATGGCGGATCGCGTAGCGGCCCTGGAAGTTGTTCATGGTCGACGGCTGCGCACCGGTCTCGAGCGTGCCATTCGCGCCGTGCCGCTCGCGCCCACCGACGATCGGCTGCGCCGCCTTGAACACGAGGTCGTTCGTGATGTCCTTGCCGTAGCGCGCGTGCAAGCGCGTCAGCGTGAGCGCGTACGTCGCCTTCGATGCGGTCACGTCGGCGCCGAGCGTCATCATCTCGCTCGGTGTCAGCGTCGGTCCCGGGCATGGATCGCACGAGCCCGCGGCCCACGCGTACTCGGTGACGACCGAGCCGGGATGTTTCTCGAGCGTGGCGTCGAACAGCGCCGCGTAGAAGCCGGCGAACTTGTCCTTCATGCCTTCGTTGAGATCGAGGTTCGTCGGGATCGTGACATTCGGGTAGTTCGCGACCTCGTAGCGGTCCTTCGACAGGATGTTGACGATCAGGTCCTGCGTGCCCTGGCTATTCGCGAGCCCGAGCCGGATCGGGAGCTCGAACTGATCGGTGTCGTAGAAGAAGCGCAGCGGCGACAGCGCGGCGCGACCGTCCTCGAACTTGACCTTCTGCGGATCGACCTTCGCGACGAAGAACTTCGAGCCGCTCTCGACGTACGGACGCAGCAGCGGCTCCGCACCGTCGGGGATGTTGTACTTCTGATCGCGCAGCCAGGTGTCGAGACCACTCGAATCCTTCGCGGACAGGATCACGACCTGATACTCGCCGACCGTGAACTGCGCCTCGATCGTCACGCCGTGGTTGACGGCCGTCGTGGTCGGCGCCGGCATGCGGACGCCGCCACCGCCGCTCACCGCATCGAGGTCGTACTCGTTCGGATGACAAGGGTCCTGTTCCCAGTACTCGACGAGCCGCGGCGCGCCCATCCTCTCGACGTGCGCGAACACGTCCTTCGGCAGGGTCTTGACGTCACCCTCGTGGAGCACCGAAGGCACCGGCACCACCATCGCGAACGCCTCCGGCGGACCCTTGTAGTTATTTTGCATCGACAGCACCGTGCGGGTGCCTTCGCGCATCAACACGACCTGGGTCGCGTCGTTGAACATCGGTTTGTTGGAGTCCGCGACGTAGAAGCCGCAGAACGCAAAGATGGCCGGTAACATCGGTCCAGCTTAGACGAGGCCGGCCGCGGGGTCCTTGGACCCTCAATTGTATTGTGGTCGTTACAGCGCGCAGCCGGCCTGCTGCGCGGCCTCGCTGATCTGGTCGCGCATCTGCTTGCACTGCTTCTCGACGACCTTGAGGCTGGTCTCGGTCTCGGCGCCGGCGACCGCGGACGCGAGCTGATTCGCATCATGGGCGAGCGACGTCGCGAGGTCGAACGGCAGCGTGCCGCAACGCGACAACTTCGCGGCGGTCTGGCGCAGGGCCTGGCACTCGGGCCCGCGCGGCGACACCGGGTTCGAATCGGGCGCACAGCCGACGTCGGCGAGCTCGGCCTCGACCTTGCTCGCGCGATTCTTACACTGCGCGGCGAGCCGCACGTCCCCCTGCGCCTTGGTCCATTCGACGCGCTGGCGGACCAAGCGCGCGAAATTCTCGAGCCGCGGTTTCGCGAGCTTCGTGCAGTGCTCCTCGATCCGCGCCCACGCGGCGAGCTCGTCGCACGCCGCGATGCCGACCGACGCGCGCTTCATGGTCGCGTGCATCGCGCATCCCGATTCGAGCTCGACCGTGAGCTCGAGCGAGCTAGCGCGACCGTGGGCGAGCTTGACCGTGACATCCCCCTGCTGACCGAGCCAGCCGGTGCCGTTCTCGACCAGCGACAGCGCGGCGAGCGCACCACCTGCCGGTGCGAGATCGATCGCGAGCGCACCATCGGTCGCATCGACCGCGACCGTCGCGGTCGGCTCGCCGTCGATCGAACAGCCGGCCCACTTGAGCTTGCCGCCCCAATCGCCGACCCAATCCGCCCAGCTCGCTGCGGGAGCCGGCGTGGCCGCATGCGCGATCGCCGCAACGGTGAGCCCGGCCATCAGGCGCGCAATCAGCGGGAGCCGCATCGTCCCGGGAAGCATATTCCTCGTCGAGCGGTTTGGCTGCGAGAATCGGCCGGCCGAGACCCGTCAGACCCGGCGCCGGCGGATCGCGACCCACGTCGCGTAGATGATCGTGATCAGGCCGATGAACGCGAGCCAGACCAGCGGCGCGGACACCGTGCCGATGTACGGCAGCTTCACCGCGTTGAGGAGCGGGCTCGTGAACGTGAAGTACAGCATCCAGGCCGACAGCCCGACGAAGATCGTCGCGGCGATCAGCGCGACCACACCCGGCTTCTCCTCCTGTTTGGGATCGAGCTGGAGCTTGAACACGCCGAGCGCGGTCAAGGCGGCCATCAGCGTCAGCACCGCGCCGACCGTGCCGATCGCATCGATGAACTTGGTGGTCATCGCGACCGCGATCGCGATGCCACCCTGGAGGATCACCGACCACGTCGGCGGCTTGCCGTCTTCACCGGCGAACACCTTCGGCAGATAGCCGTCGCGCGCCATCGCGGCGTAGACCCGCGGGCCGATCATCGTCATCGCGCTCGTCGCCGAGAGCAGCGCGACGATCATGAACACCGACATCACCTTCGCGCCGGTCGAGCCGACCAGCTCGCGCATCACGATGTGACCGAGCGTGATCTTGTGAACGTCGCCGGAGATCCACTCGCCGTAGTGCGCCGGCGTCAGGTTCGCGACGAACACCCAGTTGACCAGGAGGTAGAGCACGATCACGATGCTGCAACCGATCAGCATCGCGCGCGGCACGTCGCGGCGCGGATTCGCGAACTCCTCGCTCGCGTAGATCGCCGCGTTCCACCCGCTGAAGCAGAACGCGATGAACACGAGCTCGTTAAAGAAAGCCGCGACCGGGAGGCCGTGCTTCGACGCTTCGGGGACCCAGGTCGGCCACGACTTCGAGCCCGCGACGAGGCCGACCACGACGAAGCCGACGACCAGCGTGAACTTCACCGCGACCAGGATGTTCTGGCCGCCGCGCGACGCGCGCAGGTTGAACGCGTGGAGCGCGGTCACGAGTACGATCACCGCGACCGTGATGATCCGCCAATCGATGGCGACGCCGAGCGTGTTGACGTAGTGGCCGACGAGCTGGGTGTCGAGCGCGACCGGTTGCGAGAACCCGACGATCAACGACGTGAAGCCCGCGAGGTAGCCGAGCAGCGGATGCCACAGCGTCGACAGGTAGCGGTACTCGCCACCCGAGCGCGGAATCGCCTGCGCGACCGCCGCGTACGCGCGCGCGCCACACAGCGCCGCCACGCCACCGACCAACCAGCCGAGCAGGATGTACGACGGCTTGAGATCCATCGCCATGTAGCCCGGCGTGGTCAGCACGCCCGCGCCGATCATGTTCGCGATCACGATGCCGACGCCGGCCCACAGCCCGATCTTGCCTACCCGGCCGACCGTCACGACGCGCTACCGCATGTGGCGCATGTGGCGATCGAGGAATGCGAGCGCGTCGCGCCAGCACCGGCGCGCGGCGGGATCCCAAACAAGCGCGTGAAATGCATGAATGCCGCCCGGGTAATATCGCGCTTCGCACGGCGCATTGAGGGTGGCGAGCGCCTTTTCGAGGCGACGCGTATCGTCGAGCAACGGATCCCGCGTACCGACGGGTGCGAAGAACGGCGGGACGGGCCGTTCGAACGCGAGCTCGTGGAGCGCCGCGGCTTCGATCGCGACCAACGGATCGGCGAGCGCCGTGGCGGCACTCCGCATCTGCGGATGGCCATGCAGGTACGACGCGCCGGCGTCGCGGATCATTCCGTCGACCCACCACGGCATCTTGCGGCGCTTCGCGAACCGATCGGTCTCGGAGACCTGCAGCATCGCGCAGAACGGCAGCACCGCTCGCGGCAGCACGCCGCACTCGAACACCTCGCGCGCCCACGGCTCCGGGCGCTCCCAGATCGAGGCAAGCGCGAGCGACGTGATCAGGTTGCCGCCCGCGGACTCGCCAGCGACCGCGACCCGAGTCGGATCACCGCCGAGCTCCTGGATCCGGGACGCCATCCACGTGTACGCGCGACAGGTGTCCTCGATCGCGGCCGGGAACGGATGCTTCGGCGCGAGCCGATAGCTGATGTTGACGACGAGGTAGCCGAACCGCGCGAACACCAGGCCCATCAACCAGTGGGTGTCCTTGGACAACAGATGGAACGCGCCGCCGTGGACGTAGAACACGACCGGCCACGGCTTGGGCCGCGTGATCGGGCGATAGATATCGAGCCGATGCTGCGGGTCCGGGCCGTAGACGACATCGGCTTCGAGCTCGACGCCGTGGCGCTTCGGCGACGCCGCCGGATGCAACCGACCGGTCGCCGACAGCGACTCGAAGAACGCGTTCGCGATCAACGAACGTGCGCGGCGAAACATCGTGTCGCGCCACACCGGTGGCTCGGGTTCGACGTCGACGGGTGCCTGTGGAGGCGATTGCTCGGCGGTACTACGTGCGGTCACTGAACCGCTTGTAACGTTACCTTAGCCGAGCGTTTTTTACCGTGGTTCTCGACGGCAACGTCGACCATGTCTCCCACCTTGTGGGTGTCGAGCGCCTTGTAGAGATCGTTCGCGCGGTGGATTTCGGCGCCATCGATGCCGACGATGACATCGTTGATCTCGGCACCCGACTGAGACGACTTCGCCCCGACGAGGCCGGCCTGGTCGGCGGCGCCGCTCGGCGCGACCTGGAGCACGACGACGCCATCGATCCGGTTCTGCTGTGCGATCTGGTCGGCGAGGATGCTGATGCCGAGGCCGGGGCGCGTGATCTTTCCGTACTTCATGAGCTGCGGCACGATCTGATTGACCGTGTCGACGGGGACCGCGAAGCCGATGCCGGCGTTCGCGCCCGACGGCGAGTAGATCGCCGTGTTGATCCCGATCAGCCGACCCGAGCTATCGAGCAGCGGGCCACCGGAGTTGCCCGGGTTGATCGAGGCATCGGTCTGGATCACGTCCTGGATCGGCCGGCCCGACACGCTCTTGATCTCGCGGCCGAGGCCGGAGATCACACCGGTGGTCAACGTCTCGTCGAGGCCGAACGGGTTGCCGATCGCGAGCACCTTCTGGCCGACCTTCAAGTTCGACGATTGTCCGATCGGCAGCGGCAGCAGCTTCTGCGGCGGCGCGTCGATCTTGAGCACGGCCAGATCTTTGTCGGGCGTGGTGCCGACGATCGTCGCCGGATACGTCGTGCCGTCGTTGAGCGTCACGTTCGCGCGATCGCCTTCTTGGACGACGTGGAAGTTCGTGACGATGTGACCGTCTTGATCCCACACGATGCCCGAGCCCGTGCCCTGCGGAATCTCGGTGACGTCCATCGTGATCCGATCGCGCCGTGACGCGAGGCTCGTGATGTGGACCACCGAGCGCGAGAACTTCTCGAATACGTCGATCGTGGTCTGTTCGTCGGCGCCGAGCTTGTCGGGGCGCTGCGTGATCGGGCGCGGCTCGTACGAGGTGAACGGGGACTTCGACTGGCGCTGCTTCACGAGCGTGAAGAGCAGCACCCCTGCGACGAGCAACAGGAGCACCGCTAGCACCTTCGTGACGTGCGAATCGCGTGTGGGCGTGGACTCTCGACTCACGGGATACACCGATTGTGACATGGCACCGCGTCCTGCAACCGCGGTGATCCGGGGCGAATTCCCGCCCGGAGACTAACCGTGGTGGCCGCTGAGGAACGCTTCGGCCTCGAGCGCGGCCATACAGCCGGTCCCGGCCGCGGTGATCGCCTGGCGGTACTTCTTGTCCTGGCAGTCGCCTGCGGCAAACACGCCCGGGACGTTGGTCATCGTGGTGCCGGGGGTGGTGATGATGTAGCCTTGGTCGTCGGTCGTGATCTGACCGCCGAGGAACGCGGTGTTCGGGACGTGGCCGATCGCGAAGAACAGCCCCGCCGCTGGGATCGCCGCTTCGGCGTTGGTCCTGAGGTTCTGGACGCGAACGACCTCGACGCCGTTGCCGCCTTCGACCGCGACAACGCGATGCGAGAGCAGCATCTCGATCTTGGGGTTCTTCTTCGCGCGGTCCTGCATGATCGCGCTCGCGCGCAGCTCGTCGCGGCGGTGGACGATGTAGACCTTCGACGCGAACTTGGTGAGGAAGCTCGCCTCCTCCATCGCGGAGTCACCGCCACCGACGACGAACAGCGGCTTGTTGCGAAACACCGGCAGCGCGCCGTCGCACACGGCGCACGCCGAGACGCCCTTCTGCCACAGCTCGTTGTCACGGGTGCCGACGATGTCGTCGCGCTTCGCGGTCGCGCCGGTCGCGATGATGATCGCCTTGGCCGTGCCGGCTTGCTCGTCGCTCGCGTAGGTGAACGGGTGCTTCGAGAAATCGACCTTGGTGATCGTCTCGGTGAAGATCCGGGTGCCGAACCGCTCCGATTGGGCGCGAAACCGTTCGGTCAGCTCGGGGCCCTGGATGCCATCGGGGAAGCCCGGGAAGTTCTCGACGTCGGTCGTGGTCGTCAACTGGCCACCGGCGGCGATCCCGCCGGCCAGGAAGCCCTCGAAGATCACCGGCGAGAGGTTCGCGCGTGCTGCATAGATCGCGGCCGTGTGGGCTGCTGGACCGCTTCCGATAATGACGACGTTCTCCAGGGGCTCGGCCATTGTGGTGCTGACTCTTTACCAGCGTTTTTTCGCCGAGGACAGTGGTCCGAGGGTGAGCAAACATGGACACTTCTCATGTGCTCGCAAGTCTCGCGCAGCTGGAGAGGTGTCACCGCCGCCACGACGATGTGATGGAAGGTCTCCTCGCCGCGGCGCGCCGCCTCGCCGCCGGGCGGCCCGATACCGGCGATGTGGATACCGTTCACGACGCCGTCGCGTACTTCAAGCGCTCGATCACCAGGCACTTCCTCGACGAGGAAGGCTCGTTGTTCCCGCGGTTGTCGACCCGGCGTCCCGAGCTCGCCGAACAGCTCGCGTCGCTGTCGGCAGAACATCCGTCGCAGGTCGCGCTCCAGAACCAGATCGGCGAGCTCGCCGCGAAGCTCGACGGAGACAGCCGCCAGGGCGCGGGCAAATCCCTGCTCGAGGTCGCCGAACGGCTCGAGGTGGCCCATCGCACGCACGTCGCGCGCGAGGACCACCTGTTCTCGCTGGCCGCCGAGGCGCTGACCGCCGACGACGATGCGGGCATCATCGCCGAGATGGAGACCCGCCGCGATCGCCGCAACGAAGATGGCCACCATGGCCAACCGGCGCCGCGCCGACCGCGTGCGGACACGCTCGCCGGGACGCCGAAGGCGATTCGCGCTCCGGATCCCAAGGCGAAGCCGAAGAAGCAGGCCAAACCGGCCGCGAAGAAGCCGGCGGCAGTGAAGAAGCCGGCCGCGAAGGCCGCCTCGAAGAGATCGGCGGCGAAGAAGTCGTCGTCGAAGAAGAAGCCCGCCTCGAAGAAGCGCCGCTAGGCTACTTCTTACCTTTGACGGTCGGCTTCGACGTGTCGTCGGCCTTGTTGTCGTCGGCCTTCTTGTCGGCCTGGTCGTCGCCTTCGGACTGGAGCTCGACCTTCTTCGGCGCGGTGACGTCCTCCTTGAGGATCGACTTGAGCCGGCGCTGCGCCTCGCCGCTGGTCTTGGTCACGGTCTCGGCCGGCGAGCCGTTCTGGAACACCTTCAGCGCGACATACGCCGCCGCGCCGAAGGCGAGGAACGAGGCCCACTGGGCGAACGTGAGGCCGAGGTAGCGCGGGTCGGTGTCCTCGGGGCGCAGGAAATCGAGGAAGAAGCGCACGGGCGCATAGAGCATGCCGGTGAGCACGATCAGGAGCCCGGTGTTGACGCGCTTCCACGAGCGGAACGCCAGGAACAGGATCAACGCGTTGACCGGGAGCAGATAGAGGAACTCGATCAGGCCGAGGTTCCACGCGAGCAGGTGGTTGTTGACGATCAGCGAGTGGTTCGCGTCGGACATCTGGAGGACCGGGCCGAGCGCGAGCTCGCGGTGCGCCGGGTCATCGGGATAGTTCATCGCCAGCATCGCCCACCAGGCACCGCGATCGACGGCGGCCCCGATGTGATCGCTGACCACCGTGCAGCCGATCCGGCCGATCGAGAACGCGGGCAACAGGCCGACGATGGCGGTATCGGCGAACAAGCGCGCCGGCAGCCGCTTCCACCAGACGTAGATCGCGAAGCCGATCGCACCGCCGATGAAGCCGCCGTACGACGAGATGCCTTTCCAGACCTCGACGAACAGCAGCGGATTGTCCATCAGCTCGTGCCACTGGTACGCGATGACGTCGAAGACGTGCGCTCCGATAAACCCGGAGACCGTGATCCAGCCGGTCAGGCCGCGAATGTGCTCGTCGCTGATCCCGTGCCATTCGGCGTAACGGCGCAGCAGCGCGGCACCGATCAAGACGCCCGCGGCCACGATCATGCCGAACGATTGGATCGGGATACCGATATCGAGCGATCCGAGGTGGAAGTACGGGAGGGACAAGGCAGCGAGCATGACGGCGTGAGGCTACAACAGTTGTGGGCTCGCGCTACCCGCGCTGTTGTACATAGCCAACGCCAGGGGGTAGAGGGTCGATTTGACGTGGTACGAACGGTCGGGCCGCGGCGTCATGACGATCGGCCCGCCTTGTAGGAGCGTGCGGAGGGTCTCCCGTGCACGCACCGGCTCGGCTCCGACGGCCGTCTCCAAGTCTCCGACAACCTCCCGGATCTGTGCCGCCGACGGCAGTCCAATCGGCTTCCGACCGCGCGCCTCGATCTCTGCGATCGCTCTCTCCTCTAACCTCGCGCTCGCCTCCAAATCCCGGAGGCTGGAGACCACGGCCTCGGAGCGATCACCGTCCGCGAGGAAGCTCACGAGCCCCTTGATCCGCCCTTGGTGCCGCGCGAGCCGTGCACGACACTCGTCCAGCTCGGCGCTCGCACCGCGCTCGTGGACGCCCAGCATCTCGGCCATCTTCTTCTGCGCGTAGGCGAGCGCCTCGGGCCGCATCAGGCGATCACGGATCGCCCCGAGGATCGCGGGCCGTGCGACGTCATCGCGGAACGAAACATCGTTCGAGCACAGCTTTCGCTTCTCGAATGCAGCGCAACGGTAGCGCGAGGGCTTGGAGTTGTAGACGATCATCGGCGCGCCACACGAGCAGAACAGGAGCGATGAGAACGGGTATTCCGTCCGCTTTTGGGGCACGGCACCGGCTCGGTCGCCTCGGCGGTAGAACGTCCGCGCCGATGCCATACGTTCGTGCGCCGCGTTCCAGAGCCGGGCGTCCACGATCGCCAGCTCCGCGTTCTCGGTGACGATTGGCGCACGATCGATCGGGGCCTGTTTTACGTGTGAGCCCGTCGACGGATCGCGTACCCACGTCGAGGCTCCGTAGGTCCAGCGCCCGAGGTACTTCTCATTGCGAACGATCGCGCGGATCGTTTCGGCACTCCAACCTTTGGTGACGTGACGTGTGTGGGCTCGTGGCGAATCGACGCCTCGTCTCACGAGCTCGGTCGCGATCGTCGCGAGCGACGCGCCGCTGATGTAGTCGGCAAATATCCGCCGTACGATCGCCGCGCGCTCCGGATGAATCTCGACCTTGTAGCCCGCGATCTTGCCGTAGCGGTCGGTGGTCGCCGACGAGCAGAACCCGAACGGCAGCATCCCCGTCGACATGCCGGCCATCGCGCGGCCCTCCATGCCGCGGATCGTCTTCTCGCGAAGATCGTCCAGATAAAGATCGTTCTTCATCGACGAGAACGTGAAGGCCATCTTCGCGCCGCGCGCGGAGGTGTCGATGCCATCACTTACACCAAGCAGCGGCACACGTGAGAACTGAAGGCGCTTGAAGACTGCCGCCGAGTCCGCGAAGTCGCGCGAGATGCGGGACATGTCTTCGGTAACGATCGCGTCCAGCTTCGGTGGAGTCGAGGTTGCCAGCCCCATCATCGCCTCGAACGAGGGACGGACCATCGTCGCGCCAGACAGAGCGCGATCCTCAAAGACGAGTGACCGCACGACCACACCGCCGAGACGCTCGACGTGCTGTGTGCAGCGTCGGACTTGATCGGCGATCGATGTTTCTCGCTGATTCTCGCTAGAGAATCGCGCGTAGATCGCGACGCGTTTGCCAGCGAGATTCATTTGATTACCCCCGCCGCGCGCAGGTACCCGTTCACGGGGTGGACTACGCAGCGGCGATCAAGGACGGAGTCTTGCGACCGCGTAGCGCCGCGTGAATGGCGGAGTTGAGATAGGTGAGGACGTGACGGTGCTGCTTGCGGCAGGTGTGGATCACCGACTTGAGATTCGCGGCAAACAGATCGCCGCGATCGCTGCGGCTTCCGCCTGTGGACCGACGCCAGCAGACGAGGCCGCGCAGCGCCGCGCTGACCACCCCGCGGATTGCCGCTCGGTGCGCCCTTCGGCCGGCCTCGGCGATCGGCCGGCGAGTCGCTCGACGGCGGCTTGCTCGAGTTCGAGGAATTCTCGCCGAGCCGACGTTTCAACTCGGCGTTCTCGGCACGGAGCGATGTGTTCTCCGTCTCCAGCGCTTTGACTCGCGCGAGCAGCATCTCGACCTGGCGCTCCAGGCGGTCGATGCGTGCGTCGGTCGAGCTCACCCATTCGTCAGATCATGACGATCGCCCGGAGTCGATCGAGACGATCGCCTTCGCGCGCGCGAGGAGATCCGGACTCCACCCCGTGAACGGGTAGCAACGGTGAGCGTCACTTCTCGCGACCGGCTATCTATCTGTTAGGCTGTCTTCGTGATCAAACGAACGGCGTTCCTCGTCGTTGTTGTCGCGGCGGTTGCCGCTTGCGGTAGCAAGGGAGACAAGCCGCACGACCGCGCAGGAACGAGTGCAGACAAGAAGGGTGATCCAACCGAGCCGCCGCCTCCACCCGTCGTGAAACCGGGAGGAAAAGGCGACTGCAAAACCGACTACGCTCCGTCTCCGAAACGCGATCCGAGCCCGATGTGCAAGATCGATGGCGGCACGTTCACGATGGGCGACGACAACGAGCGGATGGCCGCGAAGGTGTCGCCGTACTACATCGACCAGTTCGAGGTCACGGCCGCGCAGGTGGCGTACTACCTGAATGCGACCCACGGAAA